>NZ_CP061474.1:2512000-3140000 GCF_014679505.1 Geobacillus sp. 46C-IIa
GAATCACCGTCTTCGCCTCGCGATGCTTGCCTAGCTTGCTGAGGCCAAGCAAAGTCAAGCTGTTGTCATGCGGCCATACGCTTCCGTTATGGTAACTGATCGGATTGTATCCAGCTTCACCCTCTCCCATTGTCCGAATCCCATAGCCGGAGAACATCTTCGCAGATAAAAGCATCCGGACAACCGCCTCGGCCCGCTCTTTATTCAACATTCCTGACAACAACACATGTCCGGGGTTTGACGTCACCGTCCCAACTTGTTCCTTCTTTTCGTCTAGAGCGATGGCGTAAAATTTCACATCTTCCATCCAAAATTGCTCGTCGAACCGCTCTTTCAACGCTTTCGCCTGATGGCGCAACTCCTTAGCCCGCTCTGGTTCGCCAAGATGCTCGAAAATATCAGCAAGCGCCGTTTTCGCTTGGTATACATACCCTTGCACTTCGACAAGAGCGATTGGGGAGCGGGCGTATTCACCGTTCCGGTGAACAATCGAGTCCCCGGAATCTTTCCACCCTTGGTTAGCGATTCCTTTGCTCGATTGCTGATGGTACTCAACAAACAAATCCCCGTCGCGGTCGCCGTACTGATCGATCCAAACGAGCGCCGCATCAATATGTTCGCGCAGTTGGACGACAAGATCAAAATCTCCCGTCCATTTTACGTACTCAGCCAGCAGCACTAAAAACAGTGGAGTGGCATCAATCGTTCCATAGTAAGGGGTAAACGGAATTTGATTCGTGTTGGCCAGCTCGCCAAAACGAATTTCATGCATGATTTTTCCCGGCTGCTCATCCCGCCATGGATCTTCCTTTTTCCCTTGATAGTGGGCCATCGTCAGCAACGTCCCTTTGGCGACCTCATGGTTGAACGGCAACAGTTGCAGTGCGGCGATCAGGCTATCACGGCCAAACGGCACGCCAAACCATGGCAGCCCGGCAACAGGAAATGGCCCATATCCTAAGTCTGTCAGCAGCACCCGCAAATCGACGATCCCGCGGCGAACGAGACGCTCCAGGCGATGATCGTCCGTTGTGACTTTCGCTGTCTTTTCCTCCCAGCGACAGTATGATTCCTTTAGGCGGTAAAATGCTTCCTCTAACGGAACAAATTGTTTCCCTTCCTCTTGGCCTATATGCGGCGCAATCGCAAATGTGATGGTTTGCTCTTCTGCATGTTGGAGAGCAAAATGAAAAGAGATTTCTCCGTATTCAAACACCGCTTTTTCCGGCCGATCCCAGGCGACTCGTGTCGCCCGCTTGATTCCATCCGCCCCCACATAGCCAAACGTTAACGAACGATGACCCATCGTCTTCTCAGTCCGCTTTCCAACTTCCCCGGTCTGAAATCCCCGCACGATAAACATGTCGGCAAAATCAGCATCGATATGTACACTGACTTCAAACTGTACCGGCTTTGGGTGATAGTTTTTTAGTTTTATCGTTTCATAGAGAACGTCCTCATATATGAAGCGCTTCCGCTCAATTTCAACCGATTCGCGCCATAACACCACTTCTCCGCTTTTCTCCATATGCGGGTTCGTCAGCAAAATCGTGGCAACATAATTTTCCGCAGCGTCAGACGACAGCAAAATCGGTTTTTCCCCGTTAATGCGCAAATCCCATTTGCTTAAAAAACGGGTGTCTTTCATGTATAAACCAAGCCCGTACGGATGGTGCTCTGGAATATTTCCCTCACGGTCTGTTAATAAAAATAAATCATTTTCCTTGATCACACGGTAATCCATGTTGCTTCCCCCTGTTGATGTTTTCTGCTTTCTACCAAACCCAAAACGTTTCGGAATTAAATAAAAAGAAATTTATCATGAGAGCGCTTTTATCAATGGATATGCTTCCTTTTTAACCCGAAACGTTTTCAGTTTTTCGCAAAAAATATATTCCCCTCTTCTTTCACCAATAACGCATCGGTTACTTGATTCCTTTGACTGTCGATTCTCGAACTTTTAACTCTGTTTGCAAAATTTTTACATGCGAATCCGCCTTTCCTTCCAGCATAGCGATGAGCAGCATGGCGGCTTCATATCCCATAGCGAACTTATCTTGGGCGATTGTTGACAGCGAGGGCGCGGAATATGAAGCTAAAATAATGTCATCATAACCGATGACCGCAACGTCATCCGGCACCTGCTTTCCAAGCCGTTTTGCCGCTTTAATCACACCTAATGCCATTAAATCGCTGGCGCAAAAGAACGCCGTTATTTCTGGGTAGTGCTGAAGCAATCGCAACGCTTCTTGCTCGGCAATTTCTTCACGAAACGCCCCGTTCGCAATCCAATATTCCCGCACTGGCAACCCAGCTTCAAGCAGCGCCTCCTTAAATCCTTTCAGCCGTTGTTCGCTCACAAAGGCGTATTCATAGCCGTTAATCATGGCAATTCGTTTATGCCCGAGTTCAATTAAATGGCGCACCGCTTTTTTCGCCCCAAGTACATTATCCGTCGTTACATAGCCGACAGTCTTCGACTCGATGGGAATATCGATTAAAACGCACGGGATATTACTCTCCACAACCTCGTGCAAGTACGGGTCGTCGGTGCGAATTCCTTGCAAAATCGCTCCATCGACACGGCGCTCGCGGCACAATTGGGTGTACGTTTTTTCCCGCTGTTTTGTCGATGTCGTACTGAACAGCACCATATCGTAATCGACTTCACTTACATATTCGTTAACACCGGCTAGCACTTCAAACGTAAAATTGTCCTTGGCGCTGTCCCTTGTCAGTCCGGAAACGAGCAATCCGATCGTTTTCGATTTGTTCATGACAAGCCCGCGCGCGAGCGTATTCGGACTGTAGTTTAATTGTTTAGCGATATCAATGATCTTTTGCCTCGTATTTTCATTGACATCGGAATAGCCGTTTAATGCACGTGAAACGGTAGTAATGGAAACCCCTGCCGCTTTGGCGATATCTTTAATCGTTGTCACTGCTATTCCTCCAAAACGTTTCGGATCCTGTTGTTAATTTCATTATAACCACGAATCGAAAACGTTTGCAATCTTTTTTTTTGTGATAAATTCTCCCTTTAATTCCCACCTATACCCCACCAACGGTTTGCTTATACTAATGATGCCACATCGAAACATGACGAAGGAGGCAAAAAGAATGGCACGTGGAAGCAACAAACTGCTTGTTCCAGGCATTGAACAAGCATTGGAACAAATGAAATACGAAATCGCCCAAGAGTTTGGCGTGCAGCTCGGGGCTGGCACTGTTTCGCGCGCCAACGGCTCCGTCGGCGGGGAAATTACGAAACGGCTCGTCGCCCAAGCGCAAAGCGAGCTGGCAGGACGGAGAACAGAATAAAGCCGAGCGTGATCACTCGGCTTTTTTCGTTTTGGAATCGATGATTTTCGGCTGGCGGTGGGTGTTCGCCGGCTCGCGGCGATCTTTCTTGTTGCTGCGGTCGTGCCGGCCATCCGCCGCCTTTTTCTCTACATAATGACCGCCCGGCCGCGGCGGACGGGCGTTCCCATGGTTTTTCCCTTTCGGAGAAATCTCTTTGTCCGACGGGGGACTTTCTTTATTTGAATCGGTGTTTTTTCGCTCGTGCAACGGCTGTTTTTCTTTTTTCTGCTGCTTTGGTTTCTGTTCACCATGCTTTTGTTTCATTTGCGCCGGTTGCTCTAGTTTTTGCCCTTTTGCTGGTGATGGTTTCTTTTCCTTGTTTCCGCTTTGTCCTTTCTCTTTGTTCGGCTTGGTGGATGTGGACGAGGCCGGTTTTGCTTTTTTCTCAATCTGCAATAGTTTTCCGGTCGTCATTCCTTGTTCAACTGCCCGGCTGCGCACTTCCATCGTGCTGTTCGCCGTTTTGATAACGATCCGGTCGTCCGCCACCGACCGCTGGATTTCAGCGAGCTCAGCGGACAACTTCCGCGCCGAGGACGCATCACGCTCTTTTTCCACTGTTGTAATGAACACTTCGCCGCCTTCCTTTAAATAGCCCTTTTTTTCGCTTAATACAATAATTTGTTCCGCCACCGCAGAAAATGGTTTATCTTTCCATGGAGGGAGCGCGGCGAGCACGTTTTTTCCTTCCTCATTATATGCCTTTAACGTCAATACGTGCAGGTCATCGTCGACCCCCGCTTCAATGCTCGGATTAATGTCGATCGACATATATGCGTACACCGCGTCGGAAGGCCACTGAATCCAAGTGGTGACAAGCAGCACGGCCGCTGCCAAAGCGCTCACCAGTGCATATCGAAACGAACGACGGTGAAATGGAAAGGTTTTTTTTCCTGCACCTGCCTCAATCTCTTCCCCAACTTCATACTCCCCTTCCTTTTTCACCCGAAGAAATTCTCCCTCGGTCGTCAATACGGTGACAAACTCTTCGTCCAATTCCAGCACAATCCCCTTCTTCACGATGGAAGCACCCCTTTTATATAGTCCTTTAAGTAAATATAATCGCCCGCCAAAATGACCGCGACCGCAATAATGTATTTTCTGTTTCTCTCAATCGTCTTGCGGCTGACGGACGCCATCGTTTCCAACTGTTTGATCGGCAGCTGTTTTTTTTGAAACAACAGGCCAAGCAGCTCCTCTTTCTCTACGAGGAGTTGGGCTACGCGGATGGCGTTTAGGCGGGCGTCTTTATGTTTTGGCGACTGTTCAACTAAATCGTGAAAATGAATGCCGAATTGTTTCAGCACTTGCTGGTAATGGATGATTTCTTCCCGACGCTGCTCCTGTTCGATTTGCTTGTAAAATTCATCGACAGAGAGCTTGGCGTCCAAGTACGCTTGCGCCGTTTGCTCGCCGTCTCCCCTATCCTCCGTATACCATACTGCATCTCGTGTTCTCGCCTCTTTCCGAATGTAATCGATAAGGCGCCGTTTAATGAGCAGCTCGGCAAACGAGAGGAAGGAACCTCCTTTATGCGGCGCATATTTCTCAATCGCCTCGTTAAAAGCGATCAACCCGATGCTCGCTTCGTCATCCTCTTCACGAATGAACCGCTTGCACACGCTCGAAACCGTTTTGGCGATAAACGGCTTATATTGTTGGATGAGTTCGTTGCGAAGCGCTTCATTCCCCCGTTGAATTTCCTCAACCGTCCGTTCAAGCGTTCTTTCTCTCTTTTTTAATAATGTGCCAAACATCGATTTCACCCCGCTTATACAAGACGGACTGACGCTTTTTCTTTACACTATTCGTACATAGTAAGGGAAATACGGGCGTCATTCAAGAAAAAAATCATTCCAGGCGGGAGTCTAAACGTATCGGATCGCTGATCTTACTCACCGAACTCGAGAAGTATACGTATACACCTTGCAAAATGATCGATTTTTCCCCGTTGGTCCATATCATCATTTTCCTTCCTAATAATGGAGTATATTGTTTCGTTGCCATTCGCGTGTAACCGAACGAAAAAGAGGCTTTCCCACCTCTCGGTTCAGGAAAGCCTCTTCTTTTTCAGTCGGCCAATCAGCCTGCTTTCTCTTCGCTCTCAGCCGTTTCATTAAGTGCGCTATGCTTGCGGCCGTAGACAAAGTAAATGACCACGCCGATTAACAACCACGAGATAAAACCGATCCATGTCGTCATCGGAAGCTGAAGAACTAAGTAGCCGCAGAACAACACCGCTAAAATCGGGACGACCGGAACGAACGGGACGCGGAACGCCCGCTTTAAGTTCGGCTGCGTTTTGCGCAGCACAAGAACGCCGATTGAAACGGTAATAAAGGCAAAGAGCGTCCCAATGTTCGTCAATTCCGCCAGTTTGTTCAGCGGGATGACGCCGGCAAATACCGAAACAGCGGCACCGGTCAGCCATGTGTTGACGTACGGCACTTGGCGGGTCGGGCTAATGCGCGCAAACACTTTCGGCAACAGGCCGTCGCGGCTGATCGCATAAAAGAGGCGTGTCTGCCCGTAAAGCATGACAAGCAGCACCGTCGTGATGCCTCCGATCGCCCCGAGTGAAATAAAGCCGGCGACCCAGTCTTGATTGATGTAGTTTAACGCGAACGCCACCGGGTTTTTCACGTTCAATTGATCGTACGGAACGATGCCCGTCAGCACGAGCGAAACGGCGATGTACAATAACGTGCAGACAAGCAGCGACACGATGATGCCAATCGGCATATTGCGCTGCGGGTTGCGCACTTCTTCCGCCGCGGTCGACACCGCATCAAACCCGATGTAAGCGAAAAACACTGTTGCAGCGCCGGTCGCAACACCTGCAAATCCATATGGCATAAACGGCGTCCAGTTTTCCGGCTTGACATACCAAACGCCAACCGCTAAGAAAAGCAAGATGACAGCCACTTTAATAAAAACCACGACCGTATTGAAACGGGCCGATTTTTTCGCACCCATGTTCAGTAAAAACGTAATGAACAAAATAATGAGAATAGCCGGCAAATCGATGATTGTGCCTTTCTCCGGGTCATATGCGCTCGTGAGCGCCTTCGGCAGCTCGATGCCAAACCCAGCGAGCAGACCTTGGAAATAGCCGGACCAGCCGGCGGCGACCGCCGATGAAGCGACCCCATATTCCAAAATCAAGTCCCAACCTAAAATCCAAGCGAACAGCTCGCCAAATGTGGCATAGCTATATGTGTACGCGCTTCCCGACACTGGTACGGTCGAAGCAAACTCAGCGTAACAAAGCGCCGCAAACACGCACGCTAACCCGGATAGAATAAACGAGAGAACGAGCGCCGGACCGGCATGCTCTGCCGCAGCCACCCCGGTCAGGACGAAAATGCCCGTCCCGATAATGGCACCGATGCCGAGCATCGTTAAGTCGAATGCGCCTAACTCTTTCCGCAGCGAGGCTCCTTTCGCCCCCGATTCGTTTAAAAGCGCCTCAATCGGTTTTTTACGAAACAAATTCATCGGATGTCTCCCCTTGCTGTTTTTTTGTAGAAAATTGTCGAATTTGATCGACAGACACAGTGAGCATTTTACATGATCTTTGTTTTTTTGTAAAGTGCGAAAATAAGAAAAACAGAAAAAAATTTTTTTGTTTTATGCGGTAAAGCAAAAAAATTTCTCTAATAATAACAAAAAATCAATTTACAAATTTTTCAGATAAATATATAATGGATGTGTGACAAATTTGTGACAAGAAAGGAGGTTTCCTGACGCTGTCGGCCTTTATGTTTCGTCATCTCATTTGAAAACGCTTTAACAAAGACAGGGAGGGATCCATATGGCAGTAAAAAAACAATCCTTTGCCGAACAGGCAGTTGTTGATTATGAAGCAATCGCCCAATCCACCTCGTTTCGTGGACTTATCCGAGAGAAAAAAGCCTTTATTATTCCAGCGACGGTCTTTTTCTTTGCATTTTACCTCACCCTTCCGATCTTGACGTCGTACTCAAACATGCTCAACGCGCCAGCAATCGGGCCGGTTAGTTGGGCATGGCTGTTCGCCTTCGCACAATTTGCCATGACTTGGGCTTTATGCATCCTTTATTCGAAACGGGCTGCCAAGTTTGACGACATCGTTGAACAAGTAAAACAGGAAGCGAAGGAAGGAGGAAACGCTTAATGAACGGATTAGCCTTTTTCCTCTTCCTCGTCATCGTCGCCTTGACGCTTGTCATTACGTACTATGCCTCGAAACGGACGAAAACGACGAGCGATTTTTACACCGCTGACAGCAGCCTAACCGGATGGCAAAACGGACTGGCCATCGCCGGCGATTATATGTCTGCCGCCTCCTTTTTAGGCATTGCCGGCATGATCGCCCTGGCTGGATTTGACGGCTTCTTCTACAGCATCGGTTTCCTTGTTGCCTATCTTGTCGTCCTGTATATCGTCGCCGAGCCGCTTCGCAACCTCGGCAAATACACGATGGCCGACATGATCGCCGCCCGTTTTGATGATAAAAAAGTGCGCGGTGTCGCCGCCTTGAATACGATCGCCATCTCGACTTTTTATATGATTGCACAACTTGTCGGCGCCGGCGGCCTTATTAAGCTCCTGCTTGGGCTCGATTACATTTATTCGGTCTTGATCGTCGGCATTTTAATGACCGTGTATGTCGTGTTCGGCGGCATGACGGCCACGAGCTGGGTGCAAATCATCAAAGCCGTCTTGTTGATGGTCGGTACATTTATCATTTCCTTAATCGTCTTTGCCAAATTCGACTTCAGCATCGCCAAAATGTTCCACGAGATGAAAACAGCAACACCGCTTGGTGATGCGTTTTTAAACCCGGGCAACAAGTTTAAAAATCCGCTGGACACGATTTCGCTCAACTTGGCGCTCGTCTTAGGGACGGCTGGATTGCCGCACATTTTGATCCGCTTCTTCACCGTCAAAGACGCACCGACTGCGCGCAAGTCAGTCGTTTATGCAACATGGGTTATCGGTATTTTCTATGTTTTAACCATCTTTTTAGGATTTGGCGCCGCTGCGTTTGTCGGTCATGATAAAATCGTCGCCGCTGACCCCGCCGGCAATATGGCAGCCCCGCTGCTAGCTGAAGCGCTTGGTGGAGATTTCTTATTCGCTTTTGTTGCCGCTGTTGCCTTTGCCACGATTTTGGCGGTTGTCGCCGGGCTTGTGTTGTCAGCCGCCTCGGCGTTTGCTCATGACTTTTACAGCCACATCATCCGGCGCGGCCAGGCAACGGAAAAAGAACAAATGCTGGCAGCGCGCTGGGCATCGGTCGGCGTCTCGGTATTATCGATTTTGTTAGCGCTGTTTGCACAAAAAATGAACGTTGCCTTCCTTGTATCGCTCGCCTTTGCCGTCGCTGCCAGCGCCAACTTGCCGACGATCGTCTTTACAATCTTCTGGCGCCGCTTTAATACGACAGGAGCCATCACTGGTATGCTCGTTGGCTTGATCAGCGCCCTGTTGCTCGTCTTCTTCGGTCCAAACGTCTGGTCGCCGCAGCCAGGAGCCGCCATTTTCGTTGGCGAGCCGCTCTTTAAACTCGCCAACCCAGGCATTATTTCCATTCCGCTCGGTTTTATCGGCGCCATCATCGGAACGCTCGTCTCGTCGAAAAAAGCGGACGAAAAGAAATATACCGAAATTGTCGTCAAAGCGAACACCGGAATCGGACGGGTATAACGCCACGAACAAAGAGCTGGCCCAAAGCGCCAACGCGTTTTGGGCCAGCTTCAAATGAGTGCTATAACAGTTTATACATATAATATTCATTGACAAATTCCCCGTTCACTCTTAACGATTGAATCCTTTCTCCTTCTAATACGAACCCGATCTTCCTATATAAGCTGAACGCCTTATCGTTCCCTTTCATCACTGTAAGTCCTAATCTCGAAATCCCGACTTCCTTTGCCCACTCAAACGCTTCATGGAACAGTTTCGTGGCAATGCCTTGTCCTTGATAGTCTTCAAGAACTCCCAAAACAACATTGGCAGAATGCCGATTTCGCTTTACATCGCCTCCTATGACTGCAATGAACCCAACAAGTTTGTTTTCCATTTCAGCAACAAAGATCATTTTGTTCGGTTCAGACAGCATTCTTTCAATCGATTGACTTTGTTGTTCAACCGTTGTTTGCCGTTCGCCAGGCTCAAATAACATAAAACCAGATTCATCAATTTTTTTGCGCAACTCCAAGAAATTTTCCGCATCGCTAACCTCAATGGGTCTTATGATCATTTTTTCTTTTCCCCTTTATGTAAACTCCTTGGAATGCTTATTGAATGCGATCCGCTTTATGCCGTCGTCGCGCAATGGAACAACTTGGAAAACTGTGTATACCGCTCGACTTGGCGGCGGTCGACGTTATAGCCGATGCCGGGGGCGTCCGGCACGCGAATCAAGCCGCCTTGCACCTCGACTTCCGGCGTGATAATATCCCGCTCCCAATAATGGGACGACGCGGCGGTATCGCCGGGAAGGGTAAAGTTTTCTAATGTCGTGATGGCGATATTGTGGGCACGCCCAACGCCCGCTTCGAGCATTCCCCCGCACCAGACCGGCACGCCGCGCTCAAGGCAAAGATGATGAATGCGCCTCGCTTCCTCCAATCCGCCCACGCGCCCAATTTTAATATTGATGATGCGGCAGCTGCCAAGTTCAAGCGCCTTGCGTGCATCGTCATAGGAACGAACGCTTTCATCAAGGCAAAGCGGCGTCTCAAGGAGCGCCTGCAATCGCGCATGATCCATGAGATCGTCAGCTGCCAGCGGCTGTTCGATCATCATCAGCCCGAATTCATCGAGCGCTTTCAGCCGATCCACATCGGCAAGTGTGTATGCCGAATTCGCATCCGCCATGAGCGGCACATCCGGAAACGCCCTCCGTACTTCGCGGATGACATCAACGTCCCAGCCCGGCTTGATTTTCACCTTGATCCGCCGATATCCTTGAGCCACATACCGTTCAATGACCCGAAGCAAATCGCTGACTTTCGGCTGGATGCCGATGCTGACGCCGACTTCAATCTCCCTTTTCGTTCCGCCCAATGACTGATAAAGCGGAACGCCAAGCCGCTTCGCATACAAATCCCACACCGCCCCTTCAAGCGCTGCTTTCGCCATGTTGTTTTGGCGGATGGCGGCAAATCGTTCTGGCAATTCCGCTGGATGCCTAAGCGGCTTCGAAAACAAGAGCGGCACGAGAAACTCTTCAAGCATATGCCAGTTCGTTTTCACCGTTTCCTCACTATACCACGGAGCCGAAAACGCCACTGATTCCCCCCAGCCCGAGACGCCGTTGCGGTCGACTGCTTCCACTAAAATGAATTCCTTCGTTTGAAACGAGCCAAAACTGGTCGTAAATGGCGCCTTCAGTTTCATTTTCATATGGCGCAACAGAATGTAATCGATCTCAATAGCCATCGTTCTCCCCCTTTTTTCGCAGCCATTCCTCCTGCCGCACCCATATGTAGTGCATCACTGGCTCCCCTTTGCGGAGCATGGCATTGACGGCGATCCAACCTTCAGCGAACAGCCGGACAAACAAGGCTCGTGTCGAAAGCCGCCACTCCAACGCCAAGGCGAGATTCCGCTCCTTTAGCTGCGGAAAATCAAGCGGGATGGCCGTCAACAGCAACGGCGCCGCTTTTTCATCGACATCCCTCAGCACCGGCCGCAACCATCCATCCACCGTTTTGCCCGCCTCAAGCACGGCTGCGTTTCTGGCCTCGGAAAGAGCGGCGATCGAAATCCTTTCTCCGGTTCGAGGTTCATCCAACCGCCATTCGACAAGAAAACGATCCGACGGCAGCTGGCTGTTCAATGCATCGTCCATCTGGCCGTAGCAATTCTCGACATAGTCCACGGCTGCCGCCCCCAACTTCGCTAAGTTTAGGTAGCCATTGCGGCTTTGCAGCGGATCGTACGTCCAGCGGATGCTCCGATAGCCGCGCCGCCGCGCTTCTTCCGCCTGCTTCATTTTCAAACGGTAGCCGATCCCTTGATCGCGAAACGGTTTGGCAATCCCCATCATGTGCGAACAAAGATACACTTCCCCGTTTTGCATTCCAGGAAAACTATAGACAAAGCCGACAAGTTTTCCGTCCGCGTACGCCCCGATCGCAATGCCGCCGTTTTTCACCGCTGTCAACGTTTGGTGAAGCGGGATTGGGGCTGTCCCCCAAACGTCCGCCTCCAACTCAGCCATTTCTTTTAGCTGTTCCATCGTCTCAATGATTTGCAGCGACAGAGACACGTTCTTTCTCTCCCTGTGGCGCAAACGTCGCAAACGTATTAATGACCGTTCGCGCCAAAATTTCAATGCCGGAAAGCAAATCGTCGCGCCGGAATGTCATCTGCGGATGATGGAGCCCAGGGCGCAAGTCACAGCCTAACCCGAGCATCGTTGTTTTTAGGTTGGGTCTTTGGAAACCGTAAAAATGGAAATCCTCTCCCCCAGAGGTTACCACCGGCGGAACGCATCTCTCTGCTCCTAAAACAGCGATGATCGCTTCTTTCATGAGTTGCTGAGCATCGGAGTCAGGGTGGGCGGCAACGATGCGCGTCCGTTCCACCAGCTCAATCTCCGCCCCGTAAATCGCAGCGACTCCATTGACCACATGGCGCAATCCTTCGACGAGCCGCTCCATCGCCTCGTTCGTCTGCGCCCGCAAGTCTAAGGCGAACTCGGCGTAATCCGGGATCGTGTTCGCATCTTTTTCACCGGCATGAAACTTTGTCATTTTGATCGACGCCGGCACTTGCGGGTCAACATGAATTTTGCTGAGCTCCTGCACGATGGCGCTGCCGACTTCAATGACATTGACGCCTAAATGAGGCCGCGCTGCGTGCGCCGCCACACCGCGAATCCGCCCTTCAATGCATTGCGCCGCCCCGTGAACGATCGCCGGCGCCGCATACCCGCTCTCGACTTCTTGAACCGGCCGCAAATGAACGCCGTACAAAAACGACATTCCATCGACCGCTCCCTTTTCCATCATCTTCAACGCCCCTGTCCCTTTCTCTTCGGCCGGCTGGAACAAAAACCGGAGCGTCCCCGGCGGCTTATAGCCGATGCGGCGAAGCAGCTTCGCCACCCCGAGCACGATCGTCATATGCGCGTCGTGCCCGCACGCATGGTTCGGCTGCCAAACGCCGTTCACTTCTTGCCAAAGAGCATCCATATCACTGCGCACGCCGACCATAAACGGCCCAGTGCCGATTTCCGCCACCACGCCCGGACAATCGGCAAACGTCCGCAACCGATACCCTTCGCGCTCCAGTTCTTGACGAACAAACTCTGTTGTTCCCCATTCTTCCCAACTAATTTCTGGATGACGATGAAGATAGTCAAAAATGTCCCATAACTCCGCTTTCATCTGCCCAACTATTTCTTTCATTCCGCTCTCTCCCCCGCTCTTTGAAGTCCACATGAAAAACACGATTATACTTATTATAATATTCAAACAGGCAAATGCAACGATAGGCGAGTGGTTAGGAAAAAACAACCAAAAGCAATTAATGATGACGGCGCTTCGCCAGTTGGTTGACGACCTCAGAAAAAATGAGCCCCATCGCAATCGCACCGGAAATCATCAACGCTTTTGCCGCCAAAGGAATCGCTGCATTGTAGTCGTTCATGACGACATGACGCATCGCTTCAAATGCCGTCCCACCTGGCACGAGCGGGAGAATGCCAGGAACAATAAAAATGGTTGCCGGCGCCCGATAGCGCCGAGCAAACGCATTGCTTAAAAAGGCGACGAAAAACGCGGCCATAAACGTCGCAATCACACTGTCTACGCTCGAACGTACGGCAAACGTATAGGCCGCCCATCCGCTCATCCCGACAAATCCGCTATGCGGCAACAGCCGCGGCGGAACATTAAAAATCATGCCAAACAACGTTGACGCGACAAAGCTAAGCAGCAACTGCATAACGATCATAACCTATGCTCCCTATCATCGAATCGATAAAACAAAGGCGATGCCGGTGCCGATCGCAAACGCCGTCAAAAACGCCTCGGCCCCGCGCGACAACCCGGCGATGAGATGGCCGGCCATTAAGTCGCGAACCGCGTTCGTAATGGCCAACCCCGGCACGAGCGGCAACACCGAGCCGATGATCATGTGCCCGACATCCCCTCCAAATCCAGCCTGCACCATTAACAATACAAGCCCCCCGGCGACAAAAGCAGCAAAAAATTCCGCGAAAAACCGGATTTTCACAAACCGATGCACCATTTCAAAACACCAAAACGCCACCCCTCCGGAAAAAAGTGATGGGAAAAAGTGAACCATCCCTCCAATCAATGACGCAAAACAAGCACTCGCTAACGCTGCAGCGGCAGTTTGCTGCCAAAGAGGGTAACCCATCGGGGCGCGCCCGACATCCTCGAGCTCCTTTCGTGCCTTTTCAAGCGTCAATTCACCACGGCTGATGCGCCGGGAAATATCGTTCACGATCGCTACTTTCGCTAAATCAGTCGAGCGCTCGGAAATGCGGATCAGTCTGGTTGAGTCTGTCCCCTCAATGGAAAAAATAATGGCCGTTGGTGTGACATAACCGTGGGAGCGCGACATGCCAAATGAAGCGGCGATACGCGTCATTGTATCTTCCACTCGATACGTCTCTCCGCCGCTTTCAAGCATCAATTTTCCTGCCAGCAAGCAAACGTCCATAATCTCATCAATCCGCTCCGTCATCACCAATATACTCCTTTCCTCCTAGCACAAGCGTTGGGCAGTGAGTGTTTCATCCTAATTCCTTGGCCTCATCAAGCGCTGATGGCAAAAACAAACTCCTACCAAACCGATTGGCAGGAGTCGTGCTCACACATCGTTTTCAATAAACTCGTCCCTATTATACCAAATAAGCAGTTATTTGCCAAATCGCGAATAGAGTCGCATGTTTTCCCTTTCTTTTCTACTTTTCTGCTTCTTTCGGCCGTTTTTTCTCCATGGCGGCCAAAAAAGAACAGGCAAGCCGCGAATGGATTATAGCGAGACAAACCAAATCGAATGAAACAAAGGAGGACTAACGATGACAACCAAACGCTTCACCTTCCCCCGAGTGCTGTCCGCAAGTGCGCTCGCCGCGACCGTTGCACTCGCTCCCTATCATTCGCTGGCGTTCGCCAGCACGGACATCGAGGGGCAAACAAATAAGAACACAATGACAGAAACAACAGTCAACGCCAACGATGACGCCCCGACTTTGTTGCCAGGCGACTTTTTCTACTTCGTCAAAACAATGATCGAAAAAATTGAGCTCGCCCTCACGTTTGACGACGCCGAAAAGGCGAAACGGCTCGCTGAGTTCGCCGAGGAGCGGCTTGCCGAAGCAAAAGCGTTGCTCGAACAAGGAGAGATCGAGCAAGCAAAAGAAGTGCTCGCTAATGCCCTCAAACAACAAGAGGCAGCTTGGGACGTCTACGAAGGGACAAAACAAGCGGACGAACAAAACGGCGAAAGAGCGGAAACCGATGTCGAGGCATTGCGCCAGCAGCTAGAAGAAAAGTTTTCCCAAAACATTATAGCCTTGCAAACGGCGTTGGAACAGGTGAAAAATCCGCGCGCCAAAGAAGTGCTTGCTCGCAACATTGACAAAGCGAAACAAAAACTGGAAGCCAAAATTGAAAAACGGCTGGCAAAACAAGCACAACGAAGTGGTGAGGTAGAGGAAACGGACAACAAAACGACAACGCCAACTGACGAAACGGAAGAATCGAAAAACGAAAGCGCGCCATCCGCTCCTGAATCAACCGAAACAGAAAAGCCAGCTCCTATATCCGCGCCGGCGGAAGACAAGGCAGCGATTCAGCAAAATGAACAAACGAACACCGGCATAAAAGCAGAAACGAAATCGTCCTCCACGCAAGCGATCAAAGTGGAAACAAAGGGCAATGCTCACCGGAATGCTGCTGCCAGCGCCAAAGCAAACGGCCAAAAACACCAAGCGGCAACCGCTGTGAACAAACAAGCAGAGGCCCGTGTCTCGGTTTCCCATTCACAACAACTGAAACAGGCAGCCGCACCGCAAGTGAAAGCCGACCATCCGGCAGTCCACGGGAAACGGAACAAGCAAGAAAAGAATAGAAAATGAGTTTAGAATGATATACTCCCGCCACCTGCGTACACGCAGAAGTGGAGGTTCTTCCCGGTTTCAGATGAGAAAGGCTGTTTCCAACGCGCGTTGGAAACAGCCTTGGCTTTTAGCCATGTGCAGTGCCATTCCTTTCTTCCCCTGTTTCTTCAGTTGCCCGCTTTGCTTTCGAACGCCCCCCTCTACACTCACACCGGGTGATGACGGTTCTCCCGCTCCGAGATGATTTTCGAGATACGGGCAAACCCGAAAATACAGAGAATCGTGATCCCCCCAACTAACGATTTCTCGAATCACGATCGCTCGGTCAAACGCCTCGACAACAGAACATAGAATACGACATCAAGCATGACCAGCCGCTTCCCCATCACTCGCCCTCCTCCATCCAGCTTTTTTCTTTATCACATACGTACCAATCATTCACAAAGTTTCCGCACCGATCACTCTCAGTCCTCTAGCCTCTATCCAAGCCGACACCTCTCCCACCCCCGCTTCCTCTCCATCCGCGTGAACGGGGACAGGAGCGGCGGGGCGAATGTGCACGTTCCGCCCGGCAAACACGGAAACTTCTTTCATTCGTACATGTCCACCCCAAAACACTGTCAGAAATATCGAGAGAAGTTTCCAGCGCGGCAAGCGGCCGACAACGGTCACGTGAAGGAGGCCGTCATCCGCCCGCGCTGACGGGGCAATGCGCATCCCGCCGCCATAGTACGGATGATTCGATACGGCTGCCATCCAAGCTTGCTGAAACGAATAGTTTTGTCCGTCAATGCAAATATCGAGATCCGCCGGTTGATAACGGAAGAGCTCTTTCACTAAATAAAACGCGTAAGTGAGCGTGCCAAGCCCGAGGCGGTTCAGCCGCCCTTTCCATTTGGATCGGTTAACCGCGCGGGCAATGTGGGCGTCAAAGCCGCAACCGACGCTGTTGACAAATACCCCATCCCGCACAGCGCTGCTTGCAAGGCGGCCAAGATCGCCGCTGGCCGCCTTCCCAGCCAACAACCGCCGAAGCGCCTGTTCCGGGCGGTGCGGCAGGCCGAAACCGCGGGCAAAATCATTTCCTGTCCCCGCTGGGATGTAGCCGATGGCGACATGCGGAAACAACGACGCTCCGTTGGCGACTTCATACACGGTTCCGTCCCCGCCGACAGCGATGAGCGCCAGCGGCTCAGCGTTTTGCTCAGCGATCTGGTGTGCAATTCGTTTTCCGTCCCCTTCGCGTTTTGTCCAGTGCACTTCATACGATACACCTTCCTGCTCCAACATCCGTTGCACCCGCTCCCATACCGCTGCCGAGCGGCCGTTTTTCGCCGCAGGGTTAACGATAAAATGCAACTTCATCTTCCTTCCTCCATCCGTTCCCAAATACTGTTTTCCTTCCTCCATTTTTCCCGTTCATCAATCATTTTGAACGCTCTCCATTACGATTCGATGGAGAAAGACACCGGTTCATCCCACGTATATCATCTACACGCGAAGCGGAGTCTTCCCGGTTCGAGATGATAAAAAAGTCCGAACCCGTCAATTGGGTTCGGATGGGTGTCACTCTTCGCCGAGAATTTTCACTTCCAATTCAAGTTCAACGCCGAATTTTTCTTTCACCGTTTTGCGCACCATTTCAATCGTCGCAATATAATCGGCGGCCGTTGCATTGTTTTTATTAATGATGAACCCGGCGTGCTTTGTCGACACTTCCGCACCGCCAAATCCTTTCCCTTGCAGGCCGCTGTCTTGAATGAGCTTGCCGGCGAAATAGCCCGGCGGCCGCTTGAATACGCTGCCGACCGACGGGTATTCAAGCGGCTGCTTTGATTCGCGCTGGAACGTCAAATCATCCATCTTCGCTTTGATTTGTCCATAATCGCCCGGCTGCAGCGCAAACACAACTTCAAGCACGATATCGTGCGTCCGGCTGATCAAGCTCGTTCGATATCCGAGTTCGAGCTCCTCATTTTTTAATGTTTTCAACTCACCGGCAAGCGTCGCCACTTTCACGTGGTCGAGCACATCTTTCACTTCCCCGCCGTACGCTCCGGCGTTCATCATAATCGCCCCGCCGACCGATCCCGGAATGCCGCAGGCGAACTCCAAACCAGTAAGATGTTGTTCCAAAGCAAATCGCGACACCGCTTTAATATCCGCCCCGCTTTGGGCGATGACGTTGTTTCCTTCGCGCCAAATGCGATTGAGATGCTTCAGCTGCATAACAATACCGCGCAGCCCGCCGTCGCGAATAATGACATTCGAGCCGTTGCCAAGAAGCGTAAACGGCAGCCCGTACTCCTCTTTCAACCGCAGCACGCCAACAACTTGCTCGTACGTTTCCGGCCAGACGAGAAAATCGGCCTTGCCGCCGATCCGCACTAATGTATGATGTCTCATCGGCTCATCGCGCAAAACATTCTTTTCTCCACAAATCTCTACGAGCTTTTGATAAATGTGTTCCGCACGTTCCATCTTTCCGTCACCTTCTTCGTTCATTCCATGCTGACAATCGTCATTCATCACGCACTGTTTCCATTATCCCCGGAATCGCGTCGCATATCAAGTGGGCAATGTTCCTTATTCTGTTTTATTCCGGACTGGGCCAAAAGGTGACGTCGGATGGGAAAGGACGGCCATCAGCCGGCCGCCCTTTTGCCAACTCCTTATTTTTGTGACTCGTTGAAATGATAGAAAAACTTCGCTGTAATCGATCCGTCTGAATTTTCCGCAATATTTGTCACATGAATTCCTGAATCAGCCGGGGTGGCGCTGTACCCTTTCCAGAAATAGTACGATCCCGTATGAACCTTCCCGGAAACCGGTGTAATGGCATCGCCTGTTTTGAAAAAGTCTCCCTCGTCTCCACGGTTGACGTAATGCTCTAAATCATAGCGGCCATCAGCTTGAACGACCGATAAACCGTAGTGCGTCACGATCGTTCCGTCAGCCGCCGTTTGCGACTGATTGTACTGGAACCGTTTGTTCATCCAGTTTTCCACGTTATTCGGACGGAATCCAACCGTTTGATATAAGCGGAGGACGTTTTCGTCGACATGCCATACAACCAAACCGTGTGAGCCTTTGCCTTGACGGATCAACCCTTTGTTAAATCCTTGCTGCTGCACGTTTTCAAACAGAAAGTATTCCGTACCATTCGATCCGGGCACTTCCATTTTAACAATGCCGTTGTCTGATTTGGCCGCATGAATCGGCGGGAGGGTGATGGTCTGCACCCCATCCTCCGGCTTCACTTCGATCGGTTTAGCCCAGCCCAGGAAAATTTTCGAGAACGGATCAAAGTGTGTCGGCGAGTTGCCGGAATACGGCGCGGCATCTGGATAACGCATCCATGACCCGCCAGCCATCATCGAGTAATTACCCACCCCTTCCGATGTATAGGCGGTGTCATAAAAATCCGGCAGCCCGAGCGCATGGCCAAACTCATGAGCAAACACGCCGGCTTGGGCTGGATAAGGACCCGTTTTCGAAGTTTCGTCATAGCCGCCGGTCGCCAAATTGTAGCCGGCGACATTGCCTCCGATTTCCGGCTCGATCGTGTAGTTGTTTACTACAACACCGTCATAGGTCAGTTTTTCTTTCACTGTTTTGTTAATCCACTCGCCCAACGTTACATTTTCATATTCCGGAGCAGTTTTCCCCGTTTCATACCATTTGCCCCAGTATAAGGCGCTTAACGCGTTCCATTTGTGCGACCAAATTTGTGCTGGATCCCGGCTCCATTCGGCCCCAGTTCCCTCGTGGATAATAAATACGTTCGGAACTTCACTGCCAACGGCATATTTTGAGAAATCAACAACATCATCTGCCTCTCTAAACAAGTCGGTGACCAACTCTCCCATACGGGCGTCGCCGTTGACGTTGCCGTTGACATACTTACCTGTTTGATCGAGATAGTAAGACGCTCCGCGCGGCAATTCGATCCAGACGAATTCCGTATTTTCTTTTCTAACTAACTTCACTTTTCCATAGCTTGACTCTTTATAAATATTTTGCATCGTGCTATCTATTGGCGCTGGCTGCCCATTGTATTGGGCATATTGTTTAAATTGATCTAGCTCATACGGATTATACGTATCACCAAAAATTAAATCTTCGAAATACTTAGCCGGCACTTGCCCTTTCGGATCACCGATCGGTGCATCGTCACCCGGGAATTTCGCCAAAATGACAAGCACCGGAATCTCTCCTGTCGCCGGCCGGAACTGGACACGCTCGTTGCCCGCCCGCTGAAATTTTGTTCCATGCTGATCAGCAAACCTTTCTGCCGGGTCAACCTTCGAAAAATCCTTTCCCAACTTCTTTGCCTTTTCGACTAGTTCCGGGGCGGCACCGACGTAATGGGCCAAATCAATGGTGTATGTACGTCCATTATCCGCTGCCGTCTCCTTGTTCGCCTGCGTCTGAACGCCAGCAAGCCCGGCACCGCCGACTAACGCTAGTGACAGCATTGATTTTGCAAGAATTTTGAGCACTCGCTTCACTCCTCTCCCCCCCCCCAATTATTTTCACACCCTAAATATATCAAAATATCAACAGTTGGTAAATTGTAACTGTTCGACATATTTAGATAAATAAAATAATATGCCAGTTGCAATGGTCGCCTCTCCCCTCCCGTTTCTTTATATTTTTTGAATATATCTTCTCCACTTAGGAAAAACTAACTAAATATAGACAAGAAAACAAATCTAGTCTCAGGAGGAAAAGATGGCTGTCAAACACGAAAACAGCGTCACCCATTTGATGTGCAAGCGGCGCAATGTATGGTCAGGCGGTTTGTTCGGTCTCGGCTTGATTGCGTTCGTGGATGAGGTCGTGTTTCACCAGTTGCTGCACTGGCATCACTTTTACGACAAATCGACAACCGATATCGGACTGATTTCCGACGGGCTGTTTCATGCGTTTAGTTGGTTTGCGACGGTCGGCGCTTCGTTTATGCTTGCTGACCTTCATCGGCGGGACGCATGGCGACCAGCACTTTGGTGGGGAGGGGCGTTACTCGGAGCTGGGATATTCCAACTGTATGACGGCACGATTCAACATAAGCTGATGCGGATCCATCAAATTCGATATGACGTTACTATTTGGCCGTATGACCTGACATGGAATGTGATTGCCGCAGCCATGATAATCGCCGGCGCCATGCTCGTTGTCCGCGCCCGGCGCCAAGATGTCCGGCGGGAAGGAGAATCATATGAACCACCATCACGATAACGTCCTGCTTCCTTTGGCAGAGTACGAGATTCTTTTCGTACTGGCGTTTGTCCTTTCATTGGTTGCCTACAGTTCCGCAGCCCTAGTTTCAAGCCGCCGTCGTAAACCGTGGCCGCTTTTTCGCATCGTTTGCTGGGGGATAGGGACGTTTTGCGCCATGGTTGCCATTATTGGTCCCCTTGCCCACCGAGCCCATGGTGATTTTGTCACACATATGTGGAGCCATTGGCTGTTGGCGATGCTTGCTCCACTTCTTATGGCTATGGCTAAGCCGGTAGCTCTTTTATTGCAAATGGTTCCAACTCACTGGGCTCAACATCTTTTTCTCCTATTGAAAAGTTGGCCGCTTCGCTTTCTCCGCCATCCGGCCACTGCAGTTTTGCTTCATACCGGCGGGCTATGGATCGTTTACACCACTCCGTTTTACGCAGCAATGTATGAAAACACAGCCCTGTATCTATTCGTCCACCTTCATATGTTTCTTGCTGGCTATTTGTTTACCGCTGTCATCCTCGCCATCGAGCCGATGCCGAACCGGCCAAGCTTCACCTTACGGGTTGCCGCGCTGATCACTGCGTCAGCCGCTCATGCGGTGTTAGCGAAATATATTTACGCCCACCCGCCTAAGACAATACCCGTCGAACAGGCAAAAGCGGGAGCGATGGTGATGTATTACAGCGGCGATGTGATTGACATTAGCCTGATGATCATCCTGTTTGCCCAATGGTATCGGGCCAACCGACCCCGAGCGCTGCCATTTGCTGCCGACGCGGCGAAACGAGAGTTTTTCTAGGCCGGTATTAGCTGCGTTGAGCGCCCTCACACCTACAATCGATGAGAAAAACACCCATTCGCCCGTCCCCATATATATGCGCTTGCGCACGGAAGCGGGGTCTTCCCGGTGCAAAAGAACAAAAGCATTGTTTTAGATGTTTATGTCTCTTTCAATGTGGAAAAGATGGTATACGACAATGATTGGGGAGGGAGTTCATTGCACGACACGTTAGCAGAAGTCAGCGCCATTCTTGACCGGTCGAAAGAAGCGCTCGGTCAATTTCAAGCGATCTTAGAACCGACGATTGAACAGGCTGCTGACGACCATGAACGGCTGTATTGGCATCATATTTATGAGGAAGAGGAACATCGGTTTGACCGTTTGGCCGCCTTGCTTCCGAAACTGGGCGAGGCATTGGCGGACGAGGCGTTCTTATCGCGGGAGAACGGTGACTTTTTGCGTCTATTGCAAGATATCAGCCTTGAAAAATTCGGTTTGCACAACTTTTTGGAACATCTCGATTTGTCGTTGTTTCATTATAAAGGGACGGAACATGAACCGACAATTGCGGCGCTGCGCGACATGACCGCTGCTGATTACCAACAGATGAAAGACGCCCTTGAGGCGCTGAATCGCGCGTTGGACGTGCCGGTTTCCTTCGCCGCCGCAACACCGACGGATGAAAAAGAAAATCAAAAAGAACATTTGAAGCTAGCGCAATACGCCGCCCCGCCCGCCGCATCGCCCCCCGTCCGTCCACAAGACGGGACGCGGCGGCAGCTGACGGTTGGCAGCTTAAAAAACAGATAAGGAAGGAGAGAGCTATGGACAAAACAAAGCTATACCCGGAAGCCCCGCTCACGAGCAGCCAATGGAGCGAGCTCGACGAAATGGTCATTGAAACGGCGCGCCGCCAGCTCGTCGGCCGCCGGTTTATCGATTTGTATGGTCCGCTCGGTGAAGGCGTCCAATCGGTCGCCAACGATATTTATACGAACCCGGAACACGGGGACATGAGCTTTCACGGCAAGGAGCTGAGCCTTTCCGAACCGACGCGCCGCGTGCATTTAACGATTCCGCTTTTGTATAAAGACTTTATTTTATATTGGCGCGACATTGAACAGGCGAAACAGCTCGGCAGCCCGATTGATTTCTCCGCCGCCGCCAACGCTGCTCAGCAATGCGCCCTGCTCGAGGACGACTTGATTTTTAACGGTTCGGCTGAATTCGATGTGCCTGGCATTATGAACGTCAAAGGAAAAGTTGCCCACATTCGCAGCGACTGGATGAAATCAGGAAACGCCTTTACCGATGTCGTCGAAGCGCGCAACAAGCTGCTTCAGCTCGGCCATACGGGCCCGTATGCGCTCGTCCTGTCGCCGGAGCTATATGCGTTGATCCACCGCGTTCATGAAGGGACGCATGTGCTTGAAATTGAACATATTCGCGAGCTGATGACTGCCGGCATCTATCAAACGCCGGTCATTCAAGGCAAACGCGGCGTCGTTATCGATGCCGGCCGACAAAACATCGATCTTGCGGTCGCTGTCGACGTGCAAACCGCGTTTTTAGATACGGAAAACATGAACTACTTGTTCCGTGTCTACGAATCGGTGGTGCCGCGCATTAAGCGGCCAAGCGCCATCTGTACGCTTGAAGATCCAGCCGGAGCCTCGTAATTTCTCTTTTCGGGGAAAGAGGGGACACATTGCGGGAGGCTGGCTAGACATGGGCCAAAGCGCCCGAAGGCGATTCAATAGTCACATCCGCTGCTTGCAACAAACGAAACGCCCAGCGGATTTACAAACCGCTGGGCGTCTTGCTGATTGGCCGTCAAGCCGTGCGGGCTGCTTGGCCTTGGACGTTCGAAACGAGCAGCGACAATTCCGGGCTGAGCGCCTCAACACCGATGTCATCGATAATCATTTTCGCTTCACGCCAAAAATGGACGGTATAACTGCCTTCATAGACGTCAAACAGCCGTTTTAAATAGCGCCGTTTTTCGTTGATGGCTTCCCGTTTGTATGCGGCATTGTTCAGCTCACGGATTTTTTTATGTTCAGGCGCGGAAATGACACTAATGTCTTGAACGTTGACAATCATCCGCTCCCCTTGCTCGGTGACAAAACCAACCGAATAATAATGGGTGCCTAACTGGTCGATATGGACGATGCAGGCGTTCCGGTATTCTTCGCCGGAACGGAGACGGAGAAATGCCGCTTCCACCGCGCCGCCGACTTTGCGCTCATTGGCTAAAATCGCTTTCATATCGCGCAGTCCGTTCATCGGAATGCCCATGGTGTCTCCCCCTTATCTCTAGCCAAGTTGGCGTTTTCACAATCCCTTTGACTATTATGATACCAATCATTCACCAAAATGTAAATGAGATTCATTTTCAAACTAGAGATGTAATTTAAAGGAGGTATGTAAAAAAATGGATCGCGCATTCACTGTCGGTTCGCTGAAGGTTGCCGCTCGGCCATTCATGCGCTCTGTTTCTACTGCACCATCCAAGCCTGATGTGACACTCACCGCACCACCCTCTGTCATTCAAGTGGAACAAAAAGGAAAAAGGTTTATCGTGCAGCCAGCCGCCGGCGTTTCGCTTCTTGACGCCGCCCTCCAGCAAAGCATTCCACTTGACCATAAATGCAAAAAAGGAACGTGCGGCCGCTGTGCCGTCACCGTCCTTGCCGGCGCTCATTTCCTCGCCCCGAAAACGCGGCGCGAGCGCGAAAAAACGAATCAACCGGCCAAGCGTTTGGCTTGCCAGGCACAGATGAAATAGGCCGGCCGCTGTTGTTCAACACGGCCAGCTTTTTTATCTATGAAACCGTTCTCGTCCGTTTTTCCCCATTGTTGGCTCCTTCTTGCCATGATATGATGATAAGAAAAACACGGGGGGATGCCCATGAGAACGGTCACCTTAACGGACGTCTTTACCCATCCGACTGCACAAAAATATTTAAAACGATCTGGCCTCGCTCACGCCATCGCTGCGGCATACTACGCTTATCGCTTGGCCCTCCGGTACGGAGTCAACCCCGATCTGGCGACGAAAGCCGCACTGCTTCATGACATCGGCCATTATACATGGTACAAAAATGGGCAGTGGGATTATGAACAGTACAAGCAAAATGACATCCACGCCATTAAGGGGGCAGAGCGAGCTCATAAATTGCTGATCCGCCTTGGCGAACATCCGCAACATGCTAAAGAAATCGCCTTAGCAATTTTGCTGCATACTGACTCATACCTTCCGGAAGGCGAGCTGAAACGAAATCCGCTCCAAGCCATCGTCAAATGGGCTGACGAAGCCGACGAGGAACCCGGCGGCCGCCACCATTACCGAACGATCAGTGATGATTTGGCGTTAAAAAAAATCCGCCAGCTTGATGAACTCGTCGGCCGCCAACTTGGAAAAGAGCAGCTCGGAGATATCGTTTAACCTCTTTCTCCTTTGTTGACATTCCCCTTTCACAGACACGAAACATCGCTACGAACAATGTGTACGCCCCAAACGGAAACAGCCCGCCCGTTAGCCAGGTGGGCTTGCTCGCGTGTCAGTGTCGTTGGTCCATGCCACGATAACTGCTTTTTCATACGAGCCGTCAACTTCTCACTCACATTTCGCACCCTAACAAGGTTGAAAGAAAGGATTTTTCTTTCGTTTTTTATAATCACTTTCTGACCAACACAACGAGCGATGGCAATCCTTTTTTACCATCGCCAGTTGTTCCTTATTCCATCAGACGTAAATCCCCTCGTCCATCCCTAATCCTTGCAGAATCCTTCGCTGCTCGTACGTGAGCAGTTGACCAAACGCGCGTTTGATTCGTCCATCCGGCAGTTCCAACAGGACGACCCTGACGTACCAAAACAATTGAAACATCGCTTGTCCCGTCGGTCGGGTCAGTTTCCGTCCTCCCGCCCCCTTTAATGGGTGTTCCGGAGTGATGAACGGACGCACCCGGCGCTGAAAGACGCGGTAAATCGCCAAGGCCAACAGAAACAAATAGCCCAATACTGCGACCCGTTCCGGTTTTTGGACGTAAATCGCATCCGTAAAGAACGGGTCTTTCAAGAAAGAGAAGTTCATTTCCACCGAGATTTGACCTTTATACAACTTCAAGATCTCTTTCGCATCCATCGGTTGACCTTTCCATTCCTTCGGAACGGTCGTGACAAGGACAAACCGGGACGCTTTCCGTCTCGCCTGTTCCCACGCAGCTTAGTCGAATTCCACGTTCAAACGAAGGGCGTACAGCGTCTCCATGTCCGGTTCCGCCCTTTTTTCGGACGTCCACGCCGTTTTTTCGGGCGCACGATCGCTTCGACCACGGCCTCCACCCGATGAAACCGGGGGCGAAGGGACGCCTTGAGGGACGCCAAGGCTTGTTCGGCGTCTTCCCGGCAGGAGAAGGGATGACGCTCCCAACGGACTTGTTCCTCATGAAGAAGCTCTGCTTCTTGGTTTCGTTCTTTTTCGAGCGTCTTTCCTTTTCGTTGGTCGAGCGCGCTGGATTCAACGACGATCAACCGAACCGGATGCCCCTCATACGTCGATGTCGTTTCCCACACCCGATAGGTGGCTCCGTTTTTCTCCGCGAAGGAGAATGGCTCGCTCCACGGCGTGTCTTGGGCATCCGCTTCGGCCAGCGCGGTTTTGACGATCCGAAGCGACGAAGGGCCTCTTGTGATCAAAAAGGCGTTGGCGACCTTCGTTTGCGCCAGTGTGTCTTTCGTCATGGCGGCCGAATCGGCAACATAAATCCATTCCTCTTCGATCTTCGCCTGCTTCAGCTGTTTCTGTACACGGGACAACACTTCGGGATTCCACGTCTTATCCGGTAGATTGCCGTTGTGTACATCGCCATAAAAGGGGATGCCATCCTCGTTGCCGATCAGTCCAAATCCGATCTGCTTTTGCCAGCGATGATGCCGGTTGTAGCCATACGTAATTTGCAAGGCATCCGGCGAGGCCGATTCATACGTACCGTAAACCGATACATCGGTCGTATCGGCATGGAACACCCGAAGAGGGATTCCTTCTTTCTTATACATTTGCACAAGACAGGTGGAAAGAACGGCATGGATATTGGCGTCGTACAGTCGATCAAGATGGCGCGCGATGGCATCGTCGTTGAACCAAGAAGGGGAAAGCCCCGGTCGGATCAACTTAGGCCAATCGATGTCATGCGCCCATTGTTCCAAATGAACGAGCGCTTGCCGGCCGCTCAAGATATCCAAGGTGAGCAGACAGACCACATCGCTGGCTCGAGTTTGGCATTGAGGATCCACGGGAACCAGATGATCAATCAATTGAGGGAGGCCAAGATCCTTGAAAATGGTACTTATTATATTCAAATAGGAACTTTCATAAATGGCACGGATTTGAACGCTCATGATGGAGAAACTCCTTTGCTTTCCTTGTGTTTCAAGGATTCATTCGACATGAAGATAAAAAAATCCTCCCGATTGTTGTCGAGAGGGTGCGAAATGTGAGTTTTAAACTCTTTGGTAAATATTAAAAAGACACCGGTTTAAATCTAACCGATGTCTTTAACTAAATCCTACAACTAACAATAACTATTCCTATAACTAATTAGTTAATGGAAAAACCGCGTAAAATCAATATTCGAGCAATTTTTATAACTAATTTTATTAACTAAACCTATAACTAATTTAAAACTAAGTTTAACTACTTAGTTAATACCCATTTTGGATAGCGGGCAGAACCTTGATTTACAATAGTTTTATCCTTCTTGGACATTTCTTGAAGCAAGTTTCCGATGTACCTCTTTTTTTGCTTTTCATTGAGAGCATCAGATAGTTTATCTAGCAACAAATCATCAATATCTTTCCTACTTGCCACTTTATACTGACGCAAAAATGAGATAATCAGTTGCTTATAATGCTCTTTATCAAAGGCCCTGTTTTTAATATAGGTGGTTTTATCTCCTGTAATTTCAGCGATTTTAGCGGAAACATATAGGTTTGGATATCTGCCTTCCACTAATTTTAATGCCCTTAATTTTTTTGCTTCTTCTTGTGTGATGCGTTGCTTTTTTTGCACCTTATCTAACGCAATCACTACACTCAAATCGAGATCTGTATGGCTGATAAGCATACGAGTATAGTTATAATCCAATATTTTGCCGTAAATGGTCACCTTTACTTTATTCGGTTCACTTAAATCATAATCCGGCATTGGAAAGAATCTTTTCGTTGCTCTAAGAACATTTTCTTAATTCCCGAACCAATTGTATCAATCATATTCAAATTGACCATTGCTTCGGCTAAAAAGCGATTTCGATAATATTCTTGAGGTGCATCACGTTCAATCACATTCTCAATCGTTTCAGGAATAAATTCACCAAGATTTGTAAAAATTAATTCCTCTGGTTTTTCAACAACATTAATTCGTCCTTGAAGAGTGTAATCTTGATGAGCAATACAGTTATGCAATGCTTCACGAATGACGTAAGGATCATACTGATTCACTTCAATTGGGAACAAACTTTGGTCCGGCATATAACGATATTTTAAATTGCGGATTTTTGCAAAAAGTTCATTTGTGTTTAAAATAAATGGCGGTCCAAAATGCTCATAATCCCTCTCAATGTTATGTTCGTCTTTCAAAATCCATGTCATTTTTGCAACAGCCGGCGCCAAAAAGTGTTCGGATTCAGGTTTACCAAGCAATATAATGGCTGCTCTCGTAATTTGTCCGTTAATCGTTACCCTTGCTTTATTCAGAAACGTTATATCATCCCATTTATCGACATCTTCGGCTAAACGTGGATTTTTCTTTTTATACTCTTCTCTTGCCTTCTCAATGGCCGTTTTATCTAAGTCATCAATCGTAGCACCGGGACAAATCCCAGCCGACCAATCTTCTTTCATACGTTGATTGCGAATACTTTCGATTTCTTGTATGCTGAGTGGACCTTTCGACTCGCCATTTCGGCCAAAATAATGACCTTTCCAAGATGTTGGCATTCCTTTCGGCGCAGCAGGAATTTGAAACATAATCACCCTGCCCTCTGGATAAAAAAGTTCATAAATCTCAACAAACGACAGCCCACCGTTTGTATGCCTCGATATCTCATGTTTAAGGCGATCTAAATCGGCTCTATTTTCTCTGTATTGTGTTCCAACAATTTCTTTATTTTTATCTTTTACTCCAAAAATAAGCCACCCATAAGGCTGATTTTTTAAGTTAGCCTCATTGCTTAACGCTGAAAAGTATTCACCTAAATCATCAAAACCAAAATTTTTCTTGGCTTCTTTAAACTCTACCCATTCATTTTCGGAGGGGAGGCTTCTAAATTTATCCAATAATTTTTTTAGTTCTATTTCATTCAATATCGTCACCTCCGCAAATACGATTATAGCAGTAGAATTTACTTTATGTATAACATATCGCAATTTTGCCTTATTTACTATATATTATACCTCACATTTCGCACCCTAACAGGGTTGAAAGAAAGGATTTTTCTTTCGTTATTTTAGAATCACTTTCTGACCAACACAACGAGCGATGGCAATCCTTTTTTTACCATCTCTAGTTGTTCCTTATTCCATCAGACTTAAATCCCCTCGTCCATCCCTAATCCTTGCACAATCCTTCGCTGCTCGTACGTGAGCGGTTGACCGAACGCGCGTTGGATTCGTCCATCCGGCAGTTCCAACAGGACGATCCTGACGTACCAAAACAATCGAAACATCGCTTGTCCCGTCGGTCCGGTCCGTTTCCGTCCTCCCGCCCCCTTTAATGGGTGTTCCGGAGTGATGAACGGACGCACCTGGCGCTGAAAGACGCGCTAAATCGCCAAGGCCAACAGAAACAAATAGCCCAATACTGCGACCCGTTCCGGTTTTTGACGTAAATCTCATCCGTAAAGAACGGGTCTTTCAAGAAAGAGAAGTTCATTTCCACCGAGATTTGACCTTTATACAACTTCAAGATCTCTTTCGCATCCATCGGTTGACCTTTCCGTTCCTTCGGAATGGTCGTGACAAGGACAAACCGGGACGCTTTTCGTCTCGCCTGTTCCCACGCAGCTTAGTCGAATTCCACGTTCAAACGAAGGGCGTACAGCGTCTTCATGTCCGGTTCCGCCCCTTTTTTCGGACGTCCACGCCGTTTTTTCGGGCGCACGATCGCTTCGACCGACGCCTCGACGCGATGGAACCGGAGACGAAAGGACGCCTTTAGAGACGCTAGGGCTTGTTCGGCGTCTTCCCGGCACAAAAACAGACGGCGTTCCCACTGGGTTTGTTTCTGCCGAAGAAGCTCTGCTTCTTCAAAGTGTTGAAAAAGTCGGACGTCAAGAAAAAGTTCACGAGGAGTGTGAACTTTTTCTTTTCTTTTTCTCTTTCATTTGGTAGGTTAGATATAGACCATATTGTTGAAGTGATCGCAATTTGGTCCACTTTTTGAGGTTTTGGATCAGGGCGGTGATCCAAACCTGAATTTGTACTTGCTGGACTCCACGGTATCGTGTGAAACGAAGACCGTGGAGTTCTTTGCTTTCGGCAAAACTTCGCTCAATCGTCGATGGACGTACCGATCGCAACACTTTTCCTCTCATCGATAATCGTTGTTTCCGCATTCGTTCGTAGATATCTTGATGAACGGAAACTCGAAATACACGATCCTTTGCGCCTTTTGCGGCAGGACATCCCACACAACTTCCTTTTACTGCTGGTTTGTACTCATGATATCCAGAACGGGTGGACGTCGAATAGGTGAACTTTACGCCAAAGGGACACGCATACACATCGTCTGTGACTGGCTGGAACTTTACGGAACGACAATCGGGATGTTCCTTTCGATGAAAACGTCGATACGACATATACGCCAAAATCCCTTTTTTCTCTAATTCTCTTGCTAGTCGGGCGTTATAATAGCCAGCGTCTAACACTATTTCTTCGGGAGAATATCCTACTCGATGTTCAACACGCTCGATTCGCTCCATCAAAATACGATGACCAGGCACGGTGGCGGCAGTCACGTAAGCATCCAAAATAAAATTATGCAAGGTGTCAACGATTCGATGATCGTGGAACGCAAAGAGACCACGCGGATCATGTTTGACCGATAGCCCAGCATCTGGATCTGTGGTGCTACAGATCATCTTTTTGGTTACCAGCTTCTCTGCTTTGGGCGCTAACTGTTTTTTTCCATGCTGTTGTCGTTTTTCATTGACCAGTTGTAACACGTCCTCGTCTTCTTTCACCACCATCGTCTGAATCACTGGGATGCGTTTTCGTTTATTGGCATTCGCTTTTAACTCTGTTTCATCTGCTGCCCACGTGTCTTTAGACAAGAACCCGTCTCCTTGAATCCGTTGAAGAACATGATCAAATAACGCTTCCCATACACTGGGATCGACCCGATGGCGAAGAAACTTGGAAACGCTGGAGTGGCAAGGGACTTTATCGGTGGGGGAAATGCCTAAAAACCAGCGATACGTGGCGTGTTGCTGGATTTGTTTACAGGTAAACCGAACGGATCGAAACCCTTCCAGATATTGAATCATGAGGATTTTTACAAAAATCAACGGATCAATCGTGGGGCGGCCAATGGTACTTGGATAAAACGGTTCAAGTAACTGATATACATGATTCCAATCCATCAATTTGTCGATTTGAACCAAGATATGGTTAGGATCATACATGGATTCATAAGCTTGACGATTTTGTTGAATCTCTAAGTTCGATTGGTAGTAGTACATAAGTGGTTTCTCCTCATCAGTTGTTTTCTCAACATATATCATAAAAAAACGATTTTGTCCCTTGACAAAATCGTTTTTCAACAGTCTGAAATGGTCACCAACATGGTGACCATTCCGTAGGCTGTTTTTCATATGAAATATTCATATTCATCCAGACAAACGATAATCCGGTACGGAATCTTACAATTCCACAGATATCCTTCCCCTCTTACATTCACAATAATCTGATCGGTTGGCTCGGAAAAACATTGTTCTAATTTTTTCCGCAACTTATTGATCATTTTTTTCACGTTTTCATTTCTCACAGCCTCCTCATCTCCCCAAACGTTAGCGATGATGGCATCGTATCTTTTAACCTTCGGCGCATTCTCCAGCAAATAGCGAAGCAATTTGACGAGCCGACGGGGCAAGCCAACAGAGTCATGCGGGCCATGGAAAACCGCTTGGCCCCTCCGCATATCTAAAATGACATATGTTTCATCTTCCTCAGCCAGTTTATCACGAAAGACCATCAATCAAAAGACAGACGAACGGCCTTGTCTGGCAAAAAAGCCACGCCTGAGCATAGTCAAACGTGGCTTTCCTCATTATAATTCATCAAATCCGTTATCGACTTGCACTTTCGTATATTGGCGCGGTTTTTGCTCAAAGAAATCTGATTTGCCAAGATCGACTTCTTCGTACGCCTTAATCCAGCGGAGCGGGTTTGTCCGGTAGCCGTCAAACGGACGGTCGAACCCAAGCTGATGGGCGCGGACGTTGGCGTAAAACTTAATGTACGCTTCCAAATCAGCCAAGTCGATGCCATCGATATCATGGCCGATGATTTCCCGCGCCCACTCGATTTCCAGCTCGGCTGCTTTCATAAACGCATTGCGGACAAAATCGGCTAACTCGGGCGTGCGATACTCCGGGTATTCGTTCAACACTTCTTTAAAAATTTTCGAAAACAAATCGACATGAATATGCTCGTCGCGGTTAATGTAATTGATCATCGTGCTCGTCGCCACCATTTTTTGTTGGCGCGCGAGGTTGTAGAAAAAGGCGAATCCCGAGTAGAAAAACAATCCTTCTAAAATGACATCAAAGACGATCGACTGCAGCAAATGTTCCACGTTCGGCTCTTCGGCAAACGCCTTGTAGCCGTTCGTCACAAAATCGTTCCGCTTGCGCAGCGTCGGTTCGTTCCGCCAAAAGTCGAATACTTCATCTTGCTTCGTTTTCGGCACTAGACTTGAGAGCACGTACGAATACGAATGGTTGTGAATGACTTCCTGCTGGGCGAGCATGATCATAAGCGCGTTGATGCTCGAGTCCGTAATGTAATCGGCGACGCGCCCGGCGTAGTCGGTTTGAATGCTGTCAAGCAGCGCTAGGAGACCGATGATTTTCAAAAACGCCTCCTGCTCGCGGGCGGTTAATTGCGGAAACTGCTTCACATCTTGCGCCATATTGATTTCAAACGGCGTCCAAAAGTTGGCGAGCATTCGCTTATATTTCGCATACGCCCACGGATAGGCAATATCATCCCAGTTCAACACATTCGAACAGCGGCCGTTGATGATGCCCGTCGAACGGTTCGGCGCCTCTGGATCCATAATTGGCCGTTTGACTAAGCGGATCGTCATGGTGTCGATTCCTTCCTTTCTCTTTCAAGTATCGTGATGCGCGGCCAACCGTGGACGCTCCGCCCGACCAAGGGCGTTTGTTGCCCCCCTTTGGTCAGCTCGCGCACGAATCGCACTCTTCGATCGTCCCCGATGTCGAGCGCACGTAATACGTCGTTTTCAACCCCGACTTCCACGCTGTCAAATGCAAATCGAGCAACTCTTTTGCCTTAATCGTGTTCATGACGTAGAAGTTAAATGAGATGGCTTGGTCGACATGGCGCTGGCGAGCGGCGTTTTGCTTGATGCTCCAACGCTGGTCGATATGGTGCGCCGATTTGTAATACCATGTTGTCTGTTCGTTTAGATCCGGCACGGTCACAGGAATCTTATAATCTTTCTTTTCCTCGGCATACACTTTTAAAAAAATGGGATCAATGCTCGCCGTGCTGCCAGCGATGATCGATGTCGAGGCGTTCGGGGCGATGGCCATGATATAGCCGTTGCGCACCCCGTAACGGGCCACATTGCTCTTGAGTCGGTCCCAATCGAGCTTGCCGTGGCTTTGGTAGCCGCGCCGTTCGAAATAAGCACCCGTTTGCCAATCCGATCCCGCAAACGCCGGGTAGCTCCCTTTTTCTTTAGCGAGCTCCATGCTCGCTTGAATCGCCAAATACGCGATCATTTCATACAGTTCATCGGCGTAACGCACCGCTTCCTCCGACTCCCAGCGAATGCCTTTTAACGCCAGCAAATGATGCCAGCCAAAGGTGCCGAGCCCGACAGCGCGGTATTTTTCGTTCGTCAAGCCGGCCTGCAGCACCGGAATGTTGTTTAAATCAATGACATTATCGAGCATCCGCATTTGAATCGGGATGAGCCGCTCCAAAACCCCATCGGTCACCGCGCGCGCCAAGTTGATCGACGATAAATTGCAGACGACAAAATCGCCCGGGATTTTTTCGATCACGATCATCCCGTCTTTCACATATTGCCGCTTCATCACCGTCGGGCTTTGGTTTTGCGCGATTTCCGTGCAAAGGTTGCTGCAGTAAATCATCCCGAGGTGGCGATTCGGATTTTGCCGATTCACTTCATCGCGATAAAACATGAACGGCGTCCCCGATTCGAGCTGGCTGCGCATAATGCTTTTCATGACTTCGATCGCCGGCACTTTTTCTTTCGACAGCCTTGGTTCGTTGACGCATTGCCGGTATTTTTCGCGGAAACTCCCGCTCCCTTTTTCCTCGTCATAAAAGTCTTCCAAGCTAAATCCCATCACCTTCCGCACTTCATGCGGATCAAACAAATACCAGTCGCCGCGCTGTTCGACCTGTTCCATGAACAAGTCAGGGATGCAAACGCCGGTGAACAAATCATGCGTCCGCAGCCGTTCGTCGCCGTTGTTGAGCCGCGCATCGAGAAACGCAAAAATGTCTTTATGCCACACATCCAAATAGACGGAAATGGCTCCCTTTCGCTGCCCCAGCTGATCGACGCTCACCGCTGTATTGTTCAGCTGCTTCATCCACGGGATGACGCCGGAGGAGACCCCTTTGAATCCTTTGATATCGCTGCCGCGCGACCGGATTTTTCCTAAATAGACGCCGATGCCGCCGCCCGATTTCGATAAATTGGCGATGTCGGTATTGCTGTCGTAAATCCCCTGCAAGCTGTCATCGACCGTATCAACAAAGCAGCTCGACAGCTGGCCGTATGACTTCCCGGCATTGGCAAGCGTCGGCGTCGCCACGGTCATGTATAGGTTGCTTAACGCCCAATACGCTTCCTTCACCAACTCAAGCCGCCGCTTTGGCGGCTCATTCGCCATAAGCGTCATGGCGATGATCAAAAATCGCTCCTGCGGCAATTCATACAGCCGCTGCTCATAATCGCGGGCCAAATACCGGTCCGCGAGCGTGCGCAATCCTATGTACGTAAACAACTTGTCGTTCTTGGGGTCAAGAAGCGCACCGATGGACTCAATTTCTTCTTTCGTATAACGTTCAAGCAGCAGCGGATGATACACTCCTTGTTCCGTCAGCGCAACAAGCAGGGAGTAGAAATCGCCATACCGATCACGCTCATCGTACTTGCGCTGCCGTGCTGCCTCTCGGTACAGTTGCTGCAAATACAGCCGGGCGCACACAAATGTCCATTCCGGCTCCTCCTCACTAATATACGACAGCCCTTCCAAAATGGCGGTTTGATACAGTTGCTCGACGGTGACCATCTCTTTTCGGCTGAGAAGCTGCCATACACGTTCTTCATATTCCTCAAGCGACAAACGGGCAAAGCCTGCCGCCGCCCGCTCCACCAGCATGGCAAACTCCTCGCGCCGAAACGATTTGTCTTTTCCTTGATCATCGACAACAATAGACTTCGTAGACACTGTCATTCGTTTCCCCACTCCTTCCATAAAAAAATCCGCTCGGGCAGGCGAGCGGATGAAACGACAGATGGAAAAAGGCAGACGAACTCCCTTTTTCTTTTCCCCTATCGTTTCATCTTCTCACACCCCGAAGAACATGAAACGTTCCAAGCAAGGCAGGTCTCCTGACTCGTGCATCGTCCTACTTTGGGGCCTTCCCAGCGGGGCGCTGAATGGCTCTTGCCGCCAGTGGCCATCCCATTTCGTCCGCACATACAGTTGCGGGGGCAGTTCCGGATTCACACCGGATTCCCTATTAAGTCCTGATGGACACCATTGCTTGGTCGAACTATATGTAGTTGTATTCAATTCCCACTAATTCAATATATAGTAATATAGTGCTTGATGCAACTGATGGAACTAGCATATAACAAAGTGCGTAATTTTGCAAGTACGAACAAACTGGATAGCTGAGAAAAATCAGAACAAAAGAGAAGAAAGGACGTTCGAATTCGTCAAACAGGCGGGAGATGCAGCCGTATTGAGCAAAACCAATCTGGCAGCCCAGCTAGGGGCTTTGAGTCTACTCACCGCTCAAGAAATTTCGAAACGTCAACGAAACATTGATTCCCATTGATAGACTCAACTGCGCAAAAAAAGCGTCCCAGGTGTATTCTGGGACGACCCTACTGTTCTTTTCCTGTTACGTTTCCAAACCCGACACCCGTCTTTCGTCTGTCTGCGCTGATCGGACAAAATCATACTTCCCTTCCACATACACTTGATGCCAAACCATAAACGCCAAGACCGTCCACAGCTTGCGGCTATGGTCCACCTTGTGGCGGGCATGTTCATCCAGCAGCCGATAGAGTACGTTCTTATGGAACAGATGATCGGTCTCGCTTTCGTGGATGAGCTGTCTCGCCCAGTCATACATTTCGTTTTTCAGCCAGTGGCGAATCGGCACGGGGAACCCTAATTTTTTTCGGTTTAACACATGATCCGGTACGATGCCCTCAGCCGCTTTGCGCAAAATATATTTCGTCGTGCCGTTGGCTGTTTTCATGTCAGGGGCGATTTGCATAGCAACCTCAAACACCTTTTTATCTAAAAAAGGAACGCGCAGCTCAAGCGAATGGGCCATCGTCATTTTATCTGCCTTGACTAAAATATCACCCCTCAGCCATGTATGAAGATCAATATACTGCATCCGGTTGACGGGTGGGTAATGCAGCGCTTCGCGGTAAAAAGGAGCGGTCACTGTCGTATATTCGCGCCCCTCTTGATACGTTTTGAGCAACGCCGCTTTTTCCTTTTCGCTATACATTTTCGCATTGCCGATATACCGTTCTTCAAGCGGTGTCGTGCCGCGCTCCAAAAAGCTTTTTCCTTTCATTCCATCCGGAAGCAGCTTCGCGATCATCCGCAGCACAGTTTTTACAATGTTTGGCATGCGCGCAAACAGCCGCAACGACTCTGGTTCGCGGTAGATGTTGTAGCCGCCAAACAGCTCGTCCGCCCCCTCGCCGGAAAGCACAACCGTGACATGCTTTCTCGCCTCACGAGCGACAAAATACAGCGGCACAGCCGCAGGATCGGCAAGCGGATCGTCCATATGCCACATGATTTTCGGCAACTCTTCCATATACTCCTGCGGCGAAATAACATAGCTCATGTTCTCTACCCCGAGCTTCTCTGCGGTTTCTTTTGCGACATCGATTTCACTGAACCCTTCCCGCTCAAACCCGACGGAAAAAGTCTTCAAGTGCGGATGGAATTGTTTCGCGATGGCGACGATGAACGATGAATCAATGCCTCCCGACAAAAACGCACCGACCGGCACATCGCTGCGCATATGGACGTTGACCGAATCAAACAGCGCATCGCGGATTTTCTTGATAAGCTCCTCTTCCGATTGGCGAATGGGCTCGAAGGATGCCTTCCAATAACGATGAATGGTGAGCGATTTTCCGACTTTTTTCTTGAGATAATGCCCGGGCTCCAACTTGTAAATGCCGTCTGACATCGTCAGGGGCTCAGGGACATATTGGAACGTTAAATAATGCTGCAGGGAGTCGCTGTTTGGCGATTCCTGTCCGAGGGCCAGCACGACGCTTTTCTTTTCCGAAGCGAAAAACGTGCGGTCTCCTTGCTCCGCATAAAAAAGCGGCTTGATGCCAAACGGATCCCGCGCCGCAAACACCGTTTTCTCTTGCTTGTCCCAAATGACAAACGCAAACATCCCGCGCAGCTTTTCGACCGCTTTTTCTTTTTCCGCGCTGTAAAGGGCAACAATCACCTCGGTATCCGAATGCGTCGCAAACGAATATCCTTTCGCCGCCAGCTCTTCCCGCAATTCAAGATAGTTGTAAATTTCCCCATTAAAAATGATCCAATATCGATCATTTTCATAAGACAGCGGCTGATGTCCCGCCTCCAGATCGATGATGCTCAAACGCCGAAAACCAAAACTCACGTAGTCATCAAAAAAATACCCCTCATCGTCGGGGCCGCGATGGGTAATCAGGCGGTTCATCTCCACCAACATCGTTTTCCATGTTTGCTCCATCGCTCTCGGGCGATCATGGATACAGCCAATAAAACCGCACATTGTGATGATTGTCCCTCCACTTTGTAAGAAGAATCCAAAAACAACATCAAAAACCTTTTTGTCTAAAACGAAGATGAAGAATGATTTATACAAAGACATTTTCATTCTATCGTACACAAAATCAAGTTTCAAAAACAATCTGTTTCCATTTTTTCAGGAAAACTGCTTGCAAGATTTTCAGTTCCTCATAATATTAACGATAAAATATGGAGAAAGTGTGAATTTCACCATTTTTGCACATAGCTCTGTTACTTTAAACACATACATGTTATAAGATCACAAACACCACCTTTCGTCCTCTTCCTCTCTCTGCCTTTCGAGAATGCCCCCCCTCGCAAGGACCGATCAAAATCACGTATCGGGAACACGCGGTGCTCATTACGGGATACGATGAGCAGTACATTTATTTCAATGATCCATTGACCGCTGTCAAAAATCAAAAAGCACCGAAACAAGACTTTATCGACGCTTGGGCTCAAATGGGAGGGCAAGCGATTACGTATCGCCGTTAGACATCGGCGAATCCGAATCGCTTGCTTTTTTTTACATTTCGATTGAACGATTTTCTCCATACATTTTGCACATCTATTTTTTATCATATTATTGCATCTCCCACTACAAGCTTAAGGAGGGAAAACGAAATGAAGAAATGGCTGCTCGGCGCCATGTTCGCAGGGGTAGTAGCGATTGGCGCAGCTTGCTCAAATCCATCTTCCATGCAGGGACACGACATGTCTGGAATGAATAAGAAAAAAGAAAATACTTCCGCAGAAACGAGCCAGCAGCAATTGCCTTTAGCAACCAATACAGAAGTATTATCCGGGAAAGAAATTCACCTTACTGCGAAGGAAGCGTTATTATCCATTAATGGTCAAATCAAACTCCCGGTATACACGTATAATGGATCCGTGCCTGGTGCACAAATCCGCGTGAAGCAAGGAGACAAAGTAAAAATCGTAGTAAAAAATGAATTGCCAGAACCGGTTACGATTCACTGGCACGGCTATCCTGTTCCTAACAGTCAAGATGGAGTACCGGGTGTCACGATGGACGCCATTAAACCGGGTGAAACGTTTACGTATGAATTTACAGCAACGGTACCGGGAACGTATTGGTATCATTCCCATCAAAAAAGCGCAGAGCAAGTGGACAAAGGATTATACGGCACGTTGATCGTCGAACCAAAAAATGAGGAAAAAGTGGATCGGGACTATACTCTTGTGTTAGACGAATGGATGAGCGACCCGGACGCCGAAAGCCATATGGACATGAATATGAGCAGCATGAACCATAGCCATACGGGACATGGAAATAGTTCCGATGGCCAACAAATGGATATGAACAGCATGGGACATAACATGAATATGTACGATCTTTTCACGATTAACGGAAAAAGCGGAGCGGCTATTGAACCGTTAAAAGTGAAAAAAGGCGAAAAAGTGCGACTTCGTCTTGTCAATGCAGGGTACATGTCCCACAAGCTTCATTTGCATGGACATGAGTTTAAAATTGTCGCAACGGACGGCCAACCGCTAAAGAACCCGCAACCAATCAAAGATGAACTGTTGAATATCGCTCCGGGTGAGCGCTACGACATTGAGTTTATCGCCAATCACCCGGGTGAATGGTTATTAGAATGTCACGGGAATATGAAAGGTGCCGATGGCATGAAAGTGAAAATTCAATACGAAGGACAAGCAAACAATACGGACAAAGCAAATGCAAAAGAAAACCTCCCTGTCGTGGATATGACAACATATGGAAAATATGAAGCAGGTCCATTTACGTTAGACCAAAAATATGATGTAGAGTATACAATGGATTTAGGAACGGCCATGGGCAAAAATGGCATGATTTTCACGATTAATGGAAAAACGTATCCTGACACAGCGCCTATTCATGTGAAGACAGGAGATTTAGTAAAAGTAAAAATCGTGAACAACTCGCCGATGGATGTACATCCGATGCATTTACACGGCCATTTCTTCCAAGTGTTAAGCAAAAACGGCAAGCCGGTCACAGGCTCTCCATTGATCAAGGATTCCTTAAATGTAAACCCTGGTGAAGAATATGTCGTCGCGTTTAAAGCGGATCATCCGGGAAATTGGATGTTCCATTGCCATGACTTGCACCATGCTTCAGCGGGAATGGTGACAGAAGTCAAATATACCGACTACAAATCGGACTATACTCCAGATCCGAATGACACAACCAATAAAGGTGAATAAAAAAGCTGAAGGGGCTGACCCAAAACACAAATTCGTTTTCGGTCAGCCCCTTTCTTCTTATTACCATATATAGGTATAAAACAATCACCAAAAAACAATATGTTTATTTTGTTTAAGAAAAATCACTCCCTTAGGCCAATCCCCTTTTTTGGATAACGAGCTATCCCCAAACAGCGTATACGGTTTGAATTGAAGTCTAACTTTCATTTCGCAATCGTTCAGCGTGCTGTTTTCACACAGGAATCTTATTTCGAACGACATCCCACACAATTCGATAATTAATGGAGAAATAACTGTGGATCAGCATATCCCTCATGCCAGCCATCTTTCTCCATTCAATATATGGGGATGCTTGCCTGATTTCGTCTGGAATGTTTTTGGCTGCTTCTCCAATCACTAATATGTTTTTAAAACCAATAAGTGATGGTATCTAACATGCCCAGTAATACCATCACAATTCCAGCGGTTTGCTGAATGAGCTTCCCTACCCGTCTTCCTTTTTTCATGACAGTACCGCTCAATCCTAAGTACCAAAGGATGAGGATGAATAAAATAACCGGTATAGAAGTTCCAACGGCAAAGACGCTCGGCAACAACACTCCATAAGACGTTGAGTATACGAGAGGCATGAGAGTCACAAAAAATAGAACAAACATCGTTGGACAAAAAGCTAACGAAAAACCTAATCCCATGAAAAACGAGCCGATTTTTCCTTTTGCCCATCTCTCCGGCACTCTGAACAAAGTGACATTCCAATACATTTTAAAAAGCCCTAACAAATACAAGCCTACGAGAATAAGAATCGGTCCAATGAGCTTTCTTAACCATGGAAAGTATAGTGTCAGTGTACTTTGAATCTCCTTCCCCATCAACCAGACGATCAAGCCTAATCCGGAGAAAGCAATGATCTTTCCGAAAATAAATAAAAGCAGCTCTCTCCAAGCGATCCCCTTTTGCAGAGATTGGTTGCTGTACAATGTGATTGCTCCTAGGTTGCTAGTCAGCTGGCACGGAGCCATCGCTCCGACGATGCCAAGAAGAAACGCTGACAAAATAGGAAATGCTGTTGTGCTGTTGGTCATATTAAGAAACGGCTGGCTTAGCAGGTTGCTGATTTGGCTTAGGAATGAATACACTCTTTTTCTCACCCTCTTCATCTATTACTTATATTGTAGCAGTGAATTTTGCAAAAATTATGGAGCGATATATTTTTAGGCAAACAAAAAGACATGCGCCCGCATGTCTCTATATTTCCCCTTCTGATGCTAGTTTTGTCCAACTGTCACCGTTATTTTTTGTCATAAAAATATTCCCCTTCATCGTAACAATCACTATTTCTTTGTCGTCTCCTGGATTTGAAGTGATATACATGATATGGTCTTTTTCATCCAATGGCGGAACAGAAAGAACCTCTTCTTGCTTTGTGTCTAATGATTGTTTGATGAGTACAGGCTGACCATTCTCTACAGCCGCAAATACAACGGACTTCTCTTGAAACGTAAATGTCGTCGTATCCATTTTTCTCGTAAACCGCTCAAACGTATTCCCGTTATCTCTCGAAATGAACACTCCTTCGGCTGTACTAATTCCGACCATATTTTCATCCGTCGGGTGAGCGGCAATCGTTCCCGCCGCCGTTTGCGGCAAGCCGTCCAATTGACTTGGCGACCACGTTTTGCCGTCGTCTTTACTGTAAAATACCCCTTGTCCAAGTGTTTTATTTTCTTCTTGATTCACCACATAGATAGTATGGCTTTTATAACCAACCGTCATATAATGGAAATCGGACTCTTTATAAAATCCTAAATTCATTAATGTTTGTCCATTGTCAAAACTTTTCACAAGACCAAGTGGATTTCCTAACGATGAACCTTCTTCAGGATGTCCCGATGAATAAAAGCCGTCGTCCGTAGCTGAAAAGCCCATATAATCATGTTTATTGGAGACCGTTTCATACCACTTATTGTTTTGGTAAACGAGCAACCCTTTATGAGTAGCAAAGTAAACCGCATTTTGATTGCGTACATAACCAACTCCATGCAAATGTTCGATCTTCCCTTCCTTTTTTTCTTTAAAGAAGGGATTATTGGCAACAGATACATTCGATTTTGACTGTTCTTTGCTCGTAATAAAAGCCTGTTGTTTTTCGTTGGATGATGAACAGGCGCTTAAAAGAAGAAGGACGGATGTCATGATGATGGCTTTTTTCATTTTTGTCATAGATGTTCATTCCCCTTCACGCATAGTGTAAATCGTCGCATATTTTCTACCTAGCCATTTAAAATTATTTTATATTTTACATGATAAATTTGCAGAATCTATGAATTTCGATAAACTGTAACGATTTGAAGACATTTTATTCCCATTGTGAAATTTATCACAGCAACCTAACCCATTTGTCAATATCATGTCGGTAGACTCAACCTAAAGCAAAAGGAGGAAAACCGCTCATGCGCAAAACCGCGATTGCATGGTTATCGTTATTGGCGATGTTGGCGTTTGTTCTCGGGGGGTGCGCAACCAATTTCCCTCAAGATAAAACCGAACCGGAGAAAAATGGGCAGTCAGCCGCCTCTGAACAAACAGAAGAGGCGAAAAACGATTATTATTTCACTGCCAACGAGGGCGGAAGCATTTCAAAAATTGATGTCAAAACAAACGAAGTAGTCGCAACGATCAACGTGGACGGCGCGGTCCATAACGTCCAAGTTTCTCCCGACGGAAACATTCTCGGTGCCACGCTAGTTCCGGAAATGCACCACGGTCATGACCAGTCAATGGATATGAAGGGATTAGCGTTGTTTTATAACACGGAAACGAATGAATTGATCAAGAAAGTGAAAGTAGGGCGCCATCCCGCCCATATCGTTTTCACTGAAAACGGAAAGTACGCTCTCGTGACCAATAATGAGGACGATGACGTTTCGGTGATTGATATGGGGAGCTACTCCGTCATTCAAACGATTCCAACCGGGAAAGGCCCACATGGATTTCGTATCTCAAAAGATAGTCGATACGCATATGTCGCCAACATGGGGGAAGACAGCGTAAGTGTTCTCAATCTAAAAACGATGAAGGAAGAAAAGAAAATAAAAGTAGGATCTACCCCTGTTACAACCGGCATTACTTCGGACGGCAAAACGTTGGTCGTAACGTTGAATGCCGAAAATGCCTTGGCCATTGTTGACGTAACAAGCGGGAAAGTGGAAAAAGTCCCTGTCGGGCAAGGGCCAGCCCAAGTGTATGTAGATCCTAACGATACGTTTGCTTATGTCGCCAATCAAGGGACGAAAGAGACGCCATCCCATTCCGTAAGCAAAGTAAACATCAAAACAAAACAAGTCGTGGCCACGATTGAGACAGGAGACGGGGCGCATGGGGTCGTCACGAGCCCGGATGGCAAGTATGTTTTCGTGACAAATATGTTCGACAACACCGTAAGCGTCATTGATCAAGAACAAAACAAGGCAATCCAAACGGTTCAAGTAGGCGAAATGCCCAACGGGATCAGCATCATGCCGTAAAGGGAAAAGCAGCAGGTTGGACGTTCCGGCCTGCTGCTTTTCTGCGGAAAACTAATTTTCATTTTTCCCTTTTCCTCGGGCTCAATACGGCAATATACACATTGCCATCTTGAACATAAGCGTCAAATATATCTAACGGTCTTGGCGGCGGCCCCGCTACATTGATACCATATTCGTTATATTGCCCCGCGTGGCACGGACATAAAAAGCGGATGCCTGTTTTCTGCGTGTTCTCCTCAGCATCTCCAACGGTGCAACCTAGATGGGTGCAAACCGGGGACATAATGAGTAAAGAACCGTCTTTATTTTTGTTAATGTACACAACCCCTTCCCGTTCTTGTTCAGTCCATGCATCTTTTATGGTAGCTTTGTGCGGCACCTTTTTGGGGGAATTCCCCTTTTGTTAATTCGCTTAGAGGACCGAGATTAGCCATTGAACTTGTATTCACCGTTTTCTTATCGTTGCTGCAGGCAGTCAGTCCTGCAGGCAATACCGAAACAGCCAGCAGTCCAGCCGCCCCCTTTAACGACCTGCTAAGAAACTCTCGGCGATTCAACATAAGATTTTCCCTCCTTCCCTCCTCTCATATAGGGAGGTTCATGAAATAAGAGGGGAATCGATCAGCGTTTATCGCGCAATGCGAGCTTTACCGCCAAATACACAACCAATCCAATGGCAAGCAAATGAAGAAACCAGCCGAGAATGCCAATCCCCATCATCCCCCAGCCACTCATCATCCCACTCATCATCCCATTCATCATCCTTATCACCCCTTGAATCATCTAGAAATCATTTTCATTGATCGAATACTCCCATTTACACTTGATGCGACCAAAAACCGATCCACAACGTTTTCATCATCTTCCTTTTGCCTTACTTTAAGATATAGAGGAAAAGTGTGGAGAAAATATTGATAAGAACATAAAAATATTTGTCAAGGCTTTCGCAAACGTTCATTTCCCTTTTGGTCGCCACGCCTTCTATTGGCCAAAACAAATGTCGAGAAGGTCTCGGCAGCCATCATCTTATGAAACTTTCGCCCATCCAACCATACCAGATTCTTTATGCCCTGGAACCGTACAATAAAATCGAAACACACCGCTTTCGATTGGTATGAACGTCACCTCGGCTGTTTTCCCTGGCAAGGAATGAACATGAACGTTCGCATTTTCTGCATGGTTTTCATGGTCATTCCGCTGTAACAAGGACGCCTTCATATTTTCGAATTCAATGTCATGTTCCACTCGACCGCTGTTTTTTAGAATTAAGGTCACAGGTTGCCCTACAGTCAGTTGCAGACTTTTAGGAAGGTAAACAAATTCCGTTGCTTCAATCACTACCTTTTTCCCCTTTGTTTCGATGCTTAACGGAGGTGCAGCTTGGTTGTGGTCCTCCATAAAATGGTTCAAGGACGAATTCGTCATTGGAAGATCAGAAGACCGAGCAAATTCATTATATAAATGGTTATACAAATAGAAAAACAGCGGAAGGGCGATTGCTAACCATAGCGGGTTATGGAATAGTTTATTTATCAAAAATGAATGATTAAAACCCGCTTCTTGTTGAAGCATGTATAGAACAATACAAGTCATTCCAACAAATAGAACAAGCATAATGTGGACCGTAGGGTCTTGATATTCAGGCGCAATCATTTCTCCTAACATCGCTCCCATCATGCCGCCCATGACTCCTGATAAAACACCGTCGATGATGGCCATGATGCTAATCGGCATTCCAGCGAAAAATCCAGCTAAAAACCCAAAAGTCATTCCTAAAATGGTTGATAAAAAGAGATTGCCATTGTAAGAAATCCCAGCCAGCAGGCCGCCTGTCAGCCCCGCCAACATTCCTAACGCCATGGCCGCCATCATTCCAGCCATGCATGTGATTTTCTTCCTTTTGATAAAGATGAAAGCAATCACAACGAAAGACAAAACCGCCGCGATTCCCCCAGTGAATAACATCGGCAACGGATGATCCCTCCTGCAAATGTTTATTTGTACACATATATGTGTGCAAATACTAGGTTAGTCCATGTCAGTGAACACACCGGCTGAGTTTGAACAAAAATAGAGAACGTGTCGTCCGATTACAGCTTTTTGTATTACACCTGCATGTATTCTGTTCATAAAACGACTATCCACACATGCCGCAGCATATGATGAAATGGTGATACTTTCTCTAAAGGGGGAGAGGAAATGCATGGTTACTTGCCCGGAAATCCTCAAACGCCTATTATCACGCCCAATGTAAAAAATGCGCCATTTCGTGTTCTCAAAAACGGGATAAAACAATTTCACTTGCGGGCGGAACCGGTCGTGCATGAGTTGGTAAACGGCATTAAAATCCGCGGGTATGGATACAACGGAAGTATTCCCGGGCCGACGATTCTTGTCAATCAAGGGGACTATGTTCACATTACAGTCGAAAACCGTTTGCCAGAAGCAACATCCGTCCATTGGCACGGATTAATTGTTTCCAACCGAATGGACGGCGTACCCGGCCCTGGAGGCAGCCCGATGATCCAACCTGGGGAAAGTTTTACGTATGAATTTCGCATCCAACAGTCAGGAACGTTTATGTACCACAGCCATGTCCATGACGCAAAACAAGAGTTAATGGGATTGGCAGGCATGCTTATTTCGCGCGGCATATACGAAGAACCTGTGGACCGCGATTATGTTCTGTTGCTTCAAGAGTGGGCTGTGCAGATGGGGATGCATCAACAAACTAGCAGCCATCCAATGAATGATCATCCTTCCAAACAATTGGCTCCAAATATATATGACATCGACCCAATGTCAATGATGTTTAATTTCTTCACAATTAACGGCAAAGCCTATCCTGATACTGCTCCTTTACTTGTCCGATATGGCGAACGCGTCCGTATTCGCCTTGGCAATGTAAGTATGGATTCTCATCCGATGCATTTTCACGGGCATGAGTTTATTGTCACCGCGGTTGACGGAAATCCGATTCCTATGATGGCAAGATTAAAACGAAACACGATTAATGTAGCGCCAGGAGAAACATGGAACATCGAATTTTTGGCTAACAATCCGGGAAATTGGGTCTTTCACTGTCATAAACCCCACCATACAACGAACGCGCATGCAATGGAGGGAATGGGCGGCATGGTGGCGATGGTCCGTTATGTGAAATAAATGAATACTCAGAAAAAAACGGCAGCCCTGCCGTTTTTTCTTTAAAATGAACAATAAACATTTCGATGCAGACACCTGTTTTTTAATTTTCCAGCAAAATGAGAGGGGGAAACAAATTTGGCGCAAATGGAGCTGCGCCCGGATCGTTCCCATCATTCCGCCTGACACTCCGGCAGTCATCACAGGCTTATTGGTGAGCACCTTATCGACGCGCGACAGCCAGTCCAGCGCGTTTTTCAACACGCCGGGAACCGACCAATTGTACTCAGGTGTGACGATCAACACGCCGTCAGCGGCAGCGATTTGCCGTTTGAACGCTGCGACGACTTCAGGCGGATTCAGTTCATCGTCTTGATTATAATGCGGCAGCCGCCCGATATCGGCGATGTCGAGTTGGAATTTGTCTTTGTACCGCTCTTGAATCAATTTCACCAGTTTCATGTTGTATGACTCTTTTCGCACACTTCCGACCAACGCAACGATGTTCATTTGCATTCCTTCCTCCATCCATTGATCGATTTCTGCTTGGCCAATAACAGAGAGGACACAGCGTCCATGCCCCCTTACCAGTTTAGCACAAGTAAATTTCTCCCGCTTCTTCCTTGTCTTCCAGTTTGCGTCATGACTGGAAAATCCCTTTTCGGTATTTCCGATAATCCTTCTTCAACGGATGGTCAGCATTCCACGGTTTATTCTCCCCAGTGTAATGGATGATCGCCGGTTTTCGTACAGCGACGGGGTCGTACAAATGGTACGTCTGGAAATTCCATTTCGGATCTAATGGCAGCCATTGCTTATAAAGAACCGCGTTCAGGGCATCCTGGTCGCAATATTTAATGCGGTCTGGATGCGTGCGAATAAATTCGATCACTTTCTCTTTCACGCCATGCTCGCGCCATTTTTTTAAGTTGATCAAAAGCACACCCGCATTAAAGTACTTGGCGGTCTCGGGCATAAACAAATCGGCGTTCCTTGACTGCTTCACCCAATGATCCTCAACCGCACCTAAACAGTAGTCGCGAATATCGGTATTCCATAGCTCGGTAATGTCTTTTTTCACAACCACATCGCAATCTAAATAGAGCACTTTATCGACCGTTTCATCAACAAGATCCGGAATGGACAGACGGTAATACGTTTCTTTCGTCAAATAGGCGAACGTCGCAAACTCGCTGTACACGACCGGATCGATCTGTTGAAAATCCACGTTTGCCTTATATTTTTCGGCCACTTTCATGATCAGCGATTTCTTTTTTTCGCTGATCTCGCTATCGATAATAACAACGGAAACGGGAGATCCCGATTTTTTGTTTTTCAATAAAGAGCGTAACATCACCGCCAGCGGCTCAGCGTAATCATCGTTGGCCGCCGCCGCAATATAGATCGGCTCTTTCTGTTTGCCCTTTCCCCCTTTCTTTTTTTCCGGTTGGCGAAAAACGCTTTTTGCCTGTGAAAGAACACGCTTCATTTTCCCCTTATCGTTGTTCGCTTCATAGTACAATTGCCGAAGCGCTAAATTGCGTTCGCCGTTCGGGTTGTTTTCATAGCCGACAGGCGGGTGCCATAAATGATAAATCGTGTGCTCGAGTCTCTTATAACGGCCGCATAACGTATTCACCGCGCAACTGAAGGCGTCGTCTTCCCCACCCCACCCGGAAAATCGCTCATCAAAGCCCCCGACTTCCATAAAATGATCGCGGGAAATGATGTTCAATCCCCCAAGATAGGTGAATTCTGACGTATGAATGATGTCAACATCCGCCACCTCGACCGGCCAGGTTGGAGGCTCGTTCAACAAGTTTCGGGAGCTTTCCTCACCAATTCTTACGATTTTGCGAAACGGGATGACCCATGGCGCATTGACCGCCTGTTCAACCGCCTCTTTCATCACGTGCGGATCGCAAAAAATATCCCCATCGACAATAATGAATATATCCCGCGTCGCCTGTTTGGCCGCTAAGTTAATCGCCTGTGCCCTGTTAAAAGGCTCCTCATCAGAAATACCGACGCAAATTTCCGCTTCCGGAAACATCGTTTCATAAAAGGCTTTTACCCACTGAAAGTTGCGATCACGGATGCCGTTGTCAGGTTTGTACGGGATGAGAATGGACACACGTTCGAACAATTGGTTGCCCCTCCTTATCAAACCAAGAGTAAAAAAAGGAAATGAGCGTGCTCATGTCGATCATATCGGTTTCTCCCATGACGACTGTTTCAAGTATTTTCGATACTCTTTCGTAAACGGACTTTTTGAATTCCATGGCTTGTCAGGGCCGGTGAAATGGAGAATGGCTGCTTTTTTGGCTGAATGCTTTGAGGAGTGGGCGGTGGTGAAGTTCCATTTGTCCTCGAGACGAAGCCAACGATTGTAAAGGACGGCGTTTAACGCATCTTGATCCATTAACGCCAGCCGGCCGCCGCGGGACTTGACAAACTCCATTAATTCAGAGGAAATGTGTTTCTCCCTCCACCGTTTGACATTGATTAATAGCACACCGGAATTAAAATAATACGAATCTAAGGGCAGTGATAGCCTGTTCATCCGAATATCCCGATCCGATTTTGTCAATACCCGCGACTCGTCCACCGCGGCGAGATCATATTCGTCAATATCCGTATCCCACAGCTCTGTGAGGTCCGCTCTCACGATGATGTCGCAATCGAGATATAACGCTTTTGCAACCTCTTCGTCAAGCAAATCGGGAATGATCATTCGGTAGTAAGCTTCTTTACTAATGTATTTTTGGCCGCCTGAGCCTGGGGCAAAATCTTCAAATCGCTGGGCATCGACATGAAGAAACACAACTGATGCGCGAAACTGAGCGATGGCTCGCTGAAGCTTCGCGATGCTAATGGCGGACAGATCGCTGTACAAGATGTAAATATGGATCGGGCGATCTGTTTGTTGATGTTTTAATAGCGATGTGAGCATCACAGCCAAATGTTGGGCGTAATGATCGTTTGTTGCTGACACAATCACCAAAACAACCCGCTCCTTTTTTCCTATATTCCTTCTTCATTGTATGTTTGGCACGGCCTTTTCGCTTGTATATGCGTCCACTTTAGCAGCTGCAAAATAGAGTGAAGGCACAATCGTCATTGGTATTCGCCCTTACGAACAGGCGACGATGGCCGAGGACGGGTCATCGCAAAGATGGTTGCTCCCTACTAGCTTGCCGCCAATGCCGCTCTCACACTTAGGGGCGCTTCGTTCCGCTGTTCCCCCTCCCCCACAAAAAACCACCCTTACAACGGGTGGTTGACATCGGAAGAAACACGGATAGTTTGCCTTTTCGTCAACTCCACATCGACCGTTAACAGCTCTTTTTTCTCCCAGCTGACGAAACGGTCTTCCCATAATACGTGGCAGGAGTGATCGTTCATTTCAAGCACGATTCCCCTCGCCCCATCACAGGCAAAAATGACGCAATCCCCGATCTGGAACATGGTCATCACCCTAGCCGAAAGACGATCCCGTGGCCGCCTCTCGGATACTCCCAACGAATATTTTCATACGGACAGCCGATGCGGCAGCTGCCGCATTCATGGCAGCCTTCATAACCGACATGCATCCGCGTTCCTTCCCATTTATACACCGCCGCCGGGCAGAAAATCGTGCAAATTTTATCCGGGCATTTCGTCAGGCAAATGTCGTGGTCAAGGACGTGAAGGTGGGATTTCGTATCGGCATTAAAGCGGACTAAATATTGCTTTTCCTCAATGGTTGGCAGATTGCTCATTATTTCATCACCTCCCACGCCTTGAACACATCGCGCGCCAATTTGAGTTTTTCTTTCATCGAGCCAAGATCGCGCCAAATTTTTTTCTGTTTTTCCCACTTCGACGCCCCATCGACGGTAAACATGTGGCTGGCCGCCCGGTTGAGCAGCGGAATGTAGCGTTCAAAATATTGCGGGAACGCATCAAAATGATGGGTCGCATCTTTATACTTCTTCAAGTCTTGGACAATAAAGCTCTCCATCAGTTTCAGCCGATAGTGGTCAAGCATGCTCTCCGAGAAATCGTTGTATGTTTTCGCCATAATGATCGTTTCGGCTGCCAGACGTCCGGAAGTCATCGCCATATTCGACCCTTCACGGTGAATGGCGTTGACGAGCTGGGCGGCATCCCCAACGACAAGCACACCGTCCCCGACCACTTTCGGCATCGAGTGGTAACCGCCTTCTGGAATCAAGTGCGCCAAATACTCGACTGGCTCGCTCCCTTGGAGATATGGACGAATCATCGGGTGGTTTTTGACGTATTCAAGCAGCTCGTACGGCTTGATTTTATGTTTGATGAGCCCGGAAAGCAACGTGCCGACGCCGATGCTTAATGTCTCTTTATTCGTGTATAAAAATCCGGTCCCCAAGATGCCTTTCGTCGCGTCGCCGAACAGCTCGATCGTACAGCCTTGCCCTGGTTCGAGATTGAAGCGCTCTTCAATCACTTTTTTGTCCAACTTTAAAATTTCCATCGTCGCTAAGGCGACTTCATCCGGCCGCCATTCGCGATGAAACCCGAGCTGTTTCGCCAAAAGCGAATTGACGCCATCCGCCAGCACGACGACATCGGCGTATACCTCGCCGTCTGGGCGGTCAGTGCGTACACCGACGACGCGGCCGTTTTCAACGATGCATTCGAGCGCCACCGTCTCACAAACAAGCAACGCTCCTTGTTCGACCGCTTTCTCGGCAAACCATTGGTCAAACTTCGCCCGTAAAACGGTAAAGTTGTTGTACGGTTCGCGCCCCCACTCCAATCCTTTATAGCTGAACGTCACCGCTGACTCTTTATCCATCAACATAAACCGCTGTTCGACAATCGGGCGCTCAAGCGGCGCCTCTTTATAAAACTCCGGAATAATGTCTTCCATCATTTTTCGATAGAGCACGCCGCCCATGACGTTTTTCGATCCTGGATATTCGCCGCGCTCAAGCAATAATACGTTGACTCCGGCTTTGGCAAGCTCATAGGCGCAAGCCGTTCCGGCCGGCCCCGCTCCGACGACGATACAGTCAAATTTTTCAGGCATGGCGGATTCCCTCCTTCGCATCGGCTGATGCTTTTAATTTGGGGAGCTCTTCTTTAAACCGTTTGATTAATAGCGGCACAATCTCGAATGCATCGCCGACAATGCCGTAATGGCACGCTTGGAAAATCGGGGCGTTCGGATCCTTATTGATGGCGATGATCAGCTCGGAGTTTTGCATGCCGACAATATGTTGAATCGCGCCCGAAATGCCGATGGCGAAATAAATTTTCGGCGTCACCGTCACTCCGGTTTGCCCGACTTGATGATGATGGTCGATCCAGCCGGCTTCAACGACATCACGGCTGGCACCGACCGCCGCACCGAGGACATCCGCCAGCTCATGGATGAGCTGAAATCCTTCTTTGCTGCCCATCCCTTTGCCGCCGGCCACGACGATATCCGCCTCGTCGATGCGCGCCTTTTTCACGGTTTCTCTTACGACTTCGAGCACTTTTGTCCGCATCTGTTCCTCGCGCAGCTCGATCTGCTCCTCGATCATCCGGCCGGTCCGTTCCGGGTCGGGTGAAAGCGCCTTCATCACTTTTGGCCGGACTGTCGCCATTTGCGGGCGATACTTTTTGCATAAAATCGTTGCCATGATGTTGCCGCCAAACGCCGGCCGACTCGCCAGCAATAATCCAGTGTCCTCCTCAATATCAAGAATCGTCGTATCCGCCGTCAGCCCAGTCGGCAAATCAGTGGCAATCGCGCTCGCCAAGTCTTTTCCGGTCGGCGTCGCCCCATACAGCAGCACTTCCGGTTTATACTTTTGGCAACAGTGAAGCAATGCGCGCATATACGGCTCTGTACGGTAATGGGCAAAAATCGGATCGTCATAGACGTACACAACATCCGCCCCATAGGCGAACAACGTCGGCGCAAGCGATTTGACACCGCTTCCAATTAACACTCCGCCAAGCTCCGTGCCGCGTTTATCCGCCAGCATCCGCCCGGCTCCAAGCAACTCCAAGGAAACAGGAGCCACCTTCCCGTCTCTCACTTCAATGTAGACCCATATCCCTCGGTAATCGGCAAAGTTCATGCTTGATCCCCTCCCTATGAACATAAACCGTTCCCTTTCGCTCCCAGAAGCGAACCAAACGTGTTCGGGAACGTTGCTACGATTGGAACAGCTCTTGTTTCTCGAGCACGATCGAAAGCAGCTGTTCCACTTTTTCTTCCGTCGTTCCTTCAAGCATCTCGCCGCCTTTTGGCTTCGGCGGTGTCCATATTTTCGAAACAATCGTTGGGGAGCCTTTTAATCCTAACTGTTTGCGGTCAACGTTTTCCAAATCGTCTGCAGTCCAAATTGTCGGGTAGTATCGTGCGGCTTTGATCATGTTGGGTAAAGGCGCAAAGGAGATGTCGTTAATTTCTTTTTCCACGGTGAATAAACATGGGAGCGTCGACTTCACGACCTCATAGCCATCTTCAAGCTTGCGGTGGACGATCGCATATCCTTTTTCTTTGTTAATTTCAACAACTTTGTTTACACCGGTGAGCGGCGGAATATCCAAGCGCCGGGCAATGCCTGGCCCCACTTGGCCTGTATCGCCGTCAATGGTCATCTTTCCGCAAATAATCAAATCAATCGGCCGCTGTTTCGCAATTTGTTCCAACGCCTTCGCCAGCGCATAGCTCGTCGCTAACGTATCCGCTCCGGCGAACGCCCGATCGGAAATCATATACCCTTCATCAGCGCCAAGCTCAATACACTTTCGAATCGCTTTCACCGCCGGCGGCGGGCCCATCGTCAAGACGGAAACAACGCCGCCATATCTCTTTTTCAAGCGGACAGCTTCCTCGACGGCGTGCGCATCATACGGGTTTAAAATCGCCGGGGCGCTGGCGCGATCGATCGTATTCGTCTTCGGATTGATCTTGGCGACTTTCGTATCCGGCACTTGCTTAATACAAGCTACAATATGCAGCATACATCCACCCCCCAAAATGGTTTATCTTCCTATATTCATATTCTAGCATGATCAGAAAATTTCCTGAAGTTTTTGTCAAATATTTTACTATTTTGTTCAAGATTCTCATAGCCTGTCTATGAAAAGGAAGTAATGCTGGATATAATCAATATATATATTATAAAAATAATATTAATATGGTTTTGTCGATCTACTAGAATAGTTTTTCTAATCAACACTGAACATTTCCTAACTTCTGCTCACGTTGAAGAGCAGGAGACTGTTCCAACTTGAGATGATCACTCATTCTGTTTAGACGAGCGATAGTGTATTGCAAGCAATATGGATCGCTATAGCGAACGGCCGCTTCTTCTCCGATATGGAAGGAAGCGGCCGTTGGAATTAAAGAAGAAATCCGGAACAGCTTACGCGGCGTGGCGGCGGTCATTTATGCGCGGCGGCTGGGCGGTGCGGACGATGCATTTTCCCCGTCCACCAGTGGCGGAGATATGGCAGCACCCAATGATCCAATCCGTACCGTACCGCATTGGCTCCGGCGACGAGGATCAAGACAGTGAGCAGCACCATTTGCGGGTTCGTGCTCGTCGTGCCTGAGAACATAAAGGCGAAGTTCATCACCGCTCCCACTTGCCAGCCTCATCCATGAGGCCGAAACTCGGGGCAACGGCTCATCAAATGACAACGGGGAAACCGATTATGTCAATGTCGTTTTCTTTCCCAGACCACAATGAACTTTATCTGCGCAAGCCATTTCTCCAGGTACTTTTGTCATTAAGAGATAGGCTTTCTTTTCATCTCTTTCATATCCCAAAACCTTAGGGACTGGTAGTTTGCCCTGCAACCATTCCATCACATGATATTCATTTTCTGCTTCTTCACTTATTGGTTGGATTTTAAGCACTTTATCCTTAAACAGAACGACTGTAGAATCGGACATTCCTACATCGTCAATAGAATACTCCTCTTCATGAATTAGGCTCTTGATTTTATCAGGTACATCAAACATTTGGAACCATTCCCTTCAACATCACTATTTACAATCTGATTTCATTGTAAAACCACATTATTAAGAAGCAAAATAAAAAGACGCACCCCTTCGTGCGCCTTTCCTATCCCATATCGTTTCTATACTAATTCACTTATTCAATCTTTTACATTCCATCATCGTTTATATCATACAACAACACCTCGAACCCAAGCGAGTTCGAGGTGTTTGATGATTCCGACTGGGCTCGAACCAGCGACCTCCACCCTGTCAAGGTGGCGCTCTCCCAGCTGAGCTACGGAATCATATTTTGTTGTTCGCTATCGAACACATTTTTAATTATATAGACGAGCATACAGGTTGTCAACAACTTTTTTAAAAAAATCGCCGTTCATGATGAAAAAGGGGAAGGCGCCTTCCCCTAAAGAAATAATCCGTGTTGGAACGGTTCGAGCAAGAGCGGAGTGTATTGGCGGCGGACGGCTTCGTATTGCTCAATGATGCGGCTGCGCTGTTCTTCGGCGAGGGCCACTGTTTTGACCAATTGTGTGTCAAGCTGCGGGCTGGCGGTGGAAATGACGTACTGTTCAAGGCCAAGCGAGGCGGCGAAATCGAAGACTTTCAATCGGTAGCCGAGCATGACGGCCGGGACACCGGCGGTAAGGGAGAGCAAATTAGCATGGAGCTTAAAGTTGACGGTGGCTGTCAATGGGCGAAGCCGCTCGATGAGCTGTTGTTCGTTGTATAACGTACGGTCGAAGGTGACGCTCTCCGGGCAATCGATCTTCTTGTACAGCCGCTCGCAGGCGGGGCGATCGCTCGGCCAGACGATGTACAAGTAAATCCGGTAACCGGCGTCAATCCACGTTTTGGCCGCGCGGGCGAGGGCGTCTTCGACGAGCGCTTCGTTTTGCCCGAACAAGCGGTTGTACGTCGTCCCCCAGTTGATGCCGATCGTTTTTTCTGTCTTTGGCTGCTCGGCAGGCATGGGAGGCGACAGAAGTAGCCCGGGGTCGCCGATGACGCGGACGTTTGGAGGACAGGCGCCTAACGTGTTCAAGACCGCTTTGCTGAGCGGGCCGCGGATGCCGGCGAAGGCGGCTGAAGCGAGGACGGTGCGGAACAGCTCGGCGTCGTTGACGGAAAAATGACGGTCAAGTGCGGGCTTGGCGCCTGCGCGCAAGGCGTCCGTTTCCGCTTGGCCGATCCAATCGATGCCGCTTCCCCATACCCATATTGGTTTTCCCGCTTCGTGCGCTTGGCGCAAAACGGCCATATAGCCCGGAAGCAAAAGCGAGCCGCCGCCAAGCACAACGGCATCGTACGGGGTGGTGTCTTTCCAATTGACCTTAGGCGTTGACGGAATGATCTGAACATCCGGAGCGTACTGGCGGGCCGAGGCGGCGAAGACGTTCCATAACAGTTCATCGCCGATGTTTTGAAATCCGAGCCAACCGATGTACAGCACCTTTTTCATCGTTTCGTTTCCCCTTTCAGCAATGATTCATAAACGTTCAGCACTTGATCGACGCACGTTTGAATATGGAACTGGCGCATGACCCACTCCCGCCCGGCCTGGCCGAGTTGTTCGCGGTATAGAGGGGATGGAAGGAGCCGTTTTATATCTTGAGAAAGGATGTAGCGGCTGCAGCCTTGGCGTGAGCCGTGATCGCCGAAGTAGCATTCCCACGCGTCATCATACGAGTTCGGCTCGACGAGGCCGAAGTAGCCGTGATTGCCGGCAGCGAGCACCGGCTTGCCGCACGCCATCGCTTCTAAGGCCACTCTCCCGGTGCCGACGACGAGATCGGCAAGCGAATAGTATGGCGCCATGTCCCCTTGTTCGCCGACAAGGTGGATAAACGTCTCGCGACACGTTCGGTGGATGAGATGGGCAAGGTTCTCGGCATCGGAAAAGCGCGAACCGTCTCCGACGACAACGACGTGCAAGTTCGGAAACAGCGGTTTGAGATCTTTGCACGCTTTCAACACCATAAAGCAAATGCGCGCTTTTGCCCAGGCGAGCCGGCTGCTGTAGACGATGACAAGGGCGTCGTCCGGGATGCCGAGCGCCTGCCGCCCTTTGCGTCCGAGCGGGGCGAACTCGTTCGTGTCAATGCCGTTTGGAATGAGAAACCGCTTTGCCGCTAGCGGGCGGATATGCCGCTCGACGGGCGGGCTGACCGCGATAGCGGCCGACGCTAAGCGGAGCATCGTTTCCAATTCGGACGGCGGATAGTACGTGCCATGGGTGGTAAAGACAACCGGAATGCCACGGCGATGCGCTGCAAGGGCGGCGAGGATGCCGGATGGAGTTTGGTGAGTGTGGACGATCGAGATGTTTTCCTTCTTAATCAACGCCTCGAGCTGACCAATGATCTGTTCTTTTCGTTGCTCTTCTATGTCGATCGTCACTGGAAAATCGATAGGATAAAGCGGGCAGCCAACGATCTTGAAGTGGGGAGCAAGCGTTCCGCTGCGGGCGGCGACGGCGATGTGAATGCCGCGGGCTACCATCTCTTTCGCCAAACTTAAGGCGTGTGTTTCCGTTCCCCCGAAATCAAGGCCGTCTAGCACCATCAAGACGCGCATCATCAGCCCCCTCCTTTCTGGTAAAACTGGCGCGAGCGCTGTTTCGGATGGCTGCGGTAATAGTAAAGGATATCAGGCAAGTTGTCGATTTCGAGCTTCACGTTTACAAACTTGACAATAAACTCGTAATCTTCCGCGCCGTGAATGCGTCTTGTCGGCCCGCCGAGCCGATCAAAAACTTCACCGCGGAACATAATCGTTCCGTGGCAAATGCAATGTTTGCCTTCGGCGTATACACGGCGGATGTTGTCGCGTCCGTACGCCAGCCAGTTGGCGGGCGTCTGGCGCTCGAAATGGCCGTCGGGAAAGGCGGCGTAGTTTGTGCCGACCAAAGCGATGTTTGGGTGCTGGAGCAAAAAGGAAAGCTGTTTTTCCAACCGCTCAGGGTGGGAAATATCGTCGGCGTCATGGACGGCGATGTACTCGCCGGCGCTTAAAAAATAGCCGACCGTTAACGCTCCGGCAAAGCCGATGTTGCGGGGCAGCTTGCTATACACAATCGGGAAAAACGGTGAACGTTGTTCCATCCATTGTTTTACCGTTTCTTCGCTTCGGTCCTCGGAACCGTCATCGACAATAATCACCTCAAACTGTTGGTATGTTTGCTTAGCGAGTCCGTCGAGGCAGTCTGGAATGTAGCGGGAAGCGTTATAGCATGGAATGACGACGCTGATGAAGTCATGTTTTCGCTTTGGCGTCATCATCAATCACCTCACCTACTATATATCCAGTTTTCTTCTTAACGGTGAGAGACGATCGTTGATTTTCCCGAAAAACAGTAGAATATTCCTTGTCTCTCTATCGTTTTTCCTGTTTATTCCCCCATCCTTCCTAACAAAATTCGACCGTTTTCCCACGCCTGTGGCAAAAAAAATCGTTCTTTTTTCCGCGGATACGCACCCGTGTCGAATGGAAGAGCGATGCATATACGTAGTTAACGAACCGGAATCAGAGAAAGGAGGAAAACAGATTGGGCCATAAACATTTACGCCAAGCGGCGAAAGAGTTGAAAAAAATTCGCAAATGGCTCGAAAAACTAGATCTCGATGATTCATCTGTCGAACAGATTACTTCGTTGTTAGAAGATATTGCTGATCACGGAGGCGATGCAGAACGGATTTTGCGCAAAATGCTTGAGGAGGAGCGAGAGCAGCGCGCCATTTTAGAAGATGAACGCGAGTTGTTGCAGGCGATTTTGGCCGCGCTGCGCACCGGCGCACCACCGGTGGGGGATATTCGCGATGAGCTTAGCGACTTGATCGGTGAAACGGTAGAAATTACGGTTAATTTCGGGCCGGTGGCCGGCACCGTCGTCGCCGTCCGAAGCGATTATGTTGTGCTCGAAGATGCGCTCGGTCGCTTCGTCTATGTTCCGTTTGCCAGCATTCAAGCCGTCGCCCGTCTAGACTGAAAGGAGGGAGGAAACGATGGACTTTGCGGCCACATTGGAAGAGCAGCTCCGCCGCCTGATCGGCGAAACGATCCAAGTCGCGACCGATAACAACTTGCTTGAAGGACAATTGACCGATGTAGAAGACGGAATCATTGAGCTCTTGGCCGAAGCAGGTGGATATGAACGGGAAACGCGAACCGTTCTGATCCCGCTTGCAGCTGTTAACTTTATTCGCGAGCTGTAACAGCAAACGAGATAAGGTATGCATCCGCTGAAACGGTGCATACCTTATCGGGCGGTCGAAAAACGGCTTTGCCGCGACAGCATGGCCGTTTTTTGTTTTGCGCTTCTTTATCGCGCCGAAATCGACGGTCGCTCGTTGACAAACGACAACGCCTGCTCAAAATCGGCGATCAAATCGTTGACATCCTCAAGCCCGACGCTCAGCCGCAGCAAGCCGTCGGTAATGCCGCGCCGCAGCCGCTCGTCTTTCGGCATGGCGGCGTGCGACATGTTCGCCGGGTACGACAAAATCGATTCGACGGCGCCAAGGCTGACGGCGAACACCGGCAGGCGGACGTGGCGAACGAACGTCCGAGCTGCTTCTTCATCCGCTAGGCGGAACGACAGTACAGCACCGAACCCAGCCGCCTGATTGTGCTGGATCGCATGGCCCGGGTGGTGCGCCAATCCTGGGTAGTACACTTCCTCTACCTTTGGATGGCCCGCCAAATAGGCGGCGATGGCGGCCGCTGATTCGGACGACTGTTTCAGCCGGACGTGGAGCGTTTTTATGCCGCGCAGCACGAGCCAAGCGTCTTGGACGCCGAGAACAGCGCCAAAAGCGTTTTGCAATTTGTACAGCTGTTTGCCGAGCTCCTCGTCTTTTACAACCGCCAGTCCGGCGACGACGTCGCTATGGCCGGCTAAAAACTTCGTCGCGCTATGGAGGACAACGTCGACGCCGAGATCCAACGGCCGCTGCAGCGCCGGGGTCATGAACGTATTATCCAAAAACGTCAAGCAGCCTTGCGCTTTCGCCAACTCAACGACAGCGCGAATGTCGGTCACTTTTAACAGCGGATTGGACGGCGTTTCCATATAAATGACTTTTGTATTCGGTCGGATGTTTTCCGCCACCGCCTTGACGTCGGTCATATCAACGAACGTATATTCAATGCCGAACCGGCTCAGCACCTCGGTGATCATCCGGTATGTGCCGCCGTAGACGTCTTCCGTCACAAGCACATGGTCGCCTTTTGACAGGAGCAAAAACGCCGTAGAGATGGCCGCCATGCCAGAGGCGAACGCGAACCCGCGCACACCGCCTTCCAATGCGGCAATCGTTTCCTCCAGCGCTTCGCGCGTCGGGTTGCCGGAGCGGCTGTAGTCGTATTTGCCGAACGAGTCGAAATCGAACTGATGGAACGTGGACGCGTGCTGGATCGGCACGCTCACCGCCCCCGTGTGGCGGTCGACTTTCCATTCGTTATGGAGCAGTTTCGTTGAAAACGACCATTCCTGTTCCATCACTCACACCTCTTTCATGTTTTTGAACGCCTGCGCCAAATCGGCGATTAAATCGTCGGCGTGTTCAATGCCAACCGAGAAGCGGAGCAATCGATTGCAGACACCGTTTTGGATGCGGATGTCTTCCGGGATGTCAGCGTGCGTCTGTGTCGCTGGATACGTAATAAAACTTTCAACCCCGCCTAAGCTTTCCGCGAACGTAATGAGGCGCAAGCTTTGCAAGAAGCCGTTCACCCATTTTTCATCAGCAATCCGGAACGACAGCATCCCCCCTCTTCCCGGGTACAAGACGTCGGTGACATCTTCGTGTCCGCGCAAAAAGGCGCTGATTTGTTTCGCGTTTTGTTCATGTTGACGCATCCGCAACGCCAACGTTTTCATGCCGCGAATCAGCAGCCATGAATCAAACGGCGACAAGACGGCGCCGATGGCGTTATGGTACTCGGCCAAGCGTTGACAAAGCGCTTCGCCTTTGGCGACAACCAAACCAGCTAAGACGTCGTTATGGCCGCCTAAATATTTCGTCGCGCTATGGATGACAATATCAGCCCCTTGTTCGATCGGGCGTTGAAGCACGGGGGTGTAAAACGTATTATCCACAATCAACAATAGCCCGTGCCGTCGGGCAAGTTTGGCGACCGCCGAAATATCCGCCTCGTGCATCAACGGGTTTGTCGGCGTTTCCAAAAAGATGGCTTTTGTACGCTCGGTGATGTTTGCTTCCACGGCGTCAAGATCAGCAAAATCGACGTAATGAAAGCCGAGGCCATATTTGCGCCACCCGCGTTCAAACAGGCGGTACGTGCCGCCGTAAAGGTCGGCCGATACGAGAAACTCATCTCCGCTCTCAAACAAGGCGAGCACCGTCTGAATGGCGGCCATGCCGGAACTGAACGCATAGCCTTGATCACCGCCTTCCAGCTTTGCGATCGCCTCTTCGACGATTTTGCGCGTTGGATTGCCGGTGCGGATGTAGTCAAACCCGGTTGACTGCCCAATACCGGCGTGGCGGTAGGCAGTCGAAAAATAGACGGGCGGGTTGACCGTTCCTGTCGCCGTTTCGCTCCGGTTTCCAATTTGCGCCAACAATGTTTCCAGTTTCTCCATCTCATCTCTCTCCTTCTGCTGAAAAATTCCCTCGTGGTCAAACGGCCGACGGCCAGGGCGTCCGAAGCGCCGCTGCTTGTCTCGGCAACCGAGCACCCCGGCTTTGGCCCGCCTCACAGGTCGGCGGAGCGGCCGCCTAAGCATAAGGAAAATAAAAAAAGTCTTCTAAGAAGAAGACTTTTCCATACCCATGGTCATGCTTCTTCTTATCTGCCGAATTGAGTGCTCAATTCGCTGGATTTAGCACCTGGCCGGTTTCCGGCTGGTTGCTGAAGCTTCACAGGGCCAGTTCCCTCCGCTTCTCTCGATAAGAACAGGACGTGTATTCAATTTTGTTAATTTATAAAAAAATGTAACCCATTCCGGCCGTTTTGGCAAGTCCTTTTTTTGACGCTGGCAATGTTCGGCAAATTCACGAAAAATTCGAGCCTTCATTAACATCTTTTCACCAAAATATGTTACAATAACAGGTGAACTTACCGTTTTCATGGAGGATGGTCATGGCAGCCGCAACAGGGACGATGCGTGATTATGCGCTATACAGCGGAGAACTTCAAGAGAAAATCGAGCTGCTCGTCTATTTGCCAAGCAATTTTTCTCCGCTTCACAAATACTCTTTACTAATCGCTCAAGACGGCAAAGATTATTTTATGTACGGAAAAATGAAGCACGTCATCGAAACGCTAATGGAGGAAGGAACGATCGACCGGACGATCGTTGTCGGCATCCCGTATCGGAATGTGAACGATCGCTACGAGAAATACCACCCAGCGGGTCAAAAGCGCGAAGCGTACATTCGCTTTTTAGCTCATGAACTCGTTCCGTTTTTGGACGATGAGCTGCCGACCTACCAAATCGGCAAGGGCCGGGCGCTAATCGGCGATTCGCTCGGCGGAACGGTTTCGCTGTTAGCCGGTCTGTTGTATCCGCATACATTTGGAAACATCGCCATGCAGTCCCCTTATATCGATGACTCGGTGTTGGCGTGCATCCGCGCGTTCCGTGATCCGTCGCTTCTTTCGATTTACCATTCCGTCGGCACGGAAGAAACGGCCGTGAAAACAACGGACGGCCATGTACGCGACTTTATTACACCAAATCGAATGGCGCGGAACTTGTTTATGGAAAAACCATTCGCCTATACGTATCATGAGTTTGCCGGCGGCCATGCGTGGACGTATTGGCAGCCTGACGTGCCAAGGGCTATATCTGCTATTTTGTCGCTGTGAACAATGGAAAAACAACCATCCAAGGAGGGAAATCGGGATGAAGTACGGCATTGTATTATTTCCGTCGAAGCGCATTCAAGACTTTGCCAACTCGTACCGGAAACGGTACGACAGCCATTACGCCCTCATCCCGCCGCACATTACGCTGAAATATCCGTTTGAAGCGGATGAGGGGCAATTGAAAGAGATGACGAAGGAGCTGCGCCGCATCGCAGCGGAAACACCTCCGATTCCGATCAAAGTGACGAAATTCAGCTCGTTTTACCCGACAAGCAACATCATTTATTTGAAAGTGGAGCCAAACGACGTGCTTGAGCGCCTTCATGAGCAGCTGCACAGCGGCTTGTTCACCGCAACGCCGGAATTTGTGTTCGTGCCGCACATTACGATCGGCCGCGATTTACCGGGCGCGGAATATGCCGACGTCTACAGCCAGCTGAAGCTGCAAAACGTGCATTTTGAAGAGACGGTCGATCGGTTCCATCTTCTGTACCAGCTCGAGAACGGGTCATGGACCGTCTATGAAACCTTTGTCGTTGGAGGAAAGGAAACGGTATAACATGAACATCGCCATTGGAACAACAAACGACCGATCCTTATATGAGGACGCTTTGCACGTCCGCCGGCTCGTCTTTATCGAGGAGCAAAACGTGCCGGAAGAGGAAGAAATCGATGCGTTTGAGCAAGAATCATCCCACCTCGTCTTGTATGATGGCGAAAAACCGGTCGCGGCCGGCCGCCTTCGCTTCATCGATGAAGGGGTTGGCAAAATCGAACGCATTTGCGTGCTGCCGTCTTACCGCGGCTGCGGTGCTGGGCGGATGGTGATGGAAGCCATTGAACAGCTTGCAAAAACAAAAGGGGCGAAAAAAGTGAAACTGAACGCCCAAACCCACGCCGAACCGTTTTACAAAAAACTTGGCTATGAGGTGGTGTCCGACGTGTTTATGGATGCCGGCATCCCGCACGTCGCGATGGTGAAATCGCTCGAATAAGCCGAATAAAAGGGAGCTTGCGCGCGCAGCTCCCTTCGGCTTATTTTTTATTGTTCAGCATATTGGCGATCGTATTAAAATCAATTTGTTTGCCGCTCTGGACGATCGTTTTGACGATTTGGTCTTCGAGTTCTTTCGGCACTTTCCGATTGGCGATTTGCGCGACCCGCTTCACCACTTGGCGCACCGTTTTTTCATCGTTGAAATTGGCGTTTTGCAACGAGTTGGCAAGCTCAAAAATGTCTTTCATATTGACGCCCGTTTTCTTTTCAATGTTTTTAAAAAATTGCTGATCCATCTTTCTGCCTCCTTCTCCCTGTATATCGTATGATTGTTCTGCAAGAAGGTGCATCATAAGGGAAAAGAAAAATACGAGCCGTTCGAGGCGCCGAAACGGCCCGTATCGGATTCGTTTTTCCGTTAGCCGACAAATGCTGCGCCGACAATAATCAACAAGATGAATAAAACGACAATCAGCACAAAGCCACCGCCATAGCCAAATCCGCCATAGCCGTAGCCGTAGTACGGAAATCCGTAGCCGCAGAAGCCCATCCTCGTGCACCTCCTTCTCCGTTTACTGTATCGTATTCATCGGCTCGAAGGGGCGTATGGGCGCACGCGCCATTTTGTCAGCCAAATAGGCGAAATAGCTCAGCAAACTCTTTTTCTTTTTTCGTAAACCATTGCTCAACGTAATGTAAGTTGCCTTGTACGCTTTTTAAAAATCCATTGTTTAGTTTTTCGATCTCTTGCAGCTGTTTGTTGAAGTCGTTCCCCCACTGTTCAAACAGACGAATGAATTGTTCATGTCCTTCTTTTCTTGAGGCAACCCATGCTTCAAGCGCCTTTTCCAGCTCTTTGCTCACACCTTTCCCCCCTTTTCTTTCTGTTGTATGCAAGACTAGTGTCTGAAAGTGAAGGCGTTGCCGTTCTTTTTTTGCCGCACCATATGGTAAAGTAAAGATGAACGACAATATGGAATGGAGGAAAAACGCATGAAATCCATTGAAACGAATGACCAGTTCACGGCGGCCATCTCCGGCAGCAAGCCGGCTGTCGTCAAATTTTACACGACCTGGTGCCCTGACTGCGTGCGCTTGAACATGTTTATCAATGACATCATTCGCGATTACGGGCAATACGATTGGTTTGAGATCGACCGCGACCAATTTCCAGATCTTGGCGAGAAATATCAAGTGCTCGGCATTCCGAGCTTGCTTGTGTTCCAAAACGGGGAAAAAATCGCTCATCTGCATAGCGCCAACGCGAAAACACCGGAAGAGGTGCGCGCCTTTTTGCAATCATTGTCCGTTTAATCCCCCTCTCCCGGCGGCATGAAAAACAAGGCGCTGTAATCATCTTCGAGCCATTGTTTTGGTGGAGAGGAAGCAATAGGAAAGGTGTCCCGGTATGTTGGGGGACACCTTTCTCGATCATCGGACGCTTAATATTCGATTTCGTCGTAATCTTTCGGCTGGGGCGTCACACGGCCGTTATCGAACATAAATTCAATCGAAATTTCTTCATCGGTCGTCCGGGTCCGTTCAGGGCGGCCATCCGTTTTCAGCTGAATCTGGATTTCTTCATCCGTTGTTTTTGTCCGTTTCTTCTCCATAATCGGATCCTCCTCAACATTAGTTTCGCAATAGCGGCTCGACTTTTCGAATGAGCTCCGTCATTTTCGCCGCATTGGTTTCGTACAGCGTCTTCGCCTCTTCCGAATCCGTTTGCAACGCGTATAGCTCGAAGTCGGCTTGCACTTTTTTCATTGCAGCCAACAACAACTTTTTCTCCTGCGGCTCGGCCACTTGAATTTTGTCATCGTACAAATCAATCGTCAACTGTCCATATGAATCGATTTGGGCGAGGAAGACGTTTTCGACCGCTACTCCTTGCTTATCCAGTTGCTCCTTCAGCCAGCCGCGGCCAAGTCCCATTGTCGCAAGCGGCTCGTCCAAAATCATGCCATCCATAATGACGGTTTGCGGCTCTTTTTCCCGCGGCGGGTTCGGAAACACATCGCCAACTGTAAGCGGCTGCTTTTCCCGCTTCAACAAGACGTTCAGATCGCCATTCGGCTCAAGCAAGGCAAACTCGACATCCGCGACACGAAACACATCTTTTTTGCGCAACTGCTCCAGCAGCTCGTCAATGGTGTATTTCTCTCGCTTTAAGTTCTCCTCCAAAATTTTGCCGTTTTTGATCAAGACGGTCGAATTGCCCTCGACGAAATCGCGGAACTTTTTGTTGCGCAACGAAATGCGGGCGGCCAGCACCGGGATGAGCGACCAAAGTAAAATGCTTGTGATCCCTTCCTCGAGGGAAATCCCTAAATCGACAGACATTGTTCCGGCAATGTCACCGACCGTAATGCCAACAATATATTCAAAAAATGACAGCTTTGCCAATGGCTTCTTGCCGAGAATGCGAGTAATGATAAACAGTCCGATCAAAATACAAACGGAACGAATGGCGGCTTCTAACCATACAGGCATGGATCATGCTCCTTACTTTCCATGATATTGTGGCTCCTCGAATTCGAGTCGGCCGACCCGGTCTTTCAGTTCGGCGATGATCTCCTCGGTGGCGAGCATCGCCTCATGAAACGTCCGCTGCGCTGTTTCGTCTTGCGATGTGAGCGCCAACTGTTGCAGCCCAGCGTGAATGCCTTTTAAGCTCGCTAACGTTTGTTTCACTTGCGAAGCAATGGTCATGAATGTCCCTCCTATCCTTTCGGGCGGAACAAAAGCGCCCCGAGAAACCCGAAGACGATGGCGGCGGAAATGCCGGCGCTTGTCACTTCAAACATGCCGGTCAACACGCCGACGATGCCGTGTTTTTCCGCTTCCTGCATCGCCCCGTGGACGAGCGCGTTTCCAAAGCTCGTAATCGGAATCGTGGCCCCGGCGCCGGCGAAGTCGATGAGCGGTTCGTACAAACCAAATCCGTCCAAAATCGCCCCAGCGACAACGAGAATCGTCAACGTATGGGCGGGGGTTAACTTAAAAACATCCATCAAAATCTGGCCAATGACGCAAATCAAGCCGCCGACGACAAACGCCCAAAAAAACATGGCTAGCACGCTACGCCTCACCTCCATACTCGATCGCCACCGCATGGGCGATGCACGGAATCGTTTCATTTTGCTGGAACGACAAGGGCGACAATAGCGCTCCTGTCGCTACAGCTAAAATGCGCTTCAGCTCGCCGCGCCGCATCCGTTTAAGCAAATGGCCGTAAATGACAACAGCGGAACAAGCCGCCCCGCTCGCCCCGGACAGCACTGGCTGCCCATCGCGGTAAATAAGGAGACCGCAGTCTTGATAGCGCTCCTCATCGATCTCGATGCCGTGTTGGCGCAGCAAATCTAGGGAAACTTGACGCCCGATTCTCCCCAAGTCGCCGGTGACAATCAAGTCATAGTGCGATGCATCGATTTGCATATCGCGTAAATGCGCTTCAATCGTATCGACCGCCGCCGGCGCCATCGCACCGCCCATATTAAACGGATCGGCAATTCCCATATCGACGACACGACCAATCGTCGCTGCCGTCACGCGCGGCCCGTCCCCTTTTGTGCTGACAATGGCCACCCCGGCGCCAGTGACGGTCCACTGCGCTGTCGGCGGCTTTTGTCCACCGTATTCCGTCGGATAGCGGAACTGTTTTTCGACGGCGGCGTTATGGCTTGATGCTCCCGTCAATATATAGTCTGCCCCGCCATAGTTTGTAATAAAAGCGCTGAGCGCCAGCCCTTCCATTGATGTGGAGCAAGCGCCAAAAACGCCGAGATACGGTGCGCCGAGCGTCCGAGCGGCGAAGCTTGTCGGCGTCATTTGGTTAATTAAGTCGCCGGCGATGAAAAACTGCACCTTTTCCTTCTCCAAACCAGCCTTTTCCATCGCTTGAAATGCCGCTTCCTCAAGCAAGACGCGGTGCGCTTTCTCATACGACTCCTCGCCAAGCCATAAATCTTCGTGGAGAAGATCGAAGTCGTCGGCGAGGCGGCCGTTTGCCTCAAACGGCCCGCCGACGGCAGCGGTCGCAACAATGGCCGGTTTGTTCGCAAATATCCAAGTGCGATGCCCTTTCAGCATTACAATCCCCCCCACTGTATGGCAATCGTTTTGATGAGGGCGATAACAAATGCGGCAAACGTGCCGAACAAAATGACCGAGCCGGCGAGCTTGAACATGTTGGAACCCACGCCGAGCACGAATCCTTCTGTTCGGTGTTCAATCGCCGCGGAAATGACGGCGTTGCCAAACCCCGTCACCGGCACAGCGCTCCCCGCTCCGGCGAATTGAGCGATTCGGTCATAAACGCCAAACCCGGTTAAAATCATTGACAAAAAAACCATGGTCGCCACTGTCGGGTTCCCCGCCGTCTGCTCGGTGAAGTCAAAAAAATACATATAAAAATAAGAGATCGCCTGTCCGATCGCACAAATGGTCCCGCCGACGAGAAAGGCGCAGGCGCAGTTGCGGACGATCGGGCGCTTTGTTTCCCGTTCTTTTTCAAATAAGTGATACTCTTGTTGAACCGGAGTTAACTTTTTCCGCTTTTCATTCGCCATAATGACACCTCTTATGTCTGCTCTTTGCTCAGCTTTTCAATGCGCCCGATTTCCCGGTTGACCTCTCGCTGATCCCAGCGTTTGTTGACCATCTTTGTTTTTAATTGCTGCGTTTTCCAAAAAATTTTCAAATCGCTCGAGGAAACAACCTGGTAACCAGGAAACATATCGCGCAGTCGGCCTTCAACGTCTTTTTCGATCTTCTTTCGGTTCCATCGCTGCATATGGGGAATTTGATACGCGACGAGCAGCCGGTCTCCGCTGTTGACCGCCACAACATCGCGGATGTCCCCGCGCTGTCGTAAATAGGCAGCGGCCCGCTCGGCCGGCCCTTGGTCAAGCTGAGCCCCTTTGGCCGTCCCGGACGTTTGGGCCCGCATCAAATCCGCCCCTTGCAGCGATTGCTTTTGTTCTGTTTCCTCTTTCGCGCAGCCGCTGACCACCATGAAGGCAGCCATCGCCGCCAACCACCATTGTTTCATCTCCATCAACCCATTCGTTTTATGTATTTCCGTCAAGCGGGGAAAAGGTTGGCGTGCCGCCAACCTTTCCGCCCGAACCGCAACATCTGCCTCCGCAAATGTTACTGCTGTTTATATTGTGGCTCTTCGTTTTGGATTTCTTGCGCGCGCGAGTTGACTAAATCGATGACCGCTTGCGTTTGCTGAGCAGCTTGCTGATAAAGCTGTTTCGCGGCCTGATTTTCCGTTTGCAGCGCAAACGTTTCGAAGCTCGCTTGGGCGGTTTTTAATCCGGCTAACGTTTGTTTCACTTGTGTAGCAACAGTCATGATTCATGTCCTCCTTAAGGTGTTAAATTGGTGGTGACAATAATTAGAATGGTTTTTCGCCGTCAAATTATAATTGTCATTTACTGTAAAACAATCCACCGCACTTCCGGTTTTTTTCGGACGCAAAAAGGGCGCCGTTGCCATAGGCGCCCTTGCCGTTTATGATTTTTTGTCGACTTTGTCAGAATAACCGCGGCCGAGCGATGGATTGTTTAAAATGCCGGCCATCACTAAAATGCTTAACAGCGCGTGATACAGCTGCTCGTATTTGCCGAGGTCGATATCGACGCCGAACGTCTCAAGGGCCAACACGACAAACGACCCGATTCCAAGCCAAAGCCCGTAATTTTTAAAACGCTCCACCGTTCATATCCCCCATTTGCCTCATGACTAAATCCATGAGAACGGCCTCCGTTCCCCTTCGTCTCGATCGTGTCCTCCCTCATCGCGCCCTTCTCCATTCCGCACATCTTCGATGGCTTCGATCTCGCCATCAGCACGATGCGGGAACAGCCATGGATCGCGAATGCGTCCGCGCGGCACAATCACGACGTCATCGGCGTGAATAATCAGCTTATCAACGTGAATGACTTTTGCTTTTTTTCGATCCGACATCCCCATCCCCCCTTCCTTTCGCCTAGTTGCACTGTTAGACTATGCAAGGAAAGGAAACGGAGTATAGGCGTCTCTCACGGCCTCTTGCTATTTCTTTACGACCGACGGCCGGCCGCAGCCGCAGCCCCTCGGACGCCGCACCGGCTGGGTTGTCGAGGAAAGCGCCCATGTCGTTGGTTTCGGCGGAGTTGGTTTCATCATAGCTTCATCCCCCCGTATAGAAAAATGTATGGCTATTGCTATTGTATGGCCGTATAGGCCAAGGGTGCTTCTCATTTTTTGTTGCTTCGCTCCGGACGGGGCGCAATCGCGTTTTCTTGCCGTAGTGTATGGAAAAACCAACTGTCCGGCCGTTCTTCCTTGTCAACATCGCCCGTCGCTTCCAGCTGCGGCAGCTGTTGCAATTGACGGCGCAGTTCGTCGTTTTCTTTCATGAGCTGTTTGATTTGTTCGTAACGCTGTTCGCTTTGGTAGGCCAGTTCCCGCAAAACAATATTTTCCGCTTCCACCTCTTTCAGACGGCGCTCCAGCTCGGCGATCCGTTCAATCAGCCGCCGTTCATCCATTCCTCTTTTTTCCGTATTGATCGTCCCTTGTTTCTCTTTCATTCGTCATCTCCCCCTTTGTTTCGGCTCGGCATGCGTCCGTCGGCAAAAAATCCGCATCTGTCCCAACACATTTACCCATGTCGTTCATAGTATACAGTAGTCCCAAACCATCAGACGTTGGGGAACAAATGAACGATAGGAGGAACGAAGAAAATGGGCCATTATCACCGTCGCGATAAAGAAAAAGTATGCATCAGAACCCGCAAAGTTTACGACTGGGTGACGCGCCAAATTGATGTACCGTTACGAAGCTTCAGCGGCGACGATTTGGAAATGATTTTTCCAAAGGCCAATTGCCACCGGGAAGGAACGATTTGCGAATTCTTGACGGCGCAAGCGATGGACCCACAAGCTTTGACGATCCGTTGCTTCTTGACCGATGCTGCAGGAAATCCGATTGATCCAGTCGTTGATCAGGACGCGTTGATTTGCCAGGAAATTACGCAACCAAACGGCCGGCAGCCTGTAAACGTCACGCTTCCTTCTGGTGAGACCGTCACGCTGCAAAAAGTCAAAGCGCTCGTCAAAGGACACGTCGTCGTGCAAATCGTCAGCCCGACCGGCACGGTCATTTGCCAGTCGTCACCGATTCCGTTTGCCACGGCGCAAACATTCATCTTATGCGCTCCAGAAGGCACGCAACTCAACTGCCATATTTCTTTCTTCGAATGCGACACGAGCCTCGTTTGCACGGACAACTTTGCCCAGCTCGACGTTTCCATCACCTTGTGCCTTGAAGTCCAAATGGAAGCCGATGTCAAAATCGAAGTCGAAGCCCGTTTCTGCCAACCGCGGGAAGAACTTGCTGAAGCCGTGCTTTGCCCGACGAACAAATTCCCGCCGCAATGCCCAGACGTATTCCCGACCATGTAACGTCCTGCACCGTTCAGGCTGTTGTTCCCAACAACAGCCTTTTTTATATGGCATTTGCCCGCTGTGCGTACATAAGATAAAAATGGAAGGGGTGGAAAGCAAGTGAAAAACACGAACGATGACCGACACCTCCGCCTGCAGCAGCAAATCATCCACTACCGGTCGGAAGCTGCCTCATGCAAACAACAGTTGCAGCAACTGGAAGTCGAGCTGGCCAAGGAAAAAATGCGCAGCGCCTATTGGAAAGAAAAGTTCCGCGAAGCAGAAACCGTCAACGTTGAAACGTATAAGAAAAAAATCGCTGCCTTGGAACGTCAATTGTTGTTATCCGAAATCGCCCTAGAAGAGGCGGAACATCATCGCTCCGAAGGGAGGCAAACAGCCGCCGAGCCGACCGCCTCTGTGCTGGCGCTGTTCCACTATTCTGTCGTCATTCCGCCGCATCTTGACGGGGAAGAGATGACCGTAATCGGCGATTTCATCATTCGCAACAACGGAACAACGCCGCTTCACCATCTCATTGTCTGTCTCCGTCTCTCTCCGCCCAAAACAGCGGTGCTGAGCGGAAAAATTGTGCTGCCGCAAAGCGCCCGTGCTGAACAAGAACTGCTTGCCGCAAGCAGCGGAGAAAGCTGGACGTTCACCCAAGAAAACTGGCGGGAAAAAGTGCGGCAAAACGGCGAATATTGGATCACCCCGCTCCATGGCTCCCCGCTTGAGCCCGATGAAGAGCGGCGCTTCTCCCAATTTGAAATCGCCGTCCGCCCGTCGGGCAGCGCCCGGTCGTTGACGGTCGACGGCTTTGTGTACTGCGCGGAATTGCCAAAAGGCGTTCCCGCGGCCAACCATATCGCCATCCAATGGTAACCGGTCCTTTCCATCGTTTCGCGCGCCCGACCGTGCCCTTTCTTTTCTTCGCCGGCCTGCTCTTAGGCCGGTGTTCTCATTCCGGCGGCTAACGACAACCTAATAGGCGGCGGTCCTTGCAAAGCAGCGATTGGCCAGCAGCATCGATGGGCAATCCGCATTGGCCGATCACTAGCCATACCTCTCTATGACAGCCATTTGCTGACAATCGTCTCAATGAGCGCCGCACCACCGGCAATAGCAAGCAGCACGATGAACGGTTGAAAGACGGTCGGCCAAAGCATTATGCCGGCGTAACAAAACGCCGCACACCATATCCCGGTGCACCAGTAGCAGCTCAACAATTCGCCGAACCAGCGCCGCAGCCCGCTTCCCTTCAAAACGAGAAACATTTCCTTCCTTCCGTCTGAAAGCTCCTCTTCGACCCATTCGTGAAAAGGCCGGCGCAGCCAGTCCGTGATCGCATCATATACGATGAGCCTTGTCAGGCGGAAGCTGGCCAGACAAAGAAGAACAAACGAAAACGGATCATCCACATTCCTCTCCCCTTTCCGCTCCCCATGGCCGCAAAAGGAGGTCTCTTTTCCTCTTTGCTTCATCTAGCGGCGGGCGAATTCGCCTTCGTGCGGACGTTTACCCAAACGCTCTCCTACGCCAATCATATGATGGAGTATAGGTTTTTAACACAAGAGACAAGAAAGGAGGCGACACAATGTATCATGTATTTTTCGATCGGCGGCCGACCCGCCCCCGCCTTCCCCGCCCTCTTTATGAACAGCTGACTACGCTTCCGCCGAACACAGAAGTGAACGTACACACCGCCAACGAGACATATTACAACGCGCTTTTTCTCGATTTCGAGCCGCGGACGAACACCATCTCGCTGTTGGTTGACCGTTTTTACGAAGATGGGGGGCGCCCGCTTTCCCTCAATGCGACGGCGATCACCGAAATCGATCTCCCTGCTTCCATGCGGCCTGCTTCATCAACAACCCCGGATGACGAGGAGGAATAACCTAGAAAAACAACGTCGCCGGCTGGCGTCCAAACAGCGCAGCCGGCGCTTTAGTTTTTGACCGCGCCGTTTTCTCGTTAGCTAGTGCGCTTGTCTATACCAACTCTTTTTCTCTTACATACACTTATACTAATCGACAATGGTGCTAGGAGGAACTGACCTTGGCTTCGAAACGATCTCGCCTGTTATTTGACGTGTTAAACAATTACGGCCTATCACAAACGGAGACCGACGTCATCGGTGAACTGAAGGAGGAAAAAGTATGGCTTGTACAAAATAAAAAAACGGGTCAGCGGTACGTACTCAAGAGGCTAAATGAAGAGAAAACCAATTTCCCGATCTTGCTTCATTCCAGGCTATACGAGATAGGATTTCATGTTCCTAAAATTTTTCAGACTAAAACAAACCAATATTATGTTCACCGAAAAAACAGCTACTACTATTTAATGGATTATGTCTCCTTAAGTGAAACAAGGCCATCTTTCCAGCAACGAATCGAGGGGTTGGCTCGCTTCCATGCCGACAGCCTGTTTACCGAGTGGATCGGCACCGGCTCTCCTTCCTTTCCGGAGCCGAAAGAGGTGCTGCGCGCACACCGTCAAAAAGTTGCACAATTGCAAGAGCTGGCGAAGACAGCTGCGAATAGGACGGCTCTTTCTCATATAATGAAACAGATGACGCGACTCGCTGACCAGAGCTATGCGCTGCTTGAAAAAAGCAACCTAGCCGGCTTTTGCCTTGAGGCAGCGGAGCGAAAAGCCATTTGCCATGGGGATTATAACAGCAACAATCTTTTATTGGCGGCAAACAACAATGTGGTGATGATCGACTTTGACCGCGCCTACTACGGCCTTCCGCTTGACGATTTTCGTTTTTTGCTCATTTCTTTGACGAAAAACCCGAAAAACAATGTCATCAAACGACTTCAACCGTTGTTTGAACTTTACTTCTCCATCTGCCTGACGTACGCTCCGTATAAAAGCGTCTACTTGGCCGATGCCATGTTTCCCCACGTGTTTTACAACGAAGCGGTGGGCCTTGAAAAGCCAAAACGGGCAGCAAGCAGCCCATCGTCTTTGAACTTGCTCACCCGTCTCGCTGAACAGGAAACGAAAAAATTCGCTTTTTTGTCCGATTTACTAAAAAGCGAGGGATCGAGAACATGAAACAAACGATCGCCCACTTTATCCATGAAAAAATGAAAATTAACCAACGCTTTATTTACAACCAAATGGTTCATCTAAAAAAATACCGGTCAATCATGATCGGATCGTTCGCTGATGACGGCTGCCACCCGTTTCCTCTCGTTAATTATTATCACCTCAACGATATCAACAATTTCGACCGTTTCGTCAAAGAACAAAATATCGTGGCCATTCATGCTCATCACGGCAAACACGCCATTGAAATTCTCCCGCTTTGCATCGCCCATCACATTCCACTTGTCGTCAGCATCCGCGGCCGTGACGGCTCCGCAAAAGGCAACAGCCTGCGGCGCAACCAAAAGCGGTATAGTCTGCTCAAACAGCACGGGTCACTCTTTCTTCCCGTGTGCCGTTATTTAGCCGATGAACTTGTCACTTTAGGGTTTCCTCAAGAAAAAATCCATGTCCTCTACGGCGGCATTGAACTCGATTTATTTCCTTATCAAGAACGAACGATTCCGGAAAACGGGGACATCGTCATTCTTTCGATCGGTCGACTCGTCGAGAAAAAAGGCTTTTTAACGCTCGTGCGCGCCTTCGAACACGTGCATGCGAACCATCCTCGCTGTCGCCTCCGCATTATCGGGAGCGGGAAAGATGAGGAAAACATTCGCCAGCTTATCAATAAGCTCGGGCTGACCCCATTTGTCGAGTTGCTTGGAGCCATGGATGCAGCCGCCATCGTTCAAGAAATGAAGCGCGCCCATCTGTTTTGCCTAGCGAGCGAGACGGCCTCTGATGGGGACATCGAAGGCATCCCGAACGTGCTGAAAGAGGCGATGGCAAGCGGGCTGCCGGTCATCTCGACGAATCATGCCGGCATCCCTGAACTGATCGAACACGGGCGCACGGGCTACCTCGCACCGGAGAAGGACGACAAAGAGCTGGCGAACGGCATCCGCTTTTTTCTTGAACACTCAGAGCAGATTCCGTCGTTTACAAAGCGGGCGCGCAAAGTGATCGAACAGCGGTTTGACGTCACCAAACAAATTAAAGAGCAAGAACGGCTGTACGATTGGCTGAGAAAAAAAACCAGGTAGTTTGTACCTGGTTTTTTCATTCCGAACCGCCCCCACTTCCAACTGTGCGCGTAGGCGGGCGGGTGTTTAATTTTCTTTCCAAACGGCCGAAAGCAACGCCATGTAACCGTCGGCTGTACCAATATCAAACCGTGTTCCGGCGATCAGTTTCCCTTGGCATCCTTCCGCAGCCGCCAGACGGCGAATTGCCTCGGTCAGCTGAATTTCTTCGTCCCCAAGGGTTGGCAGCGCTTCTAAATAGGAAAAAATAGCCGGCGTGAACACATAGCGGCCGATGACAGCCAAGTCGGACGGCGGATTTGTTTTTGGCTTTTCCACCATATCGGTGATGCAATACGCGCCATCGGCAAGTGGTTCACCGCGGATGACGCCATATTTATGCAATTCGTTTTCCTCTACTTGATTTAAACCGACGACGCTTTGTCCACACCGTTCGTACTGCTCAATGAGCTGACGGATGGCCGGAGTCCCTTCATGCAACACGATATCGTCCGGCAACAGCACAGCAAACGGCTCGCCGCCGGCAAACGACTTGCCAAGCCGGACGGCATCCCCTAATCCCCGCGCATACGGCTGGCGCGTATAATAAATTTGTCCGGAAGGAATAAACTCCCCTTTCAACAAATGTGTCTTATTCCGTCGTTCTAAAAACGCCTCGAGCTCTAAAGAGCGGTCAAAGTAGTCCACGATTAAACTTTTCGCTCGCGAGACAATAATGAGCAGCTCCTCAATTCCCGAGGCAAACGCCTCCTCCACAATATATTGGATCGCCGGCTTAGCGCCGATAGGAAACATCTCTTTCGGGATAACTTTCGTCACCGGCAAGCCTCTTGTCCCATACCCGGCCGCGGGGATGATCGCTTTTTTGACCATCGCTTCCCCCCCTTGTCTTCTATATCTTTATCGTATTCGCTTCCGAATGGCAGGGAAGGTTGTCCACCGAAAATAGGCCGCCTTATTTCCGGCGTTTTAGGCGCTTGTCATGTAGCAAACAAAGCTTGTCCGTTAATACGCTATAAAAGCCGGAGATTTCGCGAAGGAGGCCTATTAGCATGAACATCTGCATCATCGGCGCTGGCTACGTCGGACTGACCACCGCAGCCGTCCTTGCTGAACTTGGGCATGAGGTGCATTGCATCGATCAAGATGAACGGAAAATTCGCCTGCTCAACAATGGGGAAGTCCCGTTTTATGAACCGGGGTTAGAGGAGTTAGTCACTAAAAACTGTAACTATTTAACATTTAGCGGCCGCTGGGATTATATCAAACGGGCGGCCGTCATTCTCATTTGCGTCGGCACCCCGCCGCGGCCGGACGGCAGCACCGACTTGCGCTATATCGAAGCGGTGCTCGACCGCTTAGCCGCAACGGTCGAATCATACAAAACGATCGTCACGAAAAGCACTGTCCCGCCAGGAACGAATGAATGGATGCGTACTGAGCTCATAAGGAAAGGAATGGCGCCGCATTTATTCCGCATTGTGTCTAATCCGGAGTTTTTGCGCGAAGGGTCGGCCGTTTACGATATGTTTCACCCGGACAAAATCGTCGTCGGCCTCGAGCCGGGCGACAATCGGTCGCTCGCTGTCGTGCAGGCAATGTATGCCGGCATCACCGCTCCTTACGTCACGACGAGCCTCACTGGGGCGGAACTCATCAAATACGCCGCGAATGCCTTTTTAGCAACCAAAGTATCCTTTATCAATGAAATGGCGCGGATTTGCGACGCGTTTGCCGTCGATGTCAACGACATCGCCCGCGGGATCGGCTTCGATCCGCGCATCGGTCCGCATTTTTTGCGAGCCGGTCTCGGCTATGGCGGCTCCTGCTTTCCAAAAGATGTGAAAGCGCTCGAACACGCGGCGCGCTCACACCATGTCGAGCCACACTTGCTGCAGGCAGTGCAGTCGGTCAACGCCACCCAGCTCGACGTTTGCCTCGACAAACTGAATCAAGCGCTCGCCCCGCTGCACGGCAAAAAAATCGCTGTGCTTGGCATCGCCTTTAAGCCGAACACGGACGATACCCGTTTTTCCCCCGCCGAAGCGCTCATCCGTCGATTAAGCGAAGCGGGCTGCACGGTCGCCGCCTACGACCCGAAGGCAACGCTGGCAACACCCCTTGCCAACGTCAGGCAAGTGCGGTCGGTGCACGAAGCGATCCAAGGGGCGGATGGCTTAGTCATCGCCACCGACTGGGATGAATTTTGCACGCTTGACTGGTCAGAGGTGAAAGCCGTGATGAAGGGGACGCTCGTCTTTGACGGTCGAAATTGTTTGGATCGCCTTGCTGTCGAGCGGAGTGGTTTGCGCTACATGGGGGTGGGGCGTCCATGAACATTCTCGTCACCGGGGCGGCCGGGTTTATCGGCTCCCATTTATGTGAAAAACTGCTCGAAAACGGCCGGCACCAAGTCATCGGCGTCGACGGCTTTCTCGGCCCGACACCGGCGCCGCTGAAAGCAAAAAATATCGCCCAATTGCAAGCCCATCCGCGGTTTACATTCGTTGAGACCGATCTGCTGACCGCCGACTTGCCCGCGCTGTTAAAGGATGTGGATGCCGTATACCATTTAGCCGGCATGCCCGGCGTGCGAACGAGCTGGGGAACGGACTTTGCCGCCTATGCGGTGCACAACATTTCCGTTACGCAGCAGCTGCTTGAAGCGTGCAAAGACTTGCCGCTCAAACGGTTCATCTATGCTTCGACCTCGTCCGTTTACGGCGAGCGGAGCGGCCCGCTGTCCGAAACGCTCGAACCAGTCCCGCTCTCCCCATACGGCATTACGAAGCTTACCGGTGAACATTTATGCCGCGTCTATTTCCGCGAGTTTGCCGTGCCGGTCGTCATTTTGCGCTATTTTACTGTTTATGGCCCGCGCCAGCGCCCCGATATGTCGTTTCACCGCTTTATCCGTCAACTGCTCTCCGGCCAGCCGCTCACCGTATTCGGCGACGGCACGCAGTCGCGCGATTTCACCTATATTTCCGACTGCATCAACGGGACGGCAGCCGCGCTTGAACAGGACCGCGCAGTCGGAGAAACGATCAACATCGGCGGGAAAGAACGCGCATCCGTCAACGATGTGATTCGCCTGCTTGAAGCGCTGACCGGGAGAAAGGCGACGATCCATTATACGCCAGCCGCCCGCGGGGAACCGAAACAGACATGGGCCAACTTGACGAAGGCAGAGCGGCTGCTCGCATACGAACCGACGGTCACGCTTATCGATGGGCTGCAAAAAGAAATCGAATACATCCGTTCATTGTACGAAAGGGGTCAGACATGAACATCGCCTACGTTTGCACAGAAAAACTGCCTTCACCGGCAATAAAGGGCGGTGCAATTCAAGTGATGATTGACGGAATCGCTCCGCTCATTGCCCGCCGCCACGAACTGACTATTTTCTCTGTCGCCGATCCGCTCTTGCCGCCTGAAGAGACAACCGGAAACATCCGCTACATCCGCTTCCCGAGGATGACATATGAAGCTGATGTGGCGCATGCGCTGGCCGCAAACCGTTTCGACGTCGTCCATGTGTTTAATCGGCCTGCGCCGCTCGCTAGTTACCAAGCCGCGGCGCCGCACAGCGCCTTTGTGCTGAGCCTTCATAACGACATGTTTTCACCGCTGAAAATCACGCCGGAAGAAGCTGAGCGGGCACTGGCGGCATGCATGCGGCTGACTGCCGTCAGCGAATATATTAAACGGACGGTAACAGGCCGCTATCCGGTCGATCCAAAAAAAATCAATGTCATTTATTCCGGAGTGGACTTGCAGCAATACGTCCCGGTTTGGACGGAAGAGGGGGAGCGCATCCGCCAAGCCGAGCGCCGGGCGCACGGGCTCGACGATAAGAAAGTGGTGTTGTTTATCGGCCGGCTTAGCAAAACAAAAGGACCGCATGTGCTGATTCGCTCCTTGCCGTCCTTGTTGACCCGTCATCCTGAGACAGTGCTTGTCATCGTCGGCGGAAAATGGTTTAGCGACAACAGCCGAAGCGAATACATCGATTGGCTGCATCAGCTCGCCGCGCCGCTAAGTGACCATGTCATCTTCACGAACTACGTTCCGCACCACCATATTCCGAAACTGCTTTTAATGGCTGATGTGTTTGTGTGCAGCTCCCAATGGCACGAGCCGCTCGCTCGCGTCCATTACGAGGCCATGGCCGCCGGCATTCCGGTTGTGACGACCAACCGCGGCGGCAACGCCGAAATCGTCCGTCACGGCCAAACTGGGCTTGTCGTTGATGATTATGCAAACGAGCAGGCGTTCGCTGAAGCGATCAGCGATCTGTTTGAACAACGAACGCTCGCCCGGCGCATGGCTGAAACAGCGCGGGAGATGGTGGAGGCGAACTTCCAATTTGAACACGTCGCCGGTCGCCTTGAAGCGGTCTATAACGAAGCGCTCGCCGCCCATCAGCGGCAAACCGCCGGCCTCTAACAGCCGGGCGGCCGGGGTCATCACAAAAGGATGCCTGTGATGCGGCATCCTTCTCCTTATCCGATCGTAAATACGTTTCCTTTTTTATGTGTTCCTGCTGCTTTCAGCCGGGAAATATAGGCGGAAGAAAGGGCGAACGAGACGGCCATCCGTCGCTCGGACGGCTTTCCTCTTTCTTGCTCCACCGGTTCGTGTTGTTTTGGACGGCTGACGGCAGCCGGCTTCTCCGACGGTTCCGATTGTTCGTCCCGGGCTACCTTCGCTTGCCGTTTCGGACGTTCGCTTTGGCTTGCCTCCTCTCGCCGTTTTAGACGTTTTTCTTTTTTCGGCGCGGACGAACGCTTTTCTTTTTTGTGTTCCACCATTGGCGGCAGCGGGACGGCGGCTTCTTGCCATTCCCCTTCCCCTGCCAGCTCGACAAGGACGGGCGGCAAGTCAGCGTCCGTTTCCTCTTCTTCCTCTTCCCCTACACCGAGCAATAGCTGATCGAAAAACTCACCGTCTTCCATCCATCCCCACCCCATCGGTCCGGGCGGGGAAAAACGAAACGGCTGCAAGTCGAGTTTCGGAATGTGATCCAACGTTATACACCTCCTTTACAACAGCGATGGCAGCGGCGTGCGGCGAAGCGCATCTTGTTTTGTCCGCTCGACCGTAATGGCCGTCTGCAGCTCCCACATATATTTTTCATCCGACCAATTGTCTTTCGCCCCTAAATAATACTTTCGGGCGACGGAGGCAAACAAGTGTGGAAACAACAGCTCCGCCTCGAGCAGCCTGTACTGCTCGTCGGTGAGCGGGTGGGTGCGGTGATACGCCTGAAGCAGCCGCGCGGCCAATTCTTCATCCCACACCGCCATCTTTTTCATTACTTTGTGGAGCAGCACTTGAATGTCGCGCACCGGCAAGTCGATGACGACTGCCGGCAGATAGCGCATCATCATCGTCCCTTCCGTTTCGACGAGATGTGACAAGGAAATGTCTTTATGAATAAACCCTGTCCATCGGCTCGGACCGGCTGTCCATTCGGCGTAGGCATCGCTTTCTAGCTGCTCGACCGCTTCCTCTCCTGCGGCGAGCATCGCACCGACCGTCTCGGAAAACAAGATGGAAAACGGATCATCGACGAACGAAGCCGCCATTTTCTTGTAGCCGGACAGCTCCTGCAGTTTCCACGTATACGTCTTTGGCCACTTTCCGAGCCGGTTTCGCTTTTTCGCCTTCGAGCTTGGAGAAAACTGTTGTGAGGCAACGTGGAACAAACCGAGAAATTTAAACGCATGTTCAAGCTGTTCGACATCGTAATAGCCCACTTCCTTGCCGCTGACAACATCGTATAGCACGTACGCCTGCGTTCCGCCGGCGACGCACAGCCCCCCGTTTTTCGTCCGGCATAATGAGGCGATCGGAAACTGCCGCTGTTGCAAATGCCGATGCGCCTCGGCATAAAACAGCATCCGCCCCGGCACCGCCTCCCGTTGCCGCAGCATCTTCTCTCCCTCATCTGTCGCAACTGTCCAGACCGTTTCTTTCGGCCGCACCGATTGAAGCTCTATTTGTTCGACTTTGTGCGGATACAATTCAAGCACCTTGGCAGCAATCCATTGTGACTGCAACCGCTTTACCCCCTTTCTTCCCCATAAGCGCGCAACAGCTTTGCGGCTACCGCTTCCCAGCTGAATTCGCGTTCCGCCTTCTGCCTTCCGTATTTCCCCATTTGACTGGCAAAAGCCGGTTCGTCAAGCAGCTTGTTAATGAGTGTTGCATACGCTTCAGGGTTGCTGAAGTCGTTGATGATATAGCCGTTTTTGCCGTTTTCAACGACCTCGGGGTTCCCTCCGCGGTTGCTCGTAATGATCGGCAGCCCGGCCGCCATCGCTTCATAATGAACGCGCGCCAGCGGCTCTTGCCACTGGGACGGACAAACGAACAGGTCAGCCATCGTGTACAGCTGCGAAATTTGCTCTGGTTTGACGAACTGAATAAACATCGCATTGTTTTCATACAGCGCTCCGAGTGTATACAAGTAACGGACATAGCTGTTCATCTCATTAGCGCCAAACCATTTCGAGCCGACAAACACGATCATCGCTTCCGGATGCTTTTCGGTGATTGACGGCAGCGCCTCAAGAAGCAAATGGGCGCCTTTCACTTTACTCAACCGCCCGACGAACAGCACGACTTTTTTTCCCTCGAGCCCGAGCTCGCGGCGGACAGCCGCATTGATTTTCGCTCCTTGCGTTGTCCATTTCGGCTGGAACGTTTTCACATCGACCCCTGAATAAACGGTCGCCACTTTTCCAGCCGCCTGCGGAAAACGGTCGCAAATGGTCGCTCCGATATAGTCGCTCACGGTTACAATTTGTTTGACCGTATTGATGCAATCGATCCCTTCGGCATAAGAAATTTTATCATCCCGGAACATTTCATTATGGACGCTCAACACAATGGCGCTGTCTGGGGAAGCTTCGCGGATGTAGCGAACCCAGCGCGGCCGGTTGCATACGTGAATGACGTCATACGTTTCCGTGCGCAAATGGGCGGCTACTTCTTGTACGTACGTCTCTTGGGCGAAGCGACGATAGGCGACCCCGTTTTTGTTCTTTTCCTCATCGGGCAGCTCACGGTCGCGAATCGACAACACAGTGACGTCGTGTTTTCGCGCCATGACCGCCGCTGTTGCATCGAGATAAATTTGTGTCGCCCCTCCCCGGATGGCTGGCACCGGCAGTTTTTCCGTCGCAATCATGGCGATTTTCATGACATCCCCCCATCTTCTCGAAAAGTTCAGGCAAAAGCTTGTTTTTATATCATACGTGTGCTCCTTTCCTACTGTGCATGCCCGCGCAGCAAACGGGCATCCGTCAAACGCCCTTCTAGGAGGATGGTGATTTCGTACAAAACACTGCTAATTCCATCTATCTCTCAACTAGAGAAACCTTGCGAAATCAGTCTTCTTTTTTGGCGAAATGCCGCTGATTTGCTCGTGACCACTGTTTTTCACCGGCCTTCTAGGTGGAAAGCAGGCTGGACGTTCACCCGTTTTTTTCGTCTCGGGATAAACGGCTATGGACAACAGCCGCCGCCCGCCATACAGTAGAAAAAAAGGAAAGCAGGGACTGACGATGGCTGATCAAACCGTCTATTCAACCGCGCCGTCAGCCGCCACTGAACGGCTCGTCCATATGGCGCGGCTGCTGTTAAAGCAGTGGGACGTAGAAGCCAAAGCGATTGACGTCGTGCAAAGCGGGCAAATGGCGCTCGTCTGGAAAGTGCATACCGATGGCGGGCCGAAATGCTTAAAGCGCATTCACCGTCCGGAAAAAAAGGCGCTCTTTTCGATTTACGCGCAGGACGCTTTGGCGAAAAAGGGGCTTTATGTCCCACGCATCATTGAGACACGCGATCACCGCCTATTTAAAAGGTACGGACCGTTTTTGTTTGTGCTGTACGATTGGATCGAAGGAACGCCGTTTGATTTGGCGATCCGCGACGATTTAACCGCCATGATCGGCGCCCTTGCCCATTTTCATGCTCGGTCAGCCGGTTACGAGCCGCCGCCCGGCGTTCCGGTGTTCAGCAAACTCGGCAAATGGCCGAAGCATTACATGAAGCGATGCCGGCAGCTCGAAGCGTGGAAACAGCTCGCCGAGTTGGATCGCGACGATCCGTTTTCCCGCTTGTATTTGGCCGAAATCGACCGCTTTATTGAAAAAGGGGAGGAAGTGTTGCAGCAGCTCCTTGATTCTCATTATGAGGCATGGGTGGAGCAGCTGAAGAAACGGCCGTCGCTTTGCCACCAAGACTATGGGACAGGGAACTCGCTGCGCGGAGAAGACGGAAACGTCTGGATCATCGACCTCGATACAGCTGCCTTTGACTTGCCGATTCGCGATGTCCGCAAAATGATGGCTCCGTTTCTTTTCGATGCGGATCAGCAAGGGAAAACAAGGGCGGATATCGTGCTCGAAGCGTATGAGGAAGTGCGTCCGCTGACAAAAAAGGAAAAAGAGGTGCTGTTGATCGACCTGCTGTTTCCGTACGATTTGCATGAGCTGGCAGTGGAAAAATATATCCGGAACGTGCCCCTCGCCGAGGCGGAACTGGCTGAGGCAATGGCATATGAACAGGCCAAATGGGAGACAATCGAGAGACGGCTCGCTTCGTTGTAGAAAAATGGGCGTTCCCAGGCCGGCAGACACCCCTAGGAACGCGGCCAACCGCAAGTCGACGCGGCGAACATGTGCAGCAGCAACATTGATGCCCGTCGACTTCTTCACATCTTCAACAACGGCAGCCGGACGAAGAGGGTCGCTTGATCGGGAAACGACTTGTTCGAAGCACCTTTATGGCACAAACCCGATCATCGTCACAGAAAGAAGCTGTGCGCGTCCAATGGCCGTTTCGTTTCCTCGTTCATCGGCGACCGTCAACTCGGTCGCCGTGCATCGTTTCAGCACGCCTTCATAGCTTTGTTCTTTCGTGGCAAACTGGCATTTGAGCGGCGGCAAATGGGCGGGCAGCCTCGCTAAAAAAGCGAGCTGCTCATCAAGCGTCATCGCCTGAAACTCCTTTTTGACGAAAAACGTCCTCTGTTCCTCGCCCTCTTCCATCTGTTCAGCGGCATCGCCCGTTTCTTTCTGTTGGGGGCGGTTCGTCCATGTAAACGTTTCTTGCATATGCGCCGCAGCCCGCATGGCCTTTGGCTGCACAATGTAAAGCAACGGCTCTGTTTCTACCACTTTTTGTTTCCGCACGCCAATCCTCCTTCCATGCTTGCCTTCCCTTTATATATGTATGCCTTCCATTCCAATAATTGCCCCTCGGCGGACAAAAAAACAGCCGCCCCATCGGCCCGGGACGGCTGCCTCATTCATTTTTAATATCCTAAAATGTGATACCCTGAATCGACGTGGATGATTTCCCCGGTGATGCCGCGCGACAGGTCGCTGAACAAAAACAGCGCTGCATCGCCGACTTCTTCTTGCGTCGTCGTCCGGCGGAGCGGAGCGCGCTCCTCGATTTGTTTTAAAATCGTATTGAAGTCGCCGACCCCTTTCGCCGACAATGTGCGGATCGGTCCGGCGGAAATGGCGTTGACGCGAATGCCGTATTTGCCTAAATCGTTTGCCAAATATTTGACGCTTGCATCGAGCGACGCTTTCGCTACACCCATGATGTTGTAGTTTTGCACGACACGCTCGCCGCCTAAATACGTGAGGGTGACGATGCTGCCGCCCTCGGTCATGAGCTCCTTCGCCTCGCGCGCTATCGCGGTGAGGGAATAGGCGCTGATGTTATGGGCGAGCAAAAAGCCGTCGCGGCTCACTTTCATATACTCGCCGCTTAAGTCGTCCTTATTGGCATAGGCGATGCAGTGGGCGACACCGTGAATGACGCCGACTTGTTCTTTAATTTGTGCAAAGCATTGAGCGATGTCCTCGTCACTTGCCACATCGCACGGCAACAGAAGCGAACGTTCGTCTTCAAGCGTGTCGACAAGCGCTCGCACTTCCTTTTCAAACCGCTCTCCGGCGTATGTAAACACAAGCCGAGCGCCGGCGGCGTGGAGCGAGCGGGCGATGCCCCAAGCGATGCTCCGCTTGTTCGCCACCCCCATAACGACATATGTACGTCCTTCCAATGATAATGTCATTCGTTCATCCTCCTAATTGTTATTTATTATTAGCACCAGGTGTTAATCCCATTATATGATATGCGGCAGACAATGTAAATGCACCGCCTCCCTTTTGCCTCCCGCTTTCTTGACGCCGGCGGCGGTTTTTCCCACTTTGCAAAACAAGCCGAATTCGTTAATATGGTATATGGTACATTTGAATGGAGAGGATTGTTCCATGGATCATGATCGTTTTTCTCAATCGAAGCTCGATTACCATTTGTTGTTTCTTTTATTCTTAATGGCCGTCGTCAGCGCCATCGCCATTCATAGTGCGGAAACGATGCTGCCGGAGAAGCTGCAAAGCGTCAACTTCGCCTCCAAGCAGCTGCAATGGTACGCCGTTGGCGCAGTGGTCATCGCCTTGACGATGATTATCGACTACGATCGGCTGTTTCAAATCGCCTGGTATTTATACGGACTCGGCATGCTGCTGTTGCTCGGGCTTGAGCTGAACGTTCCTGGAACCGTCACAATCAAAGGGGCAACAAGCTGGTACAGCCTCCCGGGCGGAAACTTCCAGCCATCAGAGTTAATGAAAATTTTTATGATTCTCGTTTTGAGCCGCATCATTGTCAACCATCGGGAAAAATACCCTGAACCGACGGTTCGGGATGACTTTAAACTGCTTGGCAAAATCGCTCTCGCCGTCCTGCCGCCCCTCTTTTTGCTCGCCAAACAGCCGGACTTGGGAATGTCGATGGTGTTCACCGCCATCACCGCTACCTTGGTGCTCGTTTCCGGCATTCGCTGGCGCATTATTTTTGGCATCGTCTTTTCCGGGGTGGCTGTCGTGGCGACGGTAGTCTTTATTTTCTTTTATTTTCCTGATTTCTTTCATCAATATATCATTAGAGAAGATTATCAGTTAAACCGATTTTACGGCTGGCTTGCCCCGTATGAATATTCAAACGAGCAAGGCTTCCAGCTCATCCGTTCGCTTATGGCCATCGGGTCGGGGGAACTGTACGGAAAAGGGCTCGGCAATTTGCAAGTATATTTGCCTGAGGCACATACCGACTTTATTTTCGGTGTCATCGCCGAGCAGTTCGGATTTGTCGGCTCGAGCATCGTCATTTCGCTCTTTTTCCTGCTTGTCTACCGCATGGTTCATATTGCGCTCGAGAGCAACGATTTGTACGGCAGCTATTTATGCGCCGGCGTCGCCGGCATGATCACGTTCCAAGTGTTCCAAAACATCGGCATGACGATTGGGCTTTTACCGATCACCGGACTGCCGCTGCCGTTTGTCAGCTACGGGGGAAGCTCGCTTGCCACTTATATGCTGGCGATTGGACTCGTCTTAAACGTCCATTCGCGGACAAGGAAATTTATGTTCGCCAGCGACGAATAGCCGCTTGCTGCCTGCCGGTAAGCGGCTTTGTTTTTTGCCCGGCTGCCAATGTCTGTTTCCCCCGACGGACGGGCACGCTGTTAGTAACTACACCAAACGGAAAGGAGCAGGTGGTATGCATATCGACATCATCGGCGATATTCACGGCTGCTGCCGTGAATTTATCGCCTTAACGGAAAAACTCGGTTACGTATGGGACGAGGGGATTCCGATCCATCCGCACGGGCGGAAGCTCGGTTTTGTCGGCGATTTGGCTGACCGCGGCCCCGAGTCGCTGAAAATGATTGACATCGTCTGCACCCTTGTCGACCGCAAGCTTGCCCACTATGTGCCCGGCAACCATTGCAATAAATTATACCGCTTTTTTTTAGGCCGAAATGTGCAAATCGCCCACGGTCTCGAGACGACGGTCGCTGAGTACCATGCGTTGCCTCCGAGCGAACAGGAGATGATCCGCCGCAAGTTCATTCGTCTGTATGAAGGAGCGCCGCTCTATGCCGTTTTGGATGAGGGCCGCCTCGTCATCGCCCACGCCGGCATTCGCCACGATTATATCGGCCGGATGGACAAAAAAGTGAAGACGTTTGTCCTTTACGGTGACATCACGGGCGAAACGAATCCGGATGGGACGCCCGTGCGCCGCGACTGGGCGAAACGGTATCGCGGCGACCCTTGGGTCGTTTACGGCCATACGCCGGTGGAAAAGCCGCGCTTTGTCGGCCGAACCGTCAACATCGACACCGGCTGTGTGTTTGGCGGTGCGCTGACCGCGCTGCGTTACCCGGAAATGGAGACAGTTTCTGTTCCATCGTCGATGCCCCACGTGCCGGAAAAATTCCGCACGTTTTCCTGATCGACCGTTTACCGGCGCGCCGCCTTAATGAGGCGCGCCATATCGTCGGGAAGCGGGGCGGCAAACGTGTATAGGCGCTGGGCAAACGGATGAAAAAACGACAGCTGCCGGCTATGAAGCGCCTGGCGGCTGATCATTTCCCGGCGTCCGCCGTACAGCTCATCGCCGGCGAGCGGATGGCCAAGATAAGCCAAATGGACGCGGATTTGATGCGTGCGCCCCGTCCCAAGCCGAAGCGAAACGTATGTATAGCCAGAAAGCCGCTCAAGCACGCGGAAATGGGTGATGGCCCGCTTTCCATCCTCGCGCACTTCACGGGCGATGATGCTGTCGTTTTGCCGGCCGATCGGCTCATCAATCGTTCCTTCGTCTTCAGCGATGACGCCATGGCAAATCGCCTCGTACGTACGCGTCACTTTTCCTTCCTGCTGCAGCACCGACAACAAGTGATGGACGTGGCGGTGCTTGGCGACAAGCACGAGCCCGGACGTGTCGCGGTCAAGCCTTGTCACAATATGGACGGTCGAATCAAGCTGCTGCTGCCGGTAATGATGCAATAAACCGTTGGCCAGCGTCCCGCCCGGATGATGGCGCGACGGAATCGTCGCCAGCCCCGCCGGCTTGTTCACGACAAGAACGTAATCGTCTTCGTAAACGATATCTAGCGGCATCGTTTCAGGAGTCATCCAGTCGCTTGCCCTCTCCGGCGGAAAGACGATCGTGAGCATCTCGCCGGAGCGCAACACGTGACGAACCGTGACCGGCCGGCCGTCAACATAAAGCGCCCCGCCGTGAAATTTAATATCGGTGAGCGCGGTTCGCGAAATGCCGTTCTCTTGCAAAAATTGGCGCAGCAGTTTTCCATCATGCTGTTCATCGATTGAAAATGTCAGCGTAAATGGCGGCAATAGTCGTCTACCTCTCTATCCATCGTGGCAAATTTTCGTCGTTCGGCAACGGACGCATCCGCCCGCAGCGCACTAGCGGCACGCCGCCGAGGAGGGCTGAACGCTTGCTACCGATCAGCGATAAACGAATCGCGCACCCGCCGCCAAAACGGAAACGGGCGGAAGCGGGCGAAACGCACTTTTTCATCGGCGACCCGACACTGAATCGATTTTACCTCTTTATGCAACAGCGACAAATGGTCGATCGTAATTTGAAAATCGACATGATTGACCGGCTTCAGCAGGCACGTATGATGCGCCGGCAGCACGAGCGGCGAGCCGATCGTCCGAAAGACGCGGTTGTTGATTGACGCCATCTCCGTCACTTGAATCGCTTCAAGCGACGGATGCAAAATCGCCCCGCCGAGCGCCTTATTGTATGCCGTGCTGCCGGTCGGCGTCGAAATGCACAGTCCGTCGCCGCGAAACCGTTCAAACAAGTCGCCACGGATCTCCACGTCCATGACGAGCGTGCCGCTGACGCATTTTACCGTGCATTCGTTAAGCGCTAAATACTTTGCCTCGCTTCCACCGTTAAGATAGCGGATCGTCACCTCAAGCAGCGGGTACTCAACGACTTGGTACGGCGTTTTGGCGATGGCAATGACAAGCTTTTCAATTTCTTCCGGCACCCAGTCAGCATAAAAGCCGAGATGGCCGGTATGGACGCCGATGAACGCCGTCTTGTCCAACCGGTGGCAATAGCGGTGGAACGCGTATAAAAGCGTTCCATCCCCGCCGACGGAAACGACCAAATCAGGCGCTTCTTCATCGTAACGCAAATCAAAATCAAGCAAGTACGTTTTCATCTTTTGCGCGAGGGCGTTCGACGTATCATCCCCTTTTGAGGTAATGGCAAACGCCAGCGGCGCGTCCGTTCGTTTCATTGCCCTTCCCCTTTTGCTTCTTGTTTTCGTGAAAAAGCGGCTTGCGCTTCTTGAATCTCGAAGCGGATTTTCGACATTTCCTCGTCGAGGCGGTAGGCGGCCTCCGCCGCGCGCTGCAGCCGGGCTTTAATATCTTCCGGAAAACGGCCGCTATATTTATAGTTCAGCGAGTGTTCAATCGTTGCCCAAAAATTCATCGCCAACGTGCGAATTTGAATTTCGGCCAAAATGTTTTTCTCGCCGTGGATCGTCTGCACCGGGTAGCGAATCACGATATGGTATGAGCGATAGCCGCTCTCTTTTTTTTGCGTGACATAATCGCGCTCCTCAACGATTGTAAAATCGTTGCGCTGGCGCAGCAGCTTGACGACCGTTTTAATGTCATCAACAAACTGGCACATAATGCGCAGCCCCGCAATATCTTGCATCTCTTCCTCGAGGCGGTCGAGCGGGATGTTTTTCTTTTGCGCTTTATCCAAAATGCTGGCAATCGGCTTCACCCGCCCGGTGACAAATTCGATCGGCGAATGCGTCTCGATCATCTCGAACTGGGCGCGAATCCCCCTTAGTTTCACTTTCAGCTCTTCGACCGCCTGTTTATACGGAGCTAAAAACAAGTCCCAATGTTTCACCATCGTATCACCTGCCTGCGTGTTTTCAGTCTGCTTCGGCCTCCGCCGCCCTCTTTGGAGCATCCACCGACTTGTTTGGCAGCCTCCGCTCCCCCTGCTCCCCCTTTTAAAGGCAGGCCCCGGCTCGCTTATTCAGCAAAAAACACTTCTTGCACCGCCCGTTCAAGCGCCTCGCCATAATTGGCGTTGCCGCGAATATTTTCAAGCAAGTAAGCTAATTCTTCGCCAAACTGTTCGAGTTCGACCGACGTCCCCCCGCTCTCAAGCCAGATCGTCTCTTCCTTGGCAAACGCCGCTTTCAACTCCGGCCACCACTGCTTCGGGATGATGACATAAAGAAAGCGGTCAGCCGTTTCCAAAATGTACACAAACGCCAATCCATCCGAATCGACGAGCATATGGCGTTTTGGCGTCACGTTCGCGAGCGGAACCGGAACATCGTCAACATGCAGCCAAAGCCGGCCGCCTTTCCGCTCCACCCGTTCAACGGTCACTTTGTTGTTCATGGTTTCTCTCCTTCCGCATCAACCATCCGCCCTTTATTTTACCATATTCACCCTATGCAGACGAAATAATTGATATTCGCGGAAAAACAACTGATAATAGAAAGAGACGATGTCTTGCCTGAAGGAGAACTATAATGCGTCAAGAAGTAGAAATTGAATTCAAAAACTTGTTGACTGCAGCGGAGTTTGACGCGGTTCGTTCCGCCTTCCGCCTCGATGATGGCGCTTTCCGCCGCCAAGAAAACCATTACTTTGACACCCCTTCATTCGCCTTAAAAGAACAGGCAGCCGCGTTGCGCATCCGGGTGAAAGAGGGGAGATTCACCTTTACATTGAAACAAACGCAAGCTGACGGGTCGCTCTTAGAAACGCACGAACCGCTCGCTCCGTCTGAAGCGGAGGCGTTGCTCGCCGGCGCGACCCCGCGGGGGGCGATCGCGGTGCTGCTTAAGGAAATGGACATCGATCCGCGCGCTGTCCGTTGCTTCGGCTCCCTCGTCACGGACCGTGCCGAGTGGCCATATGAAGGCGGCATGCTATGTCTTGACCATAACCGTTACTTAGAACACGAAGATTATGAACTCGAATATGAGACAGACAACGCTAAAGCGGGCGAGGAGCGGTTTTTGCGCCTGCTTGAGGCGCTCGGCATCCCGCGCCGCCTGGCGCCAAACAAAATCGCCCGCTTCTATGCCCGCAAGTATGAAATGGGGGAAAGATGATGACCGTTTCGCCGTTAAAATTGCTTGTCGAATGGCAAGCGTTGCAGACATTCTCGCCTGGGCGCTCAAACTTATTGCCATCGCCCGTTCCATCGCTGTTTTCCAGCCTCCTTGCCGAATCCCTTGACAGCCAAGCGGAAGCAGCGATCCATGAGCTTCGGAATCCGGTCGCTGCCGGCAACGGCGCCGCTAAATGGGATGGTCAGGCGGCTCCAGCTTCTGCCGCGCCGTCTTCCATTGATGCCCTCATTGCCGCCGCGGCAGAAAAATACGATGTTGACCCGCAACTCATCCGCGCCGTCATTCGCCATGAGTCAAATTTCCGCCCCGATGCGAAAAGCCCGGCTGGAGCGCTTGGACTCATGCAGCTCATGCCAAGCACGGCAAAAATGCTCGGCGTCAACAACCCCCTTGACCCGGCGCAAAACATCGACGGCGGAGTAAAATATTTGCGTCAGCTTCTTGACCGCTACGGTGGTGACACCGCTCTCGCCTTGGCTGCCTACAACGCCGGACCAGGCCGCGTCGACCGCTACGGCGGCGTGCCGCCGTTTGCGGAAACGAAAGCGTACGTTGAACGCGTGCTGCGAAGCTACCGCGCGTAAATCGCGGTGTTCAAGTCACTTTGTTTGAGATAAATGCCTGCTGTTGATAAAATAGCAATCAAACGACGACGAATGATTTTCAAGCAAAAGGAGCATCCGCAATGTCAGAACAATGGCAAACCCTTTATGAGGCGATCGGCGGAGAGGAAACGGTGGCGAAGCTTGTTGAAGCGTTTTACCGGCGCGTGGCCGCACACCCGGACTTGCGCCCGCTTTTCCCTGACGATTTTACGGAAATCGCCCGCAAGCAAAAACAATTTTTAACGCAATATTTGGGCGGGCCTCCGCTTTATACCGCCGAGCATGGCCACCCGATGATGCGGGCGCGCCATCTTCGGTTCGAAATTACGCCGAAACGGGCAGAAGCGTGGCTTGCCTGTATGCGGGCGGCCATGGATGAAATCGGCCTGTCCGGGCCAGCGCGCGAACAATTTTATCACCGTCTTGTGCTCACCGCCCACCATATGGTCAATACCCCGGATCATTTGGACAGAAAGGAGCATTCCCTTGAATGAGAAGTTCGCTGGGAAAACGGCGCCGTCTTATGCCCCTTCCCAGCCGCTAGGCAACACGAACAAACCGCTGGAGCTGTACTTATTTATCGATCCTTTATGCCCGGAATGCTGGGGGCTTGAACCAATCATCAAAAAGCTGAAAATTGAATATGGCCGTTTTTTTACCATAAGGTACGTATTGAGAGGAAAGTGGGCGGCATGGAACACGCGCAAAGGAGCGAAACCGGAAGCGATGGCGAAGGCGTGGGAATGGACAGCCAATCGTTCCGGCATGTCATGCGACGGAAGCGTCTGGCTTGAGAACCCGGTCTCGAGCCCGTTTGCCCCGTCACTCGCCATTAAAGCGGCAGAAATGCAAGGAAAGCGAGCTGGCCTTCGCTTTTTGCGCAAGCTGCAAGAACAGCTGTTTCTCGAAAAACAAAACGTCGCTGACTTGGCTGTACTGGCGGAATGCGCCGCCGAGGCCGGACTTGATGTTGATGAATTCCTGCGCGACATGCATTCACCAGGGGCCGCAAAAGCGCTTCAGTGTGATATAAAAATCACCTCGGAAATGGATGTCGACGAGACACCGACACTCGTGTTGTTTAACGAAAACATTGAAGACGAAGGCATTAAAATTTCCGGATGCTATCCGTATGATATTTACGTCGAACTAATCGCTGAAATGCTTGGCTTCCATCCCGAGCCGTCCCCTCCTCCTCCGCTCGAGTCATTTTTAAGCCATTTTAAATTCGTCGCCACGAAAGAAGTTGCCGTTGTGTACAATTGGACCATCCAGGAAGCGGAAACGGAAATGAAAAAGCTGCAGTTGAAGCAAAAAGTAGAGCGGGTGCCTGTCAAACATGGAACGTTTTGGCGCTGTATTGAAGACGCCCGGCCTTAGAAAACAAGAAGAAAGCCCGGCTGACGCCGGGCTTTCTTCTTGTTGTCAAGACAACAAAGGGGATGGGAGAAATTGTTCACGGTCAAACAAAGGGGTATCAGTTTTGTCTTCCGTTCACATCTTTATCTTAACAAACAGCCAAACCCGTTGGCAACCTGTTTGCTCGTTTGTTCACATTATTGTCATAATTCGCCTCACCTTTGGCACCTGTCATGATTACGTAGGCCATGCACATATATTCAACTAAAAGCAAACGAAAAGGAGGCGGCGTTGATGAGAAGACGAATCGGTTTATTCCTTTGGATCGCGGCCGCTGCCGCTGCGTTTTTCCTCAACCTTTTAGGGCTTATGCAGCTGCTCCCGCTTTGGGCGACGATGCCGCTTTTGTTTTTCTCGTTGCTTGGGCTGGTGGCAGCCTGGAATCGCCGCCACCAGTTTAAGGGGTTTCCGTCCAAACGGATGTGGCTATAACGCCGCATCCGTTTTATTTTCCAAGCAGGCGTTCCATTTCTTCCAATTTCTCTGCAAACACTTGGCACGCTTGGCGGATCGGTTCGGCGCTTGTCATATCGACGCCCGCTTTTTTCAGCACCTCGATCGGATAATCGGAGCTGCCGGCTTTTAAAAAGTCGATATACCGTTTCACCGCCGGCTCTCCTTCCTCTAAAATCTGCCTGCTGAGCGCCGTCGCTGCGCTGAAGCCGGTCGCGTACTGATACACGTAATAGTTGTAATAAAAATGCGGGATGCGCGCCCATTCAAGGCCAATTTCTTCATCAACCACCATATCCTCGCCGAAATACTTTTTGTTCAAGTCATAATAGAGCGACGTGAGCGTCTTTGCCGTCAGCGCTTCCCCCTCCTGCGCTTTCAGATGGATCAAATGCTCGAACTCGGCAAACATCGTCTGCCGGAAGACGGTGCCGCGGAACCCTTCAAGATAATGGTTCAGCAAGTATAGCCGTTTTTTCTCATCGTCGATCGTTTTCAGCAAATGATCGTTCAACAACGCCTCATTGCATGTTGATGCCACTTCAGCAACAAAAATCGAATAATGGGCGTACGGATACGGCTGTGTTTTGCGCGTATAGTAGCTATGGACCGAGTGGCCGAACTCATGTACGAGCGTAAATAAGTTGTTTACGTTGTCTTGCCAGTTCAGCAAAATGTACGGATGAGTGCCGTACGCCCCTGATGAATAGGCTCCGCTTCGCTTTCCTCTATTTTCGCGCACATCGACCCAACGGTTCTCAAGCCCTTCCTTGATGATCGCCACATATTCCTCGCCAAGCGGCGCCAGCCCGTCAAGCATATATTGCTTCGCTTCGTCGTAGGTCACTTCCATTTTCACATCTTGCACAAGCGGGGCATATAAGTCGTACATATGCAACTCGTCGAGTCCAAGCACGTTTTTGCGCAGCCGGACATACCGGTGCAACAGCGGCAAATGCTCGTGAATCGTGGCAATTAAATTGTCATAGACGCTCTCCGGAATCTTGTTCGCATCCAATGCCGCTTCCCGCGCTGAGCTATAGCGGCGGACACGGGCGAAAAAGTTGTCTTTCTTCACCGTGCCCGCAAGCGTATTGGCAAACGTGTTCTGAAACTTCTCGTACGTATGGTATACCGCATGAAACGCATCGCGGCGAACGCGGCGGTCGGTGCTTTCCAAAAAGCGGATAAACCGGCCGTGCGTCACTTCCACCTCATCTCCGTTTTCGTCGCGGATCGTCGGGAACGTTAAGTCAGCATTGTTTAACGCACTGAACGTGGATGATGTCGCCTGCATGACCTCAGCCGCCTGTGCCAACAGCGCTTCTTCTTCAGCTGACAAGACGTGCGGGCGCTGGCGCGTAATTTCATCTAGCGCGTGTTCATACAGCCTGAGCGGTTCGTATTGCGCCAAAAACGAACGCAACACCGCTTCATCAATGTCCAACATTTCCGGCACGATAAACGCCATCGCGCTCGATGCTTCGCTGTACAAGCTTTTCGCCCGATCGTTGAGCCCTTGGTAAAACGCGTTCGTCGTGTCTTGGTCGTAGCGCATATGGGCGTATGTATACAGCTTGCCGAGGCGCATCGACACTTCATCTTGATATTGCAGCGCTTCATACATCACTTCTGGCGATTCGCGAAGCCGCCCTTTGTATTCGCTGATCTTCGGGATCAGCGCCTTCACTTGCTGAAACTCCTGTTCCCAAGCGTCATCGGTCGGGAAAATGTCCTCGAGCCGCCACGTTTCCTCGACAGGTATTTCGCTCCGGGACGGGAGCGACTTCGTTGCCTTGTTCTCTTCCACCGTCACAATCCCTCCTTGAACTATCGGTACACGAATTATTATTCACTATTTTCCCCCTCTTTTCCTGTTTTTTGCTCATTTTTCCCTTCAGTTCCAAACTCGAGCGTCACCCGATATGTCGCCAGCGCCGGCGTCCGGTGAATTTGCTCAAGAAGAGCGGCGTCTTGGCGGATGACATCCTCGACCGTTGCTGGAAACGACAGCGGCTTGGCCAAGCAAACCCCACTCCCCTTCTCACAGCGGAGATAGCCGAGCAAACTTAACCAATGTAAATACTCCCGGACGGCCTGTCGGTAAGTGTCCTGACCGGCAAGCGGCAGTCGGCGCGGCGCGAGCCGCCCGGTGCGGATTTTCCCATCAATCCACCGGAAGAGCGCCGCCAGCGGCAGCGGCTTTCCCTGCTGGCGAAGGAGCGGCAGAAGGACGTATGTTTGCCAAATGAATGGGGCCGTCTCCCATAAATAGCCACGCGGCAATGGCCAGCCGGCTTCAGTCGGAAATAGCGATGGGACGATGCCGGCTTGATAAAAATCGGCGCAAATGCGGCGAACTGACTTATTCGGATAAAGCGGGAACGTGCGGCGCCATTGTTTTTTCCCTTCAAGCCATTGTTCCCAAAATGTCGGCGGAAGCGGCTGCGGATGGGCGGCAGTCAAAGCGGCGAATGACAGCGAGGAAAGCGGAAGCGAATCGATGGTGGCCAACGTGCGGCGCACCGACAGCGGCAACGGTCGAGAAAGAAAGATAAAACGCTTCGTTTCCGGACTATAGTACCATACGTGAGGGACAGCGGAAAATGGAACGCGGCGGGCAAACAGCCATTGAAAGCGGGAGAGCGACACTTCATTCGGGCGTTTCGGCGAGCGCCGCAAGTGATGCGCCCCTAACACCCAAAGCGGCCGGATGCCGAGGCGCCGGTAGCCGTCATTGCGTTCGCAAAACAGCGATTCATCGATTGGGGAACATTGGTATTCGAGGGCATACAGATGGGGGCCATAGCGGAATAATACATCAGGACGCTGCTCGATGGCGGTCAAATATGGCTCAAGCTTCGCTTCGACCCCTTGGCGGACGAGCCATGCGAACAAATCGTGCTTCCCGGTTAAATGCCGCTCCGACTCCGGTTCATGCTCGAACGGGCAGACCGTCCCTTTCCGATGGGCGAAATGCGGCAGACGATGGCGGCCGGACCGCAGCACAACTTCCTTCCGGCAAGCGGGACAAAAAAACGGTTCATCGTTCCTCAATTCCAAAAGCCGCTCCGGGCTCCACCTTTCCGCCCCAGCGAGCGAAATGGGCCGGCCATCGGCTGAAATGGCGACAAACAAGGTGCTCCCTCCCTTTTGCTTGTTGTTGTCCTTTCGAAAACATCCCTTCTGTCTTCGTCCGTCTATCGTTTCGACAAATGTCCCTCATTTTCCTGCCGACTTTAGCCATGCGAATAAAAAAGCCCGCCGAATCGGCGGACTTGCATCAGAAGCGATAAAAACATGTTTCTACAACAGCGGCGACAGCAGGCGGGAGACCGATTCAGCGATCCGCACCCGGAATGGACGCTGCTGGAACTGCTCATAATCAATGAGGGAAGCATGACGGAAATCTTCCAAAAAGTCGCGCACAAGTTTGTTTGTGCTATCTGTATAATACAAAAATGCGTTCACTTCAAAATTCAAATGAAAGCTGCGCATATCCATGTTTGCTGTGCCGATTGAAGCAAGCTCGCCATCGACGACGATCACCTTGCTGTGCAAAAACCCTTTTTCGTACTCGTAAATTTTCACCCCGGCCTCCAACAGTTCCGGGAAATACGAACGCGAGGCGTAAAAGACGATTTTTTTGTCCGGGCGCTTCGGTGCCAGCAGACGGACGTCAATGCCGCTTAGCGCTGCTACTTTCAGCGCCGTTAAAATGTCTTCATCCGGCACAAAGTACGGCGAGGCGACCCAAATCGACCGTTTCGCCGACGTAATCATGGCAAAATACAACTGTTTAATCACTTCCCACTTTTGGTCCGGACCACCGGCGATGAGCTGCACCCCACCTTGGCCTTCTTCAACAATGAGCGGCGGTGATAAATATTCCGGCGTCAACCACCGTTCACCCGTCATATAATACCAGTCTTGCAAGAAAATGAGTTGCAGCGTCCGGACGGCCTCACCCCGAATCAACAAATGGGTATCGCGCCAAAATCCAAAATACTCGTCTTTTCCTAAATATTCATCCCCGATGTTCAGCCCGCCGACAAAGCCGACGCCCCCGTCGATGACAATGATTTTCCGGTGGTTACGGAAGTTGATTTGGTTGCTCAAAAACGGCAGACGCACCGGCGAAAACGGAATCATCTCCACCCCAGCCGCGCGCAGCTCTTCAATGTAGGCATTCGACAGCTTCCAGCTGCCGACGGCGTCATATAAAAAACGAACGCACACGCCTTGGCGCGCCTTTTCCATCAGGACATGCTTCAGTTTTTGGCCGATTCCGTCATGGCGGACGATATAGTATTCCAAATGGATATGGTGCTCCGCTTTTTCCAGCTCGTTAAAAATCGCGGCAAACGTCTCTTCGCCATTCGTCAACACCGCCGTCTGCGACGCCAATGAAACCGGATGTTGACCGATGCGATAAGCGAGATGCAACAGCGGGCGCTGATGGGGTGCCATCGGCAGCCGCTCTATGGCGATCGGCGACGGCTCTTGAAACTTCAACAACACCGCCTCATCAGATTCAGCTTTCTTTTTAAAGCGCCGCTGTTGCCAATAGTTGCGCCCAAATAATAAATAAAACAAAAACCCAACAAACGGGAAGCTGCCTAACACTGCCAGCCAGGCGATCGTTTGCGCCGGTTTTCGATTCTCGAGTGAAATGACAAACGCGATAAAGACGACCGAGCAAGAGATGAGCACACTAAAAATGCCGAGCAGCTTCCCTTCCCAATAATCGTGCGTCAATGCCAGCAGCACGCCGACAAGAGCGATGAGAATCGCCACCCTAGACGTGTTTCTCAACGAAACCCCTCCACCTGCTTTTCATGATGACTGCCCTTCCCTTTCTAACGAAGAAAACGCCGATTTCTGGCAGCGAAATCGGCGAAATGGAAACGTTATGGGGCTGGAAAATATCCTTTTACTGTTTCGAGCGCGTTGTCGCCCATAATTTCAATTCCGTATTCTTCCAGACGGTAAATCGTCAGCTGCGAATCGTTTCCGTATTCCAGAAGGAGGCTGAGCATATTGTCTATTTCATGCTCGCTATATTGTTCGTCAAATTCGACAAACAAATAGTAGCACCCTTCAAACTGGAACAGGCGGTTCGACAAGTCGGAAAAGTCCGCGCGATGCGCCAAGGAGATCACGTCTTCAATATCTTTAAACGAAATGACAAACTGAAGGACGTCCTGCTCCCCGCTGTCTTCGGCGGCATCGCTTCGGCCGAAATGGAAATGGTGGCCAAACAGCGATTCGATCTTCTCATCGGCCGACACCGAGAACTCGCGCCATCTTTCTTCCGGAAGCGGCAGCTCAAGCTTGCTCCCGTCCTTGGACAACTGCGCTTTTGTCACGACAACCTCAAGCCCTTTTTCCAACGCCTGCACTTGAATCCAAAGCGGGCCGTCGAGCGAAAAATCGCTTTCACCATGGACTTCATCCATCATTTCCCAAAACAGTTCCTCGCTCCGTTCCCGATTATACCAGATTTCTTCACGATCAAAACCGCGCTCCTCTATATCAACATACGAAATATAAAATTTTACCGTATGATCATTGATGCGTTCGATTTCCATCTTCTCAACTCTCCCTTCTAAACAAAGAAATAAAAAGGGAAGGGATCTTGCCCCTAGACATTCTCTTTATTAGTGAAAACTTATATCTTGTACTTTATATTTTATGATAAAAAGCGAAGGAAGGGAAATAAAAAAACGCGTTTTTAAAAATTGGTTATGAAACCGGCCATGCCCTACTATAATGGTGATGAACACGGACGGAATGAGGGACGCCTATGGTGGATGAATATATCGTCTCGATCTTATTAATCATCGGCATCGATGTCATTCTCGGCGGGGACAATGCGGTTGTCATTGCGTTAGCGAGCCGCAATTTGCCGGAACAGAAGCGGAACATCGCCATCGTCCTCGGTACGGCGTTGGCGATCGCCGTCCGTATTTTATTGACGGCGGCCGTTGTGTGGCTGTTGACTGTTCCGTTTTTGCAGCTTGCCGGCGGCCTCATCCTCTTTTGGATCGCCTTGAAGCTGATTGGGCAAAAAGACGAAAAACCGGCCACGATTAAGGCTGAACCATCGCTCTGGAAAGCGGTGCGGACGATCGTTGCCGCCGATGTCGTCATGGGCATGGACAACGTCATCGCCATCGCCGGGGCGGCCCAAGGCCATATCGGGCTTGTCGTCTTCGGCTTTCTCTGCTCCGTTCCTATCATCATTGTAGGCAGCAAAATCATTCTTTATGCCATGGAACGGTTCCCGTTTCTCATTTATATCGGCGGTGCCTTATTGGCTTACACCGCCGGAAAAATGATCGCCGCCGAAGAACAGCTGCGCCCGTTTTATGACCCGCATTGGGAGCTCCTCTTCCCGCTCTCAGCGGCCATTCTTGCCGTTGTGCTCGGCTTTGCGGCCAACCGCCGGGCGCGCACTGTCAAATGGCACTAGGCGGCCGCTGATAAAAAACTTCTACATGGCGTGCCATGTAGAAGTTTTTTGATCACCCGTTCACTAACCGCTGCGCTTCGCGGAGCTGATACGCCCGCACTTTGCGCGGCAGGAAGCGGCGGATTTCATCTTCGTTATAACCGACTTGAAGCCGCTTTTCATCGATGATGATCGGCCGGCGCAAAATGCCCGGATTTTTTTGAATAAGCTCGTACAAATCTTGCAGCGGTAAGGATTCAAGGTTAATGTTCAGCTTTTGGAACACTTTCGAACGGGTCGAAATGATTTCATCCGTCCCCGTTTCCGTCATCCGTAAAATTTCTTTAATCTCCTCGACCGTCAGCGGCTCGGAGAAAATATTGCGTTCAACATAAGGAATATCATGCTTCTCGAGCCACGCCTTCGCCTTCCGGCACGACGTGCAACTCGGTGATGTGTATAGCTTGACCATTTTGATCACTCCTTTTTACAAGGAATCCCTTGCTTCCCTGCCCGTGAGCTGACGGGCTCATGCAACTATGCCTGCTTTCACACACTTGATGGCATAGCGATACGACCTATACCACCTGCCGGGCGGTCGGCCGTCTTGTTAATCATTTGCAAATTGAAATGACTTTAACATGATATATTATACAATAAATCAGTGGAGAAAGATATAGTTTTTCAACGATTAATGCAATTTTCTTCGTTCCCTCTTTCAATAGGGAGGAAAATCCTCTACAATCAAAGTAGAAGAGAAAAGGGGGAGGAAGAACATATGGCCGGCTATTTCGCTGACTTCGTCATTGCTTCAGCATTGATCGTCGTCATCACCGCCTTGATGGGGAGCATGAGCAACACGATTGGGGAACGGCTATTCGGTCGAAACAAGAGAAAGAAGCATGTTGAGGCTTCCCGCCGCATCCAGCAAGGGTGGAATTTCGTTGGTGGAAAAAAATAACTCGCCAAAATGGGCGTATAACGTCGCGCCGTCTGCTTCCCCGTTCGCATCGAGCGTCGGTGAAGAGACGGCGCTTTTTCATACCTAGAGGAACGATTCCTTTCCACCAAGCGAGCCGTTTAGGCATACATCGCCCGGTACCGCTTATACTCTTCTTCTGAACAAAGCACGAAATGACCTGGTGTAATTTCGCGAAATTCGAGCTCTTCCCCGTCTTTATAGCCGTGCTGCGCCGGGTCGTAGACGATCCGTTTGCGCGTTCGCTCCGTTTCCGGATCCGGAAGCGGAATCGCAGAGAGCAACGCCTTTGTATACGGATGGATCGGGTTGCGATACAATTCTTCCGACTCAGCGAGCTCGACCATTTTCCCAAAATACATGACCCCGATCCGATCGCTGATGTACTTCACCATCGATAAATCATGGGCAATAAATAAATACGTTAACCCTTTTTCGCGCTGCAGCCGCTTCAATAAGTTCACGACTTGCGCCTGGATGGAAACGTCAAGAGCGGAGATCGGCTCATCGGCGATGATGAATTCCGGTTCGACCGCGAGCGCTCGGGCAATGCCGATCCGCTGGCGTTGACCGCCAGAAAACTCGTGCGGATAACGATTGGCGTGCTCGCGGTTCAACCCGACCGTCTCCAGCAGCTCATAGACGCGTTGCATCCGTTCTTCTTTTGTTTTCGCCAGCCCGTGAATGTCAATGCCCTCGGCGATAATGTCAGCGACCGTCATCCGCGGGTTGAGGGAGGCATACGGGTCTTGGAAAATCATTTGCATTTTCCGGTTTAACTCTTTCAGCTCTTTTTTTGATTTTTTTCCATGCACATTGACGCCGTTAAACAGCACTTCCCCGTCTGTCGCGTCATACAACCGAATGATCGTCCGCCCTGTCGTCGACTTGCCGCAGCCCGACTCACCGACAAGGCCGAACGTTTCGCCTTTATAAATGTCAAATGTCACACCGTCGACCGCTTTGACGACTTCACCGCGGCCGGCCGGGAAGTATTGTTTTAAGTTTTTCACTTCGAGCAGTTTTTGCTTAGCCACGCGGTTTGCCTCCTTTCCGGGCAACGATGTCGGCAAACTGTTTCATCCGCTCGCGCACAATGGCCGGCGGCTCGACATTCGGCGCCAGCTCATGCAACAGCCATGTCGCCGCATAGTGCGTATCGGACACCTGGAACATCGGCGGCTCGAGCTCATAGTCGATTTTCAGCGCGTATGGGTTGCGCGGCGCAAACGCATCGCCTTTTGGTGGGTTTAGCAAATCCGGCGGTGAGCCCGGAATCGAATACAACTCCGTATCTTTATGATCAAGGCTCGGCATCGATGCAAGCAGCCCCCATGTGTACGGATGTTTCGGGTTATAAAAAATTTCGTCCACCGTGCCGATTTCCACAATCTTCCCTGCATACATGACTGCGACGCGGTCAGCCATGTTCGCCACAACCCCTAAATCGTGAGTAATAAAAATGATCGACATGCCGAGTTTTTTCTGAATGTCCTTCATGAGCTCCAAAATTTGCGCCTGAATCGTCACATCAAGCGCCGTCGTCGGCTCATCAGCAATTAAAATTTTCGGGTTGCACGCTAACGCCATGGCGATCACGACGCGCTGGCGCATCCCACCGGAAAATTGATGCGGATATTGCTTTATGCGCAATTCGGCGTTTTTGATGCCGACAAGCTGCAACAGCTCAATCGCCCGTTTGCGCGCCTCATCTTTCGACAGTTTTTGATGCTTTAAAATCGCTTCCATGATTTGTTTTCCGATCGTCATCGTTGGATTGAGCGAGGTCATCGGATCTTGGAAAATCATTGAGATTTTTTTCCCGCGAATCGACTGCATTTCCTTTTCCGACAGCTTTGCTAAGTCTTTTCCTTCAAATAAAATTTCCCCTTGTTTAATGCGGCTTGGCGGCGTCGGCAACAGACGCATGAGCGCTTTCGATGTCACCGATTTCCCAGATCCTGACTCACCGACGATCGCCAATGTTTCCCCTTTATATAAATCGAATGTCACACCGCGGACCGCTTGCACCTCGCCGGCATGGATATCGAAGGAAACATGCAAATCGTTCACTTGCAAAATTTTCTCCATCGTTTTCACCCCTTCCGCCCATTATTTACGCATTTTCGGGTCGAGCGCATCGCGCAGCCCGTCAGCGACGAGGTTAAAGCTCAAAATCAGCAAGCTGATGACAATCGACGGGATAATAATTAAATGCGGATACGTTTGAATGGACTTATACCCTTCGTTGACAAGCGAACCGAGCGATGCTTCCGGCGGGCGGATGCCGAGACCGATAAAGCTCAAAAACGCCTCCGTAAAAATAGCCGCTGGGATCGTGAACATCGTCGTAATAATAATCGGACCCATAACGTTCGGAATCAAATGTTTAAAAATGAGCCGTGAGTTAGATGCTCCCAGTGTCCGTGCAGCGAGCACATATTCCATGTTTTTCAGCTTCAAAATTTGCCCGCGCACAATGCGCGCCATCGTCGTCCAACCGGTGATGACCATCGCCAGTGTAATCGAAATAATCCCCGGCTCAAAAATCAGGATAAATAAGATAACGACGATCAAATACGGAATGCCGTTTAAAATTTCAATGATCCGCTGCATCACGTTATCTACGCGGCCGCCGTAATAGCCGGAAATGCCGCCGTAGGCAATGCCGATAAACAAATCAATCACAGCGGCCAATAGCCCGATGTAAAGCGAAATACGAGTGCCATACCACGTTCTCACCCATAAGTCGCGGCCTAAATCATCGGTACCAAACCAATAGTACTCTTTGATGCCGCGCTCTTTGTATACATCGACGCCATTGGGGTCTTTTCCATCTAAATTGAGCCAGCTAATATGCTCCAAAACAGGGACTTTCGGCGGCAGTTTCGCATGGCTTAAGTTTTGCTCTTTATACGAACGTTCGCTTGCCATCGGCGCAAAAATCGCCAGCAAAGCCAAAATGACAATCATAATCATCCCGACGATCGCCGCTTTGTTTTCGTGCAGGCGGAGCCAAGCGTCATGCCAAAACGTCAAACTTGGGCGATTGATTTTTTCCTGCTCGCCGACATTCGGCGGGGCGGGCTGAAACCATTCCGGTGAAAGCTGGTCGTATTGTTGTTTCGCCATTATTTCTTCCCTCCCGCTAACCGGATGCGTGGGTCAACAATTCCATAGAGAATGTCCACGATAAAAATGACAAAAATTAATAATGCCGAGTAAAACAACGTCGTTCCCATAATGACCGGATAGTCGTTCAACTCGATGGAACGAACAAACTGCTCGCCAAGTCCTGGAACCGCAAAAATTTTCTCGATAACGAGCGTTCCTGTCATCAAGTTCACAGCCATCGGGCCGAGAATCGTGATGACCGGAATAAGCGAGTTGCGGATGGCATGTTTGACTACGACTCCGGCATTGCTGATCCCTTTCGCCCGAGCGGTTAAAATATAATCGGAGCTTAACACTTCAAGCATTTCCGTCCGCATAAAACGGGCGATGTTGGCAATCACGCCGACAGACAGCGCCAACGTCGGCATAATCGTATATTTAAACCCTTCCCAAAAGGCCACCGGCAGCCACTGCAGCTTCACGCCGATAAAATATTGCAAAAATCCAGCCAACACGAACGACGGAACGGAAATTCCGATCACCGCAATGACTGTGGCTGCATAGTCTCCCCAACTGTTATGGCGAATGGCCGCAAAAATGCCGAGCATTAATCCGATGAACGTGCCAAACACGATTGCCTGAAACCCAAGCTGGGCCGACGGGCCGATCCGATCACCGATCAATTCTGTCACCGGACGGTTGTCATACTGGAACGAAACCCCTAAATCCCCTTGCAACAAGTTGCCTAAATATTGCATGTACTGCACAGGCACCGGCTTATCCAACCCATATTCTTTTAAAATGAGCGCCTTCTGCTCCGGCGTCAACTTTTCCTGGTTTTGTAACGGCGAACCGGGCAACAGCTTCATTAAAAAGAACGTTACGGTGGCAATAATGAACAACGTAATCACCATATACATAAACCGCTGAATCGTATACCGCGCCATGGCCGCACCCCCCTATTCACTTCCTAAATTTAACACCAACAACATTTCAATCTTCGGTTTTTTTCGACATTTTTCGCCTTGGCAGGCAAAAGGAGAGTATATGCCCTCGCATATACTCTCCTCGGCATGTTTTAAGAAAATGAATTACTCGATATACGCCCATTTGTAGCTGTAGTCGCCGCCAAACGGATGGGAAACGATATCTTTGACATACTCGCGTTGCAAGTAGGCGACACCGCGCTGATAGAGCGGAGCAATCGGCATTTCTTCAAAGACGATCTTTTCTGCTTGCAGCATCGCATCCCAACGGGCTTGCAAATCGCCAAGCAACGTTGTTTTTGCGTCTTTAATCAACTTGTCGTATTCAGCGTTCGACCAACCCGTTTGGTTGTGCGGGTTATTTGTCGTCCATAAGTCAAGGAACGTCATCGGGTCTTGATAGTCCGGACCCCAGCCGGAGAACGACAGGTCATATTGCATTTTGCTTTCAAGTTCGAGCTTTTGCGCGAACGGTTGCTGTTTAATGTTGATTGTCAAGCCCGGCAAGTTTTTCTCCAACTGTTCTTTTACATACTCGCCGATTTTCTTCGCGCTGTCGCTGTCGTAGTTTAACAGCTCAATCGTAAATTGGTCTTTGCCAAGCTCTTTTTTCGCTTGCTCCCAAAGTTTTTTCGCTTCATCCACATTGTACGACACTAAGTCGCCGTTTGCGTCACGGAAGTCTTTGCCATCCGGACCTGCGACAAAATCTTTCGGAACGGTAAAGTTCGCGACAATCGAACCGTTGTTCAGCAACGTATCCACCATCGCTTGGCGGTCGATGGCCATCGCGATCGCTTTGCGCGCATTGACATTGCTTAACAGCTCGTTTTTCGTGTTCATGCGCAGCCAGAAGAGGGCTGGATCCAGTTCCGTTTTGAAGTTTTTATCATTTTTATACTTATCAACAAATTCAGCCGTCAAACCGACGCGGTCAACTTGTTTCGTTTCATACAAGTTGACAGCGGTTGCTGTGTCTTTTACGACTTTGACGTTGATTTTTTCGAGCTTAACTGTATCTTTGTCCCAGTAATTCGGGTTTTTCTCATATGTCCAGCCTTGTTCATGCTTCCATTCGCTTAAGACGAACGGGCCGTTGTAGAGCGTCGTATTCGCCTCTAAGCCGTATTTGTCGCCTTGGGCTTTCACGAATTTTTCGTTTTGCGGCATGAACGTGCCGAATACCGTCAAGCTGATGAAATACGGAATCGGGTTTTTCAGTTCGACTTGAAGCGTGTAATCGTCGAGCGCTTTGACGCCGAGCTGGTCAACTGGCAGTTTACCGGTGTTGACTTCTTCCGCGTTTTTAATGTCATACATAATGTACGCATACTCCGCTTTCGTTTTCGGGTCAAGCACCCGTTTCCAAGCGAACACGAAGTCGTGCGCCGTCACCGGATCGCCGTTCGACCATTTGGCGTCTTTGCGGAGCTTGAACGTATACGTTTTGCCGTCTTCGCTCACCTCATAGCTTTCCGCCACCCCAGGCACCGGCTTGTTGTCTTTCCCTAAACGATACAGGCCTTCCATGACGTTGTTCAACACGATAAACGATACTTGGTCGGTAGCGAGCGCCGAATCAAGCGACGGAATTTCTGAGGAGTCAAGCAAGTTCAGCACTTGTTCCTTCTTCTCCGCCGGCTTTTCGCCGCCTTCACCGCCTTGGGCATTGTCGTCCCCGCCTCCACCGCACGCTGCTAAGAACGTGGACAGCGCGAGAAGCAGGACGAGGAATAAAGAAAATCGCTTCTTCACTAAAAACCCCCCTTAAGGTTTATGTAGTGTATTACAAATCTTCTGAACTATTAGGTTTCAGAAGATTGTACTTACAAGGTTATTATACCGATTATTAATATATTTGAAAAGAATTTTTTTATTTTCTTAAACAAAAAATTTTCTAATTACTTACAGAATAGTATGAATATCGGCTTGTATTTACAATTGCATTGTACAGACTTTTGTCGTCCTTGTAAATAAAAAATTTCTGTAAACACACTAGAAAACGCTTACAATATAGTTTTTTTTCCTTATTTATCAGCGCTAAAGCAAATTATTCCTTCGTTTCCAAAACAGAGGTATATTTTTCGATATAACTTTGTTAATAATTTTAACGTAATTTCTGAAAGAAGTCTCCCGCTTCAAGGAACGGGAAGGACCCAGCCCCATGAGTATGCGGGAGATGAACGTCGGTTGGCAATCGCCGACGAATATGATAGTCTATGGTTAGAACGAACCCCTTCGGAACGAAGGGAAGCGGAAAGGGTTCTTGTATGGCTTGCCGTTCGGCGAACATGTACAAATCGCCTGAAGCCCCCACCTCTAAGCGAAGCGGAAGTGGTGGGGCTTCAAAGCGGCGATTGGAAAGGCGGGAGAAACGGCGTGAAACAGATCGCTGTTCGAACCGGATGGTTCATTGCCGCGATGTTGGGGGCGAGCGCGCTGATCGTTTCTTGGCAAGGGACGTGGACGGCGGTTGCCTTCATTAACGCTGCATTCTTGATCTCTCTTGTTCCGCTGTCGGTCGGCGGGCTTTTATTCGTCTGCGAGCGCGGTTTTTTCAGCGGCTTTGCTTACGGATTTCGCCGATGGCGCAAAAGCGGCACGAAAGCGAAGCAATATCTTGAGGAAGCGGCCGAGGAAAACGAAACGGACGAACCGCCCGGCTCACCGCGGTTCACGATGACGTACCCGCTCCTTTTTTCCGGCCTGCTTCTCTTTCTCGCAATGATCGTTGCCGGGTATGCGGTGCAATGAAGTTGCAAAGGCAGGCCGTTTCCCCTATAATAAAGGGCAAATATGGATCAAAAACGGGCGATGAGAAAGAAGAGTACATATGGCGAGGCCTTCAGAGAGCTTGTGGGCGGTGCGAACAAGCGGCTAGCCATATGGAATGGACTTTCGAGCTTCCTGCCGAACCGGCAACGCAGTAGGTGGGGACGTTTCCCCGCGTTATTGGGGCGCCATGCACGTTGCATGGGTTGAGCGATTGCGTCTTTGGCGCAATAAGTAGGGTGGCACCGCGGTCCTACCGTCCCTATCGAAGGGATGGCAGGGCTTTTTTATTTCACTTTTCTTGAAGGAGTGAAGATCGATGAAAACGATTTTTTCCGGCATCCAGCCAAGCGGCGTCATTACCCTTGGCAACTACATTGGGGCGATGCGGCAGTTTGTCGAACTGCAACATGAGTACAACTGCTATTTTTGCATTGTCGACCAACATGCCATTACCGTTCCGCAAGACCCGAACGAACTGCAACAAAACATCCGCCGTCTCGCCGCCTTGTACTTAGCGGTCGGCATCGATCCGACGCAGGCGACGCTGTTCATTCAATCGGAGGTGCCAGCGCACGCCCAAGCGGCTTGGATGTTGCAGTGCATCGTCTATATCGGCGAACTGGAGCGGATGACACAGTTTAAAGACAAATCAGCCGGCAAAGAAGCAGTCAGCGCCGGGCTGCTTACGTATCCGCCGCTCATGGCCGCTGACATTTTGCTTTATAACACCGACATCGTCCCCGTCGGCGAAGATCAAAAGCAGCATATCGAGCTGACACGCGATTTAGCGGAGCGCTTCAACAAGCGGTATGGCGAGCTGTTCACCATTCCCGAGGCGCGCATTCCGAAAGTCGGCGCCCGCATTATGTCGCTTGTCGAACCGACGAAAAAAATGAGCAAGTCCGATCCAAACCCGAAAGCGTTTATTACACTTCTTGATGACGCCAAAACGATCGAAAAGAAAATTAAAAGCGCTGTTACCGATTCCGAAGGGACGATCCGCTACGACAAGGAAGCGAAGCCGGGCATTTCCAACCTGCTCAACATTTATTCGATTTTATCCGGGCAACCGATTGATGAGCTCGAGCGGCAGTACGAAGGAAAAGGGTACGGGGTCTTTAAAGCCGATTTAGCCGAGGTGGTCATCGGAGCGCTCCGACCGATTCAAGAGCGTTATGAGCATTGGCTCGAAAGTGAAGAGCTTGACCGCGTCTTAGACGAAGGGGCGGAAAAGGCGAACCGCGTCGCCTCGAAAATGGTGCGCAAAATGGAGCAAGCGATGGGGCTTGGGCGGCGGCGGTAAACAATAAACTTGCTGCCGCCATACACCAACGGGCAGGCGTTCTCGCGCCTGCCCGTTGGTTAATTCACTTTCGGTTCCTGCTCCGTTTCCCACAACTTTTCAAAAAACGGCTGTCCCTTCACCAAGTTTTCACACAGTTGCTCGTGACGTTTTGACCAGCCGTGTTTCGTTTCCTCATACAGTCGTTCCCATGCTTCCTCAAACGACATTTTTTGAATATCCGCATACTTTTCCGGCGCCCACTCCGTATACCAATAGCGCACTTCCGCACCGTTTTTCGTCGCATACAGCTGATCGAGCGCCATAAACAGCAATTGCTTCAACTGCCGCTCCTTCCGCGTTAGCCCGCACATCAGTTCCGGCGCCGGTGATAAAATATGGTATTCTTTTTCGTACTTTGGCAACGGATATTCTTGTTCGTCTGCCTCGGCCGCCATTTCATAAACGAGCTGCTCTTGCCGCGGAATGAGGCGGCTTTTTCGGATCGGAATGTGGTAACCGATCGTATCGACGGCTAAAATACCGGCCCCATCGGTCACGATGAAACAATAGTCAAGCTGGATGCGTTCATGATTTTTACGAACATACGCTTTTTGATAAACGTCGTCTAAAAGCGGCTTAGGAAGGTCAGATAAACTATTTTCAATATAATGGAACAAGGCCGGGGACACTTTTAAAAGCGGCACCTGGTCAAGCAGCTCGATTTGATCGTCTTTGCGCCATTCATGGAAATGGCAGACGTTGTATCCGTTCTCTTCGCCTTCAAACCAGTTCACCCAAATGTCATGCAAGTAAAGCATGTGATACCCCTCACTTCCAGACGTGTTTGTCCATCAGTATAGGCAGAGGGGCAGAATTTTATTCCATTTCGCCCTCTTTTCCCCACTATGAGCCGCGGCTTGGAAACGACAAACTTCCCCACATGAAAAGCAGGCCAAGCGGCAATAAATAACATTCTGCCCTCGTCGCGATATAAGCCATATATTCACTGAAGCCTCGCTCCGGGGTGATAATGTTTAAATAGGCGATGATCACCATGCCGCCAACGACCGAAAAACCGAAGCCGACCAAATAAAAAAACAGGCGGACCATCAGGCTTCCCTTCCTTCTTGTCCACTTCCTTGTTTTACATATATGTCGGCTTTGTGGACAACATGACTGTTCGTTTGCCGCTCCGATGGACAACCTGCTTATTCAGCATCGGCAAAGCCAGCTAAGGCAACAATCTGCTTCGCTTCTGTCCCCATTAGTTCCGTCAACGAATGCCCCCCCTCAAGGCAGCGGCGAACGATGGCGTGTCCCACCGCATAGCCGCCCATTTTCGGATACCAGCCCAGCCCGTACAAAAGCCGGGCGCTAAGCGGATGCGAGACGGAAACGTCCTGGTTTGGGGCGATGTAGCGGCGCCAAAACCGCTCCAGCTCCCGATCGGTATAGTACGTCGTCCAACTTGCGCACTGCCCGGCGCCGACCGTCTCAGCAACCGCGTGTTCCGCTAGCCCTTCCATAATCACCGCATCCAACAGCGTCGCCTCTTTGCCGCCATTCGGCAGCTTTTGGAGGCGGTAGACGTGATTGTATTCGTGCGCTACAAGTGCGGCGATCTCGTCATCGCCGTGGTCGGGCAACAAAAAGAAAAACAGCTTATCGGCAAATGCTACGCCGCCTTTTCCATGAAATTCACGCGTTAGTTTCTCATTTCCGTCATCCGCCGGCAGCAAAAACACCGGAACGTCCGGCCCCCTCCATGCCGCCCGCTGCCGATCATAGTGACGGCCGACCCGCTCCCAAAGACGCTGCGCCTTCATGTCCGGCAAAAGCCGGACGGCCTGCCGTGCACTCCGGTACATGCCATACAGGCGCAAGTATTGATGAATGTCGCGTGCTGACGCATCGCTAAACAACGGGACAAACCGCGCGCATAGCCGAAGCGGATCGCCCCGGTCTTGCTCAAGCCACCGGTCGGTTGGGAATAATCCCATCGCCTCTCCTCCTCTCTTCTTACATTATGCCGGGGAAGAAGAGGCGGTGAGCAAAGGCGGAAACAAAGCGGGATGCGCCAATCAAAAGAGAGCCTCGTTTGGAACGAACTGCAGACCGTTAGTTATCTAACGGTTTCCGTTTCGTTCAACGAAGGCTCTCTCGCCCGTTACATATATTTTTTGAAAATCAATGTCGCGTTATGGCCGCCAAAACCGAACGAATTGCTCAACACCGCACGCACATCTTGCTTGCGCGCTTCATTCGGCACATAGTCGAGATCGCATTCCGGATCCGGCGTTTCATAGTTGATCGTCGGGGGAATGATGCCGTCGCGAATCGTCAGTACTGAGAAAATCGCTTCCACCGCACCGGTCGCGCCCAGCAGGTGGCCGATCATCGACTTCGTTGAGCTGACGGCGAGCTGATACGCATGATCACCGAACACTTCTTTAATGGCAAGCGTCTCATACTTATCGTTGTACTCCGTGCTCGTACCGTGGGCGTTAATATAGTCGATCTCCTCCGGCTGCAGGCCGGCGTCACGAAGCGCTTGGCGCATCGCCCGCACGCCTCCTTCTCCGCCTGGCGCTGGCGCTGTAATATGGTAGGCGTCAGCGGTCGCGCCGTAACCGACAATCTCGGCATAAATCGTCGCCCCGCGGCACAACGCGTGCTCCAGCTCTTCAAGAACGACGATGCCTGCCCCTTCGCCCATAACAAACCCGTCGCGGTTTTTGTCAAACGGACGGCTCGCCGTTTTCGGGTCTGGATTTGTCGACAGCGCTGTGTTGGCACAAAAGCCGGCAAACGACATTTTCGTAATCGGCGCTTCAGCCCCGCCAGTGATCATGACATCGGCATCGCCGCGCTGAATGACCTTAAACGCGTCGCCGATCGAATTGGCTCCGGTCGCGCAAGCGGTGACCGTACATGAGTTGATTCCTTTCGCTCCGAGGATGATCGACACTTGACCGGCCGCCATATCCGGAATCATCATTGGCACGAAAAACGGGCTCACCCGACGGTAGCCGCGCTGCTGGAAAATTTCAAACTGCTGTTCAAATGTCTCCATTCCGCCGATGCCTGAGCCGATCCAGACGCCGACTCGCTCAGCATTTTGTTCGTTGATCTCGAGTTTAGCATCTTTCACCGCCATGAGCGCTGCGGCCACGGCGTATTGTGTAAAACGATCCATCTTTCGCGCTTCGCGGCGATCCATAAACGACGCCGGATCGAAATCTTTCACTTCCGCCGCCACTTTCGCCGGAAAATCATCCGGGTTGACGCGAGTAACAATATCGATGCCGGACTGGCCGGCAATGATGTTTTTCCACGTTGTTTCGACGTCATTGCCGAGCGGGGTGACAGCCCCCATCCCGGTCACGACAACTCGTCTTCTTTCCATCGCTTCCGTCTCTCCTTTAACCGATAATGTACAAGCCGTTAGCGGCCCCAGCGCAAAGCGATCGCGCCCCATGTCAGCCCGCCGCCGAATCCGACCATGATGATGACGTCATCGTCTTTAATTTTGCCCGCTTCGATTTCCTCAGCGAGTGAAACTGGAATGGACGCTGCTGACGTATTGCCGTATCGGCGAATCGTTGTTGACATTTTCTCTTCCGGCAGCTCGAGCCGCTGTCTGGCCGCCTCCATAATGCGGATGTTCGCTTGGTGGGGAATGAGAAAGTCGACATCATTTTTCGATAAACCGGCTTTTTCAAGCACGCGCAAGCTTGATTCCCCCATTTGCCGGACAGCGAACTTAAACACTTCCCGACCGTTCATGATGATATATTCGTCTTGATATAAATGTTTTCCTCCTGTTCCGTCAGCGCCTAATTCAAACGATAAAATTCCGCGCCCCGGCGACACCGGTCCCATGACGACCGCCCCGGCGCCATCGCCAAACAGCACCGCCGTATTCCGGTCGGTCCAGTCAATAATTTTTGATAGTTTTTCCGCGCCTACTACTAATATATACTTGTATGCGCCGTTGTCAATGAACTGGCTCGCCGTCACAACCCCATACATAAACCCAGCGCAGGCAGCGCTAATATCCAACGCTGCAGCGTTGACGGCGCCAAGCCGCTCTTGCAGCATGCAGGCGACCGATGGGAACGGACGGTCCGGAGTAACGGTAGCCACCAAAATCAAATCAATATCCTTCGCGGAAATGCCAGCATCAGCGAGCGCCTTCTCGGCAGCAAAATACGCCATGTCAGATGTGTCGATGCCATCGGGAGCGATGCGCCGCTCCTCGATCCCGGTGCGCGTCCGAATCCATTCGTCTGATGTGTCCATCATTTTTTCCAAGTCAGCGTTTGTCAACACGTTTTCCGGCGCATAGTAACCGACGCCGATAATTCCTGCTCCCATACTATTCATCTCCTTTTTCCATCCAAAATAACCAAAGAGCCTTTTGAAGACAGCGCGATTCTCAATGTACAATCAGACCACATAACCAATTATTATTACTTGGTACTAATTTTAGCGGAAAGAATGGATGTGCGCAATAGAAAAGGAAGACCTCCGTGAAGGAAAACCGAAATGAGGAGAATAAGATTCCTTTTTTGCACGCAAAGGCATTTGTCCAAACCGTTTCCCCTTTCCGCTCATACAATACAACAAGTAAAGATCATATGAAAGGGAGGACACAGCATGGCAGACAGCCAAACACCAAAACAGCCCCGTGAGCAGCGTGACCGCTTCTCCCGCCTCATGTTCGGCCCCTTCCCCCCAAGCCAAACCGACCGGCGGGAAGAACAGGAGGAAACAGAACCGCTCCCGCTGCCAACCATTGATTTTATGAAGCTGTTTGAAAATGTGAGCGTGCTAACAGATTCGTTGCAACAGTTAAAACCGCTTGTCAAAAAAATCTCTTCACTCGTCGATTTCATGAAAAAATAGCAGACGCAGCAAAACGGTGCGTCTGCCTTCGTTGTTTACGGGAGCTCATTGTACTGCCGAAAAAACTGTCCGATTTGCGCTGCCAGCTGGCGCCGCCTTTCCGGCAGATGGTAGACGACGCGCACGCGGTCATTCATTGTTTTCATCCATTGTTCGTATTTGCGGCTGTGCAGCGCCGACGGATATTCGCTCACGCCAGCGAGTTGCCAAATCGTCACCGGAACGTCATGCGGGCTGAGAAAAAGGGACGGAACGGCCTCCGGCACCTCTTCTTCCTTCATGCCATAAGCAAGCGCAACTTCTTTCACCATCCGCCGATACGTCAACGGATGTTCCCGCTCATAGTTAAGCTGAGCACGTACATCAAGGCAAGGGTTGAGCATGGCGACGGCGCGGATTTGCCCCGGCATGGCGCCAAGCAGCTGCAAGGCGACGAGTGCGCCCATTCCTTCAGCAACGATATAAATGCGCTGGTTGACAATTTCGCTTTTCAATACCGAGTAGATCAGCTGGCGCGCCAGCCGGACTGCCTTTGGGCTTCCCCAATGCCGGCCGTACAAATGGGACGAAAACACCGTATACCCGCGTTCAAGCCACTCCTCCAGCCACTGGCGCCGCCCCGGATGCTCGAGCCAAAAACTCGTCTGTTCGTTCACGAAATGATCACTGTCACCCATTAAAAAAAGGGCAAACCCGTTCGGGCGCTCCGGCACGTGAACGATGCACCATTGCCCATCAAGTTGGAAAAACCGTCGTTGTCCTGCCATCGTTTCCATTCACCCTTGTTTGGCGATACATAATTGTACAGTATACGATATGCCGGGCAGAAAAAAACGTCCGGGTATATGCCTAAATGAACAAATTGTGATAAGATAAGAAAAGAAATGATGCGAAGATAGGGGGAAACAAGATGCGCTTGTTTTGGACGTTTTTCTGGACATTTTTGCTTGTGCAAATGGCGGCCTATGTCATCGGCTCGATGCAAGGGATCGGCTACGATTTCGCGACCGGCGCAATCGTCAGTGTCGTCGTCACAGTTTTGATCGTTTTGGTAGCAGCCTTGATTCCGGATGAGCCAGCCGGGCATCACCATCATTAATCCTGAAAGCCTTTTGAGAACGACAACGCCTTGGAGCTGTCAAACTCCAAGGCGTTGTTTTTGTGTCTGTCCCTTGTGTGTTTATGCATTGTCTGTTTGGACGTTGTGCTTCCGCTCGTTCTCCAGCCAGACAATCAGCCCCGGCAGCAACATCCTGCGAATAAGAAACGTATCAAGCAAAATGCCGATGGCGACGAGAAACCCAAACACAAACAACAGTTGCACGGGCTGGGTCATCAACACGGCAAACGTCGCCGCCAAAATGAGACCGGCCGAAGAAATGACGCCGCCGGTATGGGCGACCGCCCGCTCGACCGCCTCGTTGACGGAATGAGTTCTCCACTCTTCTTGGAAGCGCGACACGAGTATAATATTGTAGTCAATGCCAAGCGCCACTAAAAACACAAGCGCATAAATCGGCACGCGGTCGCTGACAGCTTCGATATCAAACAACAAATCCGCCAGCCAAATGCCAAGCCCAAGCGCTGCCGCGAACGACAAACTGGCCGACTTTTTCCCAAAATGTTCGTCCCCGTTTCTCTTTGACATCACCGACGCGCGGGATGTTCGGCCAAAACGCTTGGCGCCCAAACAACGTGAACAAAGCCGGGATCAGTGTGACCGAAGCAATCATGATGATGGCCATCGCGAGGGCAAACGTCGGGGCAAAATTTCGGTAATCCCCCAGCCTAGCGAAAAACAACACGAGCATCGCCGCCAATACGGTGCCGCCTGAAAACAGGACAGGCAGCCCGGTCTCGCGCATCGCCTGCTTCATCGCTTCCCACTTGTTCTCGTACCGTTTCAGCTCCTCTCGGTAGCGGGAAAAGATAAACAACGAGTAATCCGTAATTGCCGCGAACAACAAAATGGACATAATCGACACCGTTTGTTTGGAAATGACAAGTCCTCCTCGTCCTAACAGCCCAAGCAGCTGCACGACTAATTCATACACAAACGCAGCGACAACGAGCGGAATGAGGGCCAATAATGGTGATCGGTAAATGATGATCAGCAGCACTAAAATCAGCCCAACCGTTGAAAGCATGAGCACAACATCAGCGCGCGAAAACAATTCCAGTGTATCCGCCGCGATGCCGGCCGGCCCGGTAATATGGAGCTTCACATCGCTTCCGCTATGAACGAGTTTCCGAATATCGTCATTGATCGTTTGAATCTCTTTCGATTCCAATGAAGACTGATAAATCGCTGGAACAACCGCGATTTTCCCGTCTTCCGCAAAAAAGCGTGCTGCGGCTTGTGGCGGAAGGGAAGCAATCGGAACAAGCTGTTCGAGCGCTTCTTGGTGTTTTTTCTCAATATCAGCCAACAAGCGCTGCAATTCTTCTGTTGAAATCGGCTCGTCATCGGAATGGAAAACAAAAATCGCAGGGATGCCGTCGCTGTCGGCAAAATATTGACCGATTTTCTTTTGCGCTACCATCGATTGTACATCGCTTGGCAGCGACTCAATGCTCGATACTTCATACACTTTTACGTTTGGCGCCGCAAGAGCCAACACAACGGTGGCAACCAACCATACGGCTAATGTCCACTACATCCCTTTTTTTGTCGTTACCCGGTCCGTCACGGTCTGCAACCACCCATCCATCGCCAATCCCCATTTTCATTTGATCGCCGAAAGTGACAAACATGTCACTTTTGACACACTTTTATCATAAGGGGAAAGTGACAAAAATGTCAATTTCGATTCATGACTCCATACATGATGATCTCTCGAATGCTTTCTGCCCATTCAGCAAGAGAGATGCCCGGAAAATGGGGAACTACGACCGACTGGAAAATGTAACCGAGAATGACCTGATCCGGAAGATGGCGTTTCATTTTCCCTTCCTGCTTTCCCCGCTGGATCAAAGACTGCAGCTCTTCATACATCCGCTCGTGAAATTGCTCGAGACGCCGTTTATTTTCCTGTACTTTTGGATGGGTTTCCGGAATTCGCTTTCCGATCGAAATCATTTTATGAAGATCGTTATGGTACAAAATGAAATCAAGCAAAAAACGAAATTGTTCGTCAAATGTAGGATACGAATGAATGTGTTTTAATTTGGCGAATACGTGCTCCATTTCATTGACCATATAAGCAGTGATCAATTCCTCTTTATTCTCAAAATATTTATAAATCGCGCTTCTTGCCACCCCGAGCCGTTCCGCCAACAACCCAAACGTGAATCCTTCGTATCCGTGTTCAAGAAGAAGTTGTTTCGTTTGTCCAAACAGCTCGTCCAATGAAAATTTCCGTTCCCGCGCCAACCGAGGGGCCTCCTTTCTTTTTTCTTTTCATTATACGCCTGCCTATGAAGGAAAGAAAGGTGCCCCGGATTTGGAACACCTTTTGGACCACTGCGCTATTTTTCGTTGCCGGCAACGAAAGATGCTGCCCTTTCGTCAAGCGATATGGCTCCTTCGCCTAAAAGCGCTTTTACACCGACGGACGAATGACAAGCCGGCCGTTTTCGACATCGACTGTGACAGTGTTGCAATCGTTCACCCGCCCGGCGATCAACTCTTTGGCAAGCGGTGTTTCGATCTGCTTTTGCATAAACCGCTTCAAAGGACGAGCGCCGTATACCGGATCAAAGCCAGCTTCGGCGATATGTTGTTTCGCCTCTTCTGTCAGCACAAGCTCAATATGCCGGTCGGCCAAACGGCGTGACAGCTCGCGGGCGAACTTTTCGACGATGCCTTTCACCTCATTGGTTGACAGCGGCTTAAACAAGACGACATCATCGATCCGGTTTAAAAACTCAGGGCGGAAATGAACGCGCAATTGGTCGAGCACCTGTTTGCGCGTCTCTTCTTCAATTTCGCCGTTTCGGCTTTCCAATAAGAGCGGTGAGCCGATGTTGGACGTCATAATGACAACCGTATTTTTAAAATCGACCGTCCGTCCTTGCGAGTCTGTGAGCCGTCCGTCATCAAGCAACTGTAAAAGCACGTTGAACACGTCCGGATGCGCCTTTTCAATTTCATCAAGCAAAATGACCGCATATGGCTTGCGCCGCACCGCTTCGGTCAGCTGGCCTCCTTCCTCATAGCCGACATAGCCAGGCGGCGCTCCAATCAAGCGGGAAACAGCATGTTTTTCCATATACTCGGACATGTCAAGACGGATCAGCTGCTCCTCGCTGTCAAACAGCGCTTCGGCGAGTGCCTTGGCGAGCTCGGTTTTGCCGACGCCGGTCGGTCCGAGAAAGAGAAACGACCCGATCGGGCGGTTCGGGTCTTTCATGCCAGCCCGCGCCCGCAAGACGGCATCGGCGACAAGTTCGACCGCCTCATCTTGGCCAATGACCCGTTCGTGCAGCAACTCATGAAGGCGAAGCAGCTTTTCCCGCTCTCCTTCAACAAGGCGGGTGAGCGGAATGCCGGTCCAGCGCGAAACAATTTCGGCGATTTCTTCCTCGGTCACTTCCTCGCGCAGCAGCTTTCCTTCTCTTTTCCCGCTTGCTTCCTGTTCGAGCTGCTTCAGTTGCTTCTCAAGCTGTGGGATGCGTCCATGACGCAGCTCGGCCGCTTTGTTTAAATCGTAGTCATTTTCCGCGTCTTCAAGCTCGCGCTTGGCCCGCTCAAGCGCCTCGCGCAGGCGGTGGACGCGGTCGAGCGCCTCTTTTTCCCGCTGCCATTTCGCTTTCATGGCGTTCGCCCTCTCGCGCAAGTCAGAAAGTTCTTTTTGCAGTGCCTCAAGCCGCGCGCGGCTCGCCTCGTCCGTTTCTTTGCTTAAGGCTGCCTCTTCGATTTCGAGCTGCATGACGCGACGCATCACCTCATCGAGTTCGGACGGCATCGATTCCATTTCTGTGCGGATCGTCGCGCACGCTTCATCAACCAAATCGATCGCTTTATCGGGCAAAAAGCGATCGGAAATGTAACGATCCGACAGCACCGCGGCCGCGACGAGCGCGCGGTCATGAATTTTCACGCCATGGTGCACTTCGTACCGTTCTTTCAACCCGCGCAAAATCGAGATCGTGTCCTCGACACTCGGCTCTTGGACCAATACTTGTTGAAAGCGGCGTTCAAGCGCCGGGTCTTTTTCGATATATTGGCGATATTCATCGAGCGTCGTCGCCCCAATGCAGCGCAGTTCGCCGCGGGCGAGCATCGGCTTCAACATATTGCCGGCGTCCATCGCTCCTTCCGCCCGGCCGGCGCCGACGATTGTATGCAGCTCGTCAATAAATAAAATGATGCGGCCATCGCTTTTTTTAATTTCGTTCAGCACGGCCTTCAGCCGCTCCTCAAATTCGCCGCGAAACTTCGCTCCGGCAACAAGCGCACTCATATCGAGCGCAAAAATCGTTTTATCTTTCAGCCCTTCCGGGACGTCTTTGCGAACGATGCGCTGGGCGAGCCCTTCGACAATCGCCGTTTTTCCGACGCCCGGTTCACCGATCAGCACCGGATTGTTTTTCGTTTTGCGCGACAAAATGCGGATGACGCGGCGAATTTCACTGTCGCGGCCGATGACCGGATCGATTTTCCCCGCTTTCGCCTCGGCGACAAGGTCGCGCCCGTATTTTGCCAGCGCTTCATAGGTTGCTTCCGGATGTGGACTCGTCACGCGTTGATTCCCCCTTACGTTTCTCACTGCCGCTACTAGTGCTTCTTTCGTCAGCCCAAACGACGCCAGCTGCCGGGCGACCGGCTCAGCGCCGCGAGGCAACGCGAGCAGCACATGTTCGACCGATATGTACTCATCTTGCATTCGTTTTGCTTCCGCTTCAGCTTCCTCAAGCAGCCGCGCCAAGGCGGGCGCAGCATACAACTGCCCATCCGCCCCATGCACTTGAGGCTTTTGACGAAGCTGGTTGCGAAGCCAATCAGCGGCCTTTTCCTTGTCAGCGCCGGAAAGCTCCAACAACCGCGGCGCCAGGCCGCCTTCTTGTTCAAAGAGCGCCAACAGCAGATGCTCGACATCGAGCTGTTGATGATGTCGTTCTTTGGCGAGCGACTGCGCCGCCATGAGCGCTTCTTGCAATTTTTCTGTTAAACGGCTTGCATCCATGCCGTCCCCTCCATTTGACCTTCTTTGACCATAAATATTATAGCGAATGATAAAGAGCCCGGCAAACGAAAAGCCACTCCAAAACGGAATGGCTTTCGTCGCACGTTACGGCTTGCGTAAATACGTCCAATGCCGGTTATGGTTCGACGTTTCTGGGAACGTGTCGCCGGCTTTCAGTTTCAGCTTTTTCGGATGTTTCACATTGTCGCCTGTTTCGCCGATTTCAATATAGACACCGTTGTTCGGCGCTTTATCCCCTGGTTTAAAATGGCGCGGTTGACCCATTGGTTTCATCCCCCTTGCTTCGATTGCATTTGTTAGCATTCCCGATTTCGCCGCTGTTCATAAGAAGGGAAATGATGGAGGGCGCCACGGCGCGCCAAGCCTTTTACAAAGAACTTATAAAAAGCAAAAAAGGAACTCCCGAAGAGGGAATTCCTTTTTCCTATAGAATCGACACTAAAATCGCTTTTTGGGCATGAAGCCGATTGCCGGCTTGTTCAAAGACGAATGAGTTTGGACCGTCCATGACGCCAGCTGTCACTTCCTCGCCGCGATGGGCCGGCAGGCAGTGCAAAAAGAGGTAATCTGGTTTTGCCGCTTTGACGAGCTCTTCGTTTACTTGATACGGCTGAAACACTTGCAGCCGCTCAGCACTTTCGCTCTCTTGCCCCATGCTCGTCCAGACATCGGTATAAATCGCATCAGCCCCCGCCACCGCCTCAAGCGGGTCATGCGTCACCGTAACGGTGGCGCCTGTCTGTTCGCCGATGCGGCACGCCGCCTCGACGTAAGCTGATTTTGGTTCATAGCCCGGCGGACAGGCGATGGCCACATCCATGCCCACTTTCGCCGCGGCAATGAGAAGGGCGTTAGCGACGTTATTGCCGTCACCGACATAGGCGAGCTTGACGCCTTGGAACATTTTTTTCACTTCATAAATCGTCAGCAAATCCGCCAGCGCTTGGCAAGGATGGTCGTCATCGGTCAAGCCGTTGATGACCGGAACCGACGCGTATTCCGCCAATTCTTCGACCTTTTCGTGGGCAAACGTCCGAATCATCATGACATCGACGTACTGCGACAAGACGCGGGCCGTATCGGCGATCGTTTCGCCGCGGCCGAGCTGCAGGTCGTTGCCATTCAAGTAGAGCGCTTGGCCGCCGAGCTGGATCATGCCGACTTCAAACGACACGCGCGTGCGCGTCGACGGCTTTTCAAAAATCATCGCCATCGTTTTGCCGACAAGCGGCGTATACGAAATCCCCGCTTTTTGTTTCGCCTTTAAGTCGGCGGCGAGCGCCAACAAGTCCATAATTTCGTCCGTGGAAAAATCGAGCAGCGTTAAAAAATCTCTCCCTTTTAATGACATCACTGCATTCATAAAATCACCGCCTGTTCTGCCTGTTTTTTCTTTTCCAACCAGCCGTGGATCGGCTGCACATCAAGATGATCCACATCGAGCGCCTGCAAGAAGAGCTTCAATGTCTCGGGCTCTGTGAAGACGAGCAATTGTCGGGACAACGCAGCCATTCGTTTCAGCGCCTCGTCTTCTTCTTTGCCCAAGTCGATCACCGCCAGCGCCGCATCGCGCTTCACCCATTCGGCAAACGGGGACTCGAACACGATCACCAGCTGTTTCGCTTCGATTTCCGCCGCCAGCGCTTCATCGATGCCACCAATGACGTAAATTTCATTCGCATTTGCTTTCTTTTGCAAATACGCATAAAACGCCTTGTACGCTGCTTCTTCCTTCGTCGCGGCGATGCTGATGCCTTCGCCGGTCGATTTCATTTCCGGCCCAACGGTTGGGTCAACGCCCAGCAGTTTGTATGTGGAAAATACTGGGTATTTCAACACAACGTACGGCAGGACCGCCAATTCACACCCTTTTCCATCCACCATGTCGACAAGCGATTTCCCAAGCAATAACTTTGTCGCAATTTGCGCCAGCGGAACGCCGGTCGTTTTGCTGACGATCGGCACCGTTCGGCTCGCGCGCGGGTTGACTTCCAACACGTATACATCGCCGCCGGCAATGACGTATTGAATGTTCATAATCCCTTTAAAACCGAGTTTTTTCGCGATTCGTCCGGCATAATCGATGATTTTCGTTTTTTCTTCGTCTGTGAGCGTCTGCGTCGGCAGCCAAGCGTAGCTGTCGCCGGAGTGGACGCCGGCTTTTTCGACGTGTTCGATAATCGTCGGCAGCAACATGTCCGTCCCGTCCGTCACGATGTCTGCTTCCGCTTCTTTCCCGTCCAAATACGCGTCAATCAAAATCGGGTATGTCAACTCCCCTTGCTCGATCAGAGCGGCGAGCTGCACCTCATTGTGGACGATGAACATGCCGCGGCCGCCGATGACATAAGATGGACGGAGCAATATCGGATAACCGATCTCCTCCGCTTTGGCGGCGAGCTCTTCGGCGTTGTCCGCCATCAAGCCGGGGACGTGCGGAATGTCAAGTTCTTCAAGCAGTTGGTAAAAGCGGTCGCGGTCTTCGAGCTGGTCAATGATATCGTAAGTGACGCCAAGCAACGGCACACCGGCTTCTTCGAGTCCTTTGACCAAATTGATCGCCGTCTGGCCGCCGAATTGGACGATGACATGCTTGATTTGTTCGGCTTCAATGACATCGAGGACGCTCTCTAAGGTAAGTGGTTCAAAGTATAGGCGGTCAGCGACGGCAAAATCGGTCGACACCGTTTCCGGGTTGTTGTTGATCATCACCGTCTCATACCCTTCCTGCTGCAAAGCAAACACGCTATGGACAGAGCTGTAGTCGAACTCAATGCCTTGGCCGATGCGGATCGGCCCGGCGCCGATGATCAGCACTTTCTCCTTGCCGCTTGCTTGTTTCCGCTCATCTTCGCCGAAATACGTCGAGTAGTAGTAATCCGTCTCCGAATGGAACTCGGCCGCACACGTATCGACCATTTTGTATGATGGCACGATGCCGAGCTCCTTCCGCTTGTTGCGCACGTCGAGCTCAGTCACGCCCCACGTTTCAGCCAAAAAGGCGTCGCTTGCCCCTTTTTCTTTCAAGAAACGGAACGTCGCTTCATCGATTGTGTCGAACGTCGTCGCCGTGGCTTGCTTCTCAAGGGCGACGAGCCGTTCGAACGAGCAAAGGAAAAAGCGATCGATTTTCGTCCACGCATGAATGGTTTCGACTGTTACGCCGCGGCGGAGCAGCTCCAAAATAGCGAAAAAGCGGCGGTCGTCTTTATTGACAAGCAACTGTTTCAACTCGTCATTCGTTTTCGCCGAAAGTTCCGGCAAAAACAGTCCATTGTTTTTGCCTTCAAGCGACTGAACCGCTTTTTGGAATGCCCGTTCCATATTGCGGTCGATCGCCATCACTTCTCCAGTCGCCTTCATTTGCGTGCCGAGCTTCCGGTCCGCATACGGAAACTTGTCAAACGGCAAGCGCGGAAACTTGACGACGACATAGTCCAAAGCCGGTTCAAAGCTGGCGTATGTCGTTTTCGTCACCGGATTGACGAGTTCCGCGAGCGTATAGCCGACCGCCAACTTCGCTGCAATGCGGGCGATCGGGTAGCCGGTCGCTTTGGACGCGAGCGCCGACGAACGGCTGACGCGCGGGTTGACCTCGATTAAATAATATTGTTTGCTGTTTGGGTCAAGGGCAAACTGAATGTTGCAGCCGCCGATGATCCCTAAGGCAGAAATGATTTTCACCGCTGAAGAACGAAGCATTTGGTACTCTTCGTCCGTGAGCGTCTGCGACGGCGCAACGACGATCGAATCGCCCGTATGGACGCCGACCGGGTCGACGTTTTCCATATTGCAAACCGTGATGCACGTATTCGACTGATCGCGCATCACCTCATACTCAATTTCTTTAAACCCGGCGACGCTCCGTTCAATTAAGCATTGCGTGATCGGGCTTTCAGCGAGCCCTTTTTCGACGAGAGCGATAAATTGCTCCATGTTTTCCGCAATGCCGCCGCCCGTCCCGCCGAGCGTATACGCGGGACGAATAATGATCGGAAAACCGATTTTTTCGGCAAACGCGACCGCTTCTTCGACGCTCGTAATAATTTCGCTTTCCGGCACCGGTTCGCCAAGCTCATGCATCAATGCGCGGAACGCTTCGCGGTCTTCTCCGCGCTTAATCGCTTCAATCGGTGTTCCGAGCAGTCTCACCCCATATTTTTCGAGCACGCCGGCTTCATGAAGCGCAAACGCCAAGTTGAGCCCGGTCTGGCCGCCGAACGTCGCCAGCAGCCCGTCCGGACGTTCTTTGGCGATGACCGCTTCGACGGCGTCGACCGTGAGCGGCTCGAAATAAACGGCATCGGCATGGACGTCATCCGTCATGATCGTCGCCGGATTGTTGTTCACCAAAATGACGCGGTATCCTTCTTCTTTCAAGGCGATGCACGCCTGTGTACCAGAATAGTCAAACTCAGCCGCCTGGCCGATGACGATCGGCCCTGATCCAATCAGGAGAATGGACTGAAGCGAACAATCTTTAGGCATACACTTTCTCTCCCTTTGCGACGGTTTGCAAAAATTCGTCGAAAATATATCCGGTATCATGCGGCCCCGGATGCGCCTCGGGGTGGTATTGCACCGATAAAATCGGCTTATGGCGATGGACGAGGCCTTCGACCGAGCCGTCATTGACATTGACAAAGCGGACGTCAAACGGCATGGCCGCCAGGCTTTCCTCTTTGACGACATAACTATGGTTTTGCGACGTCATCATTACTTTTTGTTTCACGGCATCCCACACCGGCTGGTTGGCGCCGCGGTGCCCGAAGCGAAGCTTTTCCGTATCCGCCCCGTGCGCCAAGGCAACAAGCTGATGGCCAAGACAGATGGCAAGCGTCGGATACCGGTCGATGAGCCGGCGGATAGCCGGGAGCTGGGCGCTTAACTGCTTCGGATCGCCCGGGCCATTCGAGAGAACAAGGCCGTCCGGCTTGAGTACATCGATCGCTTCCGGCGTCGTATCGTGCGGCACGACGGTCACTTGACAGCCGCGCGATACGAGCGAGCGCAAAATCGATTTTTTATAACCGAAATCGAGGAGCACGATATGCGGCCCTCCGTGGCCATACGTCTCCATTCTTTTCGTCGACACGGCGCGCACCAGGAACGCTGCTTCCTCACGAAAGACAGATGGAACGGACGACAGGCTGAGCTCCGCCATCATCGTCCCTTCCGTGCGGATTTCTTTGACAAGGGCGCGCGTATCGACGTGGGTGAGCAGCGGAATGTTCCAATGCTGCAAATATTCCGCCAGGCTGTATTTCGCCCCGTAATGAAACCCTTCGCGGCTCGCCTCGTAGACGATGACCGCTTCCACATGCGGGCGCTTGCTTTCAAAGTCTTCCTCATTGATGCCGTAGTTGCCGATCAACGGGTACGTAAAGACGATGATTTGGTTTTTATACGACGGGTCGGTCAGCACTTCTTGATATCCGGTCATGCCGGTAAAAAAGACGATTTCCCCGCTCACCTTTCCTTCAAGCGGGGCGGCAAGCTCGCCGCTGAACGTTTTCCCGCTGGCCAGATGCAAATACGCTTTCATTGGCGCCACCTCATCGTTTGATTTTTATAACCGCTCAAGAATTTTTATGCATAAATAGGAATAAAAATGAAGCCGTCAGCTGCCTGATTACAAGACAGCCGAGGCGTTGGCATGCTTCAATACTGCCGTTAACATGTCCACCGCTTGATCGATTTCCGCCTTCGTCACAACAAGCGGCGGCAGCAGGCGGATCACCTTCGGCCCGGCCGGCAAAACGAGCAAGCCGCTTTCATGAATCAAAGGCAAGAGTGGCGCGATGTCCATTTGGCATTCCACCCCGACAAGCAGTCCGAGCCCGCGCACGTCCTTGACGATGTCAAGCGGGGAGAGCGTCTCGTTTAACCGTCCGAGCAAGTAGCTCCCTTTTTCTTGCACCTCTTGCAAAAACGCTGGATCGAACACGACTTCGAGCGTCGCCTTGGCGGCGGCCATCGCGATCGGGTTGCCGCCAAACGTCGATCCGTGCACGCCCGGACCGAACGACTCCTTCAAAAACGCTTTGCCGATCATCGCACCAACCGGAATGCCGCTGCCAAGTCCTTTGGCGACCGTCATTATATCCGGCTCAATGCCAAAATGTTGGTAAGCAAACGGCTTCCCAGTCCGGCCGATGCCGGTTTGCACTTCGTCAATGATCAGGAGCGCGCCGTATGTTTGACACAGCTCCGCCGCCGCTTGCAAAAACGCTGGATCCACCGGGCGGACGCCACCTTCGCCTTGGACGACCTCAAGCATCACCGCCGCAATCTCATCGCTCATGGCTTCTTTCAGCGTAGCCACATCATTGAACGACAAATGGATAAATTCCGGAAGGAGCGGGCCGAAGCCGCTATGCACTTTCTCCTGCCCGGTCGCCGCCATCGTCGCAAACGTCCGGCCGTGAAACGATTGATGGAACGTGATGACTTTGTGTCTTCCGGTATGTTTGCGGGCCAGCTTCAACGCGGCCTCGTTCGCCTCGGCCCCGCTGTTGCAGAAAAAGACGCAGTCGCCGGCGCTGTGATCGGCAAGCAAGGAGGCGACCTCTTCTTGAATCGGGATCGTAAATAAGTTCGATACGTGCCAATATTGATTGAGCTGTTGTTCAATCGCCTTTTGGACGTGTGGATGACGATGGCCGAGATTGCAAACGGCAATGCCAGAAACGAAATCGAGATATTGTTTTCCGTTGACATCGGTCACCACCGTTCCTTCCGCCGATTGAACGGCAATCTTCCAGCGGTTGTATGTCGGAAACAGCGCGCTCATTATTAGTAGACCCCCACTTCGTTTTCTTTCCGAATCGTTGTCCCGTGCCATGTTCCTTGTTCATAAAACGGCGCTTTGCCGCTGACGATCACCACTTCCGGCAGCGCATCGGACAGGGCGGAGATCGCTGCTTTCACTTTTGGGATCATCCCGCCGGTGATGACGCCGTCTTCGATCAACTGCTCGACCATCTCCGCTGTCGCTTCTTCGACGAGCGTGCCGTCTTGCAAAATGCCAGGCACGTTCGTCACAAAGGCGAGCTGGCTCGCACCGATGGCTGCGGCCACCGCCCCGGCCGCCGTGTCGGCGTTAATGTTGTATGTTTGCCCGCTTTGGTCGATGCCAAGCGGGGAAATAACCGGGATGTAGCCCGCCTCAAGCAGCGTGCGCAAAAGACGGAAGCGAACCGTTTTCACCCGGCCGACATAGCCAAGTTGATTTAAGTCAATCGGTTCCGCTTCGAGCAGCCCTCCGTCCACGCCCGAGACGCCGACAGCCGGCAAACCGTGTTGTGTAAGCATGGCGACGAGCTGTTTGTTCACTTGGCCCGAGAGCACCATTTCTACAACAGCAAGCACTCCTTTGGTTGTTTTCCGCAAGCCGTTGACAAACTCGCTCGGCACCGCCAGTTTTTTCAACATTCGCCCGATTTCCGGGCCGCCGCCGTGGACGATGACGACATTCATCCCTTGTTCGCGCATCGTTTTCACGCTGGCAAAAAAGGCGGGAGACAGCTCATCAAGCACGCTGCCGCCGCATTTGATCACGACCGTGTTCCCCATTTCTCTCTCCCCTTATGTTCGGTAGCTGGCGTTAATTTTCACGTAATCGTACGTCAAATCGCAACCCCAAGCGATCCCAAAGCCATCGCCGATATGAAGATCGACGTCAATGACGATCATTTCATTTTGCAAGTAGGCGGCCGCTTCCTCTTCCGAGAACGGCTGCGGCTCGCTCCCTTTTAACATCACGATCGGCCCGATGGCGACATCGACGTTGTCGGGGTTCACGTCGGCATCCGCATAGCCGATCGCGCCGATGATTCGCCCCCAGTTGGCGTCCGCGCCGTAAACAGCCGTTTTCACCAAGTTGGAGCCGACGATTTGCTTGGCGATTTTTTTCGCCTCATCATCCGTTTTCGCGCCGCGCACGCGCACTTCGATCAGCTTTGTCGCCCCTTCGCCGTCTTTTGCGATTTGTTTCGCCAAGTCTTCGCACGTTTTTCGCAGCGCTTCGTAAAAGCTCCCCCAATCTGGATGATCGGGCGTCAGCTCGCCATTCCCAGCCAAGCCGCTCGCCATGACAACGACCATATCGTTTGTCGACGTGTCGCCGTCGACTGTAATTTGGTTAAACGAAACGTCCGTAATCGATCGCAGCGCCGCGTGCAGCACCGGAGGCGAAATATTGGCATCGGTCGTAATGAACGCAAGCATCGTCGCCATGTTCGGGTGAATCATCCCCGACCCTTTCGCCGCCCCGCCGATCGTCACCGTTTTGCCGTCCACCGTCGTTTGGTAACAAGCGCGCTTCATCACCGTATCGGTCGTTAAAATGGCTGTTTGAAACGCTTCAGCATCCGCCATCGTCGCTCCTGGGGCAAGCTTTTCGATGCCGGCGCGAATTTTCTCCATCGGCAAATATTCGCCGATCACGCCCGTTGAAGCAACAGCCACACGATGCGGCGCAAGGCCGAATTGTTTCGCACACAGGTCGCGCATTTCATACGCATCGCGAAGCCCTTGCGCACCAGTGCAGGCGTTCGCGCAGGCGCTGTTGACGATGACCGCCTGCAATGTTTGCTCGACCGCTAGGCTTTCCTGCGTCACTTTGAGCGGCGCCGCCTGAAAATGGCTTTGGGTATACACAGCGGCGGCCGAAGCTGGCACGTCGCAGATAATGACCCCTAAATCATTTTTCGAATAGCGCAGCCCGGCTTGCACTCCGGCCGCTTGAAATCCTTTTGGCGTGACGATCGTTCCATCGGCAAGCGCCGTCACTTGCGCCGTTTGTTTCGTCATTGTCATCGTTCGTTCCCCTTCCTTACGGATAGATCGGCAAGGATGGGAGGCCCGCGGCCTCATCCCATCCCATCATCAAATTGAAGTTTTGCACCGCCTGCCCGGCCGCGCCTTTCATCAAGTTATCGATCACCGACACGACCGTCACCCGACCCGTCCGTTCATCATAGGCGAGGCCGATGTCGCAATAGTTCGAGCCGTACACTTCTTTCGTCGCCGGAAACTGTCCCGGCTGGCGAATGCGGACAAACGGCGAATCTTGATAACTTGTTTTATATAAATCTAGTAAATCGCTAAGGGAAAGCGGCTGTTTCGCCTTCGCGTACATCGTCGCCATAATGCCTCTTGTCATCGGGATCAAATGGGTGCTGAACGTGATCGGCTCCATCGCCTCGTTCCATGTTTCGAGCATTTGTTCAATTTCCGGAATGTGCTGATGGGCGTTCACTTTATAAATTTTCACGTTTTCGTTTACTTCGGAAAAATGCGTTCCGAGCCCTGCTTTCCGCCCCGCGCCCGACACGCCCGACTTCGCATCAACGACGATCGAGTCTTCGTTTACCCATCCTTCCCTGACAAGCGGAGCCAGACCAAGCAGCGTCGCCGTCGGATAGCAGCCTGGGTTGGATAGAAGCTCGGCCTCGCGGATCGCTTCTCGGTTCCACTCGGTCAATCCGTACACCGCCCGCTCCAAATACGCAGCCGGCGCCGCCTCGCGCCCGTACCATTGTGCGTACACCGCGCCGTCTTTCAAACGGAAATCACCCGATAAGTCAATCACTTTCACCCCGCGGTCGACAAGCGCCGGAGCCCACTCCCCCGACACCCCAGGCGGCGTGGCAAAAAAGACCGCATCATACTTGACGAGCGCTTCGATGTCCAGTTTATGCAAGACCGCGCCGTCGATCGCGCCGACGTGCGGGAAGCTTTCCGACAAATGAATCCCATCTTGCGACGACGAATAGACGTCACAGCGGTCAACGTGCGGATGGCCATGCAAGATGCGAAACAGCTCCGCGCCGCTGTATCCCGTCGCCCCGATGATTGCCACTTTCATGACGTTCCCCCTCACCCGTATGTGCCTCATGTAGTACCCATTATAATACTGTATAAAAATAAAATCAAATGTATATTTAATAATTTTTGTGGAATTTTTTTCTTTCTCATTCACCTCCCCACGGAGCGGCCAAACCTGCTCTGACTGCACTGATGGAATCCATTCTTTTATCCATCCACCCATTGACTCCGGCGTACAGACTCTCACGAAAGATTCACCCAATGTTCAACAAGTTTTCAATCTTTTCACTATCCTTATATTGACTTCCCTCTTTTTTCCTGTACACTTTTATATAGCGACACATTCTACGCAAGGTTGTGATCGGATGAACGAGGTTGAATCTCGTGAATGGCAGAAATGGCTTACATCACTTGGACATGATCTTCGCCTTGAAAAAGGAACGTACTTGTTTCAAGAAGGGGAAAAGGCAGACGACATTTACTATATTCGATCGGGGAAAATCCAAATCAGCAAAATGGACATGGACGGACGGGAGCTGACGCTGCGCATTTGCAGCCAAGGCGATTTGATCGGCGAGCTGACGCTCTTTTGCCCCGGCGCCCGCTATATGCTGACGGCGAAAGTGCTGGAAGACGGCGTCGTTTCCGCCATTAAGCGCGAGACGCTCGAACAAGAGCTCGCCAACAACCCGAAACTGGCCATCGAATTCATGAAATGGATGAGCCTCCATTTCCGCAAAACGCAAACGAAATTCCGCGATTTGATTTTACATGGCAAAAAAGGAGCGCTGTATTCCACGCTCATCCGCCTTTGCAACAGCTACGGCGTGATGAAAGAAGACGGCATTTTGATCGACGTGCCTCTTACGAACCAAGAGCTTGCCAACTTTTGCGGCACCGCCCGCGAAGTCGTCAACCGCATGCTCGGCGACTTGCGGAAAAAAGGCGTCATCTCCGTGCAAAAAGGAAAAATTCGCGTCCACGACTTGCAATACTTGCGCGACGAAATCGCCTGCGAAGGCTGCCCGCCCGAGCTGTGCAGCATTGACTGACGGGCGGGTGCGGCGAAAAAGAAGGGGCTGACCTCCAAAGATCGTCTTACGACCTTTGGAGATAGCTGGTGCTATGTCAAGAAAACGGACACGTTAAACCTCACATTTCGCACCCTAACAAGGTTACAAGAAAGGATTTTTCTTTTTTAGAATCACTTTCCGACCAACACAACGAGCGATGGCAATCCTTTGATGTTAGTCTAGATTATAGACACAACGAATAGAGAAATGTATAGTAAATCTATCAATCATAAGGAGTGTCTATAATGACAAGACGTTTTGATAAAGAATTCAAAATACATGCAGTAAAATTAGTGGTCGAGGAAGGAAAAGTGGTCTCTCAAACCGCAAGACAACTCGATATTTCGCCAAAAACTCTTCATAAATGGGTCGCAGATTATAAAAAAGATGCCGAACATAGTTTTGTAGGAAGTGGAAACCTCAAACCAGAAGATCAAGAAAAGCGCGAACTCCAAAAACGCATCCGTGACCTTGAGGAGGAAAACGCTATTTTAAAAAAGGCCATGAGCATCTTCGCCAAAAACCAGAAGTAATTTATACATTCATTCATACGCATAGAAAGGAGTTTCGCGTGGCGAAGATGTGTGAAGTCTTAGGCGTTTCAAGAAGTGGATACTATGCTTGGATCAAACGGCCGGAGAGCCAACAAAAGAAAAGACAGGAAGCGTTGAAAAAGCAAATCAAAAAGATTCATATCAATTCAAGAGAAACATATGGCAGTCCAAAAATCACAAAAATCCTTCAGAAACAAGGAGTCGAGGTATCTCAAAAAACGGTCGCCAGAATCATGAAAGATGGGAACATTCGTTCAAAAACAAAGAAAAAATACAAGGCAACCACGAACTCGAAGCATCATTGGCCTGTGTACCCCAACTTATTGAATCAGCAGTTTGAAGTGAATGAGCCGAATCAAGCATGGGTGGCGGATATCACGTATATTTGGACGAAAGAAGGCTGGCTGTATTTCGCATCCATCATGGATTTGTTTTCTCGTAAAATTGTAGGATGGCATCTTTCCGAGCGTATGACAAAGGAGTTAGTGATCAAAGCATTCCAACGAGCCATCCATCGGCGAAATCCTCAACCTGGTCTGATTCACCATTCGGATCAAGGGAGCCAGTATGCATCGAATGAATACCAAGCCATGTTGAGGCAATACGGAATCCAGACGAGCATGAGTCGAAAGGGAAACTGTTATGACAACGCATGTGCGGAATCGTTTCACAGCATCCTGAAAAAGGAACTCATTTTCCACGAAACCTTTACGACAAGGAAAGAAGCGAAACAACGGATTTTTGAATACATTGAGTGTTTTTATAATGCCGAGCGAATTCATTCCGCTAATGAGTACGTGTCTCCGATGGCGTATGAGAAGATGCATCAGCAAGGCAAAAAGCAGTGAACTCTTCTCTCCACAAAGTCACGATATAAGGGGCATCTTTCCTCTTGAGAAGGGGAAGGGTTTACCAAACCGTTCTCCTTCTCAAGAGGCCACCAAACGAAGTGCGGTAGTAGGGTTTTAAAATTTTTCTCGATTTTACGTGTCTGTTTTCTTGACATAATACCACTTTTTTTACCATCGCTCATTGTTCCTTTTTTCTCCGCGAAGGAGAATGGCGCGCTCCACGGCGTGTCTTGGGCATCCACTTCGACCAGCGCGGTTTTGACGATCCGAAGCGACGAAGGGCCTCTCGTGATCAAAAAGGCGTTGGCGGTCTTCGTTTGTGCCAGTGTGTCTTTCGTCATGGCGGCCGAATCGGCCACATAAATCCATTCCTTTTCGATCTTCGTCTGCTTCAGCTGTTTCTGTACTCGGGACAACACTTCGGGATTCCACGTCTTATCCGGTAGATTGCCGTTGTATCCATCACCATTAAAAGGGGATGCCATCCTCATTGCCGATCAGCCCAAATCCGATCTGCTTTTGCCAACGATGATGCCGGTTGTCGCCATACGTCATTTGCAAGACATCCGGCGAGGCCGATTCATACGTACCGTAAACCGATACATCGGTCGTATCGGCATGGAACACCCGAAGAGGGATTCCTTCTTTCTTATACATTTGCACAAGACAGGTGGAAAGAACGGCATGGATATTGGCGTCGTATAGTCGATCAAGATGGCGCGCGATGGCATCGTCGTGGAACCAAGAAGGGGAAAGCCCTGGGCGGATCAGCTTAGGCCAATCGATGTCATGCGCCCATTGTTCCAAATGAACGAGCGCTTACCGGCCGCTCAAGATATCCAAGGTGAGCAGACAGACCACATCGCTGGCTCGAGTTTGGCATTGAGGATCCACGGGAACCAGATGATCAATCAACCGAGGGAGGCCAAGATCCTTGAACAGGGCGATTATTATACAAATAGAAACTTTCATAAATGGCACGGATTTGAACGCTCATGACGGAGAAACTCCCTTTGCTTTCCTTGAGTGTCAAGGATTCATTCGACGATGGACACAAAAAATCCTCCCGATTTTCGTCGGAAGGGTGCGAAATGTGAGATATACATAAGCGTCATTGTCGTCGTAGCGAATCGATTACCTGATGAAGCGGGACGAAACTTCATAACAGCTGTTTATATTAAGACTCACCCAATCTCATTTCCCCTGGAATGACTATTTTAAAAGAAAATTCAACAGATTCTCCGTTAAATTTCTTAGCCTTCACGTTCATATTCATGGTTCCAGTTGCATGAAGTAAATTCCCAGTTAACTTAAAAACCCCCTTATCTACTTTAAATGCATTGTACGTAACGTTATAATTCGGTAGCATAGAGAGTGTTACTTCAACTTTTTCGATATCCTTGTTATTGAAATTCATTGTTAACACGTTTAATCCGGGATACAATGGTGAAATGTTAACATCAAGTTTTACTTTTTCTTTTTCCACTGAACTTGGATATATCCCTTGTTCAGCAGCACTAGGTGCGGATACGACTAAAATAGAAGCAAAAAATAAGATAAACACTCCATAAATCCATTCCACTCGTGCACGGTAAATAACTTTGTTTACCGCTTTAGATGTTAGATTTTTTATCGATCTTCTTTGCAAATATCCTAATCCCAAAACAAAAAACGTGGCAACAATTTTAAATACTACTCCTTTTCCCCATTCACTTTGGATAAAGTTTTTTATTGTAAACGATGGAACATATTGCTTTGTCATAAACAAACCTGTAAAAATGATAACAACAAAACTGATTAGTGCCCACTTCGAAAATTTTGGAATTACATTTTTTAACCGATCTTTCATATTTTCTTTTTTTGGAATGGTGATTAACCCAAATAATCCTCCTATCCAAATAGACGAAGTCAATAAGTGCAAGACATTAACTCCAATAGTTAAGTAACCGCCGTAACGAGGATAAGAAGCATGTCCAATAACAGCTGGTAATAACAGCAGAGCCATACCATAAAAGAAAAGCCGAATTTTATCAAACAATAATCCCAAAACTAATAGTATTCCTTGTATAACCGGTATCCAAACAAATTTTAATGATAAAAAATGAATCATTGATAAGTTTCCTGTTTCCACTTTTTGCGATATGACAATGATGCCCTCTCCAATTAAGACTAAAATGATGAGAGCTAAGGAAATTTTGTTCCATTTCGAATCATTTTCTTTTAAAATAACAGAATTGAAAAAAGTTCCTCCAAATAAAGTTGTCAATCCAATAAATAAAATCCAATAGCCCCATTGTTTTAATCCAATATTTTGAAACCATAAAGATTTTGTTGGCACACCTTTATTCCCTTGTTGTATTGGCGTAAACTTATCAACAGCAAAATAAAAGACATCCAGAATATCTGGTTCACTATTATCAAACGTCTTGCTTGGACGTGCATACCAAGTGACTTGGTATGTTCCCGATGAAAGTTCTTCACCGAAGTAAACCATGACATGGGTGGGATCTTTCGGATCTATTATCGGTTCCTTTACCATCACGGATTGTTGGCGATCATCAAACACCCCGATCGCCGTGATTTCAGCGGGCATATTAAACCACAAATCTATTTTTTTAGGTGATTCATGAACAATTTCGCCATCATCAGGTAAGAAATCCACAATTTTCAGTGTTTCTTTTTTCTTATTTTTATTTCCTTCCCCGATCACTTGAAACATTAGGTTTTCTTTCATTACATCACCGTCTAATGAAATCACGTTTATATTTGCAACATAATTTCCAGCTGGCAAGTCATTGTTTATTCGGCTAATCACATGAGTTTTATCTTTTGGATCAACTATCGGTTTTTCTATCTGTATCGGGTTTCCTGTTTCATCCGCTAGTTTAATCGATTCTGGATGGATAACTACCGGATCTTGAAACCATACTTCAATCGATGGTGGACTTTGATTTAATCTTTCTCCATCTTTAGGAAAGGTCTTCTCAAGACTTGAATGAGCAAAACTCGATGTTCCGGGAATTATAAAAAATAATATTATAAGCATACCAATACACGTTATAAATGAGCGTAAAAACGGCAAGAAATTCCCTCCTTCCAAACAATGGATTTTAAACAAAAAATAAAGGTAACTATCCAGCTATATAACTTACATTTCGCACCCTCTCGGCGAAAATCGGGAGGATTTTTTATGCCCATCGTCGAATGAATCCTTGACCCACAAGGAAAGTGAAGGAGTTTGTCTCTTATGAGCGTTCAAGTCCAAAAGGTCTATCGCAATTCTTATTTGAATATCATAAGTGCCCTATCCAAGGAGCCGGGTCTGCCCCAATGGATTGAACCATCTCGTTCCCTTCGATCCGCAGTGCCAGACGCGAGCCAGCGATGCCGTTCAAGGCATTCTCTACAATGTGTTTGACGGCCGGCAAGCCCTCGTTCACTTGGAACAGTGGGGTCACACGATCGACCTGAAGAAACTCATCCGTTCCGGGCTCCATCCTTCCCAGTTGAATAACGATGCGTTGGCCTGTCATCTCGATCGTCTGTATGAGGACGGCATTCACCACGTCATCAGCGCTTGCTTGATTCCTATTTATCGCAAAAAAGGTCTTTCCTTCTGAGCCTTTCACGCCGATGCAACGGACAAGACGGTTTACGGCGCCTATGAATCGGCCTCGTTGGAGGCCCTGCAGATCACGCATAGCTGCAACCGCCATCATCGTTGGCAAAAACCAATCGGTTTCGGACTCGTCGGCAACGAGGACGGCATCCCGTTTTATGGCGATGTGCACGACGGCAACCTTTCCGATAAAACGTGGAATCCCGAGGTGCTGTCGCGGATCCATGAGCAGCTGAAGCAAGCGAAGATCGAAGACGAATGGATTGACGTGGCCGATTCCGCCGTGATGACCAAAGACACCCTGGCGCAGACGAAAGCCGCCCATGCCTTTTTGATCACCCGAGGCCCTTCGTTGCTCTGGATCGTGAAAAGGGCATTGGCCGAGGCTGATGCCACAGACACCACATGGAGCGCCCCCCTTTACGCTGGCGGAGAGAAACGGCGCCACGCACCGGGTATGGGAAACATCCATCACCTATGAAGATCACCCGGTTCGGCTGATCGTCGTCGAATCGAGCGCGCTCGATCAGCGAAAAGGAAAGACGCTTGAAAACGAACGAGCCCAAGAAGCGGAGCTTCTTCGCGAGGAACAAGCCCGTTGGGAGCGCCATCCATTCTCCAGCCGCGAAGATGCCGAACAAGCCTTGTTTTGTTCTTGTAAATTTTTCACTTGCATCTGTAGTAATTTTAGTTCACTCGATTGATTTGTTGACTGAGTTGTGTGGCAGTCCTGGTACCGTCAAGAATTTTGTGTAATGTAAGATAGATAGGGTATCTCTGAAATAGATTTAGAATAGAGGGGAAGACTGGTTTCCTCCACACAGGAGACTGAATATTCAGTCTCCTGTGTGGACAGAGGAAATCCCCTTTCTTTGTTTATTTGTTTATTTACAATATTTGGTTAATTGTAGCGTTCTTCAAACATTCGTTGCAGGGCTTCCTGTGCTTCGGCAAATCCTCTTAACTTTCGTCCTGCCCATTTCTCATTAAAATCTTGGATGGTCAAATACACGACTTTTTCCGCGGCTTCTAAACTGCTCAAACTGTTCATCGGCTTTAGACGCTTCCGAATCTCTTTGATCGTTCGTTCGATGGCATTCGTCGTGTAAATCATACTTCGAATACTGCTTGGATCATTCATAAATGTTAGGAGGACATCCAACTCATTGGCCCAAGATTGAACTTCTCTCGGATACTTGATGGACCATTTCGACTCAAACTGTTGAAACATCTATAACGCCATCTCTTTATTCGGTGCGCGATAAATCAGTTTGAGATTCTCTGCCACTTCAAATTGATCTTTTTTCCGAACACGATTAAGAGTATTACGGACTTTATGAACGACACAACGCTGCACATCGGCTTTCGGATAAATCGCCTTAAAGGCTTCCTCCAGTCCCGGTAGTCCATCGAATACGCCCAGAAGCACTTCCTTGACGCCTCTTTTGTAGAGCTGTTGGAGAATCTTCCACCATCCATAGGCGCTTTCTTGTCCTCCCACGAAGAAATCCAGAATTTCTCGATACCCTTCTTCATTCACTCCTAACACCACATAAATGACTTCTTTCTCTACCGTATCGCGGCGAAGTTTCACGTACAAGCCGTCCAAATATACGACCGAATAACGTTTGGATAGTGGACGATGGTGCCATTTCTCGATGTCTTCTTTCACGACATCGGTAATCCGGCTGATCGTCGCTGGAGAATAAGCATTTCCTAGAATTCGTTCGATAAACTTGCCAATTTCCCGTGTACTCATGCCACTTTGATACATCCTAATGATGGCTTCCTCCAGCCAGCCGGTGTGGCGTTGATAAGGGGCAAACAACTGCGTTTGAAATTCTCCGTTTCGGTCTCTTGGCACCAAAAGCCCTTCAATCCGGCCATATTGTGTATCTAGATTTCGTTGATAGTAGCCGTTTCTCATATTGGATGTGTCTGCCTGTTCGATTTCGAGGAAATGTTTGATTTCTTCCCGCATAATCAGCTCTAATTTTTCCTTCACAAACTGACGAATGACACGTTCCAGTTGATTTGCCCAGTCTACATTCGGTATACTTTTAGACATAGGTAGGGTTCTCCTTTCTCTAAGATTTTTGGTCCAATCAGAGAATACCCTACCTTTTTTCTTTTGTTCTAGCAAAATGCTTTACACAAACTTTTATACATCATCGCAGTCCTTTTTCCTTCCTGTAAACATCCCTTTCATACAGAATAACATCATTAAAGGACATAATAAGTATGCCAACCATTCCATATTTCCTGATCCCCTTTCATATAAATCGAAACCTCCTTCAGCAGGAGATCTCCTCCCTCTAGAAATATTGATGTATCAAGGCTTTGCAGCCTCTCAGGGGTGTCAAAAAAATATTTTTCGACAAAACGCCTTACATCTCATATTTCGCAACCTTTGCATGATATACAAAAAAACAACCCGGATATTCGCATAAAAATAATTTTTTGTGCAAAAATCGTAAAATAGTTAATTTTTATTCGGTCAAATCGGGCTTATTTCGAATTTTTATTCATGATGCGAAATGTGAGAGGCACAACGCGACGATGGACTGTTTTTTGCTCAACGGGTTGACGGATCGGGTCGTGTCATACTCATGCAGGGCGCGAAACGCCTCGTTGTGCCGGATCAACGGAATCACCGCCCGAAACAGCACCGATCGCAGTCGTTTCCGTCCCCGTTTGGAGATGTGCTTTTGCCCTTTGCGCTGGCCGGAGGAGTTCTCCTTGAGCGTCAGGATCGCCAACTTCACCAATTGCCGTGGATCCCGATAGTGGGCGAAGCTGCCGATCTCCGCCAGCAGATCCATGATCGTGGCTTCTCCCAATCCGTGAACCGTTTTCAGCCTCGGTAAAAAGCCCTTCAAAAAAGAAGGGCTTTTATCGATTTTTACACGACGGTTTTATTCAGCTTTATTATAAGATTCCATGAATTCTCCGCATGCCTTCATCATTTTTTGTCCTTGAGGAGAATTCATCGCTTCCATCATCTTCATCATACCGTTTCCATTCATCATGTTCGTCATGCTGTCTGGCTTTTCCGCATAAGAAAACTGTCCGACTACTAACAATGTTGCCAGCGCAAATGAAGAAACAAACGCAATTTTCTTTTTCATCTATGATCCCTCCCTTGGTTTTAAAACCATTATAAGCAATAAATTTGATGAAAATATGGAGATTTGCCTATTCTCTAACATGTCTCATGCTATCTTACAAATGTACTTCAAATTTTTTGAAGAAATATAAAGGCGAATCATCAATCTTTCAATAGCCGTTTTTTCTCTTCATATTCTTCTGCATCAATTTCTCCACGGGCAAGTCGCTCTTTGAGAATATTCAATGCATGATTTGATTTATTTTCAAATGGTTTCATGATTAACAAGATCACCCCATATATTGCAAACCCAGTAGTCATAATCCAAAATAACATATTTAACATCATACCCATGCTCATCATCATTGCTTCCTCCTATTCATTGTTGGTTGTTTGGCTATTCATCTCTTTTCCCTGTTTTGCTATTTTGATCCACTTTTCACCAAAATTATCCGTTAAATAAATGTCTTTTTCAAACGTCGTGAAGACGATTTGTTTTTCATTGTTTGGATTTACCGCAATGTATCCAATAGCATCACCCTTACTTAAAGTTGGAATAGGGATGTTTTTTCTCTCCGGATTCCAGATTAATTTTCATCAAAGAAGGCTTATCAGTAATAACTCCAGCAAGAAGTTTCCCCTCTTTTGTGAAGGAAACGGATGTGACTGGAGTATTTTTTGTAATGTTATCAAAGGAATTACCATAATCCTTAGATAAATAAACCCCTCGATTTGTACTTATTACAACAATATTTTTTTCTCTGGATGAACAGCAATAGCTGATGGTTGCCCTTCTAGTCCTTTCATATCGCTTTTTGTCCACGTTTTTGTTTCGTCTAACGAGTAGTACAATCCAGCGTCATCCATTCTTGAATTCCGTTCTGGGTTTAAAACATAAATGGCATGAGAATAATATCCAACCCCCATTCCGTGAAAGTCAACCTCCCCATATAAATCGAGCGTTTGTAAGGCTTTCCCCATATCTGTACTTTTAACTACACCGAGTGGATTTTTCATAGAAGAACCTGAAGCTGGATGTCCGCTGCTGTAAAACCCGTTATCAACCATAGAGAATCCATGTAGTCATGTTTTTCTCCTTCTGGAATTCCCCACTTACCGTTTTTATATACTCTCAATCCATCATGTGCCGGTACATAAATTTCAGTTCCATCATTCGTAAAACCTAACCCGTGAATATGCATAAAATCAATGCCATCTTCTTTTTCCGTGCCATTTGTTAATGCAAATACCCCAGAAACAGCTAGGGATAGTAAGGCTAAAACTGATATCCATTTGCTTAATTTTAACCATCTTTGCAGTTTGTCCCGTTTTAAGCGTCCTTCGTGTTTTTTCACATTAACGGTTTTTAATTGATTTCTGATTAAGGATAATAAAGTGATCCCTAAGACAAACAAAATCGACGACACAATAAAACTATAATTTAACAAAGTAGCGGTCAACATCTCCCGTTTGTGTTCTTCTCCCGCTCCATGTGCGAATACACCAACTGGAACCATAAGTAATATTGTGAGCAAACAGGTAAAAAGTTTTAACTTCATCACTATTCTCCCCCTTTCTTATAAATTAAAAGATAGAAAATTCCTGCAAAAAGAATAGGAACTCCCGTCCATAGACAGATTTGAACAAACGTTTTCATATACACCCCTAATTTTGGCTGGAACATGAACGAACCGGACATCGTCAAACATAGCAATCCAGCCATGATCAACAAAGCAGGTACAATGATTTCAAATTTTTTCATTGGGCATCCCCCTTATAAATCGGGAAAGTAAGTTCAAAGTTTGTCCCTTTTCCCACTTCACTACTTACATGTATAGTTCCATTTTGCAGTTCCACAAGTTGTTTGACGATTGCCAGTCCAAGCCCAGTACCTCCGAATTCTCTTGATCTTGATTTTTCCACCCGATAAAATCGTTCAAATAAAAATAGAAGATCTTTTTTCGGTATCCCGATCCCCGTATCTTCAATCAAAATCTTTACTTTGTCTTGATCATTAGACAATTCTATTTTTATAAACCCTTTTTCTGTATATCGAATGGCGTTTTCGATTAAATTAATGACAATTTGCTCCATTCTTAAACCATCCGCATAAATACTCGGCAATTGATAAATGTTATGAAAATATAACTGTAACCCTTTCTCCTTTGCTTTCATTTTTGTTTTGGCTATGGCATTTTCAATCACTTCAATCAGATCAATTTCCTCCAAATGTAACGGTAACTTTCCTTCCTCCATCTTTGCCAGTTCAAACAAATCATTGACTAGTTTGGACATTCTGTTGGCTTCTTGCTCGATAATTTGTATATACATTTCTTTTTCATCCTCTGTTTGATACTGTTTATTTTTTAATGCTCTTGCATACCCTTCTAAATACGTAAGAGGAGTTCGCAATTCATGGGAAATGTTTGAAAAAAATTCCCGCTGGTTTGACCGGTACCTGTATAATTCAACGGCTAAATCATTAATCGCCTTGGCTAGGGAGCCAGTTTCGTCTTTTGTTTCAACAGAAACTTTTGTATTTAAATCACCTTTAGCCATTTTTCGGGTTGCTCTTTCCATTTCTAAAAGTGGATTGGCTAACTTGCGTGATACAATAAAGGTAAAGCCAAGGGCTAAAAGAATAGCACCAATGTCAGCTAAAATGGTTAAATTCCTTACTAGTTCGATTGATTGATATATATCATCGATGGAAGCCAATACAAAAATTCCGCCGATAAAGCGATTTTTTGCAAAAATAGGTCTTCCAACGCTAAGAAAACGTCGCTCCAAGACTTCATCGTAATATTCTTTTTCGATGACAGAGTTTTCCCTTAAAAAAGAAATATCATTTGCATTGATTCTTTCTCCCTCTAGAAATGTTGATATATCAACGGTTGTAGCCGTTTCAGGGGTGTCAAAAAAATATTTTTCGACAAATTTCCTAACATTATTTTTTAAATATGTGTATATCTTACATTTGGTGGGTACGCTTCGCGGTCACTACTGGTTAAATTTGGTTGTAGTGAGGGAAGCGTATGGGATGCACCTTGGATCTCTGCATCGCTGATGATGACGAACCCTCCCATGTCTCTTGGCATCCTTGTGCCTACATTCCTTCGTTCGGTCTAGTCATCAGGCAGAGGCCAGCTAAGCTCCTTTAGGGACTCAAAGTCGAATGGATGATATCGCGCCAGCTTCTCCGTGTCATCCTTGTTGTCTAGGGAATCGAGACGATAGGCATCAAGCAGCCGTTTCGAGACCAAAGATGTCCTGCATCATTCGCTTCGCATCGAACGCTTGGTGCTTCGTACACATAGCGTGCAGTACCTTCAATAATTTTCCGCATAACACCACAATCGATTGCTTCTTCCGTAACGGGTTTTCCGGTCGTGTCGTGTAATAGTCGTGCAGCTGCCGAAACGCTTCGTTGTGGCGGATCATCGGCATCATCACGCGGAACAGGAGAGCGCGAAGCCGTTTTCGTCCCCGTTTCGAGATCCGTTTCTGCCCTTTGTGTTGGCCGGAGGAATGTTCCCGCAGCGTCAGGCCCGCTAATTTGATGAGTTGCCGCGGATCCTGATAATGGGAGAAACTCCCGATCTCTGATAACAGTTCCACGATGGTCGCATCGCCTACACCCGGAACGGTCTTCAGCCATTCGTATTCGACGAAGGTCTGAACGAGTTCAATCAGCTGTTCTGTCAATGCCTCGATCTCTTTTTTCCAGCTGGCGGTACCGGCGGACAAGTGTGGCGATTTCGATACGGGCCATCTGTTGTCCTTCCGTTACGCCAATGGAGTGTTGGGCCAGTTCTATGAGCTTCTTCGCTTTCGGCCTTTGCGGCGATTGTAATCCCTCGCTTTGCCGGTAAAGGGCGAGAACCTCTTCTAGCTCTTTTCCTGCTAGATCACTCGGAAATGGCGTATATTCCAGTACCGCGAGCGCCATTTTCCCAAACGACGGAAAGACTTGCGTAAACTCTGGAAAATACCGATCGAGCCAGCGAATCATCTGATTTCGAACTGCTCCCTGTTCTTCCACCAATTTGGAGCGAAATGTCGCTCCAACGCGCAGCTCCGCCTCCATCCCTTTGAGAATGCGCGGATAGCTGAATCGGCCGTCTTTCACTAACCGGGCAATGACGAGCGCATCTTTCGCATCATGCTTGGTTGGAAGGTTATCGTCCAGCTCTTTGGAGCGCTTCACGTGCATCGGGTTTGTCATGACGAGAGGGATGCCTTTCTCATCAAGAAAATAAGCGAGATTCAGCCAATAATGTCCCGTTGGCTCGATGCCAACGATCACCTCGGTTTTTCCAAATTCCTTCATGGCTTCCACGATGCACTGGTACAACCATTCCAATCCTTCTTTCGATTGCAGAACGGGAAACGGCTTTTTTAACACCCTCCCTCGCTCATCCACAAAGCAGGCATAATGTTTTTTCTTTGCGATATCCATCCCAACAACCAGCGTTTGATCGGTGACTTGATTAATCTTCTTGTTTGAGATAGAATGCATGTATAGTCCTCCTTGGTATTCAAATTAGGGGTCAATTCATCCAATTGACACCCCCGAATCATACCAAGAGGGCTTTTTTTATTCAAGTCCCCGGAAAAACTTCTAACAGGAATGCTCCTTTTGGTAAGCTTGGGATCCCAGAGTTTGCAACGACGATGCCGTGTTCGTCTACGATTACAATTTCCTGATCTGTCATATCTGCAAGTAATTCAAACATATGGAGGATATTTTTATCCTCTAACGATGTTATGGAATTCGCATAACGATCGGACAAATTGTAAATTTGTTCTTTCATTTTACTGTAATAAAAGCCAGAAAATATTTCATTGATAATAAAACCAAGTGGAAGCAAAATGGTTAACACAATGACTAGAATACTTGCCCCTAATTTTACAGCGATGCTATTCCATTTCATTGGTCTTCTTCAGGAGCTTGAAATTTATAGCCCCTTCCCCAAACCGTTTTAATTGGATTAAAGGAAAGCCCAGTTTTTCTAAACTTTTCCCTTATATTTTTCACATGGGTATCGACTGTACGAATATCTAAAACGTCATGAACTCCCCATACCCGATCCAGTAACATATTCCTTGTAAATATCGTTTTTGGATTTAACACCAATAGCAAGAGAATATCAAATTCTTTTGGAGTTAATCCTAATGGACAATCCTTTACAAAAACTTGTCTTTCATTTTGATCGATTTTTAAATCTGCAATCTTAATGATTCCTTCCGTTTGAATAGGATTGGAAGAAGCAGCTGAACGTCTTATTAGTGCTTTAACTCTTGCCACTAATTCTTCGGGTTCAAAAGGCTTTACAAGATAATCATCGGCTCCAACATCAAATCCTTGTACTTTATCTTTTACATCGCCACGTGCCGTCAGCATAAGGATGGGCACTTGACTCGTTTCCCTTATCTTTTTGCATACTTCCCATCCATCCATATCAGGCATCATGATGTCTAAAATCACTACATCGATTCTTTCTTTTATCAATAATGTTAATGCTTCTTGTCCACTTGCCGCTTCAGTTAAGTGAAAATATGGAGAAAGATTGATTTTTAGTAAATGCCTCATGTTCCATTCATCGTCAACGATTAATATCCTTTCCTTCTTCATCCTTATATCACAACCCCTGTTATAATTTGTTAACAAATGATCCGGCTGATTGTTCATCCTTTAACCTCTCTTTTTTACTCATTTAAGGGAAATATAGCCAATCATCGTCCCGTATACGATTTCTTGAACCACTTTCATGATAACTCCACCTGCTTGTCGATCCTCGAGCGGTGAAAGTGTTTTAAACAATTGTGGGGTGTCGTAATAGACGGTATAACTCACATTTCGCGCCATGAATAAAAATTCGAAATAAGCCCGATTTGACCGAATAAAAATTGGCTCTTCACCACAAGTTGTACTTGATCATTGAAGATCGGTGTGCATAGAGAAAATAGAGGGTACAAAAAATGCGAATTTTCCTGTATGGTAAAGGTGACCAAACCAAACCATTGGAGGAAAATTCGCATGTACTCTCAGTTTATCAAAGAACTCATCGATTTACCAGATGTTTTGATTCAAAAGGTGCGAAAAGAAGGAGAACGTTGGATTTTCGAACTTTCTCTGCCCGAGCAATGTCCGTTATGTCCTGTCTGTTTGAAGCGCACGATCAAAATGACAGACAAAAAGAAACAATGGATGCATGGCTATGCTCAACGAATCGGGATTTTTTGGATTGAACTTCCTGTCGAGCGCAGACGCTGTGGTACCTGTGACATGACATTCAGCACGTCTTATCCAGGAATTTCTCCTCGAAGTGTGGCAACGGATGCTTTTCAACAATGGGTAGCGCAATCTTGCATCGGAACGTCCATTCAGGCGGTGGCTCGTATGCTCAAGCTTCCTTACACGACCGTTGAACGCTGGTTTTATACCCATGCCCCTTCCTTCTTATCGAATGATATCCAACCAAAGGCGGTTTGTGTCGATGAATTTGCTTTTCGAAAAGGGCATGACTACGGAGTGGCGATCATGGATGCCGAAACGGGAGAAGTGTATGCCATCGAAGCAGGAAAGAACGAGGAAGCCATTGGACGCGCATTGGCTCATGTGTCTGGTTCTGTTCAGTATGTCGTGAGTGATTTGGCTCCAGCGATGAAAAAAGCGATTCAAGGGGTTTGCCCAGAAGCAACACATGTGGTTGATTATTTCCATGTCATTCAACTGTTTACAGATGCTTTAGAACGTTGTCGCAAATATTTGGACAAAGGAGGCAAGAAACACGGACATGTTCGCTACGTTTGTCGTTTATTGAGCCAATGTCCACAGAAATTGACGGAGGAAGAACGTCAAATCATACGGGGATGGTGTCATGAACGTGATGACGTAAAGTCTGTTTACCAATCGCTTCAACATTTTCGCTATGTGTCCAACAGCAAAGACGAGCAACAGGCGAAACGACGTTTGGAAGCCTGGATTCACCGATATGTATGTTGCCCTTGTTCAGCTGTACGCGCCATCGCAAAATCGCTTGTCAAACGAACAGATGAAGTCATATCGTGCATATTGTCACCTTATTCAAATGGAAAAATGGAGGGAACGAATAACAAGATCAAACTAATCAAACGTCGGGGATACGGATACCGAAATATCCAGCGTTTTGCATGGCGGGTTCGTCTAGAAACAGCTAACATACTTTAATGGTAGGTTCAAGTACATCTTTTGGTGATGAACCAAATATTATTGTTTGTTACAAATAAAGGAACTTCCTGTAAATAGAAGTTCCCTGTATTTCTTCAACAATCTACCTTGCTTGCGAAAAGGTTTATTTGTAACTGTAGATGAGCAAATCCGCTAACATAAATTTACAACTAAACAAAAGAAGAGACATGAACCCGATTCCTTGGTTAGAATAGATGTGCCCACAACTATCCACAAGGAGGTTCATGTCTCATGAATAGACTAGCACATCATCAAGGAATTCACAAGTTTTTCACGATGTTAGGGTTGGCGCTTTATTTCTCCAAACCTGTCATGAAGCATCTCGTTCATATCGTGGATGCCATGATTACAAAGGGCTTTTCGGGAACGCTGACCGATCTACATCATGGGAGTCTTCATCCGAATCATCGCACGACACTGAGCCATTTTTTCACGAAAAGTCCGTGGGATGAAGAAACATTGCTTCGCAAACTCCAGCAGTGGATCCTTCGTCGTGTCGAACGCAGCTCGAAACGAGAGAATCAACCCATTTTTGTTTCGATCGATGATACGATTTGCCAAAAAACAAAGCCTTCGTCACGAGCCACGCACGCCATTCAAGGGTGTGATTGGCACGATTCTCACACAGAGAAAACGTCGATCTGGGGACATTCTCTCGTTTGGCTCATGGTTCATACGATGACCCAAGCGTTTCCTTTTGCCTTTCGCCTCTACGACAAGACGGCTGGGAACAGCAAAGGAAAATTGGCGATCGAGATGCTTTCTTCGTTGGATGTGAGTCGCCCTGTTTATGTGCTAATGGACTCTTGGTATCCATCCCAAACGCTCGTGGAAGCTTGTCTGAAAAAGGGATTCCACGTGATTGCGATGCTCAAGACGAACCGAATTCTCTACCCGAAAGGCATCGCCATCCAAGCGAAGCAGTTTGCCCACTACATCGAACCGAAAGACACTCACCTCGTCACGGTGGGAGAAGAGCGTTATCGGGTGTATCGCTGCGAAGGGTCTCTCAAAGGTCTCGATGATGCCGTAGTGCTGCTCGCTTGGAAAGCCGACCAGCCGATGACATCGGAACATCTTCATTGCGTCTTGAGCACCGATCGGGAGCTAAGCGACGAAGACATCTTGCGTTACTATGCCCGACGCTGGTCGATCGAATGCTTTTTCCGGCAGGCAAAAGACCAGCTGAAGCTCGATGGGTATCGTGTTCGTCAGGTTCGAGCGGTGAAACGGTATTGGATCTTAGTGCAACTGGCCTATGTGTACAGTATGTTCGAGTCCAACTGTGATTTCTCTGCCGGGCTTGACCTTCTCCGAACGAAGAAAGCACATAGTCTTGTAGAATTTATCTACGGTGCAGCGAAACAAAATATTCCCATTGATGCCGTGAAAAAACAGCTCCACGTGGCATAAGGGGTTCCCTGTTTGTCTCTTTTTATATGGTAATTATTGTTATCAAAATTACTCAACTACAGTTATCTAATATTTTTTAACTAATGTAGTATCTTGTTCATTATCTAAAAAAACTACCCATTTATTTTCATTCTGAATTTTATATGCGACTGCTTCTAAATCAACATTGTTCTCATAATATCCTAAATGAAGATGCTGATTTGGATCAAATTTCACGTTTATTCACTCCCTATAATTGATTACCATATGAAGTGATGTTTTTTCATGTTAGGAGCTACATGATAATGTAGATAAGGTCCTTTTCCGTCAATATAATGATAATCTAATCTAAAGATAGGCTGTTTAGTTTTTTTGTTACGAACCTGAATAATTTTTCCACCACTTGTGTTTTCTGCAACTAAAAAGTTAAGCAAAACGCAAGATTTTTTTCAGCACCCTAAGTCTTTTTATAAGTTCATATAAGAATGTTTCAGACGATAACTAGTTCCTGTAAATGTTAAGAGATAGCTGTGATGAACAAGGCGGTCAATGATCGCCGTAGTCAATCGTTCATCATGGAATATGCTATTCCATTTACTGAATTCCAAGTTGGTGGTCATAATGATACTTCTCTTTTCGTAACATCCTGCAATGACTTAGAAAAGGAGCTGCGCTCCTTCTTTGCTTACAGGGATGTAGCCCCATTCATCAAAGATCAATAAATCGATTTTTTCGAGTTGATTCATCAGCTTGTGGAGCTTTCCTGTATTCTTTGCTTCAATCAGTTCATTGACCAACGCGGCTGTTCGATAAAATTTCACGCTTTTCCCTTGGTTACAGGCTTCTACACCAATCGCTGTCGCTAAATGCGTCTTGCCTGTGCCTACACCTCCATATAAATATTCGCCACTACACCCCTTCTAAAAAAGAAACCTTGAAAGGCTTATAGCCAATCAAGGTTCTCTTTGTTTTATTTTTGTGTTCGGAATAGACATCTACATTTACTTAACACCGTTAGAATAATTTAAGAAGAAAGTATCAGCAATTTCTTGTGGAAGTTGTTGATTTACAAAATTGAGCCCCACCCACGATAAAACTGTTTCATCAATAGAGCGCCAATTTTTTAAAATCGGCAATAAATCCGCACTATTGTTTACATCTTGAAGCCCTAAAACACAAACCCCATAACTTCTTTCTCCCCATATTGCCCATTTCATTGAAGGAGGTAGCCAAATAACAGTATAAGAATTGTACAGCACTGCATCCGCTGGACTTTCCTCAGGTCCTAATTCAAGAACATCTAAATATTCATCAGGTGATAAATTGACAGGGAGTTTCATCCAATTATAATAATTAAACTCTTTATAAAAATATTCTACTGGATTAGGGTCTAACACTGCGGTAAGGACATAATCATCTTTTGTTTCTATAGATAATTGCTGGATTGTGCTCCAAAAATCTTTGTCCATTGCCCAGTCAAACTCTTCAAACAAAAAATAATTGAATTGTTCCCGGAATACCTGTTCAGGCAATCTATTTTCTATATAAAACGTATCACTAGCTATTCCTATTAATTTATTAAACTCTTTTTTTTCCCTAACAAATAAAGTTTCTAAATTCATTGGACTCCCCCTATTTTAACCTAATTTTTAAAGTCATTCTTTTGCTCCCTTTTGGATAAAAGTCAGCGGTTGAACCACCTGTGGATTTAGCACCGTCGCGAAGAACATATTTTGCGCCATCTTTTGTCAGTATTATTGTTTTTCCGTCTTTAGATATTGATTTTTTCCATCCATCTCTAAGTAGATTTTTTTCGAACTGTGCTTTAGATACATCAGTCGCTCTGTTAGCATAACGACTACCAGATTTAGTCACATCTACATATTTAGAAGCTTTGCCTGTACCCTTTATAATAAATCTACCTGTATTTCTAACAAGTTTAAATTTTCCTCCACCAACAAAACCAATAGCTGCCGTAGCCGCGACGCCTTTCCATCCTTTCCCTGACTTGTATGCCTTATACCCATCATACGCCGCAAATCCCGCGTTGATAGCCAGCCATACCCAATGCCCATCCGGATCCACCAACATCACCGGATTGTTATTTGCGTACGTGTATCCATTCTGCGTCAGGATATCGTCCGCATCCCCCGGGTCTGGATCCAAGGATAGGAACACACCTTGTTCTGGGCGGTAGTACCGGGCAATCAGGTAATAAAGACCCGTTTCTTTGTCATATTGGTACCCCGCATATCGGTATGGGTTTTCGTCCGCCACGGCGCCGGATTGGGAAAGAATATTCCCCCACGCATCGTATTGGTAACGGGTCTCGATGTTTCCTTGTTGCTCATTTAGAGTGTGAATCGTCTATTTCTTTCGTTTCAATTTCTTTATTGTGATGTTAATATCGTCTAACAACACGCTTTCACTTAGCCATTTCCAAAATTTCCTTTTTGTTAAATACTTTTTTTCCTCAACAATTCGTTCAAGTCTTGATGCATCATCAGTATTTCCATATCTACCTATTGCAAGTATGGCATGATTCTTTAGTGTTGTATTAAAATCACCCGTTAAAATTTCAAAGAACTTATTTACTACATGTCTAGTAACTTTGTCCTTGGGGAATTTTTCCGCGAAAGCAAGTAGAGTAACGGCACTAAAAACACGCTCAAATTCCTCACTAAAGAGATCTTCTATTATAACTTTTGATGCTTCTTGATGATCAAATGAATGATAAATAGCCTCTGCTAATGCTTTATGAGAATAACGGGAATCTGGTTTTCTGTACTCCTTAATTACTTCTTCTAGTCCACATATTATTTGTAATTTTGCTACCTTGATTTGTTCCAGTACCTCTTTGTTATCCGTCTTGATTTTGTCTAATTCTCTTATAGCATTGTCATCGCCAATTGTTCCTATCATAGCTATATCTGCGATTAAATCCGTGCCACTTTTTTTAGATAAATTGTGAATTTTTCTTTTTAATTGAGTTTCTTTACCCTCTAAAAAATCCAATACACTTTCTGCATAAGCTTTAACAAAAAATATCTCTGTCTCATCTTCAAGAATAGCTTTCAGAAAAGGGATGACACTACTGTCATTTAATAATTTCAATGTTTCTAATATTCCAAGCTTACCATTAGGATCTACTTTATAAAAGTATTTTTGTAAGATAGTAATTATGTCCCTTCCCATCTTAGCTAAATCTTGAGCAACTATATCTATATTATGCTCATTAAAATTATTAACTAAATTTCTAACCGTCTCCTCATATTGATTCATATTTTTCACCCCTAAAACGATCAAAGAGGGACACACTCTCAGTGTGTGTCCCCAAATATCTTTAATAACTTGCCTTAATTATAATCCATGCGCCGACTTTCTTATAATTCTTGAGTTGCCTTTTTACATAGCTTCTTTTCCAAGAACCTTTTGGTTTTAATTCAACGACAACCCTTCCTCTAAAAAATTGAAGGTCTGGACGTTTTTTAGTACCTCTTAATGGTTTATCATATTTGCCTCCAGGAACAACTCTTTTCATCACTTTGGTCCATGCTTGGTGCGCGGCTCTCCCTCTAACATATGCAGGACCTTTAGTAATATTGTAAATATTTCTTGCAACCTTGGCTGCACGGTAAGCACCTGAGCCTATTCCACCGATAGCACCTAAACCAGCTCCTATTGCAACAGAACCCCACAACTTCCAACCTTTGAGACCTCTACTTTTTGCAGACTTATACGACGATACCCCTCCGATTAACGCTCCTACTGCCATCCACACCCAATGCCCATCCGGATCGACCAACATCACCGGATTGTTGTTCGCGTACGTATAGCCGTTCTGCGTGAGAATGTCATCCGCATCGCTTGGGTCTGGATCCAAGGATAGGAACACACCTTGTTCTGGGCGGTAGTACCGGGCAATCAGGTAGTATAGACCCGTTGTTTTTTGCAAGCAAAAAGTGCAGAGAATTGCAAGAAAAAATACATAGGCTTGCCGGCTCAATGAATTTACCTTTCAACCGAGTGAGAAGGGAGCGACTGAACGGCAGAAAGCGCATGCCGCAAGCGGTAGCTCTCACCCGTAAACACGAGAATGTGGGCGTGATGGACCAAACGATCCACCAGCGCTGCCGTCAGGCGGTTGTCCCCAAACACTCGATTCCACTGTCCAAACTCTAAATTCGATGTCACGATGACACTTTTTCGTTCATAACAATCGGCAATGATGTGAAACAGCAGTTCCGATCCCTGCTTTTGGAAAGGTACATAGCCGAGTTCGTCCAAAATCAACAGCTCGCCTGTGTCGATTTGCCGTTTGAGCCGTCCGAGGGTGCCGTCTTTTAACGCCTCTTCGAGCTGGGCGACAAGATCGGCGACACGGAAAAACCGAACTTCATGGCCCCGTTCACACGCTTTTAATCCTAATGCGGTGGCGAGATGGGTTTTTCCTGTTCCCGGCGAACCTAAAAGCAGGACGTTCTGTTTTTGCTCCAAAAAGCGAAGGTCGCAAAGTTCTTCCTTCGAGGTCGTGGTCGGCCAATGAATCTGATCCGACCATTCGTAATCTTTGAGCCATTTCAACTCCCGGAACTTCGCCTTCTTGATCAATCGAGCCTGTTTTGCTTTCTGACGGAACGACAGCTCCAACGCCAACACATCACGCAAAAACTGTTCCTTGGTCTCGTAGGCCACCTCCTCGAATCGATCCGCGATGTACGCCAAATGCAGGGCTTTACAAATCTCTTTTAAATCCATCTTCATGCCCGGCTTCCCCCTTCCCTTGACGGACAAAGACGTTGATCATACACATGTAAATCGGTTTCATAGTCGACTAAAACGGAAGGGGTATAGGCTTCTTCCCATTTCGCGGGATACTCCGAACGCTTCGCCTCCATCAACACCCCGATCTCATGGGGCGCCAAATCCCACCGTTGATACTTGTCAAGCCACTGAGCGATCTCATAGACGGTGTACCGGTCCAGCAGCTTCTGCACCCCTCGAATGCGTGATGCCGTCTGTTTCGGTTGTTCCATGAAGTATTTCCTAATGGCCTCCGGCAAGTAAACTCGAAACCGCGAATACTCCACCACCCGGGGCTTTTGCGCCCATTCCGCCAAAATGTCCTTCCAAGGGAGCTCCCGTTGCTTTTTCGTGTACGGCCTTGGCGCTTTTAGGTACACCTCCCCTTCTTGGGACAAAACCATGAAACGATCCCATTCCTTTTTGACAAGGACACGGTTGGGAACCGGGATCCCATGAACCACAAACGCCTCCCCATCCACCGTTGCTTCCCCGTATTTATTGACATTGGCGTGGTGGAAGGAGAAGATCGGGAGATCTCTCTCCGGCAGGACAAGCAACTCCTTTTGTTCTTCCTGCCATAATTCCTCAATGGTTCTCCCTTTTTCATAGTGGGGGCGGGCTCGATCTTCGATCATCTTGCGATGCAGCCACTCCGCCAGTTCTTCATCCCCCTTGATCAACGGAGCAGGGACAAAGCAGTGTTTGACGAGTATAGTAAACTTTCCGTTCGACATTCCCTTTTTCGTGTCCGCTATACGGATTGCACGCCTGTACGTCAAACCGGTAATGAAGCCGGAATCGCTCAAATGCTTCAGTATATTGACGTTCGCCTCCTTTTCGGATCGAAACCACCGCCGCCGCCAAATTGTCGATGCGCAGTTTTCTCGGGACGCCTCCGGCTTGGCGAAACAGCTGAGTGAGCCCGTAAAGAAAACATTCGCTGTTTTCCGCTGGCAATGGATACGCATACGCGGCGTTGCTGTACGGAAAGCTCAAAATCAGAATTGACCGGTCTTCCTCTTTTCCCTCCTTCGTCACAACGGACATGGTGCCGAAATCCACCTGCGCTTCCCCCGGAGGGTGTTCCAGCCTCTCGTAACGCTGTTCCTTCTCCAGCTTAAGCTGAGGTCTTCGTTTTTGAACGTAGGCGCAAACCGTTCGATAAGACCCTTTAAAGCCATGTTCCTGCTTTAATTGTTCGTACATCTTCTTGCTTGTCCGCCGTTGTTTTCTTGGCGGTTTGGCGTCCTCCTCCAGCCAGTCATCAATGATTTGACCGTATCCTTCTTCCTCCATCATTCCCCGTTTTCTCTTTATTTTTTGTCTGACCGAAATGTCTCCATCCGCATATTTCTTGACTGTTCTCCAGTTAAATCCCGTCCTGCGGACAATTTCGGAAAGCGATAACCCTTTCTTTTCACGCAAATGTTTGATATGATGAATTTCAGACATTGCTAGCATCCTTTCATTACCTCCACTGTTTTGTTCTTCACAACCTTAAACAGTAGAGGGTATTTTAGGAGCTGGCAAGCCTTTTTTTATGCCATGAAGCTCTGCACTTTTTTGTTGCAGAACTCTGTACTTTTATTTTGCACTAAACATTTCTGGGATTTCCCCCTGCTCGATGAGGTGTTCGTAGAACACCGTCACGGGCATGGTGGGATGTTCTTTTCTTAGGGCTAAAATATGATCCTCATCATCGGGCGACAGACGCCTTGAGTGGCCGCGGTCCGAACGGCGCTTCGGCTTTAAGGCGTCAAAGCCCCCTTTTTTGTATCGGGGGCACCAATCGAGGATCGTCTTGGCTGCGATTCGCTTGCCGCCCTGGTGGGGAACATGGTGCACTCGCTCGCTCACCTCTTTCAGATACGTCTTCGGTTCCACCTGCCCATTCACCAACGGAGCGATTAGCCCGTACCGAAACAGGGCCATGTCGTGTCTCATCGACTCATCCATTCGAATCTCCTTCTGGTCTCACTTGGAATCAGAACCGTTCCGGTCCTCCTGCCCTTATCGTACCGAATTGCTTTTTCTCCGTCGATAGGAAAGGTTTGTGGGAACCTCAATTATTTCCAATTTAGGATATGTATGTAAAATCAGGATCCCATTTAATTCGCAAAAGGGTGTCGGAATCCGTCCTCCCACATCTCTCTGATGACCGAATAGAGACCGTGTTCCTCCAACGTCCGGATCCACCAAGAAGTCTGTTCCTTTTCTTTTTTCACGATAGGGCCTATGATTCTCCACCGCCTCGCAAAAAAACGATGAAGGTTTGATAGGTTTCGGTAGAACCGTCGGACATAAAAGATGATGCCGTCCTTTGTCGGGAGGAACGGAGCCTGGTTCGTCCCCTCGGTCAATCCCAACTGCTCTTTCACCACTTGCCATACGGCGGACAACGTATACTGAAAATACGAGAGGAGAAAGGAAGGCAGCGCACTCACCGTCTTCAAGCATTCCCGACAGCGATACCGGACAATCCAAATGCGATAATCACCATGTGGGGTCAATGCGTTTCGCTCATAGTAACCGTGGCGATGCAACGGGCGCTTGGCCCGGCAATGCGGACACTGTGTCAGAAGAGGGGAGTCGTTTTCTTTTCCACGCTCTGCATACGTTTGGACGTCAATGCCAAAGTCATGAAATTGAATCACGTCCTCCTCTTCTCCTCTGAACCGATGGATTTTCTCTTCCGAAATAATTCACAAAAAATTTAGCACACTCTTTCAGAAAAGTTCCATGGGCAGCGATCTGTCCTCCACCCGGGGATGAAAATCACCGCTGGCTGACGGGATTTTCACGGAAAAGGGGAGAGGGCTTTCTGAAAGAATGTGCAAAAAAATGGCTCTTTTGTTCCGAAATAAAGTGATAATTTACACTTATGAACGAAGTATGGGAAGATTAAAGCCCCTCTCGGATGAGAAGGGGCTTTTTGTGTATTTCTCTCTATTTTAAACATAATTTCCATGTTCGTCTATTCCTATTGGATAATATGGCATTTTTTCAATAATTCTAAATAGCTCCTTATGTTCACCTGACAACCAATCAACACAAAAATCTTTTGGATTTACATAGTATTCATTTTCCTCATTATCGTTTAACTTGTCACACTCAAACCAATATTTCCTAAATACGGCAATTACTCTTCCGCTAATACTTAATTCGTATTCATATCTCTCTTTGTCAAGATTCGGATCTAAAAATTCCTTTTCTTCTTCAATTGCCTCTTTTAATTCTTTTACATATTTTTGAAAAAGTATTTCATAGTCGTTCATTATCATGGCCTCCATTCATCAGGATAATATCTTTCCTGTTTACTACGATTGTTTTCTGCAACTAAAAATTTAAGCGAAATGCAATGAAAAAGTTTAGCACTCTATGTTCCATAAAAGTAAATATAATCCATATACCAATATAAATTATCTTACCCTATAAGGCTTGACATGGATCCTCTGCGTGCATGGATTATTTTGCGAAGGCCGCAGCACAAAAGGAATTCGCAGAGGCAACCAGCCTACCATGCACGCCACTCCATGTAAAGCCGTGTCTGTGAAATTATATTTTTTGAGAAAAACTGACCTGTTTTGTTTCCAATTTAGTGCTTAATTTTTATCTTGCATTTTGCTAAAGTTTTATTTTGCATTAAACAATTCGGCACTACGCTCCCAAACCAAAATAGCCATAGAGGAGATCTCCCCTATGGTTAAATCTTATTCATCTATACCTAAATATTGTTTCGCATTAATTGTTGTTTGGTATAAGAGAACGGGTTTCTTCTTTAATAGTTCTTTAAGACCTTCGAGTTCTAATGATGGATTTATTATTTCTGAAATGTTCGCTTCTAATGATGAAACAATAACACTACTTTCATTTATTCTATCAAGGTCAAGACAGTCAACTTCCTTACCTTCAACTTTGAAATAGAACCTACATCTAATATCACCGTCAACATCTCGTGGAAGCTCTAGCCCTTTATTTATTTCCTTAATCACTATACCTACATTTACATAATAACAATTAGAGTAATTTGATTTCTGCAATCCAAGGCAACATATTACCTCAGGACTTTCCTTATAATAATATTTGCCTTTTTTCGAGAAACCGTTTGCTAATAAACAGTCATTAACAATCTTTTTAAACTCTTTCCTTTCCATCGCCTCTACCTCCTCAATAAACTTCTAATACTGTTCTCCAGCCTTTACCATAAATTTTTTCAACTTCTTTTTTATAAGCTTTTAATTGTTTTAGGCCTTTTTTTATTGCTCGTGGGTTATTTGGTTTAAGTTCATATATAATTTTCTTCTCGAAATCAATAAAATCAATTCTTTTTCCACTTGGTAAACGAAATTCCTTTTCTCTTACCCCTTTAAGTACCTTATTAGCTTTATATGATTTATGCATTTGTCGTCCTAATTTTAAATTTGACTTTGTATATCGTTTAGCAGCTTTCTTAACGGTTCGTTTTACTGCTTTTTTTATTAAGGATTTGGCTACTTTTTTAGCAACAATCCTTCCACCAACGGAGACCAAGATAATTATATAAGGATTCTCTCCATCTGGGTCGGTTAACATCACCGGATTGTTGTTCGCATACGCATACCCATTCTGCGTGAGAATATCATCTGCATCCCCTGGATCTGGATCCAAAGAAAGGAACACGCCATGCGTTGGATGATAGTACCGGGCGATCAGATAGTACAGACCCGTTTCTTTGTCATATTGGTATCCCGCATATCGGTATGGGTTTTCGTCCGCCAAGGCACCGGATTGGGAAAGAATATTCCCCCACGCATCGTATTGGTAACGGGCCACGATGTTTCCTTGTTCATCCGTCAGGGCGATCACATCGCCATGGGCGTTATAGTGGTAAAAATACGTTGCTGTGCCTTTCTTCATGGCAAGGAGTTGTCCGTTTTCTCCGTATATATACGATCTTACCACATTTCCGCTTGCATCGGTTTCATACAGAACGTTTAGGCTGTCGCCTTGGTAATGGTAGTTCGTAATGACGCCATTGACATTCTTTTGGATGCGCCGGCCGTCTTCGTCGTATTTGTATGTTACAAACGGCGTGCTTTCTCCTTTTCTCGTAATGGAAACCAATTGGTCCGCTTCATTCCATTCGTATTGATATTGTCCATCTTCGATACGGTTGCCGTTGGCATCATAAGAGATTGTCTCTGTTCCAAAACGAATCAACTGATTGGCAGCGTTATAATCGGCATTGGTCGTCGTCGACTGCCCATCCTTGGTTTCCACGATTTGCTTCCGGTTTCCGAATCCGTCATAGGCATATTCGACTTTCGTGCCATCTGGAAGCTGCTCTTCCACTAATTGGTCTAAGTCATCGTAACGGTAGACGGTCGTTTCCCCCGTTGGGGATTCCACTTTCGTCCGGTTGCCGTTTTCATCGTAACGGTATGTTTCCGATAAAATTTCTTTTCCGTCCGCCGTACCGACCGAAACGCTTTCCACTAAGCCGCGGTCATCATACGTAAAGGTCGAACCGGCTCCATTTCCTGTCGTGAAGGTGTGAACGTTTCCTCTCTCGTCATAATCAATGTTTTTTGTTTGGCTACATTTCTTTATTAGTTGTTATTCTTTCTCACTCTGAGATAATAAAAGCTCACAAACCTTAAAGTAGGTCGTGAGCTCTAAATAAAAATAATTTTTCATAAAAAGGCTTCATCAATATTCTGTGTTTCTGTCAAGATAGGTTTGAAAATTCTATCTTTAAAGTACCCCCACGTTAACCAGACGACATGTTAGGAAAATAGGTTGGATTTATATATTTAAAAAATTTCCAATTATACTTTGATTTAGTTTTCATACTCCCAAATAGCGTACCGACTAATAGCTAAAGCTGTTTCGTTCCAGGTTTTTCTTGAACAATGGGCAAGTATTTTTTTGAGACGATCCTCTACACTTTTTATATTAAAGTCTTTCATTATAAACAATCCCCTAGCTATCTCCAATCCTGACTTTTCCACCATATTCCCTAACCTTTTTGGACTTGTAACATAGATAGTAAATACTTCAGCAGAATCTGAGTCTCCCTTGATACCAATATCCGCTTCAATTTCTATCCAAAAATCATCAGTCTCCTCTCCCCAGTCTTCATCCATTATCGTTAAACAAAATAATTCAGGAATTATCATTTATATGGCTCCCTCCATGCTAAAAATTCAAGCGTGCATTTCGTAACTTATATGTCTTTTTGTTGATAGGACTCTTATAAAATTCCTCAAAATTCGCTTGATATACCCTTCTTGTTTTCTTATACTGCATTCTAAATACTTTAGATTTATCTTTACTTCTATATCCTATCCATTTACCATTTTTGTAGAGTGGCTTAGCCCCTGATCCAACCCATGCTTTCCCAGCCTTTTTTGCTAGTCTCTTACTTACTCTCCCTACTTCTATAGTAGTGTTACCTTTTCCATACTTAGCCGCCAATAAAATCTTCATAATCTTGGCTGTTTCTCCCGCTTTATAAATTCTATACGCTTTAAAAGCCGCACCGCCAACAAGCCCTACACCTACAGCAATCGCTGCGACCTTCCAACCGCCTTTTTTAAAGGCCTTATACCCATCATACGCCGCAAACCCTGCATTAATTAACAACCAAGGAAGGTTCCCATCCGGATTCACCAACATCACTGGGTTGTTGTTCGCATACGCATACCCATTCTGCGTGGGAATATCATCCGCATCCCCTGAGTCTGGATCCAAGAAAAGGGACACGCCATGCTCCGGGTGATAGTACCGGGTAATGAGAAATATCCGCTTAATAGAAGTTCAAAAATATACATGCATGAGTTGCCTTACTTCCAACCGGAGCAGGGAAATACGCTGCCTCATCCCTTAACAGTCGAGCTTGTCTGATTTATTCTTACAGAAAGTAAGACAAAACCCTTAATATTAATAAAGGTTTTCAAAGTTTTAATTATAAAAAAATGCCTTAGGAGAGAGCGTTTCTCCTAAGGTTCTACAATTACAAAAATAATCCGACCTATCTAATCAATATTTTATTTAATATGTCTGATTTCCTTCACCTTAATCAATATTTTATCACAATGTTTTCCTGTTTTTCATTGAGTTTATGAAGAAAGATAAGACACTTTATTTACTTTCCATATAATCTGTGTTTCGTTTTCTTTTTCTAAAAAAGTTACAACCCACCCGAAATGATGTAAACGATCAGTAAATGTCACCTTATGATTTAGTGTCCATGTTAAATCACCTAAATATCTCCAATAAAAAGATTCGTGTGGTCTGTCTACTCTTACTAATCTTTCTTTCTTTAAAACCTTATTTCCTTTTTGACGTTTTATTTCTAAATATATATCTACATAAGAGACTTCGTGTTCACATATAATGCTACATATATATCTACGATTAGGACTGCGCTTTTTCTTATAGATAAATGTATTTTTGTAATTTAATTCTTTTATCTTGTTGTATATTTCACGAAAAATTTGCTTATCCCATCCTCGCTCATCAGCAAGTTTTTCCATACCCTTTGTAACACTTCTAATGCCATTTTCTTTTTTTCCAAGTCATCCGTAAGAGAGAAGTATTGATTATAATCCATTTCAACATAAACAGTAATAAAATCGGGTACCATTTCCATTTCAATTTCTTTCTCGCTTAATTTAGATAGATCCGGTACGCATTGAATGATAACTCCCTTTTCCCCATCTGTATGAATTTCGGGCAAAAGACGAGTATAAAGTGATGTAATACATCTTGTTTCATAATGAAAGATGGCGGACTTGCTTTGCCTATAATCGGTAAAGGGGCTTGTCTCACCAGTATCATAGTCAACTATTACAGTATGATCAAAATAGTTTATATCACTTGGAATAGAAAGTTGAATATCCCTTATAACAGTCATTTTTTCACTTCCTTTTATTAAATTTATGGGCGATAGTGAAATGGAGGTGATAATTTGTTGTTAGGCTGGATTCTATTAATGTATTCCGTATGCCTTTTTTCCCATCTCAGTGCATTATACCTACCACGTATGTTAGTTTTTACTATTCGTGAAGCATACCGATCTGTCTTGTATCGCTTATTCCACTTTCTAACTTGCCTTTCAGCGCGATATGATTTTCCCTTTTTAGAAATCCTTCCATCACTAATACCAACTTTGACTACTTTATTAGTTTTTTTATCATAAATTTCATATCCATGATGTATCGCAGGATTTCTTTTACTATTCGAATGATATTTTTTTGAAATCTTTCTATATTTCTTGTAGACCTTATAAATCTTATAAACTCTATAAGCCCCCACTCCAGCTATAATAACAATATGAGCATAATGCCCATCCAAATCCACCAACATCACCGGATTGTTGTTCGCGTACGTATAGCCGTTTTGTGTGAGGATATCGTCCTCATCACCTGGGTCTGGATCCAAGGATAGGAACACACCTTGTTCTGGGCGGTAGTACCGGGCAATCAGGTAATAAAGACCCGTTTCTTGGTCATATTGGTATCCCGCATATCGGTATGGGTTTTCGTCCGCCACGGCGCCGGATTGGGAAAGAATATTCCCCCACGCATCGTATTGGTAACGGGTCTCGATGTTTCCTTGTTGCTCATTTAGAGTGTGAATCGTCTATTTCTTTCGTTTCAATTTCTTTATTGTGATGTTAATATCGTCTAACAACACGCTTTCACTTAGCCATTTCCAAAATTTCCTTTTTGTTAAATACTTTTTTTCCTCAACAATTCGTTCAAGTCTTGATGCATCATCAATATTTCCATATCTACCTATTGCAAGTATGGCATGATTCTTTAGTGTTGTATTAAAATCACCCGTTAAAATTTCAAAGAACTTATTTACTACATGTCTAGTAACTTTGTCCTTGGGGAATTTTTCCGCGAAAGCAAGTAGAGTAACGGCACTAAAAACACGCTCAAATTCCTCACTAAAGAGATCTTCTATTATAACTTTTGATGCTTCTTGATGATCAAATGAATGATAAATAGCCTCTGCTAATGCTTTATGAGAATAACGGGAATCTGGTTTTCTGTACTCCCTCTAGAAATGTTGATATATCAACGGTTGTAGCCGTTTCAGGGGTGTCAAAAAAATATTTTTCGACAAAGTTCCTAACATTATTTTTTAAATATGTGTATATCTTACATTTGTTGGGTACGCTTCGCGGTCACTACTGGTTAAATTTGGTTGTAGTGAGGGAAGCGTATGGGATGCACCTTGGATCTCTGCATCGCTGATGATGACGAACCCTCCCATGTCTCTTGGCATCCTTGTGCCTACATTCCTTCGTTCGGTCTAGTCATCAGGCAGAGGCCAGCTAAGCTCCTTTAGGGACTCAAAGTCGAATGGATGATATCGCGCCAGCTTCTCCGTGTCATCCTTGTTGTCTAGGGAATCGAGACGATAGGCATCAAGCAGCCGTTTCGAGACCAAAGATGTCCTGCATCATTCGCTTCGCATCGAACGCTTGGTGCTTCGTACACATAGCGTGCAGTACCTTCAATAATTTTCCGCATAACACCACAATCGATTGCTTCTTCCGTAACGGGTTTTCCGGTCGTGTCGTGTAATAGTCGTGCAGCTGCCGAAACGCTTCGTTGTGGCGGATCATCGGCATCATCACGCGGAACAGGAGAGCGCGAAGCCGTTTTCGTCCCCGTTTCGAGATCCGTTTCTGCCCTTTGTGTTGGCCGGAGGAATGTTCCCGCAGCGTCAGGCCCGCTAATTTGATGAGTTGCCGCGGATCCTGATAATGGGAGAAACTCCCGATCTCTGATAACAGTTCCACGATGGTCGCATCGCCTACACCCGGAACGGTCTTCAGCCATTCGTATTCGACGAAGGTCTGAACGAGTTCAATCAGCTGTTCTGTCAATGCCTCGATCTCTTTTTCCAGCTGGCGGTACCGGCGGACAAGTGTGGCGATTTCGATACGGGCCATCTGTTGTCCTTCCGTTACGCCAATGGAGTGTTGGGCCAGTTCTATGAGCTTCTTCGCTTTCGGCCTTTGCGGCGATTGTAATCCCTCACTTTGCCGGTAAAGGGCGAGAACCTCTTCTAGCTCTTTTCCTGCTAGATCACTCGGAAATGGCGTATATTCCAGTACCGCGAGCGCCATTTTCCCAAACGACGGAAAGACTTGCGTAAACTCTGGAAAATACCGATCGAGCCAGCGAATCATCTGATTTCGAACTGCTCCCTGTTCTTCCACCAATTTGGAGCGAAATGCCGCTCCAACGCGCAGCTCCGCCTCCATCCCTTTGAGAATGCGCGGATAGCTGAATCGGCCGTCTTTCACTAACCGGGCAATGACGAGCGCATCTTTCGCATCATGCTTGGTTGGAAGGTTATCGTCCAGCTCTTTGGAGCGCTTCACGTGCATCGGGTTTGTCATGACGAGAGGGATGCCTTTCTCATCAAGAAAATAAGCGAGATTCAGCCAATAATGTCCCGTTGGCTCGATGCCAACGATCACCTCGGTTTTTCCAAATTCCTTCATGGCTTCCACGATGCGCTGGTACAACCATTCCAATCCTTCTTTCGATTGCAGAACGGGAAACGGCTTTTTTAACACCCTCCCTCGCTCATCCACAAAGCAGGCATAATGTTTTTTCTTTGCGATATCCATCCCAACAACCAGCGTTTGATCGGTGACTTGATTAATCTTCTTGTTTGAGATAGAATGCATGTATAGTCCTCCTTGGTATTCAAATTAGGGGTCAATTCATCCAATTGACACCCCCGAATCATACCAAGAGGGCTTTTTTTATTCAAGTCCCCGGAAAAACTTCTAACAGGAATGCTCCTTAATTACTTCTTCTAGTCCACATATTATTTGTAATTTTGCTACCTTGATTTGTTCCAGTACCTCTTTGTTATCCGTCTTGATTTTGTCTAATTCTCTTATAGCATTGTCATCGCCAATTGTTCCTATCATAGCTATATCTGCGATTAAATCCGTGCCACTTTTTTTAGATAAATTTTGAATTTTTCTTTTTAATTGAGTTTCTTTATCCTCTAAAAAATCCAATACACTTTCTGCATAAGCTTTAACAAAAAATATCTCTGTCTCATCTTCAAGAATAGCTTTCAGAAAAGGGATGACACTACTGTCATTTAATAATTTCAATGTTTCTAATATTCCAAGCTTACCATTAGGATCTACTTTATAAAAGTATTTTTGTAAGATAGTAATTATGTCCCTTCCCATCTTAGCTAAATCTTGAGCAACTATATCTATATTATGCTCATTAAAATTATTAACTAAATTTCTAACCGTCTCCTCATATTGATTCATATTTTTCACCCCTAAAACGATCAAAGAGGGACACACTCTCAGTGTGTGTACCAAAATATCTTTAATAACTTGCCTTAATTATAATCCATGCGCCGGCTTTCTTATAATTCTTGAGTTGCCTTTTTACATAGCTTTTTTTCCAAGAACCTTTTGGTTTTAATTCAACGACAACCCTTCCTCTAAAAAATTGAAGGTCTGGACGTTTTTTAGTACCTCTTAATGGTTTATCGTATTTGCCTCCAGGAACAACTCTTTTCATCACTTTGGTCCATGCTTGGTGCGCGGCTCTCCCTCTAACAGATGCAGGACCTTTAGTAATATTGTAAATATTTCTTGCAACCTTGGCTGCACGGTAAGCACCTGAGCCTATTCCACCGATAGCACCTAAACCAGCTCCTATTGCAACAGAACCCCACAACTTCCAACCTTTGAGACCTCTACTTTTTGCAGACTTATACGACGATACCCCTCCGATTAACGCTCCTACTGCCATCCACACCCAATGCCCATCCGGATCCACCAACATCACCGGATTGTTATTTGCGTACGTGTATCCATTCTGCGTCAGGATATCGTCCGCATCTCCCGGGTCTGGATCCAAGGATAGGAACACACCTTGTTCTGGGCGGTAGTACCGGGCAATCAGGTAGTATAGACCCGTTTCGCTGTCATATTGGTATCCCGCATATCGGTATGGGTTTTCGTCCGCCACGGCGCCGGATTGGGAAAGAATATTCCCCCACGCATCGTATTGGTAACGGGCCACGATGTTTCCTTGTTCATCCGTCAGGGCGATGACATCGCCATGTGTATTATAGTGGTAAAAGTACCTATATATCCATTTTTAGGAAATCCTTTTATACATTTTCAAAGGGCTGCCCTATATAGATGTGACAGCCCATTTTGCAATATTAATCAATCAAAAATTTTTTAACTTTGCACTTTAACTGGATAATCTACTAGAAACTCCTCTCCATTGATCACTATACTTTTAGCTTCAATAAATAATAGTGCCTCCCAAAACTCAAGTACAAAGTTAGCTGAAGAAAAGTATTCACCAACCCAAATTTCTTTTGACGAACTGATATGAATTTTACCTATACCATTCTTACAATAATCAATTGAAGTTAGCTCAATGTAATCTCCATCTTCTGGATCAACTGGGTCCAAGCGGGAATCTCCAGAGTTTTCTACGAAATAAAAAGAGGAAACACCTTTGAACACAATCTTATAATATTTCTCATTATCAACTACTTTCACATTTAGACTAATCGTATGAGATAAAATATCAATATGAAAACTTTTGACTACGGTAGCCCACATTTCATTTAATAAAGCAACTAATTTTTTTTGATTCATACTAATCACTCACCTAATCTCTCCTCTGTATTTATTAATTATTCTCACAATTTGTTTATAGGATCTTCTCGATACATTAATATGTGTGAGCTCCCGACGATTAGACCATTCACCATCTAACGTCAAAGAGCCGCGTCCATCTTTACTTATTCTAAAGTACGGTTTATTACGTATTCCGCCTTTATTCATAACTCTTACAACTAGGGGTTTTTTACCATCTGGAATAGTTACCTTCCATCCATCGCCTTTAGTTCTTCCTAAAGTTCCCCCAAACTTTTTTGACACTTTTTTCGCCAGCCTATAAGTTCTTGAAAACTTACCTGATTTATAGGCACCATAAGCGATTTTCACACCTTTGAATGCAACACCGCCAACAATCCCTACACCTACAGCAATCGCCGCTGCTTTCCAACCGCCTTTTTTAAAGGCTTTATACCCATCATACGCCGCAAATCCCGCATTAATCGCCATCCACACCCAATGCCCATCCGGATCCACCAACATCACCGGATTGTTATTTGCGTACGTGTATCCATTCTGCGTCAGGATATCGTCCGCATCCCCCGGGTCTGGATCCAAGGATAGGAACACACCTTGTTCTGGGCGGTAGTACCGGGCAATCAGGTAATAAAGACCCGTTTCTTGGTCATATTGGTATCCCGCATATCGGTATGGGTTTTCGTCCGCCAAGGCGCCGGATTGGGAAAGAATGTTCCCCCACGCATCGTATTGATAACAGGCGACGATGTTTCCTTGCGCATCCGTCAGGGCGATCACATCGCCATGCGCATTATAGTGGTAAAAGTACGTCGCATTGCCTTTTTTCATGGCAAGGAGTTGTCCGTTTTCTCCGTATATATACGATCTTACCACATTTCCGCTTGCATCGGTTTCATACAGAACGTTTAGGCTGTCGCCTTGGTAATGGTAGTTCGTAATGACGCCATTGACATTCTTTTGGATGCGCCGGCCGTCTTCACTGTACAATAAAAAGGTTATCCCTTAAATCACGGGATAACCTTAAAAAGGCTAAATACATTTTTGATTTTGTTTCTCGTAGTAAGAATTAATAAGCATTTCCACTATATTATTACTACCAATCAGACCAATTGGATTTTTTATTTTTTCCCCTTCCTCTTTAGAAATAGGCTCTAATTCGGCTATTGGTGTATTCGCATCCCCTCGACTCACAAAATATTCCTTGCCATTGTAAAACACAAAATCAGGTAACTCATATTCTTCAGGATTGAATTTTCCTTTAGACAATTTCCCAATAATTTTCCATTCTTTATTAACGATTCCATATATTCCACTGTTAATAGTATATAGAACAGAAAGTTTTTCAAATTGATTACTAAAGTTTTTTATATCTAATATTTCATTAGTGAAGATATCAAAATATTGTATATAAATGTCATCCTTTAGCCCTTCTCCTTTTACTACTAACCCATAAGCATATTTTTCAATTCCTTTAAGCGGGATTGCAAATACAATACCTGGTTCAATGTTAGGAGCCTTTTTTCTCTTTTTCAATTTAAATTTTACATCGGTGATTTCCATTTCCTCCAATTGTTCGGCTATATTTGAATCAAGTTGTATTGCCTCCATAATCAATGCTTCCAATTCAGCTACCGTTGGCATTCTTTCTAAATCTTCTTGATAAATTTTTTTGATTTCTAAGAGCGTATCATTTAACAAATCGATTGCATCATCACTTAAAACAACTGTTTCCTTGTTCTTTATGCTTTCCCAAAATGACATTGTATCACCAACCATACCATCTTATTACTACTTTTTCTTGAGTCAATAGCTTATCTAAATTGTTATAAAAAGACGACACTGCTATAAAGCAAGCAGGTCGCCTAGATTGGTTCTATCGTACTGTTTGCTTTTGCTTTATTTTTTCAAACCAATTTTCTGCAACATCCAAATATGGTAAAACATTCTTAGCTATTCGAATAAATTCTGTTTCCTCTAAATTTTGGTTTTCGTTATCGAATTTAAACCAATCTTTATCTCCATTTTTATTATTCATTATTCTAAAACGATTGTTTAAGTGAAAAGCATTCATCTTTTGAAATGGTCGAACTATACCATCAACTATCACGTTTCCTTCCTCATTAACCCTTGCTACTCCAGCTTCTATTATAAATCCTCCTCCCCATTTATCAAATTGAAACGATAGCAAATAACCTAACTGACCTTCTTGCTTCCTAAAATGAGGAAAAGCCTCTTTAAATCCCCTGTTTCTTAATTCTGGGACTACTATTTTCTTTAAAGCACCGACCATTTTATCCTTATTAGATAATATAAAGATCCCCCCCTTTACTTGTTAAATTTGAAATAATTTAATACAGTACGTGCCATTAAAGCAAAATAGGATTCAAGCTGGGTGTCTGAATTCTATTTTGTCTACAACAGTCTGATACTCAAACCATCTTAACTGATTTTGAGTCTATATGACATAAGTAACTATGAGCAGTATTTAAAAATATCTAGATGGTGCCGCAGTTGGTCAAGCATATACGGTAATGTAGAAATGTGTATATGCAGACTGCTACTAAAAAAATCCTCGCTGTGTAAATCCTTAAACTGAACCTGAACAATTCCTCCTCCACTATTGTAGATTTGCACTACAACATTTAGTTCCTTAGATTCTGAATGAAAAACTGCTTTACCTTCTTGTTCTCTGTATATTTTCTTTAAACTTTCATAGAAATGAAAGATATCATGATTGTCAAAATGAAAGTGAACCGTTTCAGCTATAAAGCCACTACCTTTTAGCTTTACTTTTCCTGTAAAGTAGCATCCACCAAAAAACGGATCCCCTTCATTTTCAAAGTCCGTGATAATTAGCTCTAGGCTTCGATCTGCGTCTTCCTCACATACAAATACTTTCATGCTTTGCATCCTTTCTACCAGTTATATTCGTTGCTTATATGGCTCATAGTGGAAATGACGTACCCGTTTGGTTCTCTTATTATATACAACTGTTAACTGATATTTTTTATACTTGTAATTTCTGGGATCGCCTATGGAATGTCTTGCTTTTTCTAACTTATGCATGGTTATAGTATATTTATTATAGCCTTTAGCCCCATCTCTGGATTTCTTACCATAGACAATTGCTCTTGCTAAAATCTGTCTCGGAACATAGCGGTCCGAATTTTGCATATGTTTAAACGCCGTGCTATCAAATATCATTTTTTTAGCAATTGGCTTCACTTTATAAGCTCGATATAGTGCCTTACCTGCTTTGAATCCAACTCCCCCGATAAGCCCTACACCTACAGCAATTGCCGCAGCCTTCCATCCAGCTTTTTTAAATGCCTTATATCCATCATAAACCGCAAACCCTGCATTGATGGCCAGCCAGACCCAATGCCCATCCGGATCCACCAACATCACCAGATTGTTGTTCGCATACGCATACCCATTCTGCGTGGGAATATCACCCGCATCCCCTGAGTCTGGATCCAAGGAAGGGAACACACCGTGCCCTAGACAATAAGAAAGCTGCTTAACGGAACCCCATAGGACAAAAAAACAGAAGGACGAATTTGCGTCCTTCTGAAGAAAAATTTTAAACTGTCAATCTGGTGAAAAATGATTCAACTTTGATAATATTTTAGAGCTATTCATTATGCCTCTCTTAATTTTACAGAGGTATAACGCTTTGAATTTTTCTCGTAAAGCGCTATTTCATCATCACTTATCCACATTAAATGACCTAAAAACCTATCGTAAATAAGTTCATCGGGTTCAGTTGACACTATTTTTTTTTCAAGTAATACTTTATCTTTTCTATCTTTAATCACCATCTTTATTGTAAAATCATACAGATCGTGATTACAATGTACCCTCAGCTTTGTATTTTTTATTTGGACTTAATTTAGGCTTGTTCCAAATAAACTCATTAATATAGTTTAACTCCTTTACTCTCTCATAAGCTTCTTGAAAAGGATTAGGATCCCAATTTTTTCCTCTAATAACAAAATCGAGGCTATTTTTCAACAGTTCTAGGATCTCTATTTTTTTTTTGTTATCTGGATACTCTAGAAATTCTTGAATATTATATGGCACTAAGACTTGACAAAAACCATCAAAACATCCTAATAGTTTCATCTTGGGGTAATTACCACAATGGAAATTTAACTGCCTACAATCAGCGGTTTTATATTTTTTATCAAAGACCCGTTCATACAATTTGGTAATACATCTAGTTTGAAAAGAAAAACTTTTTTTAACGTCGGATATCCCTTCTTCTCCTAATAATAGAAATGTTTTCAGTAACATAGCTTACCCCTTTCTTTATGTTATCACGGTCTGACATGAAGATACATATTACCCCCAGCTTTTCTCACTGCATAAGCTCTTCCTCTCTCCCACTTTAGAGCTTTCTCTCTTCCATAAATATTTCTCTTAACAATCCGAGCATAGTATCTTTGATACCCCGCTTTTTTATTCCACTTATTGACCTGACGGTTAGCCCTAGGTGATGTACCGTTTTTGTTTAGCTTAGCACCACTAATACCTACTTTAACTATACGTTTTTTACCGTTAACTATTTCATAAATTTCATACCCATGATGAATCCTCTTTGAGAATCGACTATTACCATGCACAGCTTTAATAATTTTACTAGCAGCTTTGAACTTGCCACCAAAACCAACAAAATTGATAGCCGCCGCAGCTGCGACGCCTTTCCATCCTTTCCCTGACTTGTATGCCTTATACCCATCATACGCCGCAAATCCCGCATTAATCGCCATCCACACCCAATGCCCATCCGGATCCACCAACATCACCGGATTGTTATTTGCGTACGTGTATCCATTCTGCGTCAGGATATCGTCCGCATCCCCCGGGTCTGGATCCAAAGAAAGGAACACGCCATGCGTTGGATGATAGTACCGGGCAATTAAGTAATAGAGACCCGTTTCGTTGTCATATTGGTACCCCGCATATCGGTATGGGTTTTCGTCCGCCAAGGCACCGGATTGGGAAAGAATATTCCCCCACGCATCGTATTGATAGCGGGCAACAATGTTTCCTTGCTCATCCGTCAGGGCAATGACATCTCCATGCGCGTTATAGTGATAAAAGTACGTCGCATTGCCTTTTTTCATAGCAAGGAGTTGCCCGTTTTCTCCGTATATATACGATCTTACCACATTTCCGCTCGCATCGGTTTCATACAGAACGTTTAGGCTATCCCCTTGGTAATGGTAGTTCGTAATGACGCCATTTACATTCTTTTGGATGCGCCGGCCGTCTTCATCATATTTGTACGTCACAAAAGGAGTGCTTTCTCCTTTTCTCGTAATGGAAACCAATTGGTCCGCTTCGTTCCATTCGTATTGATATTTTCCATCTTCGAGACGGTTGCCGTTGGCATCATATGTGATCGATTCGTTTCCAAAACGAATGAGCTGATTGGCAGCGTTATAATCGGCATTGGTCGTCGTCGACTGCCCATCCTTCGTTTTCACGATTTGCTTCCGGTTGCCGAATCCGTCATAGGAATATTCAATTTTCGTGCCATCTAGAAGCTGTTCTTCCACTAATTGGTCTAGGGCATCGTAACGGTAGACGGTTGTTTCCCCTGTTGGGGATTCCACTTTCGTCCGGTTGCCGTTTTCATCGTAACGGTACGTTTCCGATAAAATTTCTTTTCCGTCCGCCGTACCGACCGAAACGCTTTCCACTAAGCCGCAGTCATCATACGTAAAGGTCGAGCCGGCTCCGTTTCCTGTCGTGAGTGTCCGAACATTTCCTCTTTCGTCATAGTCAAAGCGATACGTATACGCTCCGTCTTGGGCGACCGTATTTTGATCCAATGCATTATATTGGTAATTGATCGTTTGGCTAAAAGACCCATGAGAGAACATGAACTGCTGCAATTTATCCGATGTGGTTGGGTACAGCCATTTTTGCAGCCCGCCACGGTCCGACAGTTCCACCAGCCGATTCGCTTTATCAAATGTTCTCGTTTTGGTGGTGCCGTCTTTTAGATATTGAACAGAAAGTTCGTTTCCGTTTTTATCATAACTAAATTCGTAATACGGGACGTTGTTGTAGAAAACAGTTTTGACTCTTTCGGCCCCGTCATACGTCCATTGAATCGTGTTTCCTTTCGGCAAAACCGTTTTGATTTTATTTCCGTTGGCATCATATTCATTCGTTGTCACATCATTGAGCGGACCGACGGTTTTAATGAGTTTACCGGTCGCATCATAAGAATAGGCAAATGTTTGAGACTGGCCGTCGCTTGTCCGAATGACTTTCGAAGTCATATTGCCATTTAAGTCATAATCGTAGTTGATGGAAGTGCCGTTCGCTAACAACAGCTGTTTTAAGCGATTCGATAAATCATACGTGTACTCTTTTTTGTTTCCTTTCTTATCGTACTCGCTTAACAGGTTTCCTACGGCATCATAATTCTTTTTCGCCACATAGCCTTTTTCATCCACTTCTTCCGTGACATAATTTCCGCTGGCATCGTATTTGTTTTTCGTCACCACGTTTCCTTCCTTGAGCCGGATCGCGTCAAACCATACCGTTCCCGTGTAATTGCCGCGGAAGACAGCGGATATGTCGATTTTATCAATTGGCTTGGAAGGTTGAATCGAAACGGCGGCACGGTTCCAATCTTGACTGCCAGCAGGGAAATCCGCGGTATACGTTTGGGTCGTTCCATCCACAAAGTATACTTTAGCCGTAATGGAATAATCGCTTGGGCTCACTGTGCCATTGGCTTTTACATTTTCAGCTTTCGAAACTCCAGTAAGCGTAAGATTAATTGGTGCATCACCAGATGTTTGGCCAACGATGATGGTCTGCTTATACTCACTTGCCGATTGCGTGGTGCTTGTTCTAGATATTTTTAGTGAGTACCCTCCATCAAATGATTGCGTAGAATCTACGCTTCCTCCTGTTCCACTCCAATTCGTGGTGGTTCCTTCAAAACTACTATTTACAACTGGGTTGTAGCTGGAAGAAACCTGCGCTTCTTCCAATTGAACATTATCAAACCAGGCTTCTCCGGAAGCATCTGGAGACTTATGATCGACCTCTAAATAGACGCGAATTTTGGCTGCATTCGAAGGAGTAGTAAACGTAACTTGCCGCTCTGTCCAAGGTCTTGTGCCTGTAAGTTGGCTATAACGATGATCCGCCCAAGAAATCGTTTGATTTTGACTATTCATGAATTGAACATTGAAAAAGGCATTGGCTTTAGTTAAATTCGTTTTGATCTTCCCGCTTAACGTATACGTGGTATTTGGTTTCACTGTGATTTCTTGGGTAGCCGCTACATAGCCAAGTTCTGTATTAGGAGAAGTAGAGTCAGCGACGATTTTTAACGTTTTTCTCCCTGTCAATCCATTATATACATTCGTGTCTTCCAGTAATTGCCCAGAATCATAATGACTGAGAAGATTCCAAGCTGTGATTCCTTGTTCAAAGCCGCTATTAGAGAGCAAATTCGTGGCACTGCCTAATGTATCGCTTTCTTCAATGATATTCCCATAGGCATCGTACTTCGATACAGAAGACGTTTTTCCCGATTGATCCGTTTCGGATACAGGATTTAAGCCATCATAGGCAATCGTGGTTGTATCGCCTTCCGTATCTGTCATGGAGATGACATCATTATTTTTGTTATACTCGTATGTTTCCGTACCATAACTATCTTTCGCCGTTAACACATTCCCCTTGGCGTCATACGTATATGATTCAGTAGGATTCGCTGCATTTTGATCATTCGGATCCCGTGATTCTACTAGATTATTTCCCTCATAAACATAGTTTGTCGTAATGTTTAAGCCATCTACGTCTTCGATAATTTGAATTGGGTTCGCTGCTTCATTAAATTTATACTGAATTTTACGGCCATTCGGTTGCGTTACGACAAGTTGTCGTTTTGTTTGGTCATAGTTCATCGTATAGATGCGGTTTTCAGGATCAATCGCTTGGCTTAGCCTGTCGCCATTATAAATGAACTGATTAACGACCGGTTTTGCTTCCGTATGCGTCGGTTCCAATACTTTCTCTAATCGACCAAGTTCATTATATTGGTATCTCGTTACTTCCCCGCCCGTCTGGGTTACTTTTGTTAACAAGTCGTTGTTATACTCATACGTGATTGTCCGATTCATTGGGGCGGTAATTTTCTGGATTCTGCCGCTTGCGTTGTACTCCATACTCAGTTTTCTGCCCGACGCATCGGTAATCGACACTAGCTTTCCGTTAGAATAACTGTAGGTAGTGGCATTCCCATGTCCATCTACGATTTTAGTTAACTTGCCGTCACTTTTTTGAAAGTGGATTTTCGTTTGATCTTTTGTCGTCAGTATATATTCATCGGTTGTTTCGCTTAACTCCAAGTAAACACCTGTCGGGGCTTTATACGTGCCGTCGGATAATTTCGTGAATATATGGAGCGTGCCATCTTCATCCGTAAATCTTGCTTCATTTCCTTGGGCAACGATGTTCATTTCCGCATCGCTATGCCATCCTTTTCCAAACAATCCAACCGATGTGGATAAACTATTGTAAGTTCTTGTGATTTCAAGCCCCGGTCCTCTTCCGGAAATCGAAACATCGTCTTCGTCTATAATCAGATTACCGGTAGCGGCATTCACGCTGCCATACGGAACATCAATGATGGACCAGTACTCTTCTTTTCCTAAATACTCATTCGCCTCCGGAATTTTCACCGTCAATGCATTACTGGAAAATACTGTTTCCCCATCCGCATTGTATGCACTGAGTCGGAAGTAGTAATTGGTGCTTGTGGCGTATTTTGTCCCCATTTTCTCATACATTGGGGAAGGATCTTTCGGAAGTTCCAATCCTTTTCCATCATGATGCAACGTTAAGGTGCTGGAATCCCCCTGTTGGATTTCCTCCGGAGTTGGCCAAATTCCTTTGTTTTGTGTCGTCCAATGGTCCACGTCTCCTACATCAAATGCTTCATAGTAAAGTCCATTGAAAATCCACACTTTATACCCTGTCGCTCCAGGAATCTTATCCCAGTTTAACATGACATAGCCAGAGTTGCTCCCCGATTGATTGCTGTAAGCAAATCCGGAAGGCGCTGATGGCACTGGCAAATCTGGAATACTAGGCATATACGCATCCGAAAAGACGGTTTCCCCTTGAGAGTTATAGGCACTTACTCGAATCCAGTAGTTGGTAGCCGTTGCGTATTTTGTTCCTGCATTAGCGTAGACCGGGGACGGGTCAACAGCTAATTCTGTGCCAAGACCATCGTTTACATGCAACTTATATCTACCTGCATGAATTTCCGTGGAGGTTGGCCAATACTTTTTGTTTTTCGTTGTCCAAGAAGTGACGTTCCCGACATCTAACGATTCATAGTAGGAACCGTTAAAAATCCAAATTTTATACCCCGTCGCTCCACTCACAGGATTCCATTTGAAATCGATATATCCTGTTCCATTTCCGTTTGTATAACTTACCCCCGTCGGAGCAGATGGTTTTGCCAAATTCGGAATGGTCGGCATATACGCGCCTGACATGGCGCTTTCGCCTTGAGGAAAAATCGCACTGACTCGGAACCAGTAGTTCTTGCTATTCGGATAACTTCCTCCTGAATTTCGATAGACCGGGGAAGGATCGACAGCAAGCTCCGTCCCTAACTGATCTTGGTGCAGGTCGTATCTTCCAGCGCTAATTTCAGAAGGGGGCGGCCAGATTTTTTTCCCCTTTGTACTCCAGGAAGTGACATTGCCTACATCAAACGCTTCATATGATTTCCCGTTATAAATCCAAACTTTATAACCCGTAGCACCAGGAACCGGATCCCATGATAAATTGATATATCCTGTGCCATCCCCATTACTGAAGGCCGTTCCTGTCGGCGTATTTGGAACTGGTATCGTATACGTAACAGACAAATATGGTTTATAACTGCTATTCGTGGTGGAGACAACCTTTTTCCAATACGTTTGTCCATTGCCATTCGTATGAAGTTTAAATCCGTAATTTGGCTTTGTCCCGGATGCCCATTCTTTTACCGTATTCGTTACATCAAATTGCGCCCATTGGTCTCTTGCGACATCAACCTTGCCAATGTTGGTGGAGGAAGGTTTATTATTCCACGTTAACGTGCTCGCGGACCATGGACCGTTGACAACATCTAGCCATAGACCTGTTGGTGTTGTTGCATAATACGAATGGGTGACATATACATTGAATGTGGCACTCGTCACATTCATATTTTTGATGCTCGATAGATCTTGATTCAAAAAGCCATAGCAAGTACCTGTTGTTCCATCATAATAACCAACTTTCAAAACGTATTGTCCCTGCGCCGAATCCCACTTACTTGATGAGGAACTATAGTTGGTTGTCGGATATGCGCTCATTACAAATGCATCGGTAGACACATTAATGGAAGTACTCGGATCAATATAAACAGGGTATACACGTTTAGGGTCTTTCAGCCATTCGGGATCGGCTTTAACTGTTAAAATGTATCCTTCATCATCTTTTTGCAATTCATAACTTACATTCTCCGACCGTTGAGCTTCTCCAGAATGCTCATCAACATGGGAATCAACCATAAAAGGCTTCGGCAACTCAAAAACCTTTTCATTTTCTTTATTTGTAAATAAAATGGAGCCATCGTCTTGAATGTCTGCTTGTAAATCCGTTTTCAGACGGAATTTGAAAATATGATAGCCAGTAAAAGAATGAAGAACTAAATCTTCTTTCGTTGACTCGTTAAAGGTCATATTTTGTAGGTCTATGCTCGGAAAAATGTTTTTGTGAAGAATTTTGTTGTCTTTTTTCTGATAGACAGCCTTTGCATCCTTCGCCTTGATCGGCTTCGCTTCATTCCCAGATGCCTCTAAAATCGAATAAGAGATAAAATGTCCATTGTAACGAAACGTGGCGTATTCTCCATTGAACATTTTTTTGTAAAAGGTAGTTTCCAAAACGGTGTTCTCCGTCTCCACACCGTTCTCATCGCTCGCAGAGTCCGTTAGATTCGAAGATGTTTCCTCAAATAGCGGCTCTCCCTTTTTCTTACGATGAATCGGTTCGAAGTAGATCTTCTTGGTAAACGTCCCATCGCCGTTGTCGTACACTTTGGTGTTGGCGGTTCGCTGCTCCACGATTTCCCCTGACTTGTGTTGACGTTTCGGGGCTTCCGGCACCTTTGGCGGCTCTTCTTTTGGCACTATACGGCCAACTCCTGATTGGATCGTTTCGGCGAATCCCTTTGTCGGGATGATTGACACCATTAAAGCCCATACGACCATCCAAACTAACCATCGTCGCAAACAAATGTTTCTCATATGCTCTCCTTCCCGATTTCCATTATTTTTACAATAAAATTGTATCTTTCCTCCTCCCTGCCATCCACCGTTTTCGACAGACAAAGTTCGACATGGTTTTGGGCTGGAACGTCTACAATCCTATAATGAATGTTGAAATGTTTCCCTTCTTTATTTATTTGAGAACGAGCATGGAAGAAGAGGAGGTAGGCTTTTGAAACGATCCATTGCAACACCGTTACAAGGAATTCACACCCATTTCACATCATGCTTGTGCAATGAAAAAGCAATACCGCCTAACCAAAAGAAAAAACCCCAAACGGTCATTGATGCCTCCCGTTTGGGGTTCGTTGTTCAAGAGTAAAGCACGATCATCGCAATGAAAAAGTACGCCGCGTTGGCGATTTCCAAGATGCCTAGTTTCATGATCGGCAGCGATGTTCCGTATAAGTAGACGGCGCGAATGGCGCTCGGCGCATAGGCCAAAACGGCGAACGGCTCGCCGATGGCGATCAAGCCGCCAATAAGCAGGGCATGATAGCCCCATGACAGCCATTTGTATCGCACGTTTTTCTTTTCGCGAATCATCGTTTTGACGTAAAACGTGCTGCCGATGAAAAAGAGGAAGGAAAACAGGGCGAGTTCAAACGCTTCGGTCGTCAACGCCCCGCGTCCGGCGTAAAAGGCGCCCAAGCCGCCGACGCAAAACGCCGCGATGGCCGCTGCATCGTTCCAAAAGGCGCGCTCGTTCTTTTTCTTGCTGTAGTAGATGTTTACTAGGAAAAACGGAATCATCGCCAATCCGAAGAGAACAAGAGCCGGCCGCTGCCAAAGGGAAACGGCCAGCGCCGGCGCGGCGATGGCGCCATAGCGAATGGCAGCGGGCATGTACGGCTCGTTCCGCTTCGTTTTGACCGCCATCAAGAGCGGATACGTCGCCAAGTAGAGCGCAAGCCAAGCGAGAAAGAGCGGCGCGTGAATCCACGAGAGTCCGCCGGCGCAGGCACCGAGCCAAAACGGGATGATGAGCATCGCCCAAGCGCCGTGTTGTTTAGGCATCACCCATTGGCTTTTGTTCGCCATCTCCCTCACCCCCCGCTCACTGGCGGAATAAAGGCGACCGTGTCACCCGGCTGAAGCGGTGCGTCGTCGCGGGCGTACTCCTCATTGACCGCAGTCATGACGCGGTCAAGCGGCAAGCCGTAACGCGCTTCTACTTCTTCTTTCAGCTTCCCTACGGTGTCAGGGACGTGCGGCCATGTCACTTCCCGCTCTCCGACTTGTTCGCCCAAATGGGCAAAAAACAACACACGAATCATCGTTCATCCACCTCCGGCTTTCCGGACGGATAAGCTTTTGTTTCCAGTTGATCGCCAATCCATGCGCTGCCATCTTCCCATTGTTCTTTTTTCCAAATCGGTACGATTTGTTTGATCCGTTCGATGGCGTAACGGTTCGCTTCATACGCTTCCGCGCGGTGCGGCGAAGAAACCGCAATGACGACAGCGATGTCGCCGATCTCAAGGCGCCCGATCCGGTGGGTGATTGCCGTTTTCGCTCCCGGCCATTTTTGAGCAATTTCCGCTCCGATTTGCGCCAGCATTTTCTCGGCCATCGACACGTACGCTTCATATTGCAAAAAGAGCGTCCGTTTGCCGTTCGTCCATTCGCGCACCGTGCCGGCAAACACGGCGACCGCGCCGGCTTCCGGGCGCATCACTTTTTTCATCACGTCCTCAACCGAAATCGGCTCGGACGTGATGGCAAACAACGATTCCGTCATGTCCGCCTTCTCACCTCATTCATCAACCATGGGATATATTCGGCCTCATCAGCCAGCAAAAACACGGGGTGCGGCAACGGCTGGGAAAGCGGCTCCCAGGCGATGACGGCGCGGATGTTGGCGAGATGCTGAAGCGACACCCAATCTTCCTCGGAGCGCACAAGCACCACTTTCGGATGCGGCGCCTGCTTATAACCTTCAACCAGCACGAGGTCCAGCCGAAGCGGCGCATAAAGCGCTAACACATCATCCAACCGCCACAACGGGCGGCGGAGATGCAGCTGCAACAGCCCGTCCCCTTCCACCGCTGCCGCCACCGCCCCCGCCCGCTCATGACGGACGGAATCGACGCCTTCCGGCCGTGCCGGCTCGCCGCCATGGCCGTGATGTTTCACCGTCCCGACGCGCCATCCTTCCCGGACGGCGGCCGCCACCCATTTTTCGACGAGCGTCGTCTTGCCTGTATGTTTATAGCCGACGACTTGCCAGACGTTCATTCGCTTGACCCCTCATCGTCATCCAAAAGCCACGCTTCCACCTCATCGCCAACCGCAAACCCTCTCGTCCCGCCCGGCAACACCATCAAGGCGTTGGCAAAGGCAAGCGAGGTGACGATGTTCGACTTGTCCATGCCGACCGGCTTCACGACAAGCCGACCGTCAACCACCTCGACCCGGCTGCGCACGAAGCGGGTGAACGGATTCGGTTTTGGAAAATCGGCGCCGAGCGTGGCCTTGACTTTTTTCAAATATGGCTTGGCGGAAAACAAGCGCGTCCGCACGACCGGGCGGACAAACAGTTCATAGCCGACGTAGCACGCCGACGGATTGCCGGACAGGCCAAACAGCAGCTTGCCATTCCACTCGGCGACGGTCGTCACGCTCCCCGGGCGCATGGCGATTTTGTTAAACAACACATTCGCCCCAAGCCGCTCATAAATGGCGGGCAAATAATCGAAGTCGCCCACCGAGACGCCTCCGGTCGTAATGAGCATGTCCACTTGGTCGAGCGCCTCGCGCACGGCGTGAAAGCACGCGTCAAGGTCGTCGGCCAGCTGGCCAAAATAGATCGGCTCAGCGCCGCTTTTGAGCGCCTGTGCTTCAATCATGTAGGCGTTGCTGTTGCGGATTTTTCCCGGAACGAGCGGTTCAGAAACGTCAAGCAGCTCGCTGCCGGTCGCAAACAAGCCGATCCGCGGCTTTTTCGCCACCTTCACTTCGGCATAGCCAAACGTCGCCAACAGCGCCGCCACTCCCGGATTGATGCGCGTTCCTTTCTCAACGAGCGGCTGTCCCTTCTTGGCGTCTTCCCCTTGAAACGAGATGTTGTCGCCCGGGCGGAACGGGCGCTTAATCGACATATACGTTTTTCCATCCCGTTCATACTGTTTGGCCAGCTCCAACATGACGACCGCATCGCACCCTTGCGGAATTTGCGCCCCGGTCATCAGACGCACCGCTTGAAACGGACCGACCGTTTTGGCGGCGACTTGTCCAGCACCGATCGCCTCAATCACTTCAAACTCTACTGAGTGGTTCAGCCCCGCTCCTTCCGAATCGGCGGCGCGAATGGCAAATCCGTCATACGGGGAGCGGTCAAACGGCGGCACGTCATGGTCAGCGCGCAAATCTTCAGCCAAATAGCGGCCATACGACCGCCGAAGCGGCACCGTTTCCTCTTCCCCCACTCCGGCATAGCGCATCACCCTAGCGATCGCTTCCGCTACAGGAATCGGGGTTCGTCTTTCGACCATCTCTCTCTCTCCTTTCAATCATATGGCTGGCGGCAACGATAATCTTTCTTTTACCGTTGTTGCCATTGTTGCAGCTGTTTTATGCCTTCTGCCAACTTTTCATCAACGACACTCGCATCGGCGATATGTTGCAAAATCATCTCCCGCGTTTCGCTGAACAACGCGGCTGATTGTTCGAGTGCATGCCTCACTTTATCTGCATAGCGGTATTGTTCCTGAATATAGTTTAGCACGTCTTGGGCTCGATGTTCGACTCGATTGATCAGCTCCATCATCCCCGACCATTTTCGCGCTGTATGGATGCTCATTTGGACAACCGTTTCGATCAAGGACGAAATGGCTTCCGTCTGCTCTAACGACCGCTCAATTTCCTGCTGCACGGCATCGGTTAACTGGTGAATGGTCTCCGTGCTGTCCGCCGTATGCTCAGCCAACTTTCTCACTTCGGCAGCGACGACGGAAAACCCTTTTCCATGCTCCCCGGCGCGGGCGGCTTCGATCGAGGCATTTAACGCAATCAAATTCGTCTGTCCGGCGATTTCTTTGATCACTTTCACAATTTGTTCAATCTCTTGCGAGCGGCCGCGCAACCGATGCATCGCCGCCGACGTCGTTTTCATCTCATTGCCGAGCCTCCCCATCGCCTGCTCCATTTCTTCCGACATGCGGATGCCTTCTTTTGCTGCCGCGACCATCTGGCCCGCTGTCTCCGTCAACGAGTCTCCTTGTTCGCACAGACGGTCGGAGATCGCGTATGATGACTTGCTGAGTGTACTGACATGATCGACCTTTTCTTTCGTTCGGTCAACAAGTTGGCCTAATACATGGTGTTGTCCGTTGACCATCTCATGCTGGTGAACGATGTCCCGCAATTCCCCGAGCAGGCCGGCCACCGTCTCATGAATCGCTTCCTTTTGTCTCGTGAGCTCTTCTTTCATCTCAGCGAGTTGCCGTTCCAGTTCTGTTTTTTCCTCCTCCCACTGCCTTCCCTTCGCCAACGCCCACATATCCATCTCCCCTTTTCCTTCTTTGGATTTGCTTCTGTTGTCAACACGTTGTATGTTATCTGCTGAACATGTACTCTCTCGATTATGGAGCGAACACTGCCTTCCATAAACAGTCGGCAAAAGCCCGCTTTTCTTTATTGTACATGAAGAGGAAGAAGGCTGTTGTGAGGTTTATCACACGCATCACTGTCCACTTTTTTTCGTATATGTGAGATCCGTCACAACCCCCTCGCAAAAAACACGGTATGCTGAAGCTGTAACGACTTAACGATGGAGGGATGATCAATGGAACAGCGGTTTACCGAACAATCGTTGATTGGGGATATTGTTACGCAATTTCCGAAAGCAGCCGACTTATTTAAAGCGCGGCGCATCGATTTTTGCTGCGGCGGACAGCGCCCGTTAAAAGAAGCCATCGAAGAGCGCGGACTGGATGGCGAATCGCTCCTTCGCGAGCTGAACACCCTTTATGCGGAGGCGCAAAACAAGCCGACTGGAAACTGGGGCGAAGCGCCGCTAGCCGACTTGGTCGATCATATCATCAACACGCACCACCGCTATTTGAACGAGGAACTGCCGCAGCTCAGCCCGTATGTCACAAAAGTATTGCGCGTACACGGCATGCACCACCCGCACCTTTCCCGCGTGCATAAACGGTTTCATGAGTTAAAAACGGAGCTTGAGCAGCACTTGATCAAAGAAGAAACCGGAGCGTTCCCGCTCATTTTACAATTTGCCGACAACCCATCGCCGGAAAACCGAGAGGCGGTCGAGCGGGCCGTTCGCGAACTCGTCAATGAACATGACGCAGCCGGCGATTTGATCAAAGACATTCGCGACATCACCAACGACTTCACCCCCCCAGAAGACGCGTGCGGCACGTATCGGCTTGTCTACAACCGACTCGAAGCGCTTGAGGAAGATTTGTTTACCCATATTCATTTAGAAAACAACGTCCTCTTCCCGCGCGTGCTGGCAGCGGTGAAGGCATAAGCAAGCAAAGCCTTTCCCCCATTTGTAAGGCAAAGGCATGCGCAGCGAGCAATAAGAACAGGGCCGCTCTTCGATGGAAAGAGCGGCCCCGGTTCTTTGTTACCCCCCAATATACGACATTTCAATTTTCGCCCGTTGTTTCGCCGTTTCTTCCGTCCGTTCTTCCGAATAGCGATCTATCCGCTGATTCCAAACCGCAGTGATCAATGACTTCAGTTCCTCTTTCGTCGCCCCAGCGCGCAGGTTGTCTTTCAACGACACGCCTTTCGAGGCAAACAAACACGTATACAGCTTCCCGTCCGCGGAAATGCGCGCCCGCGTGCAACTTTGGCAAAACGTTTCCGTCACTGAGGCGATAAAGCCGACTTCAACGTTCGTGCCCACGTACCGGTAGCGGTTCGCCACCTCGCCGAAGTACGCTTTTTCAACCGGTTCGAGCGGATGCATGGCGTTGATTTGCTCATACATCTCTTTTTTCGTCACGACATGGGAGTAATCCCAGCCGTTCGTTGTGCCGACGTCCATAAACTCAATCAAGCGGAGCGGAATGCCTTGTTCTTTGAAATAGGCCGCCATCGGCACGATTTGCGAGTCGTTCCATCCTTTTTTGACGACCATGTTCACCTTGACACCGAGCCCCGCCGCCCGGGCGGCTTCAATGCCTTTTAACACCGGAGCGACGCCGACGCCGATGCCGTTCATTTTGCGGAAAATGTCCTCATCCAACGCATCCAAGCTGACGTTGACGCGCTTCAATCCAGCTTCTTTCAACCGCTGCGCCCATTTCACTAAATGGACGCCGTTGGTCGTCAAGCCGAGATCGCGCAGGCCGGGAATCGCAGACAGCCGCGCCACAAGCGCGTCCAAATCGCGCCTTAAGAGCGGCTCGCCCCCTGTCAGGCGGATTTTTTCGACGCCCAGCTCGACGAAGCATTCCGATAGAAGCGCCATTTCCTCGACCGTCAGCCGCTCGCCTTCCGCCAAAAAGCGAAAATTCGGCCCGAACACTTCAGCGGGCATGCAATAGACGCAGCGAAAGTTGCATTGATCGATCACCGATAACCGCAAATCGCGAAGCGGGCGGGACAGGCGGTCCATGACGTTCGTCCGGTTGCGATCGCTCATCGCGCTCCCTCCTTTCTGTTTCGTTCGCCGCACGATGGTGACACGCGGCTTTTTTTATTCCCGTAAACGACCAAGTTTTGTCGCAAAGACCAACAAACTAAATGACAATCCGATCGTGGCCGCCACCCATGCCCACGCTAACTCCATCCGCCCCGATTCCATGGCCATGTAGACAGCGGTCGGGATCGTTTGCGTTTTTCCTGGAATATTGCCGGCAAACATGAGCGTTGCGCCAAACTCCCCGAGGCTGCGGGCAAATGACAGCACTGCCCCGGATAATAACGCGTGTCTGGCCAGCGGCAGCGAAATATGCCAAAAGACTTGGCGCTCATTCGCCCCATCGATGCGCGCCGCCCCTTCAATGGTTGGATCGACCGCTTCAAGCCCGGCTTTGGCCGCCTGATACATGAGCGGAAATGACACGACCACGGCGGCCATCACCGCGGCACCGGGCGTAAACAGTACGGTCATATGAAACGACGCTTCGATCCACTGGCCGATGGGACTATGTCGGCCAAACAAGACGACGAGCAAAAACCCGACGACCGACGGCGGCAAGACGAGCGGCAGCATAAACACCGTCTCCACCACTGTCTTGCCGCGAAACCGACGGCGCGCCATCCGCCTCGCCGCCGCTGTCCCTAAGACCGCGACAATCAATCCAGCGAGGAGCGATACTTTGATCGATAACCAAACCGGTGACCAAAACGATGTCATGAGTCAGCCTCTCTTTGTTCCATCTCCATCCTCACTATACGAAAACGAGCAGGCAAGCGCTGTGACACTGCTCACATTGATTGTATCATATGGGCGGGGAAATCCGGTTTAGAAAAATTTGTGACAACCTGCACAAAAAAAGTGACAAACGGTGATTTTTTTCACTCTGTCCTCACTGTGATGTTTTTTACAATAGAAACAGCCGAACAAATGGAGGTGTCAATCATGGAACGGCAAAGCCAACTAGTGGAGAAACGAGATTTTTCCCTCTTGCGCTCATGGCTGCAATCGTCGAAAAAAGTGATTCCGCTTCGCAAACATTCGTTTTTGTTTCAAGAAGGAATGCCGGCCAACGAGCTGTATTTGATTCTTTCCGGCAAGGTGCAAGTAAGCAAAATTTGCCCCGATGGAAAAGAAATGTGTTTCCGCATTTGCGGAAGCGGAGAAATCGTCGGCGAGCTGACGCTGTTTACGAATGATGCCCGCTATTTATTGACCGCCAAAGTGATTGAACCGGGTGAAGCAGCGGTGATGAAGAAAAGCGAACTCGAAGAGCAGCTGCTGATTAATCCGACCCTTACCCTTGAATATATGCGTTGGATCAGCAAGCATGCCCGGCGAACGCAGACGAAGTTTCGTGACTTGATGATGAACGGTAAAAAAGGGGCGCTTTATTCGACGCTCATTCGCCTATGCAACAGCTATGGCGTCCCGCTTGAGGACGGGAGTATTTTCATTGATGTGACGTTAAAAAACCAGGACTTAGCCAACTTTTGCGGCACAACGCGCGAAAGCGTCAATCGGATGCTCAATGCGTTAAAGCAAGACGGGATTATTTCGATGAAGCGGGGGAGAATTACCGTCCACGATTTGAACTATTTAAAAACGGAAATCCAATGCGAAGATTGCCCACCGGATATTTGTTGCATTGAATGAGCACGGCGTTTTTATTTTGGAGTCAATCCCCCCGCTTCGCTAACGCCTGAAGTGTGGGGGGGGCTCGTTACCAATATGTAACCGCCCCTCAAACAATAAAGCAACCATCAACACATTTTGGCGCACTGATGGAAAGAGCGCCCGGCCCACCGTTGTTCGCGGTCTGCCGGCCGCTCTCCTTTTTCTTTATCTACTGTGATATGCATCACTTCGTTTTCTCTCAATCTCTCTATAATTAAGAAGTATAAGGCTTTGGGCGGCATCCATCCCGTTTGGGGGAACGGGATCGATCAATGTCCGCTCGTTTCCGCGCCGTCGTCTTCGCCGGTTTCGGTCACCTTCAGCATGGCGACGGCTCCTTTTTGAGCATGATTAAACTGGTGAGTGACGATCGGATACGTTCCCGGGCGGGTGACGGTAAATTCGACGACCGCACCGCCGCTTGCCGGAAGCATCACCGTCTGCATTCCTTGCAAATGGTTGTTCGGGTTGCCATCAAGGTACACATCATCGAAGACCGTGCCGACAACGTGGAACGAGCTCACTTCGTTCGGACCGACGTTGTTGACATACAAGCGGATCTTCTCTCCGACTTTCGCCAATAACGGCTTTTCTTTAAGAGTAAATGTGTCTCCGTTCGTATTCGGGTCGCCAAGTTTAAGCGCCTTCGCTGAGAAGACGACATAGCTTGGCACGCCGTTTTGGAAGTCGCTCATATCGTTATATTTATACCATTCATTTTGGATGAGCACATATTCGCGGTCCACTTCCTTGTCGGTTGGATAACCGTTTTTCGGCTTGACGATGATGACGCCGTGCATGCCGTTGGCGATATGCTGCAAGACTGGTTTTGTGCCGCAATGATACATAAACACGCCCGGTTTGTTTGCCGGATAGGTGAACGTTCCCGATTTGTTCGGCATCACGTCAATAAAGTCTTTTGACGGTGAGGCGTAAACGGCGTGAAAATCCATGCTGTGAGGAATGGCTGGGTCCATATTTTTCAGCGTAAAATGGATCGTATCCCCTTCATGGACAACGACGAGCGGTCCGGGCGCCTGGCCGTTAAACGTCCATGCTTTGTACATTTTTCCTTTGTCAATTTCAATATCGGTAATTTGCGCGGTCATTTCGATGCGGACATCATGGGGCCCGACCCGCTCCATTTTCAATGGCACTGGTGCTTGATTCACTCCTTGGTGTGCAGCTAAAACGTTCATCGCTGACTGTTGCGCAGCCGCCGTTTCGCCTTTGTTTTCCGCCTTCGCCTGCTCTCCTCCGTTATTGCACGCCGCTAAAAGCGAAGCCGCCAGCACGGTCAACAACAATGCACATCCATTTCGGTTCATCATTCTTCCCTCCTCTAACGGAATTGGTTTACACCTTCAGCGTACGCCATTTCAGCCTCCCCTCTAGTGATTTGTATCACCAAGAAGCACGCATATTTGAAGGGTTTGTGAAACGATGAACAATATGTTTATCGCTACTGTAAAAACGATAAGGGGCGTACTCACGTTGGCTAACGGACAACAGGCATTTCGTTTTCTGAATCGTCATCTTCTGTCACCAGCGCCGTTGAGTCCATCGTGCCTGGTGGACAATAAAACGAGGCCAAAAGTGGATACTTTTGACCTCTTTCGATGGTTACGATGCGTACCGTTTCGCCGGTTCGCCTGCTTTTTTGCCAAAGACGATTCGATTCAATAAGAAGCAGATTAAGGTAAATAGGCTGAGAAGCATGAACCCGAGCGCGTAAGAACCAGTGGCGTCTTTGATGATGCCCATTAAAATCGGTGGGAAAAAGCCGCCCAGTCCGCCCCAAGCGCCGACAAGACCGGTGACGGCGCCCGTTTCCGCCGGGAACAGCTGCGGCACGAGTTTGAATACCGCGCCGTTTCCCAACCCAGACATCACCGCCAATAACAGGCAGGCTGCCGTCATCATCCAAATGTTTTCCATTCCAAATGCAATCACCAAGGCGCCAATTGTCATTCCAGCGTAGACGAACGTCAATACCCGCTCGGCGCCGATTTTATCGCCGAGGTTGCCGCCGACTGGCCGCGCAAGGGTGGCGAGTACGGTAAATCCAGCCGCGCGCATCCCGGCATCGACCGGTGTCAGCCCATACAAGTCAACGAGGAGCGACGGCAAGTAAATGCCAAAGGCGACAAATGCTCCGAATGTGACGAAGTAAAACAGCGACAATGTCCACGTATGTTTGTATTTCAACACCGACAGCGATTCGCGCATCGTTTTTTGTTGCTTTGGCTTCGGCATATCCGGCGTGAAAAACCAAACGAGAATCAGCATGACGACAACTGGGATGATCATTCCCCAAAACGCCCACGAGACGCCGAAAGCGGCAGCGATCGATGGAACCGAAAAGCTGGCGACCGCTGTACCGAAGTTGCCCATCGCGTTAATCCCAAGCGCCGTCCCTTGCTTTTCCGGCGGAGTCAAGCGCGACACGAACGTTACCGAGATCGCGAACGACGTCCCGGCCATGCCGATGAAAAACGCCCAAAACATTAACATCGCATACGAATCCGCAAACCCTGCGCCGATGAGCGGAACGATTAAAAACAGCAACAACAGCGAAAACAGCCTTCGTCCGCCGATCCGATCCGTCCAAATGCCAAGCGGTAGGCGCATGATCGAGCCAAGCAGCACCGGAATGGCGACTAACATGCTTTTTTGCGTCGATGTCAGGCCGTACATCTCTTGGAACGTGCTCGCCAGCGGCGAAAAGACGGCCCAAACCGCGAACGAAAACATCATGGCGAATGTCGTAATGGGCAGCAGCGCTTTTTGTTTATTCATGAAAAGCCCCTCCCTAATCTTCAAAAATATGTGGCTTTGTTTGTAATTCCATCATACGCGGGCGAAGGAAATTGATTTGTGAGGTTTATCACGTTCTTGCTCGTTGTCACCATTTTGTCAAAGTCGCTGTCACTGTTTCGCCACATATAGAAAAAGAGGGTGTCTCAAAAAGCGATGAGACGCCCTCTTCATTACCGCATACACGCATCCGCCTCGTCCGGACATCCTATATACCGTGTTTCACTCAAATACAACGGTTCTTTTGAATCAGCCCCATGATTTGACCGCATATGAAGCCATAAGGAACGCCGTTCAGCTGAACACGCACCCCTCCCAAACTGCTTGTTGCAAACAGCCTGTTCCCTCACCCACTCGCCCGTATCTCCTGCCTCATAAACAGCAGATAGGCGGCCGCAAAACAAATGAGGGTGGCGGCGACAAGGGCGGTTGCCTGCGGCCAAATGAGCAGCAAACTTTGCGAAAACGGAAGCGGCCCCGCGATAGCGCCAGCCGTTTGTTCCACTGTGACGATGCCCAATGTCCGGACATCCGGTGAAAGCAGCGCCGCCGTTGATTCGCTGAACAAGTAGCTCGGAGACAGCCGCATCAATCCGATCACCCACTCTTGCCGGCCGACGGCCTGTTCGACGGACGTGATCGAACTAGATGGCAAAAACGATTTGGCAAACACTTCAACGATCATTGAGTAAAACAAATGAAAAAACAGCCACACCGCGAGCGACGATAACGCGGATGTCGCCGCTTGGCGGAAGACGACAGAAAACAAAATGCCAAGATTCAGCCAAAAGGCGATGTAAACAAGGCATAGCAACAAGAAACAAACCATGCGCGCAAACTCCTCGGCGGTCGGCGGAATGCCCAAAACCAAAATCCCCAACGCCGTTACAAGCAAGCCGAGGGAAAGAAACAACGCGGCATTCAACAACAACGCCGCGACAAACTTGCCGTTGATCACATAGTCGCGCGGAATCGGCTGCGCCATAAGTCGGCTTAACGTTCCTCGGCTCCGCTCCGAATTGATGGCATCAAATCCAAGCGCGATGCCAAGCAGCGGCCCGAGAAAACTAACGAAGGTGATAAACGACGGCAATGTTCCGTCGGAGACGGTGAACAGTTTTAAAAACAAATACGAACCTTTGGCGACTTCTTTCGCTTCTTCCGAGGAATCGAGCGCCTCGCGAATCGTTGTCATGGCGGTGTACAGCGAGCCGAAACACGTCAATAAAATGATGGCCACTAAAATAATAATGCGCCAGCTCGTCAAGTAATCAGCCAGTTCCTTCTTCACCAGCGCCCCAAAGGCGCTCGACGCCCTGACCGTTTCCTTTGTTTCGCTAGCTGCTTTGCCTTCCGCCCGTTCCATCCATCGTCTTGCCCCTTGCCAAATGTCTTTTGCCCATTGCTGGGCCTTACTCGCCTTCACGCGCCTCCCTCCCCTCAAAGTAGCGGTGGTAAATTTCATCAAGCCCGAAATCGCGGCGGCTGAGATGGAACAGAGAGGCATTCGACTCGACGATCGTTCGGCTGATGTGAGCGCTCACGTCAGTCTGACAATAAACATCCAACCCATTTCCCATCCGCTCCACCTTGTTGACGCCGGGAATCGCCTCGATTTTGGACTGCAAGGAGGCGTCAAGCGGTGAAGCGGCCACATGGATGACATAGGCATCTTGCAAAAACAACTGCCGCGCCAACTGTTCCATATTCCCTTCGGCCAGCAGTTTCCCATCAACGAACAAGCCAACCCGGTCGCAAATTTGTTGCACATGATGCAATTGGTGCGAGGACAGCAGTACAGTAATGCCCTCATTGCGGCTCAAATCGCGGATCAGCCGCAGCAGCTCACGCACTCCTTCCGGGTCGATGCCCAACGTCGGCTCATCCAAAATGATCACTTCCGGACGCTTGATCAACACATCGGCCAGGCCGAGCCGCTGCCTCATCCCCCGCGAGTATTTCCCCGCTTTCTTATGAGCCGCATCGGTCAAGTCGACTTGTTCGAACAGCTCCCATGCCCGCTTTTCCGCCTCAGGATGGGGGATGCCGTTTAACGCCGCTGTGTACAGCACATTTTCCAATCCAGTCATATGGGGATAAAAGCCGACATCATCTGGCAAATACCCGACTGTTCGTTTCACTTCAATCGGATTTCGCACCGGATCGATGCCGCATACGCTCACCGAGCCGGACGTCGGCTCCGTGAGCCCAAGCATCATCAAAATCGTCGTCGTCTTTCCCGCCCCATTCGGGCCGAGAAGCCCGAAAATCTCCCCTTTGCGAATGGAGAAGGACAAACGGTCAACCGCCTGGTAGTCACCGTACCTTTTAGAAAGGTTGTTCAGCTCGATGACAGTAGGTGCTTCCATGCTTACCTCCTCCCGTATTTTTTCACTAAATAGTAGAGCCCTCCCGCCACTCCGACAATGATCAGCACCGCCACCACGCCCCAAACGGTCGATGTTTTGACCGAGACGCGAAACACGGCCTCCGACGACGCTTCCGCGGTTTGCGCTCGGAAGTTGACAACATAATCCCCGGCGATGGCTTCATCCGATGCTTTGATCTTCGCCTTGATCGTTTTCGAATCGCCCGGATTTAGTTGGGCGATCGTGCTTTGGTCAAATTCAACTTCCCAATCAGGCGGAGTGTCGGCCGTCATATTGACGTCCAGAAGCGGGGCGCTTCCAGTGTTTTTGACGACAAGATCGACTACCTTTTCATTCCCAGCCGTCACATCCGTGCTCACGTTTCCGGATGGCGTCGTCAGTTTCAGCTCATACGTGCCGGTGATGACCGCCTCTAATGTCAGCTCGGCCGATGTATCGCTCGTTTGCGCCTTGATCGGAATTTTGTACGTGCCCGCTTTCACATTTTCCGGCGGTTTTACCTCTACGGTGATGTCTTTGGACTCATTCGGCTCAAGCTTGACCGATGTAATCGAATCGCCACCTGACGTAAAGGAAACTTGCCAGCCTTTTTTCGCCGCCGAACTTAGCGCGTAATTTTGCGTTTTGGCCGTTCGGTTTTTCAGCGTGACATCATACGTGAAGCTTGAATCGGCATGCCCTTCTAAATTCGTTTGTTCCGCCGTCAGTTCCGTTTTAAACGATCCTTGTTCAGTGACCTTGACAAGCAAAGGCAGCCGCGCGGAACCCGATTCACTTTTCGCAACGAAGGCAACCCGATAATCCCCTTTGTCGACATCAAGAGGCACGGTCACCTCCACATGGATCTCTTCCTCTTTTCCACCTCTCACAGACAGTTGCTCAATGTTTCTCCCTCCGGCGACGATCGATGTCGACCATCCTTTCGGCAGGTCGTCAAACGAGAACGTGACGTTCTCAATAGCTGAACCGTTGTTGATGACATTGACCGTGTAGTCGATCGTCTCCCCCGGCGTCACGGAAAGCCCGGTGTACGGTGTAAAAAGAACAACACCGCTCGCCGCCGATGTCGGGCGGATCGCAAGAAAAAAGGAAAAGAGGGTCAACACCATGACAAAAACCATCATTGTTCGTTTTGACACCATGTTTCACTCCTCTCCTTGTTTTTCATTCTGTATACGCCGGAGAAAGCCAAATGGATTTGTTTTGCGCCAAAAAAATGACTAAAATGGAGACGAAGACAAAGAGGCGGCGAATGGCGAGCCATCAAAACAATGGGGCCGATCGATGCAATGCAATGTTGCTTCTTACTAAAAACGGGAGGTGGGACAAGATGGAAAATCGCTGGGAGGACGCTGAACTGCTCAAGAAAATCGCCGAAGGCTCCCGCACCGCCTTTGACCGTTTTTACGAAAAATACGCTCCGATCGTTTATCATATCGCCCTGCAAATCGTCGGCGACAAGGCGGAAGCGGAAGATGTCAGCCAAGACGTGTTTCTCGAAATCTTGCAAAAACCAACCCAATTTGATCCGAAACGGGGAAGCGTCAAGGCTTTCCTCGCCGTCAAAACAAAAAGCCGGTCGTTGGATCGGCTCCGCAAGAACAGACATCTGTTAGTCAGCAGGCTCGAGGAAGCCGCTTTGAAGGAAAAGGGGGCGGAATTCTACTTTCTCCGTCAGCTGGAACAACAAATCATTTTGGATGCCTTAACCCATCTCCCTGAGGCACAACGGCAAGCCATCATTCACTTTTACTTTCGCGGCGAAACCCAGCGGGAAATCGCCGCGGCGATGAACAAGCCGCTAGGCTCCATCAAGTCGCTCATCCGCTACGGGCTGCGCAATTTGCGAAAACAACAAGCATTGTTCCGCTGGTTGGAAGCCGGGAGAGGTGAAAACAAGCATGAAGCATAGCCATATTCCGGAAACGAAAATCGTCGATTGGATGCTCGGGACGCTGCCGGAACAAGAAAAAGAAGCCGTGTCGAGCCATCTCCGCCAATGCGCCTCCTGTCAAAACGCGCTCAAGGCATGGGAAGCGATCGGGATGAAGGCGACATCACGACCTGGCGAACCTCCTTCCGCCATGAAAGAGCAAATTTGGGCCAAGGCAGAGGCGCAAAAGCGGGCGAAGCGAGTGCAGCACCGTTTCCGGTGGGCATCCGGGCTGGCGGGCGCGGCGCTCGTCGCATTTCTTTTCTTCTTCCGCTCTTCCTTTTCTGGCGATGAGCGTGTCGTTCCACACGAACCGAGCAACGACCATTACCGGTATGTCGTTGTCGAAGCCCCGCCCGAACGAATCGTTCATCATCCGGAAACGAAGCGATTTCCGATCGAACCGTTGGCCCATTTCGAACAGCTGAACGGAACGATTTGGCTCAATGATGATACGAAAGAAATGGTGATGGAGGTCGAAGGTCTCAAGCCGTTCGCCGCTCGCGACTACCAATTGTGGATTGTGTACACGGATAACGAGATGAAAGGAGAGCTATTGACGATCCGCCATGGGACATCGCGTATTTTGATCACCGGCGAGGACGTCAAACGGTTCAAACAAATTAAAGCGAGCCTCGAACCAAAAGGGGGAAGCGTGACGCCGACCGGGCCGGAAACGTTTATTGTTGATCTCAAACACAAATAGACGCCAAAGCCCCCTTTTGCCACAGGCCAGCGGCCCGTGTCGCTCGCGCATTGATCCATCCGCCGCCGCAAAAAAGCCCCCGCTGCGTTCGGGGGCGGCAAGCCGATCCGGGGACAGCCTCCCCCGTTGGCCTAGCGGCGGTTTGCTTTTTTGTTTCGCAGCGCCTTCGGAATATAGATGCAGTACGGTTCGCTTTCCAAATAATCGCCCGTTACGGCGTAAGCGCGCGAACGCGAGCCGCCGCACACGTGGCGGAATTCGCAGACGCCGCATTTTCCTTTGTATTGGTCCGGATTGCGCAAGTCTCGGAAAATCGGCGAATGCCGGTAAATGTCCGCAAGCGGCGTTTCCCGGACGTTCCCGGCTTTGACCGGCAACAGCCCGCTCGGATAGACGTCGCCGATATGGGAAATAAAGATGAAGCCGTTGCCGTCATTCACCCCTTTCGGCGCGCGGCCGAGTCCGTCGACTTGTCCGGTTAATCCTTTATTCAAGACATCTTCGTAGTGAATGCCGCTGTTCGCCGTTTTTCCTTCGCGCATTTTCGCCTGCAGCACAACGCGGCGGTAATGCTGGCCGGCTGTCGTTTTAATGTCAAACGGAACGCGCTTGCTCGTCTCATACAGCCAGCGGAACACCTGCTCATGCTCGAGGGGGGAAATCATATCCGACTCTTTCCCTCTTCCTGTCGGGACAAGGAAAAAAACGCTCCAAAGAACACATTTCAGCTTCTCAATCAATTCCACCATTTCATCGAGCACATGAACGTTGTACCGCGAAATGACGGTGTTGATTTGCACAGGAATATCGAGCTCATGCAAGTATTGAATCGCACGGATCGTCAAATCAAACGAGCCGCTCGTACCACGGAAATGGTCGTGAATCTCGGCGTTCGGCCCGTCAAGACTGAACGCCCAGCGCGCCAGGCCGACTTCTTTCGCTTTGCGGATCGCCTCTTTCGTCACGTTGGGCGTCGCGCTTGGCGTCATGGACACGCGCAACCCTTTATCGATCGCATATTTCGCCAAATCGTACACATCCGGCCGCATGAGCGGGTCGCCGCCGGTAAAGACGAGCATCGGCTGGTCCATATCGTAAATCTCGTCAATGAGCTTTTTCCCCTCCTCAAACGTCAACTCGCGCGGATCGCGATGATATTGCGCCTCGGCACGGCAATGAAGGCATTTTAATTGACACGCCCTTGTCAATTCCCAAATCACAATAAACGGATTTTCATGGAAATCGCGCATCCCATTCCCTCCTTGGCCTCCATTGTACCGCAATGGCTGGACGCGTTATGTGATATCCATCACATCCACAGCCGACAGCGATCGTGCCATGAGCGAAGATGACAGCCGTATGGTACAAGCGGTATAAGTGAAAACGAGTGGAGATGAGACGATGCTAAACGGGATCTCGTACCACGCCAAAAACATTTTGCTCAAATCGCCCAGCGCATTGTACCAAAACCAATTCCTCGATGTGTACGGACTTCACGAACTCCCGCGAATCAAAGCGCTGTTGCCGAACGAATTTCCGTCTGTACGGGCGGATGACAAACGCGCCGACACCGTGTTTCTTCTCGAAGATGATTCCAATTCTGCTTCTTGAGTACGAAAGCAACGAACGATTCATTGACAACCATTTGAAGTATCTTGAGTATGCTTGCTGAATCTTGCACACATCCTACCAACAGGAAAAACGAATCCGGCCGATTCGCATGGTTGTGATTTACAAAAGCGATGTCACAAGCGTCCGCCAACAGCTGGACGCCGGAGATTTGTTTCTTTCATCCAAAGCGGTGTTGCTTGGTGAATTCAACGGGGATGCGATTTTTCACGCCATTGAAGAAAAAATCCATAACGGTGAACCACTTACCCCCGGAGAGACGATGAAGCTCATCCCCGTTCCGCTCATGCACGCCCGCTTCGACCGGCAAACGATGATCGAAAAAAAACGATCGAACTGGTGAAAACGATCGACGAGGAACCGAAACAGCTGCACATCATCGCCGGTGTGTTGACAGCTACGGACAAGTTTATTGACCCGTCATACGCCCAAAAAGGAAAGGAGTGGATGAAAATGAATAAAGTCTTTCGTTTACTCGTAGAAGATCTAGAACAGGAAAAAGAGAAAGCGGTCAAACAAGCCGAAAAAACAGAAAGCCATCGAAATCGCGAAAAACTTGCTTGACGTCCTGCCTATTCACGAAGCCGCGAAACGAACGGGGCTGACCGTCGCCGAAGTGGCGGACTTGGCGAAGGAAATGGACCAAAATCAACCTCCACTCCAATAACGCAAAAGAGCCGAGGCCGTGCGGTTCTTTTTTCGCACTGTTGCCGTTTCATAAAATTTAAGGTCATCACCAAAAGGTGCACTTGACCTTTCATTGACAATAGAAACGTTATTGTACAGGCGAAATCATTTTTAACTTGCGTATCATGAGCGTCTTTCTGTATCAAGTATATTTGATGGTGAAGAGCCGGGAAAAAGAACAATTCCGTGGTCAAGGACGGCTCTTTCGATCAGCAAAAGATATATCCCCCCATCTTACCGATACTCTTCTTCCTTATTGACATTGCGCCATACGTTTTCATCCGCGGCAAGCTGTTGGGCGTCAACATAGCGGACGCGGGCGCCGTCAAGAAGCGAGACCATCCGTCGTTCGCCGGCATCAAGCAGCTTGGCGATCATCGGGCGAAGCCGCTGGTGGTACAAGGCGACCAATGGCTCCGGGCGACCGTCATGGAGCGGAACGACGGCGTCAAAGGACGGATCGGCATAGGCGGCGAGCCGTTCCGTTACGTCCTTGTCCATATACGGCATGTCGCACGGCAGGACGAACACCCAATCGGATTGGCTCTGTTCCATGGCGGTGTAAATGCCGGCAAGCGGCCCAGAGCCGCGGTAACCCTCCACATCGAGCAGCACCGGGATATCCGTTCGCCGACGAAACTCGTCGACAAGCGCCGGATGGCTGATGAGATACAATTCGTCAACGATCGGAGCAAGCGCGGCGACAGACCAAGCGAAAAATGGCGCTCCTTGATGCAACGCGAACGCCTTCGGCCGTCCAAACCGGCGCGACTGGCCGCCGGCCAGCACCACTCCAGCAATCGTTTGTTTCATCACGATCCCCCTCCCAGACCTCGTCTGTTCCTACCGTACCATACGAACCGGCGAAAAAAAAGATTTCCGCCTGCCGACGGAAACCCTCATGGAGCGGATGAGTTATTTTTTGCCGATGGCCACCCACCAGACGTCCGGTCCTTCCTCTAAGTACTCCCATGTAAACTGATCCGGACGCTCCATCATAAACTGGTATTGCAACGGACGCGGGTCATGGTCGTTGACAAGCTCCATCACCTCCCCCGGCTTCAGGCTGTCAAACAGCCGGAAAATTGCGGGATGGCGATCGCGCGGCGGATAATCCGGAGCATGGATTTTTGCAGCAAATTGGCTCATAACGTTGGCCTCCTTTGTAGTATAATGAATTATATACTTATCATAGCCGCTTTCACCTAGGACGGTAGTGATGAGCATCACAGTCGTCTGGTGAACATTTTTCAATCCCCGTGAAAGGAGAAATGGCGGTTGGAAGAGCTTGTTGGCTTTTGCGCGCAATGCGGCAAGCCGATCCATTGTTTGCATGGATTTTTAAACGGCGTCATCAGCGAAGGAAAGGAGACATTGTACTGTTTTCCTTGCCATGAAAAGCAAAAGGAGAAAGAACACGCCAAGCCCGATCAATGTTGCAAGTAGTTGAAAACGTTCGCAAATGAAAGGCACAGCGGCATTCCGCTGTGCCTATTTGTTATTCTTCTTCCGCTAAGTTCGCCACCGGCAGCTCTTCCCCTTCGCCGTGCGTTGGCTTGCGCAAATGGAACAGCACCTTGATCGCAAAGACAAGCAACGCGACGACGCCGATCAAAAAGATCGTATCCGGAAGAAAGCGGACAAGCAGCAAGTTTTGGACGATATCTTGTTGCAAGAACGAAGGTGAACGCGACGCCCAATAGCCATTGACAAACGCTTCCTTAATTTGCAAAATCCCGACTGGAAGGAGCGTGATGGCGATCATGCCGGCCAATCCGATGTTTAACATCCAGCACGAGAACTTCAACCATTTGTCATTCCACGCCTCTGGCTTGACAATGTTGCGCAGCGAGTAAAGGAGCACGGCGATGGCAAACATGCCGTACACGCCCATCATCGCCCCGTGGCCGTGGGCCGGCGTTAAGAATTGCCCGTGTTCAAAGTAGCTGACTGCCGGCAAGTTGATCAGGAAGCCGAGCACCCCTGCGCCGACCAAGTTCCAAATGGCGGTTGAAATCAAGAACCAGAACGTCGCTTTGTACAGGAAGTTGACTCCACCGTCGCGCATCATTTTGTATTGCTCGTACGCTTCCAAAATGAGCAGCGTGAGAGGAATGACTTCAAGCGCCGAGAACACGGCGCCAAGGGCAATCCATATTTCCGGCGAACCGTTGTAGTAGTAGTGGTGGCCGATGCCGATGACACCGCTGCCCAATAAAATCGTAAATTGGAAGTATAGCGCCCGGACCGTCGATTTTTTCGTCACCAATCTCATTTGTACGAGCAAGAACCCGATGACGACAACGGCGAACACTTCAAAAATGCCTTCCACCCATAAGTGGATGATCCACCAGCGCCAGAAGTCAGCCATCGTAAAGTTCGTGTCCGGTTCGATAAAGAACGCGAAGATGTAAAAGAACGGAACGGCAATGGCGGAGTAAAACAGCAAGTGGATGAGCCCGCCTTTGTCGCTTTCCCGCTTCAGTCCGCGTTTGACGCCGCGGAAGACGATGACCAGCCAAAGGAGCATGCCGACCACTAAAATAATTTGCCAAATGCGGCCGAGCTCAATATATTCCCAACCTTGATGGCCAAACAGGAACCATTTGTTTCCTAAATAGCCGTTGACGCCGAGCCATTGGCCGATCATGCTGCCCCCGACAAGGACAACAAGCGCCCAAAAGAGCAAATCGACAAGCAACCCTTGCTTTTTCGGTTCTTGCCCACCGACAAGCGGAGCGATGAAAATCCCCATGCCAAGCCAAGCGGTGGCAATCCAGAAAATCGCCAGTTGCAAGTGATATCCTTTGGCAATGTTAAACGGCAATACGTCATGGATCCATTTGATGCCAAAGAAGCTGTCCGGTTCTGTATAATAGTGAGCAAGCAATGCCCCGAACATCGTTTGGACGAAAAAGAGCGCCGATACGACGACGAAATATTTACCCGCTTTCACCTGCGACGGGGTAAGCGGCTGCCGCCGCAAATCGATGACCGGAAACTTCCCTTCGGCATACGCTTCTTGCATGCTTAATTGGTAGCGATGGAACACGTACAAAATGATCCCGATAAACAAAATCAAAATCGTGACGCTCGCGCCGCTCCACCATACCGCGGAAAACGACATCGTATTGCCGGCGTCCTCATAGTACGGCCAGTTGTTCGTATACGTAATCTCGTCGCCAATTCTGAGCGTGCTCGACAGCCAAGCCGTCCAGAAGAAAAAGTCGGCAATTTGTTGAATTTGATCCCCATCCGCAACCCAAGCGCGATCCGCTTTTGGCATGTCGCTTTCTTTGATCAATCCTTTTTTCAATCCCCAGCCGTCACCATTGGTGAAAACGTCGCGGTAATAGTCGCGCACTTTTTCCAACCCGTGGACTTGTGCATCTGTCAAGACAAGCACATCCGTAACCGGATTGTAGCGGTTTTTCCGCATCTCTTTAATCACTTGTTCACGGATGATCGACTTCTCATCGTCCGTTAAATCGGCAAACGGTTTGTGATACCGTTCTTTCGCCTTGTAATCTTGCATGCCTTCCGTGTACACTTTCAGCGCTTCCGCCGTATAGTCCGGCCCCATATACGACCCGTGGCCAAGCACCGTACCATAATCCATCAATCCATATTTTTGGAACACAGCTTGCCCGCCGACGATCGTTTCTTTCGTCATCAACACTTGGCCGCTTTCACTGCGCACTTCTTTCGGCCTTGGCGCCATTTCTTTAAAAATCCAATATCCGCCGACGAGCAGGACGGTAAAGCTAATTAAAATAGTGAAAATGAGAATCGATTTAAGAAAACTGTTGGTTGTTTGCCACCCAGGCCGGATGTTCGGGCGGACCGTTCGGTTCACTTCCATGTGAGGCAACCTCCTTCTCGTTTGTTCGCCCCCATTGTAGCGCGCTGATCGTTTGGCAGTTTGTGAGCCGAGACAAATGTCAACTATGATTTATATCACAGCTTCAACGTGTGAGAATTTATACAATGAAGGCAGAAAGGGCCAAACGGCGCGGATGTTCGAAAACCGTCGCCTTCTGTTCCAACAAACAGCTGCCACACATTTGTCACATTTTCTGAGCTGTCACGTTTTTGTCACCTTTTTAAAGGAGAGAACGCCATGGCGAACCATTGGATGAAAGATCGCTTAAAAACGGTTCCGTTGTTTCGCGAACTGTCCGATTACGAGCTCGAATCGCTTGTCGCCATTTCCCATGTGCGCGTCTACAAGCCGCGGACGTTTGTCTTTATGCAAGGCGACCCGTTAGAACGCGTCTATTTCATTCATTCCGGCACGGTAAAAATTTATAAAACGGACTTCAGCGGGAAAGAGCAAATCGTCTCGATTTTACAGACGGGGGAAATGTTTCCGCACGCCGGCTTTTTCTTAAAAGGCGCGTACCCGGCTCACGCCGAAGTGGCGGAAGAAGCGACATTGATCGCCATTCCGATCCATGATTTCGAACAAGTGCTGATGGCCAGCCCTGAGCTATGCATGAAACTGTTTCGCGTCATGGGCGAAAAAATCGTTGACTTGCAAAACCGGCTCGAAGCGCAAGTGCTCCATAATACGTACGAACAAATCGTGCTGCTTTTGTTGCGGCTGACGCGGACGAATGCCGTCAAACAAGGGAAGTGGCACCGTCTCACCGCCCATGTGACAAACCGCGAGCTGGCCAACATGATCGGCACCGCCCGCGAAACGGTCAGCCGGACGTTGAGCCAGCTGAAACGGAAAGGGTTGATCAATGTCGACGAACACGGCTTTTATTTGATCGATCAGGAAGGGCTTGAGCAAGAAATCTTTTTCTAATCCCTTTTGTCTAAAATGCGGCTCATCGCGGAAATGGGGATGAATGCCGCTCTCGCCCCGCTTGAGAGCCAGATGGCGAGGGAATGATTGGGCATCGCACGTTCAGAACAAACCATCCATCTTTCTCGAACCAGCGGCAGACACATCGTGTTCCGACCGCATGGTTGTGAGCTATATCACAACATTCAACAATGAAAATGATTATCATAATAGCAAAAAGGAGGGAATGTGGATGGCCACAACGATTGAACTCGATGTGCGCGAAGATTTGCGGCAAAAGCGGGAACCGTTTGAAAAAATTATGAACGCCATCAAGCCGCTGCAGTCGGGTGATACGTTCATTTTACACGCCCCGTTCAAGCCGCTGCCGCTGTTTCCGATTATGAAAGCGAAAGGATTTACGTACGAAGCGGAACAAATCGAAAAAAAACATTGGAAAGTAACGTTTGTGAAGCAGGGGGGATGACCGATGATCCTCGATAACCGCGGACTCGAGCCGCCGCAGCCGATGATGCGGACGCTCGCTGCCCTCGCTAAGCTGAATCCTGGCGAGACGCTGACGATCATTAACGACCGCCGACCGATGTTTTTGTACGAGCAGCTTGATGAGCTTGGCTACCGGCACGAGACGACCGCACGTGAAGACGGCAGCTTTGAAATTCGAATTATGAAAGGATGAGCGCCATGTTTCCGGCCCGCACCGGAACGGAAACGGACATCCGCCTTCCGTTTTCCTTTATCATTTTCGCCGTGCTGGCGTTCGCCGCATCGCAGCTTGTGCTGCTGGCGGGCGTTCCCGCAATGAGCGGCGGCGCGTTCCGGCTGCCGCTCGTGTGGGCGGCGGCCCATTTGGCCTTGCTTGGCTTCGCCTTAATGGCAGCGATGGGGGCGATGTACCAGCTCGTTCCGGTCGCCTTTTTGACACCGATTTGGAGCGAGCGGCTCGGTTTTTGGCAGTTTGCGATCACCGCTCTCGGCATCGTCGCCTTTGCCGCCAGTTTAGCGTTTACGCCAAACCAAGCGTTTCTCTCTGGCTTGCTTCTGCTGTTCGGCATCGTGCTATTTGTCTGGCAAATGGCGATGACATTGAAACAACAAGGAAACAAAACGATCATGACGCTGTTTGTCGCGACTTCCTTGCTGTTTTTGCTGCTGACGGGCGCCGCCGGGACGTTGCTTGCCTTTCACTTTTTCGCCGCCACGGGCGCCAACAGTCATGAAACGGTGTTCGGCCTGCACGTGCTGTTTGGGCTGTGCGGCTGGTTTACCCTGCTCATTATGGGTTTTTCGTATAAAATGGTGCCGATGTTTTCCCTCGCCCACGGCTTTTCGATGCGCCCGGCGCGCTACGTCTATGCGCTGTATACGAGCGGCATGGCGGTGGGATTGATCAGCCTGTTCCTGCCGGGCGAGGCATGGATAGCCATCGGCGCCGCCTTGTTAACAGGCGGATTCGCTCTTTTTGCCTGGCACATTTATGCGATTTTGCAAAAGCGAATGAAAAAGGCGCTCGATCGCCCGTTTCGGTTTTCGTTATTCGCCATCGTCATCGGCCTTGGGCTGCACGTTGCCGCCTTTGCCGCCATCGTTGTCGGCAGCGGACGGTGGCTTGGCATCATTGTTTATCTATTCATTGTTGGCTGGATCTTGTTCAGCATCGTCGGCTATTTGTTCAAAATCGTGCCGTTTTTATGGTGGACCCATCGCTACAGTGAAAAAGTCGGTCAAGGAAATGTGCCGACGTTAAAACAAATGATGAATGAACGGTTGATCACCGTTCAGTGTCTTCTATTCGCTGTTGCCTTGGTGCTCGCCGCGGCGGCGCTGTTGTTTGCCAACACTCGGCTGTTTGCCGCTAGTCAAGCGCTATTTGCTGGACTCAGCGTCTTGTTCGCCGGCACGATTTTAGCGGTCTTGCGCAAATAACGACATTCGCCAGCGGCCCGGCGCCTCAGTGATGGCACTTTGGCAGCCAATCGTCTCATTCGCGAACCAATCCGGCAGCATGTCTTTTTCGCCAAGAACAAGCGTTGGAACACCGAGTCTTCCTAGCCTTTCGAAAATGACAATCAAGGAGGGAGTAAACATGGATATTCGTGAACTCGCCATTCAACAACTGAAAACGGTCATCGATCCGGAGCTCGGCATTAACGTGGTCGACTTAGGGCTGATTTACGACTTACACATTCAAGACGGCCAGATCGATGTGCTCATGACGCTCACCACCCCCGGCTGCCCGCTTCATGATTCAATTGCCGGTGGCGTCAAGCGGGCGTTGGAACAAATCGACGGCATCCGCGACGTGCGCGTCCAAGTGACATGGAATCCGCCCTGGACGCCGGAGCGGATGAGCGAAGAAGCGCTCCGGCAGCTTGGTCATTTTTCCTGAAACGGTCCACTTTTCCATCCCCTTTTAGCCGTTCGCCCGCGTTGGGCGGGCGGTTGTTTCATTGTCCTGCAACTGCTGAACACTCCCCTCCCTTTATTTTTGTATCATATAGAAAAATAGAAAAAACGAGAGCCATCGCTTGGCTATTTAAAGGAAAAACGAATCGAGGCCGCGAATCATACATCAAGAGGTGAGAGCGATGTTTGCCAAAATCGACGAGCTGAAACAACGGTTGGATGCGTTGCGCCCTTTGCCTCCAGGGTTGGTAAAAAACTTGCGGGAATCATTTCGGATCGAATGGACGTACCATTCTAACGCCATCGAAGGCAATACGTTAACCTTGCTGGAAACAAAGCTAGTCGTAGAAGAAGGGATTACCATTGGCGGGAAACAGCTTAAGGAACATTTGGAAGCTATTAACCATGCGGAGGCGATTGACTTTATTGAAGAGTTAGTCGCAAACAAAGAACATTTGACCGAGCACGTGTTGAAACAGGTCCATTATTTAGTATTAAAGAGCATTGACAATGAAAATGCCGGGAAATATCGAACATACAATGTGCGCATTTCCGGCAGCTCGTACACCCCCCCTCACTTTTTGCATGTCCAAGATGAAATGAATCGATTGTTTTCTTGGTATGAAACGAATCAACATGCTCTTCATCCAATCGAACTGGCGGCTCGTTTCCATTTTCAGCTCGTATACATTCATCCATTTGCCGACGGAAACGGACGAACCGCCCGCTTAATGATGAATTTCATTTTAATGCAGCATGGCTATCCGCCCGCTATTGTGAAAGCAAACCCAGAACAGCGCCGGAAGTATTACGAAGCGCTGGAAAAAGCGAGCGTCGAAGGTGAGGCCACTCCGTTCATTCAACTGATCGCCGCATGTGTCGAAGAAAGCTTGCGCCACTATTTGTACGCGCTAGGGATTGAGGGGGAATGAAACAGCTCCATACGAAAAAGACACGGAAGTGAACATCATTCCGTGCCTTTTTCTTCTTGCCCCACTCTGCCAAGCCGACAGCGGTGGTTGGCGTTTGATCGGCTATTCAAGCAACACGTTCCACAACCATGCCATCAAAGGAACGATGACAAAAAAGGCCAAGGCGATGTATCCGAAGCACCGAATCCACCGGGGAAATCCTCGCCAATCGAGGGCTTCCCGCTTCATCGCCCCTCCCGCAGCGATCCGATCCAACTCTTCGGTCGGCGAAAACACCCGGTCATCCATCCGTTGAATCTTTTCTGTCCGTTGTGTTTCATGCCTCTCTTCTTTTCGAGAACCCTCCATGACGCCCCCTCTTCCCCATGATTTTCATAAACAGACCAAAACGATGTTTCCATCCAACAGCCGCTATCCCCAAACGTTCAACCTAATCAGCTTTGATGTTTTCCTCTTCATGATACCGTCTCTTATCGTCAGAAGACATCCATATTTTCCATGCATTTCATGAGAGAGGGCAAATGCACTCCTTGTAAGTTGGACGATGTATCGAAACGATTTGTTCCTCGCTGCCCGCAGCCCCGTCTCATTCTTTCACCCGCAACAGGCGCATGCTGTTGAGTGTCACGAGCAACGTCGCGCCCATATCGGCGAACACCGCGAGCCAAAGGGTGAGCCAGCCGGGGACGGCAGCCACGAGTGCCAGCACTTTAAGCCCTAAGGCGAAGGCGATGTTTTGCCGGATGATGGCAAGCGTTCGGCGCCCAAGGCGGACGGTGTACGGCAGCTGGCGCAAATCGTCGGCCATGAGCACAACATCGGCTGTTTCCAAGGCGGTATCCGTCCCCGCCCCGCCCATCGCCACACCGATATCGGCCGCGGCCAAGGCAGGGGCGTCATTCACCCCGTCGCCGACCATGGCCGTCATGCCGCAACGTTGTTTCAGCTCGCGGATCGCTGTCAGCTTCTCTTCGGGAAGCAGCCCGGCGCGAATATCTGATACGCCCGCTTGACGGCCGATGGCCTGCGCGGTTTGCTCATGGTCGCCCGTCACCATCACCACTTCCCTAACCCCAAGGCGCCGCAGCGCGGCAACCGTTTCCGTTGCGGACGGCCGCAGTTGATCGGCCGCGGCAATAAGCCCCAGCAGCCGATCGGCCGTGCCGATCGCCATCACCGTTTTTCCTTCTTGACGGAAGGCAGCGATTCGTTGTTCCGCTTCATCTGGCAAACGGCCGAGCATGTCGGCGAACAAAGATGGACGGCCGATATAGTACGTTTCGTTTTCGACGACCGCCTTCACCCCTTGACCCGTCAACGACTGAAAGTCATCCACCGGCACGTCAAGAAACGGCACGCCATCTTCTTCCGCTAGGCGGACGACGGCGGAAGCGAGCGGGTGCTGCGATCGTTTTTCGATGGCAGCAGCCACCGCCAGCAGTCGTTCACGGCTTTCTTCATACACAACGACATCGGTCACGGACGGTTTCCCTTCTGTTAACGTCCCGGTTTTATCAAAGGCGACGGCGTCAAACCGCCCGATTTGTTCCAGATATACCCCGCCTTTGATGAGCACACCGCTTCGGGCCGCATGGCCGAGAGCGGTGACGATCGCCACCGGCGTCGAAATGACGAGCGCGCACGGGCAGCCGATGACGAGAACAGCGAGACCGCGGTACACCCAATCAAGCCAATTGCCGCCCACGACAAGCGGCGGAATGACAGCGACGAGCAGGGCCACAATCATAATCAATGGCGTATAATAGCGGGCAAACCGATCGATGAACGCTTGTGACGGCGCCCGCTCGGCTTGCGCCTCTTCGACGAGATCGATCATTTTCGCCAACATCGTTTCATCCGCCCGCTTCGTCACTTTCACTTCTAGAAATCCTTCCTCATTCAGCGTCCCGGCGAACACCGAATCGCCCACCGTTTTTTCTACCGGCAAGCTTTCGCCGGTCATCGCCGCCTCATTGACCGTGGACGCCCCATTGACGACAACGCCGTCCAAAGGAATTTTCGCCCCTGGTTTCACGATCATGACCTCTCCGAGGCGAACGTCTTCGACCGGAACGGTCACTTCCTCCGCACCGCGCTGGATCGTCGCTTCAGCGGGCGCCATTTCCATCAACGATGCGATCGACCGCCGCGCTCGGTCCATCGAGTAGCGCTCGAGCGCTTCACTAATGGCGAACAAAATGACCACGACCGCTCCTTCTTGCCATTCGCCGATCGCCGCCGCACCGAGAATGGCGATCGTCATTAACGTGTTCATGTCCAACTGCCAGCGAACCAAATTCCGCAACCCCGTCCAAAACAGCGAATAGCCGCCGATCGCAATCGCCCCCAAATACATCACAACCGCCAATATCCCCCTGTCCGCCGCATCCGCCGCAACACCAAGCCCAAGCAATCCGGCAGCAACAAGGACGTTCCAGTTCTCTTTCTTCTTCCAAAACGGCTCCCGCCGCATCAGACGCTCGCGTTCTTCGCGAATTTTCAGGCGTTCAAACGCTCCCGCTTGCTCCAGTTCTTCCACCGTCGCCTCCCCCCATACGGTGAGCTTGGCAGCACCGAAATTCACTTTTGCTTCTTTGACGCCAGGCAAGGATTTGACGTTATGCTCAAACTTGGCGGCGCAATTTGTGCACGTCAATCCTTGCACGCGGTATGTTTTGGCCTCGAGCCGATCCAATGTTTGTTCATTCGCCACGGCCTTCCCCCTCTTTCTGATGAGCAAGCGCCACAAGCACCAGCTCGTGGATATGGTCATCATCGAGCGAATAAAAGGCGAGTTTTCCCTCTTTCCGATATTTCACGATTCCTTGTTTATACAAAATGCGCAAATGATGCGACGTCGTTGCTACCGTCGCCCCGATCACGTTCGCCAAGTCACAGACGCACAACTCCTCTTCACCGCAAAGCGCATAGACGATTTTCGCCCGGTTTTCATCGGCAAGCGCCTTGAAAAACGGCACAATCGCGGCAATGTTTTCATCACGAAGCCGCCGCTGAACCCTCTCGACCTTCTCTTCGTCATAACAGTAAACGTCGCACACATCATGACGTTGCATTCCTTCTCGCTCCTTGTCAATATTCAAATATTCGTTTGAATATACAATAGCATATCTCCCCCTTATATTCAAATATTCATTTGAATAAAAAATGTGCTCAAACGAAAAATCCGCCTTTTTTGTTTTTAAAAGGCGGATTCCCTTTTGTGAAGCACGCTTTAGCTGACGACAAACATGTTCGTTTCCTCATTGCCGATTTTGCTTACACATGCTCACGAAACCAGCGCACCGTCTCCAAAAACGCTTCACGCGTCACTTTATGGCCGGCGTGCGGGTCGGTGATCAACTGCAGCCGGTCTTCGTTTCCTTCATAAAGTGGTTTAATTTGCTTATAAAACTCATATGTATAAGCATACGGGACGACTTGGTCGGCTTTCCCGTGCCAGATGAACAGCGGCCGCCCGGCGAGTTTTTCAGGTTGTTTCGATAAATCATAGCGGGCAAGCTTTTCTTTTTCCAACGCCAACAACGTCGGCAGCATCGGAAACTCAATGCGGCGCCGCTGTCCTTCTTCAATCATGGCATCAAAAAAGGCGCCGAAATTCGGGCAGCCCATCAGCGCCACCGCCGCCTTCACCCACGGATAGACGGCGAGCGCGCCGAACGTGACGATTCCGCCCATCGATGTCCCAGCGAGCCCGATCCGTTTTGGATCGGCCAGATCGCGGTTCACAAGGTCGTTTTTCATCTCGTCGATTTCGATGATCGTGCGCACGACAATGTCCCAAAACGACAGCTGCAACTTCCGTTCGCTCAATCCTTCGTCCCGCTCACCGTGAAACAGCGCATCGGGAAGCACGGCGCGATAGCCCGCCTCCGCGAGCAAGTAGGCGAAATGCAAATTATGTTCTTTGGCACTCGTAAACCCGTGAATAAAGAAAATGAGCGGCAGCCGTTCGCCCTGCTTTTCCGGCTTGACAACGTGAAGAACCGGCACTCCGGCCAGCAGTTCTTTTTCAACGATGACCATCGCAGTTCAAACCCCTTCTGTCTTTTTCCATTGCTGTATAGTGTACCATATGGACAGCGATTTTGGAAAAGAGTTACACTATGTAGTGTAAAGAATAACGAAAGCAAAGGAGTCAGACATGAAGCCATATTTAATTGCTTTGGATTTGGATGGAACGCTGCTGAAAGAGGATAAAACGATTTCTCCATTTACCAAAGACGTCATCCGCCGCGTCATCGACGCCGGCCATCTTGTCGTCATCGCCACCGGTCGCCCGTACCGGGCAAGCTGCATGTATTACGAAGAACTTGGCCTTGCAACGCCGATCGTCAATTTCAACGGCGCGTTTGTCCACCATCCACGTCAATTATCCTGGGGCGTGCGCCATTACCCGTTGCCACTTGCGGTCGTCAAAGACATTGTTGAAATCAGTGAATCCTATGGGATCAAGAATATGATGGCCGAAGTGTTAGATGCTGTCTATTTTCACCAACATGACGAGGTGTTGCTTGACATTGTCCGCCTTGGCAACCCGACCGTAGAAATCGGCGATTTGCGCCGCTCGCTCGGCAAAGATCCGACGAGCGTGCTCGTGTACACAGACGATGATCATATTGAGCGGATTCAATCACATTTAGCGAATGTATACGCCAACGTCATCCACCAACGGCGCTGGAGCGAACCATGGCATGTCATTGAAATTATCCGCCATGGCGTCCATAAAGCCGCGGGCTTAAAACAAGTCGCCGACTACTTCGGCATCCCAAAGGAGCGCGTCATCGCCTTTGGCGATGAAGACAACGACCTCGAGATGATCGACTGGGCCGGTCTCGGTGTAGCGATGGGCAACGCCATCGAACCGCTGAAAACCATCGCCGATGATGTGACAAAAACGAATGAAGAAGATGGCATTGGCGTTTATTTGCAAGAAATCCTGGGACTATAACGCCACCCATTCGTTCCTTCTCCGCCTTTTCGCCGCATCGAGCCAGCGCTGGGATGCAGCGGTTTGTAACGAATTTCCTTACTACTGTTCCCCCCGTGCGGTTACACTATACATGACGCAACAGGCGTCTTCATTTTTTAAAGGGGGAATCCGTCATGGGCAAACGAAACAAATCGAAGCGTTTCGTCCAGCAGAGCGTCGATGCGGTTGAACGGCATGACAAGCGAATCCCTTATCACTTGACGTACGCCGAAGCGGAAGCGCGCAAAGCGGAAAAAGCAGTGGAAACGTCGCTTGGGGGCGTATAGCGATGGGCAATCGTCTGTTTCAAGAGGCGCGTAAAGCGGTCGCCCAAGCGAAGCAAGCGGTTAACGGTGAAATCGACATGAACGTCGACCGCGCCATTGCCATCGCCAAAAACGCTTTGTCATCTGCCTATGCGCATTCCAATACGGCGGAAAAAGCGCAGTTGCGTCAATTTCAAGCTGAGCTTGATGAGCTCACTCAATAACAGCTGCGGGCTTCCCGCAGCTGTTTTTTCTCCCTCCTTCGCTTCTCCATTGTATTCCGTCCGGAAAACCGCTACACTAAAGAAAGACATAAATCGCTGTTCATCGGCCCATTCTGCCGATGCGGCTATATACAGTCAGTTCGCAAACAAGAAAAGGGGGACGAGAACCATGTCCGTTCAAATCATCACCGACAGCGGGGCGGACTTGCCGCAATCGTACATCCGCGAGCATCACATCGCCTTTTTGCCGCTTGTCGTCCATTGGAGCGGCCAAGACTACGAAGATGGGGTGACGATCGCACCGAAACAAGTGTATGACGCCATGCGCCAAGGACACGCGGTGAAAACGGCCCAACCGAGCCCGTTGGCGATGAAGGAGCTGTTTTTGCCGTACGCCAAAGAAAATCGGTCATGCTTATACATCGCCTTTTCTTCGAGATTATCCGGTACATACCAGACCGCCATGACCGTCCGCAACGAACTGCTTGAGGAATACCCTGAGTTTCGCCTGACGATCATCGACTCGAAATGCGCTTCGCTCGGCCAAGGGCTCGCCGTTATGAAAGCGGTCGAGTTGGCGGAGCAAAACACGCCGTACAACTTGCTTTGTGAAACAATCGAGGCGTACTGCCGCCATATGGAACATATCTTCACCGTCGACAATCTCGAATATTTGGCGCGCGGCGGCCGCATCAGCAAAACCGCGGCGGCCTTCGGGGGCTTGCTCAACATCAAGCCGCTCCTCCATGTCGAAGACGGTGCCCTCGTTCCGCTTGAAAAGCTGCGCGGACGGAAAAAAGTGTTGAAACGCATGGTCGAGTTGATGGGCGAGCGCGGCGATGACTTGCAAAAACAAACGATCGGCATCAGCCATGCCGATGATGAAGAAACAGCGCTTGAACTGAAGCGGATGATCGAAGAAACGCACGGCTGCACGCACTTTTTCCTCTCCGACATCGGCAGCGCCATCGGCGCTCACGCCGGACCGGGGACGATTGCTCTGTTTTTTCTGAATCAATACATGGAAACCTGACGACACCCCCTAGAAGCGAAACAGAGGCGCCTGCCCAACACAGGCGCCTGTCCCCACCACCGAAGTTGATCAAGAAGATTGTAGTAGTACGTTTTGGACCGCATCCGCCCATCCGTGAAAATGAGTCGCTGCTCCTCAAACCGATTCAAATAGCGCCGAACCGTCCCTTCCGGCAAACTAGTCAACTCCGCCATCCGTTTGGCGGTAAAAATCGGGTGTCGGAACATGACATTGACAACGATTTGAATATAGCGGCATTCCTACTTCCCCTTTCCATAAACTACCTCACCGCATTTCAATATCGTTCCTTTCCATTTGCCCATACTAATGGCGAATGACCGAAGCAAAAGGAGGACGACTGATGGCAAACACAAGCGACAACGACAAAAAAGCGCGCGACAACCAAGCGAAGCGCCACGAGAAAAACATGATGCGCGAGAAAAACCGCGAAGCTGGGAAGTTTGCGTATTCGAAGAAGACGAATCATTTATGACAGGCGCAACGAAAGGCGGATCGAACCGCCTTTTTTGTTTTGCTTTCTTCATTTCCGCATAATCCTATATTCCCGATCCAAAGACGAAACGGACCTTCTAGTCCTTTGCTTATGGTTGCCTTCCTTCCCACCATTTTCTATAATGAAAGTACATCACACGCCCGGGAGGTCGCATATGTCGAAAGAAAGCTCGTTTGATATTGTCTCCAAAGTCGATTTGGCGGAAGTGGCGAACGCCATCAACATCGCGATGAAAGAAATCAAAACGCGCTATGACTTTAAAGGAAGCAAAAGCGACATTTCGCTCGAGAAAGACGAGCTTGTTCTCATCTCCGACGACGAGTTTAAGCTTGAGCAGTTGAAGGACGTTCTGATTGGCAAGCTCATTAAGCGCGGGGTGGCGACGAAAAACATCCAATACGGCAAAATCGAGCCGGCCTCAGGCGGCACGGTGCGCCAACGCGCCAAGCTCGTCCAAGGGATCGACAAAGAGAACGCGAAAAAGATCAATACGATCATTAAAAACACGGGGCTGAAAGTGAAAAGCCAAGTGCAGGACGACCAAATCCGCGTCAGCGGCAAAAGCAAAGATGACTTGCAAAAGGTGATCGCCGCCATTCGCGAAGCGGATTTGCCGATTGAGGTGCAGTTTGTGAATTATCGTTAATTGCGGATGAGAGAATTCTCAATCCGCTTTTTTGTTTTACAGGCAGAACGCTCGAAGATCTTGATTTCAGAAAAAATGGAGATCTTTCAATTCTTTCTTTTTGGAGAAATAGGATCAGCATCATTTTTTGTTTTTGCCAATCGCACCGAGCGGAGCGAAAAACTTGTTTTTAACCAGCCTTACAAGAAATTTGAAAGAAAAGCTAGACGACACGTTTCTTTTATTGCGAGGTGGATCGTCCTGGAATCGGGCAAAAAGCGATCGCATAATATCGGCGGCCGAGCCGCAAACGGACTCTACATGCCAACGGTCGCCCGCCCGATCAGCACACCAAGAACAATGATGACCAACGCCGCGCCCGCGATCGGACCGACAAGGCGCATCGCCTCTCCTTCCTCACCAGGGCGTCCGACCGTTGAGGCGACGAGCGCGATTCGCGCTGGGGACGCCATCGTCATATTGGAAGCGGCGACGTTTTGCGCGGCGGCGTACCAGATGGCCGGCTCGTGCAATTGATCGGCCATCGCCCGCTGAAACGGGGAAAACATGGCATTCGCCGCGCTGTTGCTTCCGCTCGTCCAGCCGCCGAGCGCCCCGACGAGCGGCGACACGGCAAGAAACGCCGATTCCGTCCAAGTGGCGGCTTGTGTGGCCAGCACGCCCATCATTCCTGACCCGTCCATCACCGACGACATCGCAATAAACCCCGTTGTCGCCACAGCAGCAGGAAACACTTGTTTCAACGTCTTCCGAATACAAGCCAATCCTTCGTTCAAGCGAAGGCGATACAATCCAAATGCCACAATGACAGCGAGACATAAGGCAAACCCGGGGCTGTACAAAAGCTCGAGGCGGAAGCCATAGGCCGGCCACTGCCAAACTCCGACCGTAGTGGCAATATGCCGGACTTCAGGAAAGAAATGGGTGATGAAAATATAGCCGATCAGCACAAGATAGGGCCATAACACTTTCCCGAGCGGCTGCCGTTCTTCCCTTTCTTCCCTTTCTTCTGCTTCCTCCTTGCGTCTGCCAAAATATGCTTGGCACTGCCAATACCCGATAAGAACCAGCGCCGCCGTCCCGCCTGCAGCCGCCCCGGCCAGCTCAACCGACACATAGGCGCTGACCGCCCATGTCACTAATGCCAAGCTGACAAACACGATAACGATATCACCGAGATGCATGCGAATCGACCGCCATCCTCCACTGATCACAACGACCGCACAGGCGTAAAACAAATAGAGTGGGATATGAAGCCAGGCGCTGTATTCGCCAAGCTCGCGAAGCGGAACGCCCGATAGTTCGGCATTGATGACCGTGCCGATGGCGAGCGCCCCCCATGGCACAGCTGATTGGGTCAAGAGCGCTAATGTCATCGCCTTGCGGGCTGGAAACCCAAGCGCCGTATAAAGCGGCGCCGTGATGACCACAGCTAATCCAAAGCCGCTGACCGCCTCCAAAAATGGGCCTAACGCCGCTGACACCAACAGCGCTTGCTGCGATTTTGTCCGGCCGAAATAGGAAAGCCAGGCGGAAAGCGTCCTAATTGCTCCCCCCGCTTCCAACACATGATGCAAGAGCAGCCCAAACACAAGCACATACACCACGATCAACGCCAGAAGCACGCCGTACATGGTAAAATGCATGACCTCACCGGCCGAAGCATGAAATGGAAACAAAGCGAGCCCCACCGCCAGCGCATAACAGCCGAGCGCCGCATTCATCGCTGACATCTTCCGCCATCCAATCGCGGCCAACGCCCATAAAAGCGGCAGCGCCGCCAGCAGCCAACGGATCGCGTCCCCCACTTTTTTCTCCTCTCCCCTCAATCTATTTATCCACTATAGTGTATATTACCATCTTATTTTTTTACTAAAGAGTATGTCAAGACAAAAAATTCTACGATCGTGTACAATATAACAAAAGGAGGAACACGATCATGACCTTTGCTCACAATGTACGCGCCGTCCGAAAACAAAAAGGGCTGACACTTCAAGCATTATCAGAACGGTGCGGCGTCAGCCGATCGATGCTGTCGCAAATCGAGCGAGGCGAAAAAAACCCGACAATCCAAGTCGCCTGCCAAATCGCCGCCGGATTGGGGGTGACACTATCCGAACTTCTTGGCGAACACGAACCGAAGGAAATCATCATGATCAAAAAAGAGGAGCGATACGTGTACTGCGATGAGGAGAGCGGCTTCGAGCGCCATCTTCTTTCCCCCGTTTTTCCGGGGCAGCCGATCGAATTCATTCTCAACATCATTCCGCCCGGCCAACAATCGGGAGTGTTTCCGCCCCACCCGAAAGGCACAAAAGAATATATTGCCGTCGCCGCCGGAACATTGCGCATCGTGCTGGGAGATCGTCACTATGACTTGCGCGAAGGGGACTCTCTTTATTACGACGCCGCCTGCGAACATCAGTTGATCAACACGGGCCAAGAAGAGTGCCGCTATTATTTGATTATTCACTCGCCTGCTTCGAAAACATGATTCACAATGACCGATATCCAAGACGCTGTGGTTTTTTGATTTTTGCCGTCACATGGCAAGAAATCACAACATCGATGGCGAATATAAAGACAGGACCTTTCTTTGACGGGGGAATGTGAATGAACATCAGCCAAGAATATTTGCGGGTGGTGCGCGCGCGCTTTCTCGACATGAAAAAGACCGCCGAACGGGCTATAGGCCAATGTTCGGAGGAACAGCTGTTCCATTGCTTTCATGAGGAGACAAACAGCATCGCCATCATTGTCAAACATATGAGCGGAAATATGGTGTCGCGCTGGACAGACTTTTTTTCATCGGACGGGGAAAAAACGGACCGAAACCGCGATGATGAGTTTATCCATGACTTCCATACGCGCAAAGAAGTCATGGATTGCTGGGAAAAGGGGTGGTCCACTTTCTTTCAGACGCTGAATGAACTGCAAGAAACGGATTTGTTGCGGACGGTCACGATCCGCGGTGAACCCCATTCTGTCATCGAAGCGATTGAGCGGCAAATGTACCATTATTCGTATCATATCGGACAAATCGTCTATGTCGCGAAACAACTGAATGCAAACAACTGGAAAACACTGACCATACCAAGAAGTCGAAAAACAACATAGGCAACTCCTTATTCGAATCATCTTGCCAACGCCATCCGCCCCTTGGCGCCGTCAACCAATAAAGGCGGATGGCTTTTTTGCGGTTTGACATTCCTTCACAATCATACCGCTTTATCAGGGATCGTGGTCAGCGTCTAGAAAGTTTCACAATGCCGGCCAGCAAACAAACCATCCCCGCTCCCCATGCCATCCCCGCCTTGCCAAGAAGGAGGGAGATTTCTTCAGATGCCTGCACATGAGCAAGGTCAAAAGACATCGCCTTCAGCGCAAAGAAAACAGCCAGAGCCTGCAACAAAAGATGGGCCAATATCCACACAAGCGCAAGGCGTTGCTCTCGATTCTTTCGCCAAAGAACAACGATTGTCGCAACCGCAATCAACATGACAACCGAAAAGCCGCCGATGAGCATATCCATCACATTTTCTTCCATAGGCAAATGCTTGAGCAACGTTCCCTCCTCCTTTTTTCATGTCTTTCTATTCTTCTTCCCTTCGTCCGATCCCTTCTTTTATGAGGGAAAGAAGGCAAAGACGCCGCCGCATGGCCTTTTTCTTTCCCGCGGGCTAGGGAAGCGACGCAACCCTTTTCTCCAATGAAAAGCAGGCGCCCATCCCCTATTGCAGGGGACAGCGCCTGCTTAATGATTTTTGATGCATCTTAAACTCTAAAAACAGCTCGTTGTAGTAGGCGAGCATCTGTTTCCCCAAGTTTTCGTACACTTCCAAGCGCCCTGCCGAATCCAAATCAGGATGAATTTGAAAAGCATCAAACCCGGCCGCGGCCCGTCGATACAGGGACTCTTCGGCAGCATCGCCGCTGTATTGTTCGGAATCTTTTGGATGGTGATGGCGTTCTCCATCACTGCGGACTCGCCGTTTCCCGCCGCCCGCTTTTTTCCGTTTTTCGGCCTTGCGCCGATCGCCATCGGAGCCGTGCAAGCAATTTTCCCTTACAAAAGCGCGACGGGAAAACAACGCATGTCCTTGTTGGACATTGTCGACAGCGAGGAAGAACCCGGCCCGATGAACATCCGATTTGGAGGTGAAGCGAAAACAAACATCGCCCTTATTGCGGCGGGCATGTGCAGCACGATTTTCAATTTTGCCCCCAATGTGGAAAAGAGCTTCTCCGCTGATCCGAGAAGCTCTTTTTTGAAATTTCCTTGCTTCACCGTATTGAATAATTTCGAAAAATACATTAAATTATATAGTAATAGTCAAAACCAAACGCAACAACTGCATACGGACATTCTTATCAAGAGAGGGGGAGGGACTGGCCCGGTGAACCCTCAGCAACCTGGCCGCGGCCAAGGTGCTAAATCCAGACAGGCAACAGCCTGGAAGATAAGAAGAAGCGAACGGAAAGTCTTCTTCTTAGAAGGCTTTTTTCTTTTACTTGTGAAGAAACGGGGGAATCGAACGTGGGATTGCTTGATGACCTGAAACAACGCGTGCTGATCGCCGATGGCGCGATGGGGACGCTTCTCTATTCGCATGGCGTTGACCGTTGTTTTGAAGAATTGAATCTATCGAAACCGGAAGAAATCGTCCATATTCACGAAGCGTATATCGCCGCGGGCGCCGACGTCATTCAGACAAACACATACGGCGCCAACTACGTCAAGCTCGCCCGCTACGGCTTGCAAGATGAAGTGCCGGCCATCAATCGGGCGGCGGTGCGGCTCGCTAGGCAAGCGGCGAACGGTCGGGCGTACGTGCTTGGGACAATCGGCGGGCTGCGCACGTTAAACAAAAGCGCCGTGCCGCTTGATGAAGTGAAGCGGACGTTCCGCGAGCAACTGTTTGTCTTGCTGGCGGAGGGAGTGGACGGCGTGCTGCTGGAGACGTATTACGATTTGGAAGAGTTGGAGACGGTGCTCACCATCGCCCGCAAAGAGACGGACTTGCCGATCATCGCCCATGTATCGCTCCATGAAGTCGGCGTCTTGCAAGATGGCACGCCGCTCGCGGACGCCCTTGCCCGTTTAGAGGCGCTCGGGGCCGATGTCGTCGGACTGAACTGTCGTCTCGGTCCGTATCATATGCTTCGGTCGCTTGAAGAAGTGCCGCTGCCAACGCGCGCCGTTTTATCGGCGTACCCGAACGCAAGCCTCCCCGACTACCGCGACGGCCGGCTCGTCTATGAGACGAATGCCGAATACTTCGAGGAAACGGCCAAGGCGTTTCGCGATCAAGGGGTGCGCTTGATCGGCGGTTGTTGCGGCACGACGCCGAAACATATTGAAGCGATGGCTCGGGCGCTTCATGATCGAACCCCTGTCACGAAAAAAACAGTCAAACAGCGCGCCGTGTCGGTGTCGGTCCAATCTGACATTCCATTGGCAGCGACGCCGCTTCCGGAATTAGCCCGCGCCCGCCGCTCGGTGATCGTTGAGCTTGACCCGCCGAAAAAACTGGGCATTGACAAATTTCTCGCCGGAGCGAAAGCGCTCCATGATGCCGGCATTGACGCGCTGACGTTGGCCGACAACTCGCTCGCCACGCCGCGCATCAGCAACGTCGCCGTCGGTTCGATCGTGAAAGAGCGGCTCGGCGTCCGTCCGCTCATCCATATTACGTGCCGCGACCGCAACTTGATCGGCCTGCAGTCGCACTTGATGGGCCTGCATACGCTCGGCATCACCGATGTGCTCGCCATTACCGGCGACCCGTCGAAAATCGGCGACTTTCCAGGAGCGACATCGGTGTACGATTTATCGTCGTTCGATTTAATCCGCTTAATCAGCCAGTTCAATGAAGGATTGTCGTACTCAGGCAAACCGCTTGGGCAAAAAACGAACTTCTCGATCGGCGCGGCGTTCAATCCGAACGTCCGTCACTTGGATAAGGCCGTTGAACGGATGGAGAAAAAAATTCAATGCGGCGCCCATTATTTCTTGACCCAGCCGATTTATTCGGAAGAGAAAATCGTCGACGTGCACGAAGCGACGAAACAGTTGGATGCGCCGATTTACATCGGCATTATGCCGCTTGTGAGCGCGCGCAACGCCGAGTTTTTGCACCATGAAGTGCCGGGCATTACGCTCTCTGACGAGATTCGCGCCCGCATGGCCGCCTGCGGCAACGACCCGGTGCAGGCAGCGCGCGAAGGAATCGCCATCGCCAAAGCGCTCATTGACGCAGCGTTCGACTTGTTTCACGGCATTTATTTAATTACGCCGTTTTTGCGTTACGACATGACGGTGGAGCTTGTCCGCTACATTCACGAAAAAGAAGCGGCCGCGAAAGAAAGGAAGGTTGTCCATGGCTAATGTCACCTTAGAACAGCAGCTGCAGCGAAAAATTCTTGTCATTGACGGCGCGATGGGGACGATGATCCAAAGCGCCAACTTGTCGGCGGCCGACTTTGGCGGCGAGGCGTATGAAGGGTGCAACGAATATTTAACCCTCACCGCCCCGCACGTCATTCGCCATATTCATGAAGCGTACTTGGAAGCCGGCGCGGACATCATCGAAACGAACACGTTCGGGGCGACGCGCATCGTGCTTGACGAATACGGCCTTGGCCATTTGGCGCTCGAGCTGAATATCGAAGCAGCGAGGCTCGCCAAACAAGCGGCCGAGTCGTTCGCAACACCCGACTGGCCGCGCTTTATCGCCGGTTCGATGGGGCCGACGACGAAAACCTTGTCGGTCACAGGCGGAGCGACGTTTGACGAACTTGTTGCCGCCTATGAAGAGCAGGCGCGCGGACTGCTGCTTGGCGGCGTCGACCTTCTCCTTTTGGAAACGTGCCAAGATACGCTGAACGTCAAAGCGGGATTCATCGGCATTTCCAAAGCGTTTGAAGCCGTCGGCCGCCGCGTGCCGCTCATGATTTCCGGCACGATCGAGCCGATGGGCACGACGCTTGCCGGGCAGGCGATCGATTCGTTTTTCATCTCGATCCGCCATATGAAGCCGATCGCCGTCGGCTTAAACTGCGCGACCGGTCCGGAATTCATGACCGACCATTTGCGCACGCTCGCCTCGCTCGCAGACACGGCGGTCAGCTGCTACCCGAACGCTGGGCTTCCGGACGAAGAAGGGCATTACCATGAAACGCCAGACATGTTGGCAGAGAAAATCCGCCGCTTTGCTGAAAAGGGGTGGATCAACATCGTCGGCGGGTGCTGCGGTACGACGCCGGACCATATCCGCGCCATCGCCGAAGCGGTGCGCCACATCCCGCCGCGGGCGATCCCGTCCTCGTTTGACACGCACGCCGTCTCCGGCATCGAGGCGCTCATCTACGACGAAACGATGCGCCCGCTTTTTGTCGGCGAACGGACGAACGTCATCGGCTCGCGCAAGTTTAAGCGCCTTATCGCCGAAGGCAAGTACGAAGAAGCGGCGGAAATCGCCCGCGCTCAAGTGAAAAACGGCGCCCATGTCATCGACATTTGCCTCGCCGACCCGGACCGCGACGAACGGCACGATATGGAACAGTTCGTCCGCGAAGTTGTCAAAAAAGTGAAAGTGCCGCTCGTCATCGACTCGACTGACGAACACGTCATCGAATGCGCCCTCACCTATTCGCAAGGGAAGGCGATCATTAACTCGATCAACCTCGAAGACGGCGAAGAGCGCTTTGCCAAAGTCGCGCCGCTGTTGCATCAATACGGCGCCGCCGTTGTGGTCGGGACGATCGATGAGCAAGGGATGGCCGTCACCGCCGAACGGAAGCTCGAGATCGCCTTGCGTTCGTATGATTTGCTTGTGAACCGCTATGGCGTTCCGGCGCATGACATCATTTTCGATCCGCTCGTCTTCCCGGTCGGCACCGGCGATGAGCAATACATCGGAGCGGCGAAAGAAACGATCGAAGGCATTCGCCTCATTAAAGAGCGGCTTCCTGAGTGTTTAACGATGCTCGGCATCAGCAACGTCTCGTTCGGCTTGCCGCCGGCCGGGCGCGAGGTGCTCAACTCCGTCTTTTTGTACCATTGCACGCAAGCCGGGCTCGATTACGCGATTGTCAACACGGAGAAGCTCGAGCGGTTCGCCTCGATTCCGGAAGACGAAGTGCGAATGGCCGAGGCGCTTTTGTTTGACACGAGCGACGAAACGTTAAATGCCTTTATCGAATTTTACCGAAGCAAAATCACCGCCGCCAAGCCGGCGCAGGAGAACTTGAGCCTTGAGGAGCGGCTCGCCCGCTACGTCATTGAAGGATCGAAAGACGGGCTCATTTCCGATTTGGAAAAGGCGCTTGAGACCTACTCCGATCCGCTGTCGATCATTAACGGCCCGCTCATGGCCGGCATGGACGAAGTCGGGCGGCTGTTTAACAACAACCAGCTCATCGTCGCTGAAGTATTGCAAAGCGCAGAAGTGATGAAAGCCGCGGTCGCCTTTTTAGAGCCATATATGGAAAAGAAAGAGGGAAGCACAAAAGGAAAAGTCATTCTCGCCACCGTCAAGGGCGATGTGCACGACATCGGCAAAAACTTAGTCGACATTATTTTAAGCAACAATGGCTACGAGGTGATCGACCTCGGCATTAAAGTCGCCCCGCAGCAACTCATTGAAGCGGTGCGCGAACATCAGCCGGACATCATCGGCCTTTCTGGTTTGCTTGTGAAATCGGCTCAACAGATGGTCGTCACCGCCCAAGACTTGCGCCAAGCCGGTGTTTCGACCCCGATTTTAGTCGGCGGCGCCGCCTTAACGCGCAAGTTTACGGAAAACAAAATCGCGCCCGAATACGACGGCGTCGTCCTGTACGCGAAAGACGCCATGGACGGGCTTGCGCTCGCCAACCAAATTCAGCAAGGCGACATCGAATACACAAAAAAAGAAGCGGCCGAAAGCGAGTCAACACGGCCGACGGCGATGGTTACAGCGATCAAATCGAACATCTCGACCGACGTCCCCGTCTACGTGCCGGCCGATCTCGATCGTCACGTGCTGCGGAATGTGCCGCTTGACCACGTGTTGCCGTACGTCAACTGGCAAATGGTGCTCGGCCATCATCTCGGCTTGAAAGGAAAAGTGAAGCGGCTGTTGGAAGAAAAAGACGAAAAAGCGCTCGCCTTAAAAGCGGTCGTCGATGAACTCGTCGCCGAGGCGAAAACACACGGCTGGATTCAGCCGGCCGGCGCCTACCGCTTCTTCCCGGCGCAAAGCGACGGCAACCGCGTGTACATTTACGACCCAGCTGACGGCAAAACGATTTTAGAGACGTTTGACTTCCCGCGCCAGCCGCGGGCGCCACACCTTTGCCTCGCCGATTATTTGAAATCGAAAGAGAGCGGGGAAATGGACTATGTCGGCTTTTTCGCCGTCACCGCTGGGCACGGCATCCGCGAACTCGCCCAACAGTGGAAAGACGAAGGCGAATTTTTGAAAAGCCATGCCATTCAGGCGTTGGCGCTCGAGATCGCTGAAGGGTTCGCCGAACGCATCCATCAAATTATGCGCGACCGCTGGGGCTTCCCAGACGACCCGGACTTCACGATGGAAGAGCGCTTCGCCGCCAAATACCAAGGCCAGCGCTACTCGTTCGGCTACCCGGCCTGTCCAAACTTGGAAGACCAAGAAAAGCTGTTCCGCCTCCTTCATCCGGAAGATGTCGGCATCCGCCTCACCGACGGCTGCATGATGGAGCCGGAAGCCTCCGTCTCGGCGATCGTCTTCGCCCATCCGGAAGCGCGGTATTTCAATGTGTTATAAGCAGGATGCGAGCTGGCCGAATCGGCCGGCTCGCTTTCCTATTTTTACGACAAACAGATCATCGGACAGCGGACTCAACCATCTTTTTGGTTACAACTGTTATAAAATAGTATGGGGAATCGATATGAGTACGGTGGTGAAACCAATGGAACGAAAAATAACGAAAGTGGGGAACAGTCTAGGGATCACCCTTCCGCAAGAAGTGTTGGACCATTTGAAAAGTGTCAGCCATCATGTATTCAAATGACGAACTCAGGCATATAGCACTCCCCGCCCAGTCGACGAAAATCTTTTTCGTTCCCAGTTATAATCCCTTGAATGGATGAAGTGTGCCTAGTCAACGCCGAAAGATACGCATCAGCAAAATCGACGTTGCCATGGGCGTAATCGTCTAATGCCTTTCCAACAACTTTTTGATCTGTCGTCTTCACACAAGAAGCCTCTATGATTTGCTTCAACTTGCTTGCGATTTCTCCTTTCGTATACCCGTACCGTTTCGATTCCAACACCCAGCAACATTCCGCAACGACAAGAGGAGGCAATAGGAACAAAAGTTCACCGTTGAGTGATGGTTCCTGATCCCTCATCACTCATTTTGATCACGAATCCCCATCCGACACATAATTCCCCTCCCTCGTTCCATACTAACGATGACAATATCCGTCAAGGAGGAACCACGATGGTCACAAAGCAACAAACGACGCTGCCGCCGCAGCACCAGACGCAACAGCCCGGCCTGCAGACGGAGATGAACCCGCAGCCGGTCACGATCAAAGACACCTATAAAGGAAGCGGCAAGCTCGAAAACAAAACCGCCATCATCAGCGGCGGCGACAGCGGCATCGGCCGGGCGGTGGCGGTTCATTTCGCCAAAGAAGGCGCCGATGTGGCGATCATCTATCTCAACGAACATGAAGACGCCGAGGAAACGAAACGGCTTGTCGAGCAGGAAGGAAGACGGTGCCTGGCCATTGCGGGAGACATTGGGGATGAAGCGTTTTGCAAAGAGGCGGTGAAACAAACGATCGAAGCGTTCGGCAAGCTGGATATCGTCATCAACAACGCCGCCGAACAACACCCACAGCCGAACTTTCTCAACATCACTGCCGCACAGCTGGAAAAAACGTTTCGCACGAACGTATTCGGCTGCTTTTTCCTAACGAAAGCGGCGCTCCCGCACTTAAAAAGCGGAAGCGCCATTATCAACACCGCTTCCATCACTGCCTACGAAGGAAACGAGCAGCTCATCGACTACTCGGCGACAAAAGGGGCAATCGTCGCGTTCACCCGCTCGCTTGCCAAAGCGCTCGTCGGCCAAGGCATCCGCGTCAACGGCGTCGCCCCAGGCCCGATTTGGACGCCGCTCATCCCCTCCACCTTTCAAAGTGACCAAGTCGCCACATTCGGCGCCAACACGCCGATGAAACGCCCCGGTCAACCGAGCGAAGTCGCCCCGTGCTACGTCTTTTTGGCGAGTGACGAATCGTCGTACATGACCGGGCAAATGCTTCACGTCGATGGTGGAAAGTTCGTCAGCGGCTGACCATAGCAGCCGCTGGCGCCAAACCTTTTTAACAAATCGTGTCACATTTCCTCACAAAAATATGGCGTGATTGTAAAAAAACGTGTACGATAAAGTTACGATGTTCCTCTACTTCTTGACAAGGTGCCCCTCTTCTCTTCGCCCGTCCCGGATGGGGCGGGGTTTTTTACGTCCCGAATCAAAAAGCAGCCACAACGGCTGCTTTTTGATAAAACTTGTTCACCGCCTCGCACACGACCCCCGCTCGACAAGCCGGTGCGGGATGATGATGCGCTTGATCGGCTCATTTGGATTTTCGATTTTTTCAATTAAACTTTTCGCCGCTTCGAAGCCGAGCTGGAAAATGCCGATGTCAATCGAAGTGAGCGGTGGGCGCGACATTTCGGCGAGCAAGGTGTTGTTGAAGCTGACGATCGACACATCTTCCGGAACACGAAGGCCGATTTCATCAAGCGTTTTGACCATCCCGAGCGCCATGAGATCGTCGGCAACCACAAGCCCGGTCGGCGGCTCAGGCAAGGAAAGCAGCTCCTTCATCGCCTCTTGGCCGCCTTCTTGCAAAAACTCTTCATGAACAACGTATTCCGGCCGATACGGCAGCCCGGCGTCACGGAGCGCCTCCTCATAGCCGGTTTGGCGGTCGACGGTCACCAAATATTGCGGATTGCCGCCGACAAAGGCGATGCGTTCATGACCATGAGTGATTAAATAGGCAGTCGCATCTTTTCCCGCCTGTACGTTGTCGTTGTCGACATGGGTCACTTGTTCCGCCTTTTGGTGCGGCTTGCCGATGACGACGAACGGGAAGTCATGTTTTTGCAAGTATTTCATGAGCTTGTCGTTTTGCCTTGAATAAAGCAAAATGACGCCGTCGACGCGCCGCCCTTGCAGCATCTCGACGACCCGCTCGTAAATGTCGCTCTCTTTTTCCCCGGTCGACATTTGCAAGGCGTACCGCTTTTCATGGGTGGCTTTGCTGATGCCGCGGATGACTTCCGGGAAAAACGGGTTTTGCAGCGCTTGATCAGCCGAGCTCGGCATGACAATGCCGATCACTTGCGTCGCTTGGCTGGCGAGGCTGCGGGCGATAAAATTCGGATGGTAGCCGAGCTCTTTCATCGCCTCGCGCACCCGCTGCTTCGTTTTCTCGCTGATGCGCGGGCTGTCGGCGATCACCCGCGATACGGTCGACGGCGCGACATTGGCCCGCTTGGCGACGTCTTTAATCGTAACGGTCATAAGCGCCCTCCTTTCCATTTATTCATGGATCCGTTTTGCCCGTTTTTTCACCAAATATAAAAACAAAAGAAACAGCACGTAAACCGATACAATGGCGGCGATGAACGGAAGGTTGATCCCCGTTTTTTCCCGCAGTTTGTACACCTCCGCCGTTTCGCGTTCCAATACAAGATCATAGCCGTCTTCATCGCCGCGGACGAGGTCATCGAGCAAAAAGCCGCGCAATTCCTTGTTTTTTGGCAGTTGGTCGTTTGTTAAATGGACGTGCTGCGTTTCGCCCGTGTTATTAATGGCGATGACAGTGGTTTCGTCCCGGTAGCGCCGCTTGAACACCGCCATGCCGTCTTTCTCATACAAGAGCGTAAAATCACCGCGCCGCAATGACGGCAGCTGCTGACGGAGCGGGCCGATTTTCTTTAAATAGTCGATAATTTCCGGATCAGCACGGAAGTCCATCAACCGGCGGTTATCCGGATCTGGGCCGCCGTTCATCGCGATTTCCGTTCCGTAGTACATGATCGGGATGCCCGGAGCAGTGAACAAATACGTCATCGCTACCTTAATGCGCGAGATCGGATTATTGCGGTTGTCAATCGCCAATTTCGTAAACCGGACATTATCATGGTTGTCCAAAAACGTCCCGAGCAAATACGGGCGGTCATAAAACGTCTTGTTATACTCCCATATCTCGTAGAGCGGGCGGAGCGACGCGTCGCGTTTGGCAAGCGACTGTTTCACTGCGCCATACAGCGGGTAATCGACAAACCCGTCGATGCCATACTCCCCGTAATCAGCGATATAGCGCGGGTCATCACTCCACACCTCACCGAGAAGGAAAAAATCTTTTTTCACCGTTTTCACTTCTTTGGCAAATTCTTGCCAAAACGATTTCGGCACATGACGCACCGTATCGAGTCGATAGCCGTCAATATCCGTTTCTTTAATCCACCATTTGGCGGCATCAATGAAATACTTTTTGACCTCTGGATTTTCCTGCGCCAAATCAGGCAGCCCATACACCCAGCCATTTTCTACTTGCTTTTGATTGTTCCAGTCAAAAATCTCTTTCTTCGGGTGGAACCAGTCTTTTTTCGCCGGATCCTGGAGCCACGGATGGTCGTAGCCGACATGGTTGGCAACAAAGTCCAAAATGACTTTCATGTCGCGCTGATGCGCCTCTTTGACCAGTGTTTTCAAGTCATCGAGCGTGCCGAAATGAGGGTCGACGCGATAAAAATCTTTGATCCAATACCCATGATAGCCGCCCGGCATGTTTTCAAACACCGGCGTCAGCCAAATGGCGGTAAACCCCATTTCCTTGATGTAATCGAGCTTCGCTGTCACCCCTTTTAAATCACCGCCAAAATATCCTTTTGGGTCGTTGACATTGACGTCTTGGTCGTTCGTCGCATCCATATTGTTGAAACGGTCGACCATAATGAAATAAATCGCTTCGTCTTGCCACGTCCGTTCTTCTTTTTCCGCCGCCGCAGCCGGCATGGCATAAAAAAGAAGGAACGGAAGGATGAACAGCACAACAAGCCGGTTCCCCATTTCCGTTTCCCTCCTTTACTGTCCGTTTGTCTGTTTGGAAACGGGTAAGCCCACTATTTATGATAGCGGTTCTTACCCTTTTGTGCCACCTGCTGTTAAGCCGGAAATCAAATATCGCTGCAAGAACAAAAAGACGATGGCAATCGGAGCGGCGATCAAAATGGAGCCGGCGGCAAAGCGGGTGAAATTGTTGGCAAACCGGTCGCTGATAAAGTTGAACAGTCCGACCGCCAGTGTAAATTTGTCCGGATCGCGCAAGACGATTGACGGCAGCAAAAAGTCCGTAAACGGCGCCATGAAGTTAAACAAGGCGACAACGGCCAAAATCGGCTTGGCCAGAGGCAGCATGATGCGGAAAAAGACGCCGAAATGGCCGGCTCCGTCCATGCGCGCCGCCTCGTCCAACTCGCGCGGGATCGTGTCAAAATAGCCTTTCACAAGCCAGGCGTTAAACGGAATTTGCCCGCCGACATAAATGAGAATGAGCCCCCAAAGCGAATCAAGCAGGTGGAGCATGTTCAGCAAAATATACAGCGCCACCATCGCCATGAGCGAGGGAAACATTTGCAAGACTAAAAACAAATACAGCCCCGTTTTCCGCCCGACGAATTTGTAGCGTGAAAACGCATAAGCGATGAGCGCCGTAAAGAAAACGGACAGCACCGCGTTCACCGCCGCGACAAACAGGCTGTTTTTATACCAAAGCAAATAATTGCTCTCTGGGCTCGTAAACAGCCACTTGTAATGCTCGAGCGTCCATTTTTCCGGAATGATCGATGCCGAGTACAAGCTCGTGCCCGGATTGAGCGACATGCTGATGGTCCAAAGAAGCGGATAGGCGATGACAACAAACATGAACGCGATAAACAAGTAAATGAGCGTGACTTCAATATGCGATTTCCATTTGCGGTTCATTAAATGTTCCCCTCCTCTTTAAAGGAACGGGTACGCCGGAATTGGTAGATGGCAAATCCGCTGACAATCAAGCCGATGATCAGCGAAATCGCAGCTGCCATATTGTAGTTGTTCGTCGTAAACGTCAAATCGTACACCCATGAAATGAGAATGTCCGTCCCGCCAGCATTTTGTCCGCGCACCGCCGGACCGCCATCATTAAATAAGTAGATGATGTTAAAGTTATTAAAATTCCCCGCGTATTGCATGATCAACAGCGGTGCGGTTGCGTACAGCACATGCGGCAAGGTGATCGATTTGAACTTTTGCCAGCGCGTCGCCCCGTCGATATCGGCCGCTTCGTACCAATCGCGGGAAATGCTTTGCAAGACACCGGTAAATAACGCAAAGACAAACGGGAAGCCAAGCCATGTCTGAATCAAAATAAGCGCCACTTTCGTCCAAAACGGATCGGTCATCCATGGAATCGACAACCCGAACAAGCTCAACACTTCGCGGTTAATTGCTCCAAATTTATCGTTAAACATCGCCGCAAACACTAAAATCGTCACAAACGCCGGCACGGCCCACGGCAGAATCAGCACCGTCCGGATGAACCGTTTGAACTTGATGCGCGGGTCGTTGACGAGCAGCGCCAAAAACAGCCCGAGGGCGATTTGCGCCGTCGTCGCCACCACGGTCCAGACAATCGTCCACGCAAGGACGCTGAAAAACGTGCTTTTCCAAATCGGGATGGACACTAAATTTTTGAAGTTTTCAACCCCGACCCAATTCAACAAATGCCGCGGCGGTGAATGATACAAGTTGTAGTCAGTAAAGGCGAGCGACACCATAAACAACAGCGGCAGCACAACGATAAACAGCAGCATCACAAGCCCCGGCGTGACAAAGATGTACGGAAACCCTCGGTCCCACGCATGGCGGCACGATTCGACAAGCGAGGGGAACGGCTCGCCGCGCTGCCGCCGACGGGCGTCGTTGCGGGCGTCGATGATATTGGCGATATGCAATGCGGCGGCAAAAGCGATGATGATCACAGAAACCAACCCTTGAATCAACAAGAAAATCGAATGATCCAGCATTGGGATTTCGCCGAGGGTAATCAGCCCCCATAGCCCGATATTCAAAAAGTTATAAAAGGTGATGAGGAAAGCCGCTTCAATAATGATGAACAAGATTCCTTTCATATATCGGCGGTTGTACAATTGCCCAAGGCCGGCAAACAGCAATGACAGCCCCATCGCCACCGCCGGCCGATGACGGACGTTTGCTTCCGGCATCCGAACTCCCCCCTATCGACGGATAAGAATAGTGGATAGGGATGATCCTATCCACCACTGTATGACGTGTTATTTTCCAGCACCGCTGGCCGCGATGTTATCTTGAATCGTTTTGACCGCCTCGCTGAGCACCGCTTTCGGGTCGTCCCCTTTCGCGATAAATTGCAGCGCGTTGCCCATCGGCTCCCACACTTGCGACATTTCCGGCACGTTCGGCATCGGTTCGCCGTATTGGATTTGCTCCGCAAAGCCGGCGATCAGCGGGTCGTTCGTAATTTTCTCATTCGTCAACGCTTTTTCGTTTGCCGGCATTTCCCCGGCTACTTCATAGTAATGGAGTGAATTTTCCTCGTTCGTCACAAACTTCATGAAATCAACGGCCCATTCTTTATGTTGCGAGTAAGCAGACAGCATCCATGTTTTGACGCCCACAAACGATTTCGGATGTTCACCGTTTTCGAGCACCGGCAGCGGCGCCGTCGCCAACTTGTCGCCTAACGCTTCCTTGTACGAAGCAATGTTCCACGGACCGGTGATGGCCACTGCTACATTTCCTTTCGTGAACAATCCGTTCATAATGTCATTGGTGACTTCTTTTGGAATATAACCATTTTTGAACCACGATTGGACAAGCTCGGCTCCTTTAACCGCCCCGTCATTTGCCAATCCAATGTCACTCGTATCATATTTACCGTTTTCATTTTTAAACACATAGCCGCCGTAACCGGCAAAGAACGGGTAAACGAAATAGAAGTTCGCCGCTTCCATCAAAAACCCGTATTGATCTTTGGCCGCATTCGTTTTTTCCTTGGCGATCTTCAGCAAATCATCCATCGTTTTCGGCGCTTCTGACACTAAATTTTTGTTATAGAAAACTCCATACGTTTCAACAACTGTTGGTACGCCATACGTTTGACCGTCATACGTTACCGCCTCAACCGCTGTCGGGCTGTACTCGCCTTTTGCATCACCGAGATCAACAGGGTCGGCCAACCCTTGCAGCACAATGTCACCGATGCGGTCATGCGGCTGGTAGAACACATCTGGACCTTTGCCAGCCGGGCCATCAAGCGCTAGTTTTTTCGTTTGATCGAGCATGTTGACCCCAACCATCTCGATTTTGATTCCGGTTTTTTCTGTGTACTTTTGGAAAATATCTTTTAATGCTTGTTTTTGTTTTTCGTCGTCATTCACCCAAACGACCAGCTTTTCCGGCTTTTTCGCCTCTTCTGTCGTTCCTTGGTCAGTCTGTTTTGGCTGCTCAACGTCCCGCTTCGGCCCGCAAGCAGAAAGCACACCGATGAATAGCACCGTCATGAGAAACAAAGACAACGCTTTTTTCATAATCCCCCTCCTATTTACCATGACAGAATCTTCGCAGTCCAACCATAAGGGAATCGTTTGCACAAACAAATCACAACCATTTCTATGAAAACGATTGCACTGCTTATCTCTATTATACCTCCTAATTTTCATTTTACAAGCTTTTTTTCTACTAAATTTGACTTTTCTCCTCCCTTTTCGTACTCTTTAATCAGAGGATAATAACGATGCAAACGATTGCTTTTTAAAATTATGAAGGAGGAGAGGCCAAATGAGGAAAGAAGCGATCCACCACCGCCCGACTGACAACTTCGCCTATGCCTATGATGGCGAAACGCTTCATCTTCGGCTTCGGACAAAAAAAGAGGATGTTGATCGGGTGGAGCTGCTGCACGGCGACCCGTACGAATGGCAAGACGGTGCTTGGCAGTTTCAAACGATGCCGATGCGAAAAACGGGAAGCGACGAGTTGTTTGACTATTGGTTCGCTGAAGTCAAACCGCCATACCGCCGGCTGCGTTACGGGTTTATGCTGCACTCAGGAGAGGAGAGGCTCGTTTATACCGAAAAAGGGTTTTACGTTGAGGCGCCAATCGATGATACGGCTTACTACTTTTGTTTTCCCTTTGTTCATCGGGGAGACGTATTTGAGGCGCCGGATTGGGTCAAGGATACAGTCTGGTATCAAATTTTCCCTGAGCGGTTCGCCAACGGCAATCCGGCGATCAGTCCGGAAAGAGCGCGTCCATGGGGGAGCGAGGATCCGACGCCGACGAGCTTTTTTGGCGGCGATTTGCAGGGGATTATCGACCATCTCGATTACCTTGTTGACCTTGGGGTGACCGGCATTTACTTGACGCCGATTTTTCGCGCGCCGTCCAACCATAAATACGATACCGCCGATTATTTTGAGATCGACCCGCACTTTGGGGACAAAGAAACGTTGAAAACGCTTGTCCAACGTTGCCATGAAAAAGGCATCCGCGTCATGCTTGATGCCGTATTCAACCATTGCGGCTACGAGTTCGCCCCGTTTCAAGATGTGTTAAAAAACGGCGAGTCCTCAACATATAAGGATTGGTTTCACATTCGTGAATTTCCGCTGCAAACCGAGCCGCGACCGAATTACGACACGTTCGCGTTCGTTCCGCAAATGCCGAAACTCAACACCGCGCATCCGGAAGTGAAGCGTTATTTGCTTGACGTCGCGACATATTGGATTCGCGAATTTGATATTGATGGCTGGCGGTTGGATGTTGCCAATGAAATCGATCACGAGTTTTGGCGTGAGTTCCGCCGGGTGGTGAAGGCGCAGAAACCGGACATATACATCCTTGGGGAAATTTGGCATGATGCGATGCCATGGCTGCGCGGCGATCAGTTTGATGCTGTCATGAACTACCCGTTTACAGACGGGGCGCTCCGTTTTTTCGCCAAGGAAGAGATAGGCGCGCGCCAGTTTGCCGATCGAATGGTGCATGTGCTTCATTCGTATCCAAACAACGTCAATGAGGCCGCGTTCAATTTGCTCGGCAGCCATGACACACCAAGAATCCTCACCGTTTGCGGCGGCGATGTCCGCAAGGCGAAGCTGTTGTTTTTATTTCAGCTGACGTTCACAGGTTCGCCGTGCATTTATTATGGGGACGAGATCGGCATGACAGGCGGGAACGACCCAGAGTGCCGGAAATGCATGGTATGGGATCCGGAGCAACAAAACAACGAACTGCACCAACACGTCAAGCAGCTGATCGCGCTGCGCAAACAGTATCGGGCGCTGCGGCGCGGGGAAATCACCTTTCTTCATGCCAATGACGAAACAAACTCTCTTATTTATGAAAAAATAGATGGCAACGAAACCGTGTTGGTCATCATGAATCGGAGCGACGAAAAAGCCGATATCCCGATCCCTCTTGACGTAAGAGGAAAATGGCTCGTCAACCTCTTGACCGGGGAACGGTTTGCGGCTGAGGCGGAAACGCTTTGCGCCGTTTTGCCGCCATACGGGTTTGTCCTCTATGCGGTGGAGCGCTGGTGAGCCTGTTTCGCAGGCAACTAAGATCGCAGCCAATCAGTGAACACCGGTGCAGCTGCCGACGCTGCACCGGTGTTACACGCGCTGGGCTATGCGCCGGTACTCCGTCGGCGTCATCCCCTCCATTTTTTTAAATAAACGTGAAAAATAAGCACTGTCATCAATGCCAACCCGTTTCGCGATAGCCTCAATCGTTTCATTCGTTTCCGCCAGCCATTGTTTCGCCTTTGACAACCGATAATACGCCAAATAATGGCTGAAGCCCATCCCGATCGTTTTCTGCATGCACCGGGTGATGTAATCCGGGTGAAAGCGAAGCTCGCAAGCGAGCCTCTCTAACGTCACTGGCTCGTGAAAGTGCTTTTCGATATACGCAACCGCTGCGGCGCTGACTTGTTCGGAAGCGTTCGGGACGGAAAGCTCTTGCTTTTGCAAGTGCCAAAGAAACTCGACAAACAAAAGCAGCTGCCGAAGCGGCCGGTCGAGATCCCGTTCCACGTTCGGCTCAACGATCTGGCTGAGCAGCTGTTCGGCCCGCTCCCGCTGTTTTAGCTCCCCATATTGGCGAATCGAGAGCCGATATTGGATCGGCTCGGTGTACGTCGCCTCTTTTTCCATCACGGTTTGCCGACTTGCGATATGATCAGCGACAATTTCATAATCCGGCAGCGAAAAGTGAAGCCAAACGAGTTCTGTCCGTTCACGGCACGGGCGATGCCCGTAATGTTCCCGGCCCGGGATCAACAACAAATATTGCCCGCTGCCAACGGCAAATTCACGCCCGTTTTCCGTCATATATAAGCAGCCTTGTTTGACGTAAAGCAAATCGAAGACTGTAAATGTACGGCGGAAATGGCGCTTTCCTGTTGGGAATACACTTTCCGCCCCTTTAATGAACACAGGCAACGGCGGCAGCGAAAACGTGACATAGTCCATCATCGTCCCTCTTTTCTTATCGGAAAAGTGCAAGTGAAATCGTTTCTTTCCCTTTCCATTATGCAACAAACTGGCTAAACTTGATATATCGTTCAAGTCGGAATAAGAAAAAGGAGTTGTCTCAACATGCGCCGTGAGGCCAAAACGTGGTCACTGTTTTCATTGACGTGGCCTATTTTTATTGAAACGATGTTGTATATGGTGATGGGAAACGCCGACACGCTCATGCTCAGCCAGTATTCGGATCATGCGGTCGCCGCCGTCGGGGTCGCCAATCAAATCATCGCCTTGACGATCGTATTGTTCAACTTCGTCGCCTTAGCAACGGCCGTTCTCGTCGCGCAATATTTAGGCGCCCGGCGAGAACAGGCAGCGATCGAAGTATCGCTTGTTTCCATCGCCGCGAACTTGTTGTTTGGGCTGCTGTTGAGCGCTAGTTTAGCTGCGTTTAGCCGGTCGATTTTGCGAATGATGGATTTGCCGGCGGAGCTGCTTGAAGAAGGGAACCGTTATTTGGCCATTGTCGGCGGGTTTTTATTCATTCAGGCGCTCATGATGACGGTTGGCGCTGTCTTAAAAAGCTACGGCTTTACGCGCGACACGATGTATGTCACGATTGGCATGAACCTCTTGAATATTATTGGAAACTATCTCCTCATTTTCGGGTCGTTTGGCCTTCCTCCCCTCGGGGCGGAAGGGGCGGCCATTTCCACGGCAGTAAGCCGGTTGATTGGTCTTGCGGTATTGGTTGCTTTATTGCACAAACGAACGGGCATTTCCCTTGCCCCACGGGCGTTTCGCGCACTGCCGTTTTATCATTTGCGATCACTGCTGAAAATCGGTGTTCCGGCAGCCGGGGAACATCTTTCCTACAATACCGCGCAAATGATCATCACTTATTTCATCACATGGCTTGGCGCCGAAGCGCTGACTGTGAGGGTGTATACGCAAAACATTATGATGTTCGTGTTTTTGTTCGGCATTGCCGTCAGCCAAGGGACGCAAATTCTCGTCGGCCATTTCGTCGGCGCCGGACGTTACAAAGAAGCGTACGACCGCTGCTTAAAAAGTTTATACAGCGCGATCGCTATCTCGGTGCTGTTGGCCGCTGCTTCCTATTGGTTCGCCGAGCCGCTGCTCTCGCTCTTTACTGATGACCGGTCGATGATTGACCTTGGTCGTAAGCTGTTGCTGTTGACGATCATCCTGGAACCGGGGCGCTCTTTCAATTTAGTCATCATCAGCTCGCTCCGAGCGGCCGGGGATGTGCAATTCCCCGTCTATATGGGCATTTTGTCGATGTGGGGAGTCGGTGTGACCGTGGCGTATGTATTTGGCATTGCCCTCGGTTTTGGCCTTGTCGGCATTTGGCTGTCGTTCATCGCTGATGAATGGCTGCGCGGGCTATTGATGCTTTGGCGCTGGCGGTCGCGCATCTGGATGAAAAAAGCGGTGGCGCCGGAAGCAAAAATGGCGTAATCCCACTTTCCACGCTATCGAATAGAATAAGAGCCGCGCCTTGCAGCGCAGCTCTTATTCTTTAATATGGATGCCGTAATGGTCAAACCAAACGTGCACTTGGCCAAGGTACGCAAGCAGCTGCGGTCCGGTCATGAGTTGCCCGAACCATGGCACTTGGAACGACTTCCCTTCCGATTCGACGAGCGCCGTCAGTTTTTCTTGATCGAAAAACTCGTGCAAGATGGAAGAACGGTCGCGAAGCAGCTGCTCGAGCCATTGTTTCACCAGCTTCGTATACAACGGATGGTGCGTTTTCGGATACGGGCTTTTCTTCCGGTAGAGCACGTCCTCGGGGAGCAGCCCTTCAAGCGCTTTGCGCAAAATGCCTTTTTCGCGTCCGCCGTACATTTTCATTTCCCACGGGATATTCCAGACGTATTCAACGAGCCGGTGATCAGCAAACGGCACGCGCACCTCGAGGCTTGCCCCCATGCTCATCCGGTCTTTCCGATCAAGCAGTGTCGTCATAAACCAAATCATATTTAAGTAAAACAGCTCACGCCGCTTCGCCTCCTCAGCGCTTTCCCCTTCAAGGCGCGGCACTTCGGCAAGCGTTTCTTCATAACGCATTTGCACGTAGTCGTCAAGGCGCAGTTTTTGCCGCCATTCGTCTTTTAACAAGCCGATACGTGCTTCAATCGAACGCATCCACGGAAATCCTTTTCTCGCTAAGTCGTCCGGACGATGAAACCACGGATAACCGCCGAAAATTTCATCGGCGCATTCTCCGGATAAGCTGACGACAAACTGCTCGCGAATTTGTTTACAAAACCAAAGAAGCGACGAGTCCACATCAGCCATGCCCGGAACGTCGCGGACGATCACCGCGTCATGCAAATGACGGAACAGCTCTTCTTGGGTGATCACGCAGCGGTGGTGGATCGTTTGAAACTTGTTTGATACTTGTTCGATAAACGGCGCGTCCATATTTGGCTGAAAATCATTTGCTTGAAAATATCGATCGTTCCCTTCATAATCGATCGAGTACGTATGGAGCGGCCCTTTTCCGTCTGCGGCGAAAGCGTTGGCGGCAATCGCCGTAATGGCGCTCGAATCCACGCCGCCCGACAAAAACGTGCATACCGGCACATCGGAAACGAGCTGGCGTGTGACAGCATCGGTCAATAAAAAGCGCAGCTTTTCGATCGTTTCCTCGAGCGAATCGCGATGGACGTCGCTTTCAACGTTCCAGTACCGCCAGATGTGGAGCCCGGCGCGGGAGAAAATCAACGCGTGCGCCGGACGCAATTCTTGGATGCCGCAAAACACCCCGTGCCCCGGCGTGCGCGACGGCCCAAGTCCGAATACTTCTGCCAATCCTTCATAACTAACTTCCGTTTTTACGCCCGGGTGGGTTAAAATTGCCTTGACTTCGGAACCGAACAACAATTCTTCCGCATGTTGGCGATAAAACAGCGGTTTGACCCCAAGGCGGTCGCGCGCCATAAATACCAACTCCCGCTCCTCATCCCAAACGGCGAAGGCAAAAATGCCGTTTAACCAATCGACACATTGTTCTTTCCATTCTATATAAGCGGCGAGCAGCACTTCGGTGTCCGAATGGCCGTCAAACCGGTAACCTTTGCGCAGCAGCTCCCTACGGATGTCCTCCGTATTGTACAGCTCACCGTTGTAAACGATCGTGTAGCGGTGTCCATTTTTGTTCCGGGTCATCGGCTGTTTGCCGCCGGCCGGGTCAACAACGACGAGCCGCTTATGGCCAAACGCGGCATGGGTGTCGAGCCATATATTTGTATCGTCCGGCCCGCGTTTGGCGAGCGTCTCCGTCATTCCGGTAATAATCGCTTGCTCACGGCGCAAATCGCGCCCGAAATGCACCCAGCCAGTGATGCCACACATACGAACCAATCCTTTCTTTATCAAAAATGGCAGATAACGACTGTTCGCCCGAACCATTCACATTGTTCTTTCGATCGCCCGTTCCTCTGTTTCCTTGCGGCGATCTCCGGCTATCGCTCTCCCTAGCAGGGCGATAGCCCTCCCCGCATCGGCATGATTCCATTTTATGCACTATCAGTAATTTCGATGAATTGTCCGAAGGCAACAACCACACGAATAAACAAACAAAAAAGTGGAAAAAAAGAGAAATACAAGGAGGATGAAAGAAGTTGGGTATTGAAGAGCGCTTGCAATGTATTGCTGAGCAGCCCCGAGCTTACGTGCAAGGAACTGTCGAGTTTGTGAACAATGAATGGATATTTTTTGATGAAGAAGCGGAAGAAGCGGCTCTCGTCGAAGAAATGGCGGAGCAAGGCATCGAGCTGTTCCGCTATGGGCACTGGCTGTCCGGGCAGTGGCAAGACACCGGCACGATCGCTACTGATCTCGGCATCTTTCCCCTGACAAACGGCGACCGGATCCGCTTCCGCAAACAGCTGACATACGCGTATCGCCAATGGTTGGCCTCGCTTCCTGATCCGTCTTTTTTCCAGTTCGTTCAATGGCTGAACAGCCTCGGGTTTTCGCTTTACGATTGCCTGTACTGCTACAACGGTCTATTGTTTGCCAAATCGGCCGGCGTCAATTTCATCATTTATGACAACACCGAGCAAATCGGCAATGTCCACCATTATTATGAGCGCGGCCACGCGCCAAGCGACCGATTTGAAATCACATTTAACAGCGGTGAACGAGCGATTTGCGCCCAAATCGGCTGAAGGCGAAAGCGGTCGGCAGCTGCATCGTTTTGCTGCTGACCGGATATCCTGCCTTCAACTGCTTTACCGGGTGCCGCAGCGGCTTAACCTTCATTGGCCCATTCGAAAAACCTACTTATTGCCGCTCTTTTTGCCTCTCTGACATATACGCCATCACCTCTTCAGCCGCAAGCGGCGGGCAAAGCGCATACCCTTGGGCGTAGCTGCATTGCAAATCGCGGAGCCGTTCGAGTTGTTCCGGCGTCTCGACCCCTTCAGCAATCGTTTCCAGCCCTAACCCGCGCCCCATTGTAATCATCGCGCTAACGATCGCTGCGTCGGACGCACTGGCATGTAAATGCTCGATAAACGCCCGGTCAATTTTCAAGATGGTCGCCGGCAGCTGCTTTAGATAATGGAATGAAGAATAGCCGCTCCCAAAATCATCAACAGCGATGCCAACGCCGAGCCGCTTTAGCTCATCGAGCGTCCGCATCGTGCTCGATAGATGACGGAGCATCGAATGTTCGGTCAGTTCGAGATGCAAGCATGACGGCAGCAATGTTGACTGTTTAAGCGCTCGTTTCACATCATCAACGAATCGTTCGTGCTGAAATTGTACGGCAGAAACGTTGACAAAAACGGCTAGTTTGTCATTGCCTGTGATCTCCTGCCACCGCTTTGTCTGTCGGCAAGCGGTTTGCAGCACCCACCGGCCGATTTCATGAATCCATCCGGTCTCTTCAGCCAGTGGGATAAACTCATCCGGCCGCACCAGTCCAAGCTCCGGGTGCCGCCAACGAACAAGCGCCTCTGTGGCGATGATCGCGCCGGTACGTACATCGACAATCGGCTGGTAGCAAAGAAACAGTTCATTTTTTTCAACCGCTTTGCGCAAAGAGCTGCCCATTTCAAACCGGTGAACCGCTTCCTCATTCATGTGTGCGCAATAGCGCTCCACCCGGTTGCCGCCGCTTTTTTTCGCGTTGTTCACTGCAATGTCGGCATGGCGCAACAGCGTATGTTCGTCCGCTCCGTCATCTGGAAACACGGCTAACCCGATGCTGGCTGTAATAAAAAATTCTTTTTGTCCATACACCGTCGGTTTCGCCACTTCGCGAACGAGGTGAAGCGCCGTTTCGGCCGCCGTCTCGGCGCTCGTTTTTAACGGAAACAGCAAACAAAACTTATCGCCATGAAACCGGCCGAGCTGCGCCCCGACCGGGAGCACGCGCTTCATGCGCTCAACAAGTTGACGCAAAATATCATCGCCGGCATAATGGCCAACGCTGTCGTTAATCCATTTAAACCGGTCGAGATCAATGAACGCGACCGCTACTTTCCGCTGTTTCCGTTTCGCTTTTTCCAGTTGATTCGAAAACAGTTCCATCCATTTCGTCCGATTTGGCAAGTTTGTATCCGGGTCGTAATACGCTAAGGAGGCGATTTTCTCCTCTGCTTTTTTTTGCTCCGTAATGTTGTGCCCAATCCCGTAAATGCCGACTTTTTTTCCATCAACAACAATCGGGATGTTTTTCATTTGAAAAAGAAGCTGCTCCCCTGACTTCGTCGGAATTTCCAATTGGTACGTTTGCACTTTTCCACGCAGCGCCCGGTAAAAATAGCGGGTGACGCGAGGAATGTCGCTTGGGTGAACGTACTTGAGCGAATTGGTATATAACATGTCTTCTTTCCGATAGCCAAGCACTCGTTCAAAAGCAGGATTGACGCTTGTAAAACGGCCGTGCAAATCGGTGGAATAGACGATATCGGTATTATGTTCAAACAGCGACTTATATCGCTGCTCAGACATTTGCAGGCGGACGTAAAGCCGCTCCATGTCGCGCGACGATGTCGACATCAGCTGCGCTAACGTCGTGATCCCTTCCGGCGGCAGCGGTATTTCAAAAGCTGGCCCTCCCTGTCCCGACGCCGCCTCTTCCGCTAGCAAAACGGCAGCAAACGCCCCTAGCCGCACGGTTGTATACGCGTCTTTGACCATCACTTCCATAGCCGGAAATGGGGCAGCTTGTCCGAGCGCCGAAACCACCCCCTCAAGCATGAGGCGCGTATACCCTCCTAATGCCATACTATAGTAAAATATCATTTCCTCGGCCGGCTGTTTAGCCGCTTGCGCCGCCAAATCGTGCATGCTCCAGTAAAACGACGGGGCATGAACATAGGCAAACCTCACTTTTTCCCCTTCGCTGACATGACCGTTGACCGCAACTGCTCCGTTCTCACGCACCCCTGTGATCGGCAGGCAAGCATAATGCCCGTTTCGCTCAACAACAAACGGAAACTCCATTCCGGAAAGCGGTAAGCGTTCGATAAATTCTTTCCCTAAATACCGTTCCAAACAAAGTGATGCCTTTTGCCCATCGAGCTCGTCAATCTGTTGGCCAGCGCTTTTCGTTACGAAAAACGCCAACCCGACCGGTTCCCATAAAAACGGGGAGAAACAACGGACCCGAAGTGACGCACCGCTGAACGAGACAGCGACCACCCCCTGATCAAGCCGGCCGTCACGCGAAAATAAAGCGCAGCCGTCCGGAAGGGTGCAGCCGACGATGGTCATCCGTTCGTTCACAAGCGGCAAATGGCGAAGAAGAGGCAACAGAGCCGCACGGCAATCGGTAAATAACAAAAGCAATGCCGTCTCTTCGTGAACGGTCGCCTCTGCGATCTTTGCAGCCAGCTCGGCTGGATGAGCAGAGTCAACCGCCGGCAACGCCAACGACAAAATGCTCGATTCCGTCATTGACATCACGTCGGCTAAAAACGTTGTTTCACCGATGATCGGCAATGGCCCCGCCATCCCGACAAGATGGGCGCCCGGCCAACGGCGCGCCGCTAACTCGACCGTATGGCGCACCTTTTCTTCATCGTCAGCGGCAACTTGGATGAACAACGACTCGGGCGGCGCAGAACAGTCATCTTCGACCAGCCGGTGCAATTCCTCGGCATGGCGGCAGCGCAGCGAACGCATGAACAATGACGCCCCCTTCTATTAATCGAGCCATTCTAAACATTCAAAAATTTCCGCTGTTTTTAACATACCACATTTTTTGCGTAAGAAAAAGCGGCAACCCGCTGTTAGGCTGCCGCTTTGTTTAGAACACATCAAAGCCGAGCGGCAACAGCAAACCGAGGAATAACGTCACAACGAGCGCAATCACCCATTGCGTCCATCCTGCCGCCGCACTTTTTCCTTTTTTCCCCGCCATCAAAACCATTTCCATCGCTCCGATTACCCATAATCCGGCGAGCGCCTTCAGCAAGTAAAGTCCGGAAATCGTGGCGATGCTATGCAACAAAAGCAAACCGGTGATGATCGTTATAATATAAAACAGCCGCAAAATCATTTGTACGATGTTGGCTTTGGCCGCTCCTGAGCGCTGCATTGACACAGTGATGAAGAACAAAATAATCATCACAAGCCAACTTGTAATATGGGCATGCGTCAATTAATATCCCTCCAACTTTTCCATGTTCATCCTCATCATAGCATGGGCGGCAAGCCGTTGACAAACATTACGACATGCGAAAAGCGCCTCCGTTTTGGATGGCGCTTTTCATCTGCATACGATTCCTTTTCCCTTGGCTCATTCCCCGACTTTATTGCGCAGCGTGCCGATCCCTTCGATCGTCACTTCGACGACATCGCCCGTTTGCAAAAAGCGCGGCGGACGCATTCCTTTGCCGACCCCAGCCGGCGTCCCTGTCGCGATAATATCGCCCGGCTCAAGCGTTATGCCTTTTGAGATCGTCTCAATGATCGATTCAATCGGAAAAATCAACTGTTTTGTGCTCGCCTGCTGGCGCACTTCTCCGTTCACCCGCGTTTCGATGCGTAAATCGTTCGGATTTGGAATCAATTGACTCGGCACGATCCATGGCCCCATCGGACAAAATGTATCCAAGCTTTTGCCGAGCAAATATTGTTGATGCCGTTCCTGCAAATCACGAGCGGTCACATCATTGATGATCGTGTACCCAAATACGTAATCGAGCGCTTCTTCGCGGCGAATCGCCCGCCCTTTTTTGCCGATGATCAACGCAAGCTCCCCTTCGTAGTCTACTTCATCGGTGACATCCGCATGGCGCAAAATCGTTTCCCCATGACCAATCACAGTCGTCGGCGTTTTCGAGAAGACGATGACATGTTTCGGCACATCGGCGGCATCTCCTAATTCAAGCGCATGGTCAACATAGTTTTTGCCGATGCAAAAAACGTTTTTCGCCGGCCGTGGGATCGGGGCAAGGAGGCGAACATCGCCAAGGCGATAGACGTAGTCTGGCCCCGGGTGGCGAAGCGCCCAATCCATGACTTTCCGGGCCCGATCCAAAAAAGCGTCCCCTTGGGCGATGGCCTCTAGCATCGACGCTGGAATCGTCTCTTTCCCGTCCATCGCTCGTTCGGCACGGCGCAAATAGATGGCCGTCTCCTCCCCTTCCGGCACCGCTCCGACCAATGTTTCTCCGTTGAAAACAGCCGTAATGAATTTCATTGTCTTCCTCTCCCTCTCTACCTAAGTCTTCCACTGCACACAGGGACGGGCATACAGGCCGCACTCGTCCATCCCTCCCCATTGCGACGCATCGCCCATTCTATTCGCCGTCCAAGCGAAAAAGTCCTGTTTTTGTAGAATTTTGTCTAAATTAGGAAATTTATCACTTATTTTCCCGAATCGCTTCCTTTTTCCGTCGTTCTATGTATAATAATGTTTAGTTTCCACTATGGCTGTCGGTTGCGACCTTAGCCATGCAACAAAGGTCTTGCTTCGGTCACTCCCAGCGCCCCCCAACCAACATTTCAATAGAATTGATGGTGAAGGAAATGGTTCTCTTGCTAATTGAAGAAAAACGGCAACAAATGATCGAATTGGCGCTCACTCATGGCTTTACAGCAAAAGAAACGATCCAATGCAGCCAAGAGCTTGACCAATTGATCAACCAATATTTGCGGCAAACAATGGCTTTTGAACCGCCTGCTCCATCCGTCCAATAAGCGACGGATTTTTTATTGGCCCGGCTGGCGCCGAAAAGGCGGACGCATCCCGTACGTTCCCCATCTCCACAGCCACTCGACCGGGCCAAACCGAAATCGGGCGAACCAGCGGCGGCTTGCCCATAAACTAGCAGCATAGATCCCGATCGCCAATAGCGCTCCTTGCCATTCGTTCAACCGCCCGTACCACCCGAGCCCATAGCTGTAAAAAAGCGACGTGCAGATGAGCGACTGAGCGAGATAGTGGGTGAGCGACATTCTCCCAGCGTCTTGCAACCATCGCCACGCCGGCCGCCAATTGGCTTTCCCGCAAACAAACACAGCAGCAGCAGCGTAGAACACCGCCAAAACCGCGCCGCCAACGTTGTCCTGGATATACATCGTCAACGTGTTGGCCCCGGCCCAATACGGAATCGTTTTTAACGCCAGACCGAGGCATAGCGCCACGCCCATGAAGCGGCGCAACGTCGCGGCCGGATAGCGTTCGGCCTCAAGCCAGCGCTCTTTGGCGGCATATGCGCCGAGAAGGCAAAACGGCAATACCGCCAAGAGCGTAAATAGAAGCCCGCCATCGCTATTGAGATACAACCAATCGTGCCATCGCTGCCAAAACACATCGCGAAACGTTCCACTTTGGTAATGGCGGAGGGCTGCAGCTGCCTCTATCTCTTTGCCATCGGCTGCTCCCGTCCATCCGGCCATCATACTTATGGCCAGCAACAATGCTACGAGGCTGTGAAAAAGGAAAAAACCGGCCAGCGCTGCCGTCCGCCACCAGCGCGGCGGGGCGTTTATGAACAAAAGCAACATCAGCCCAGCAAGCGCGTACGGAATTAAAATATCACCAAACCAAAGGCCGAACGCATGAATGGCGCCGAACATCAACAAAAGAAGGAAGCGGCGCAGCAAAATCGGAATCGGCCGCTTCCCGCGCTCGCGCAATCGGTGGCAAAGGATGGCCGTGCCGAATCCAAATAAAAAGGCAAACAGCGGATAGGCGCTCGCTTCAAACAAAAGATCGATGGCCGCGGCAACCGCGCGGTTGAAAGAGCTGCCGCCGACGTCTTCCGCATATAACGCCGGCGACGAGAAATAGCGCATGTTGACAAGCAAAATGCCAAACAAGGCAAACCCGCGCAGGACGTCAACCGCCGCGATCCGCTCTGCCGATAAAGATGTCACAAAATCCCTTCTTTCTATCTTTTCGCTATGCCGAAGGAGGCGGCTTACTCAGCGGGCAACCTCATGTCATCGCCAAACGTTTCGCCCAATTACGGAACAGTCGGCAGCCTTGCACCGCCGAGCCCTCCGCCACATATCATGATCCGCCCTCCTGCCGTTTTCGCTTTGTGTCTCTGTTGTCAGGGCAGCAAGCGCGTACGTCACGCCATCAGTTGACATAGCGCCCCGTTTTTCCCATTGAATCCCAATATTGGCGGCGCAAATGCACTTTTTGAATTTTTCCAGACGCGGTCTTCGGCAGCTCATCAACAAACGTTACACCCGTGATCGCTTTGAAGTGGGCCAACTTTTCCCGCGAAAAGGCGATCAGCTCCTCTTCGCTCACCGTATGCCCGGGTCGAACGACGACGAACGCATGCGGCGTTTCACCCCATTTTTCATGCGGCACGGCGATGACGGCCGCTTCAAGCACAGCCGGATGTTCATAAAGCGCCCCTTCGACTTCAATCGAGGAAATGTTTTCTCCTCCGCTAATAATAATATCCTTTTTCCGGTCGACGATATCAATATGCCCGTATTCATCGACTGTCGCCATATCTCCTGTATGCAGCCAACCGTCACGAATCGTTGCAGCCGTTGCCTCATCGTTTTTCCAATACCCTTTCATGACGCCGTGGCTGCGGACGATCACCTCACCGATCGCCCGTCCATTCTTCGGCACTTCCTCTCCATTCTCGTCGACGACTTTCACCTCGCAGCCGATCATCGGATAGCCGGCTTTCGCTTTCAGCCGCTGCTTTTGTTCGGCAGGCAGCCCGTCAAGCTGCGGGCGGATAAGCGAAATGGTGCTGAGCGGAGACGATTCAGTCATGCCGTATACTTGAATGAATTTCCAGCCGAGTTTTTCTTCGACGCGCGCAACAAACGCGGGCGGCGGTGCGGAACCGGCAATGACGACCCGCACATGTTCCGGAACGTCCGGCTTATGCTGCTCGTAATATTGCAGCAGCATGTTAAGCACGGTCGGAGCCATATGCATAACGGTCACACGATGCTCGTTGACAAGGTCAAAAATGGTTTTCGGATCGACTTTGCGCAAACCGATCTGCGTCGCTCCGTTAGCGGTGTAGTAAAACGGCGAACCCCAGCCGTTGACATGGAACATCGGCAGTACGTGCAAATACGTATCACGGTCGGATACACACAGATGATGCATCGTCACGAGCGCATGCAAATAATTGTTTCGATGGGTCAACATCACTCCTTTCGGATTGCCCGTCGTCCCGCTCGTATACAGCAAGCTGCATACATCGTTTTCGTCGATCGTCGGGCGCGGAACGGGCGCGGCCGATTGGGCGGCGAGCCATTCCCCGTAAGCGGTTTCAACGATTGCCGCATCTGTTTTATGGTGAATGATCATCTCCTCGACCGTCTCAAGTTGATCTTTGACGGGCGCAATCAACCCGTACAGCTCTTCATCAACGAACAACACTTTGCTTTCGCTATGGTTCAAAATGAAGACATAATCATCCGGTTTCAAACGCGTATTGAGCGGCACCATCACTCCACCCACTTCAAATACACCATAAAACCCTTCGAGCATTTCGAGCGTGTTAGGAGCCAAATACGCCACGCGATCCCCTTTACGGACACCAAGTCCCCGCAGCCCATTGGCGAGCCTTCGCACCCGTTCGCCAAGCTGCCGGTACGTCACTGTCCGCCCCGAACAAATCATTGCCGGCTTGTCCCCGTACAGAGCCACAGCGCGGTCTAAAAAATGGGTGAGCACAAGCGGTACGTTCATCTTCCTCTCCCCCCGGCTATATATTTTAGAAAATTCACAATTATATTATATAGGAAGATGGGCAAAAGAAAAAGACGGTCTTTTCCGTTGTCGACCGTCTAGTTGTTTCCTTTCGCCCCGGCATCAGACACATCTGGGTCCACCGTATTCGTGACGCTGCAAAACGTATTTGTTTGCAAAAAGTCACCCGTATTGCCGCCGCCGGCACCGGAGTTCGTTTTTGATGTACTTTTTGGGGCGATTTGTAACACATCCCCCATGTTCACGGTGCCGTTGCCGCCCACGCTCGTAACCTTAATCCCGCCAATGACGATCGCTGGCATCGCCTTCTCCTTCCTTTCTGTCCATTCCTTTTTTATCATATGCCGCCAATCCGTCTGCCACTTGGACACCCGTCCCGCATTGAACCGATTTTTCTCCGCATTCATACAATGCAGTAACGATACGGGGGGAAGGAGGAGCTATAATGCCTTCATTTATTAGTGGCCCGATTAAAATTACCCATGTGAGCGGAGACGGAACCGTCAATTTTGGCGATGTATTGCAAATCGCGCCAAAGAGCACGGCCAAGTCGCATACCGGCGCGGGCGGCAGCAATAATGGGGATTTCTTGCAGACGAATACGTTTGTCAGCTTTACCAACACCGGCGACCCTGACATTTTGGACGCAAATAATGCAGCGAACAATTAGAGCGAACGTTTTCCGGCTTGTGCCCATACATTAGTAGTAACTACGAAGCTGGGAAAGGAGCATGCCCCCATGCCGGCTTTTGTCGGAATCGTGAAACTGAACAGCGTCGGGAGCAGCGGCGTGTTCCATATTGGCGATGTGTTTGCGATTTCCCCACAAAGCGTGACGAAAACGTTCGCTGGCGCCGGTTCGTTTAACACCGGCGACGGGCTTCATGTCTATAACTATTACAGCAACACGAATACGAACGACGCTGATGTCGCCGATGAAAATGTCGTCGGAAACGTATAGAGGAGGGGAAGGAGGTTGAATGTTTATATCAGCCAAAGCATTTGCATTCATCAATTGCGGATCGGTTCGGTGACGAATTCATCCGTTTTGCAAATCGGCAGCGCCGGCAGCATTCAGGCGCTGTCCACGCTCGCCAACACCGGCGGATTCACCGGCCCAGCGCCGCAGGCAACCGTGCCGCTCGGTCCGCAAGCGCAGCCGGCCGCCCCTCTCGTCCCTCTCCATTCAGCCACTCGCTAAACTCAACAGAAAAGAGTGATGAGGACCAGAGGCCGTCCATATATTGAAGTAAGAGGGCTCTTGGGAGAGGATGATGGTGCACGATGAGTTTATACGAGTATTTCGTCAAGCTGCACCGCTATGTATCATGGCAAACAAAAAAAATACAGGCGCTTGAACAACGCCTTCACCTTCTCGAAGCCCGGCTTCGGGAAATCGAGGCACAACCGCGCACATCGATCGAACGGATCGAATATAAGTTTGACCAGTTAAAAGTGGAAACGCTAGAAGGAACATTAAACATTGGGATTGCCCCGCCGGGAGCCGGGGGAACGATTGAGGACTTTGCCGTTGAACCGGTAAAAACGGTGATTCCAAAACCGGAACCGGTGCTGATGCGCCCCATTCAAGAAAAAGTGGCCGCCTATCTCAACAAGGAAGCGCCGGAAACATTAAAACAGCTTGAACGTCAATACGGCCGCCGCCTTGACGACACGTATCGGCAATTTATTTTGCAAGACATTGCCCGCCAGACCGATGACCGCATTCACTTTTATTTGCAGGAAAAAGCCAACCAAGGCTACGTTCCGTCCGGCGGCCGCGACGAAGCAGTCGAAAACGAAATTTTCCAGAAGGTAAAGGCCGATATTGAACAATCCCTTGACGCGTTTCTCAAACATTTGCCCACGGGGGGGGAAGAACCATGAATTATACGGTCATCAACCGCGATGTGCACGTCGGCGATATCCGCCTCGTAGCGGTCGCCAGCGCCTCGCTGTTTTTAATCGGCGACGCCGATGTGATCAACTTGTCATCAGCGTTTGACACGCCGCCGGAATCGCTTATTATCGGCCCGTTCGTTCCGCTCGTGCCAATCCGAGGGGAAGCATCGTGAAACGGACGTCAGTAGTGCAGGCATTTCATGCGGAAACGCTGATCATTAGCTCTGTACTGCAAATCGGTGACTCGGAACGGATTTCCGCCCGTACGCGCGCCTTGGCCGTCCAGCGCCAATATGAGCTGTTTTTTGGTCCGGAAGGGGAACAAACATTCCCGATTTTTACAAAACCGATCCCGCGTTGGTCTTCCCCGCCGCCAGTCGCTTCCCGGCAGACGCTCCATCACTCTCCGGTCATTTCGGTTCGGTCAGTTCGCGTGCTTGGGATTTCTTCGTCAGCTGTCGTCCATATCGGTTCAACCTCCACCGCAGAGGCGGAGGCACGAATAAAACATATCCGCCAGCTGGCTGACTCTGCGTCGGGCGCGCAAACAAGAGGGAGGGGTGCATAATGCCTTCATTCGTCGGTCCGATTAAAATCAATAACGTTGGAAGCGGCGCCGTCGTCCAAATGGGGGATTGCCTCTATATTGCGCCGAAAGTCGCCACAAAAACGCAAGCCGGATCCGGGGGTTTCAACACCGGCGATTTTGTGATGACAAACAACGCCATTAGTTTTACGAACGCGTTTGACCCAGATGTATTTGATCAAAACGTCGCCGCTAACAACTGAACATTGTCAAACACAAACAAGGGGGGCAGATTGCCCCCTGTTTTCTTTACCGAATACCTGTTTTTTGTTCAACGGGTCACTCCTTACATCGTTTCCAGCCGGACGCGCGTGCCGCGGCCGGACGGCTCAGCCGGCTCAACGATGAGCCTCCGCGGCAGACGCGTGCGAATTTCTTGGACATGGCTAATGACGCCGACCGCCAGCCGTTGTGTATGCAGCTTTTCCAACGCAGAAATGACCATATCGAGCAGTTCGGCGTCAAGTGTGCCAAAACCTTCATCCAAAAAGAAAAACCGGAGCGGATATTCGCCGCGCAGCTGAATTTGCGCCGACAGCGCCAGCGCCAGTGACAGTGAGGTCAAAAACGTTTCCCCGCCCGAGAGCGTCGCCACCGGCCGTCTGACGCCGCCGTTGGCATCATCGCGGATGAGAAATCCGCCTTGCGAATCGAGTTCAAGCGAGTAACGGTGCCTTGTTAACCGTTGCAACCGCTCCGCGGCTATGGCTGTCACTTGTTCGAGTTGCTCTTCCGCCATAAACTCCACAAAACTATTGCCGCGAAGCAGCGTCTGCAGCTGCTTATATCGCTCGATCTGCCGGCTGAGCTGCGCTTGCTTCGCCTCGAGTTCAACAAAACGGGCATGTTTTTTTCTCAACTCCGCCACTTTTGCTTGAATGGCTCCAAGCTGTTGCGTCATCGTTTCCATTTGCACTTTTCGCTCGGCGTATACGCGCTGCAGCATCTCCCATTGTTCTGCGCTCACCACCGCCTCGCCGAGAGCGGCCGCAAGTTGAGCCCGGCGGTGCTCCGCCTGTTCCACTTGGCGCCAATAGCGGCGGATGGCTTCGTCCCACTCGCCGCATTGCTCTTTTGTCGCCCTCGCCCGTTCAGCTTCTTCCGCATCGGCAAACGCCGTATCGGCAAGGGCGCGGCGCCAGCGGGCGAGCGCCTCTTCTTCGCGGCGAACCCCTTCTTCATACGCCTGCTTGGCCGCCTTTGTCTCGCTTTCTAGCGTCTGGTGCTGTTTTTGCGCACGCTGCCATTCATCATACGCCTGCTGCTCGCCGCTTTGCAACCGGCGCCATTCAGCTTCCGCTTCCCGAAGCTGCACAGCCGCCGGGCTGGGGCCGGCTTTCTCACGCCGCTGCCGTGCATACTCTTCCGATAACTGCTGTTTAGCGTTAATAAGCGAGTCAAGGCGTATGCGCTCCGTCTCCATCCGGCGCTGTTCTTCGGACGCTTCTTCTTTGGCCCGCTGTTTTTCTTCTAAAAACGGCACGCTATCCTCAAGCCGTTTTTGCACGTCGCGCCACCTTTTCTCTTGTTCGCGCAGCTGCTCGTATACCGCGTCGATCGTCTCGAGTGAAAACGAAGGGTAGGCATGTCTCCATTGCTGCTCAAGCTGCTGCCGCTCCTCTTCGAGACGCTGTCTTTCAGCTTGCAACGCTTCCCTGTCAGCGGCCGCCCACCGGCAGGCGTTTTCCGCTTCGCGCCGCGCCGTTTCCGCTTCGTTCCACTGGGCGAGCGCCCGGTAAACAGATTCTTTTTGCTCAATGACATCTTGCTCGAGCGCCCGCACTTCAACGGCGACATCGTCCACTTCTTCCGACGGGCGGCCGGCGGCAAAGAACGGGGGCGCCCCATGGCCGGCGGCCAGCCCCGCGAGCTGTTCAAGCTGCGCCTTTAACGAGAACAAGACTTGTAAATCTTGCTCACACTGCCGGCGCTTCTGCTCGAGGTCAGGCAGTTGCCCGTAGCCGGAAGAATGCGGCATCGTGGACGGATGCGGATGTTCGCGCGACCCGCACACCGGGCACGGCTCACCGGGGCGGAGCTGTTCGGCCAGCACAGCCGCCAGTTCCGCCGTTCGCGCCTCTTCCATCCGCTTCCGCTCCACCTCCATGTCTTGCTGCAGCGCGTACAGCCGTTTTTCGACGTCTTGCTGCCGCTGACAGACGGAATGGTATGTTTTCTCTACGAGCCGAAACAGCTGCTGAAGCCGGGCGCCGACGGCGGCAGCCTGGCGTTCCCTCTTTGCCCGTTCCTCTTCCGCCTGGCGCCACATCGCTTCCTTTTGCCGGAGCTGTGCATCAACACGGGCGATGGCCGCTGCCGCTTGCTCGATTTGCCGCTTCTCCCCATGCGCCTGCTCCACTTCGTCTTTACCGGCTAGCGCCTCCGCATACCGTTGCAGTTCTTCTTTTAGCTCCTGCTGTCGCTTCATGCCGCGTTCATACCAGGCAGACGCTTCTTCGAACCGGCGTTGCGCCGCTTTCTCGCGACCCGCTAGCCGATTTCGTTCCTCATTGAGGGCAGCAAGCTCATGCGTGAGCGCCTCCATTTGCCGCTCGAGCTGTTCTGCCTGGCGCAGCCGCTCCGTTTGCGCCAGCAGTTCCGGTTCGCGGCTCGCTTTTTCCTGCCGCGCCTGTTCGTAGCGGCGCACCGCTTCCTCGTAGCCGGCCTTGGCTTCCTCGAGCTTTCGCGCCAGCTCTTCGTAGCGCTTGGACGCCTCTGCCCGCAAGCGCCGTGCCTGTTCGTATTGTTCCCGGTACGGCCAAATGCGCTCCGCCTGCTCAGCGCGCTCCTTTTTTTCTTCGAGCGCACGGATTTCCGGCTCACGCCGGCGCAGCTCGGCCAGCTCTCGCTCGACCGCTTCTTTTTCTTGCTGCCACACCCAAAGCTGTCTCGTCCGTTCAACATCCGCTTCGACGTCCTCGAGCTCTTTTTTCCGCTTGGCAAGCAGTGCGGCCAACTCCCGCTCCTCCGCCTCCGCTTGTTCGAGCGCGGCTTTTGACGCATCGCCAAGCCCTGCCTTCTCCGCTTTGATTTTTTCCTCTTCTTGCTCAGCGGCGGCAAGCCGGTCTTTTAGCTTTTTGCTTAGTTGGTCGCCGTACCGCTCAAGGTGGAAGAGGCGCTGCAGCATTTGCCGCCGCTCCGCCCCTTTCAGCGATAAAAATTCAGCAAATTTGCCTTGCGGCAAAACGACCGCTCTAGTAAAATCTTCCATAGTCAAACCGAGCAACTGCCCTACCGCCTTGTCCACATCGGACAGCTTGTCAGCGAGCACGACCGGCTCTGGCTGATGCTCGATCAACCGGCAGACGGCGCTTCGCGCCCGCCACTCATCCACTTTTTTTAAACTGCGCTCCACCGTATACCGTTTGGCCCCCGCCGCATGTTCAAGCTCAAATGTAAACGAGACGAACAACTCTTGTTCAGCATGGTTGATGATCGCTTGGGTGCGGTTGGCGGCCCGCTCAACACTGCCGTACAGCGCCAGCGTAATGGCGTCTAAAATCGTTGACTTGCCGCTTCCGGTCGGACCAAAAATGCCAAATACGCCGCCGTCACACAGCGTGGTGAAATCGATCGTCTGTTTTTCGCGGAAGCTATGAAGGCCGGCGATCGTCAGTGAAATCGGCTTCACTCCTCTCCCCCCTCTTTTTCTTCTTCCGCCGTCAGCTCTAAAAAGAGGCGGACGAGCTCTTCATCCGGCGTCTGCCCCCCGGTTTGCCGTTTGTAAAAACGGCAGAACATCTCTTCGAGCGAGAGCGTTTCGCGGCTCAGTTCGGCCACCTCTTCCATCCGGTGCGGAAACACCGGACGGATATGGACAAAACCGGGATGAAGTTTACGCAGCCGATAAATTTCTTCCATTGTTAGCGGTTCAGTCACATGGAGCTCTAAATCAACCCAGCACGACGGGTCTTTTCCTTCCTCGCACCAGCGGTACACTTGGGCGAGCCCTTCCGTCGCTTTCCAGCGGACAAGCGGCTTTCCGGCGGCAAGCGGAATTTCCGTCACGCTGGCCGCCCCGCCCGGATGGACATCAACAACCGTGACCGACTTGGCATGCCCAGCTTCAGAGAAGCTATAGGCAAGCGGAGAACCGGAATAGCGCGCCGCCGTCTCCGCCCGTTTGACGTCCTGCGGCCGATGCAGATGGCCGAGCGCCACATATTGGGCGGCGTTCGGCAAACTCGCCGCCGCCACTGTATAAGCGCCGCCCACTTCAATCGGCCGCTCGGAATCGGACGTATGGCCGCCGGCGACGTAAAGATGGCTCATCACGATATTGACCGTCTTCTCGGTGAATGAGGCGGCCATCGCCGTTAACAGCGCACGGATGCGGTCATCATACCGGTCGCGCAGCGCCGTTTCCCGATGGTCGGACGACAGCAGTTCAGCGAGGCGTGATTCAGACGGATAGGCCAACGGAGCAAGCATCATCGTTTCTCCGCACGATGGGACGTCAATCTGACAAACGGAAGCTTCCGGGCGGCCGAAAAGAAAGATATGATAATCGGAAAGCAGCGTCCGAGCCGCGCTGATGCGGTCCGGATGGTCATGGTTGCCGCTGATGACGGCGACCGGCCGGCGTCCTTTGTCAGACAGGCGGGCTAAACTTTCGTAAAACAATTGTTCCGCCGCCGCCGGCGGATTGACGGAATCGAACACATCGCCGGCCATTAAGATGACGTCAATTTGTTCGTTCCTAACGATTTCGACAAGCTCGTCGATAAACGCTTCCTGCTCAGCCAGCCGGCTTCGGCCCTCGAGCGTCCTCCCGAGATGCCAGTCGGCCGTATGCAAAATGCGCATCGTCTCTCCCCCTCCGCTTCACTCCACTGCGAGAAAATACCCGCCGTCAAACGAGTATAAGTAACATTCCGCCACCGGCACGCGCCAAATTTGCTCAATAGCCCGCCGATAGAGGCGCATTTGCGCCCCGTAGCGGCCAAGCAAAAAGCGGACGGCCGCCTCTTTTTGACCGGCAAAACGGCCCGTCACCTCATCCGTCTTATAGTCGATCACCACATAGCCGTGTTCATCGGCAAACACGCAGTCGACCACCCCTTGCACGAGCAGGCGGCGGCCGCCCTCCATCCCTTCGCCGCCGTAGAGTTCGTCAACCGGAAGCCCTAAGCTGAACGGCACTTCGCGGTATACTTCGCCGGCGGCGCAGAGGCGCCGGCCGATGTCCGTTGCGAAAAAGGCGATGATCGCGGCGGCATCGACCGCTTCAGCTTGCTCGGCCGACAGCAATTCTTTTTCGACAAGTCGAATGATTTGGCTGCGGATCGACGATTCGTCCATCGGTGCGTGCAAATCGAGATGGCGCATGACGACATGAAGCGCGGTTCCTTTTTCAGCGGGTGTCAACGTTTTTTCCTGCATAAAGCGCGGTCGGGCAAACAGCGGGGCCGTCCCTTTGCGCGGCAGCCACTCGTCCGCCTGTTCGCCAAACAGCACCCGCTGTTCTTTCAGTTCTGAGACCGACTGTTTTGCGCGCACGGCCGTCTCCTTTTCGTAGCGATACCGCCATAACAGGCGGCGCCTTGCCTCCTTCTCCCATTCTCCTCGAGTCGGAACGGGGCGGCCTTGTTCGAGCGCGGCAAGCGTGCCGCCATCCTCCCGGTCGGCCGACATCTCACCGCCGCGCAGCTCGGCTGCCGGCACGATCGCAAGACGCCACACCGACGGATGAGAGGCAATCTCCGGCGGCGCTGACGCATCCGCTTCGATTAAGGCGCACCCGTCTCGATGACGGATGAGCGCCCGGCCGATCCAATCTAAGTACGAACGGGCCGACGCCCGCACATCGTCCGGAAGGAGCCAGCCGCTTTCAGCGGCAATGCTTTTCCATTTTTCAATCTCTTTGTCCGCATCATTGACCGAAGCAAGCAAGTACAGCTTCTCTTTTGCCCTTGTGAGCGCGACGTACAAAACGCGCATTTCCTCCGCCAGCAGCTCAAGCCGCTTTTTCACTTGAATGGCCAACAGCGGCAGCGTCGGGTAGCTGATGCGCAGCTGCGGATGGACAAACCGGGCGGCAAATCCGAGCTCTTTATCAAGCAAATACGGGGAATGCAAGTCGCGCGTATAAAATGGGCGCGCGAGTCCAGCAAGAAAAACGATCGGAAATTCGAGCCCTTTGCTGCTATGGATCGTCATGACGCGCACGACATCTTCCTGCTCGCCGAGCTGACGGGCCGCCCCTAAGTCGTCGCCGCGCTCTTGCAGCCGCTCGATGAAGCGGAGAAAGCGGAACAGCCCGCGGAATGACGTCGACTCGTATTGCCGGGCGCGGTCATATAGGGCGCGCAAATTGGCTTGCCGCTGCTTTCCGCCCGGCAAAGCGCCGACAAAATCATAAAATTGCGTATCGCGGTACAGCTGCCAAATCAGGTCCGCTAATGAACGGCGGCGCGCCATCGTGCGCCATTCTTCCAACCGGTCGAGAAAGGCAATGGCTTTTTTCTTGGCATTCTCTTCCTCATCCGTTTCCGCCGGCTTCTGGCGAAACGCTTGCAGCGCCTCGAAAAACGCGCCTTTCGGGTCGCTGAGGCGGATCATAGCGAGCTCGTTTTCATCAAACCGAAATAGCGGTGAACGGAGCACAGCCGCCAGCGGAATATCCTGATATGGATTATCGATCACTTTCAACAGCGACAACATCACCGAAATTTCCGTCGCTTGGAAATAGCCGGATGACAAATCAGCTGCTGCCGGAATGCCATGAGCCTGCAGCTGTTCAATTAGTTGCGGCGCATTTGTCATCGAACGGACGAGCACGACGATATCGCGATACATGGCACGCCGCGGTTGCCTGCTCGAACGGTCGTACACATAAAACGGGCGTGAAACGGTCTCTTTTATTTTTTCTGCCATCAAGCGCGCCTCAAGCTCCGCTGCCTCAAGCTCGGCCGCTTCCTCCTCGCCCTCTTCCGCCGCGCGCTGCCGGTTGATGATCATCACCTCCGGAACGGCATCCGTCCCATCTGGATAATCGGCGCCATACGTAAGCTGCGCCGCCTCATCGTAAGCCATTTCCCCGACCGCTTCCCCCATAATTTGCGCAAATAGGAAATTTGCCCCATTGAGCACCTCCGCGCGGCTGCGGAAGTTGCTCGCCAAGTCGATTTTCATTCCCCCTGCTTCCCCATCAGCGGTAAACCGCTTGTACTTATCGAGAAACAGCATCGGCTCGGCGAGGCGGAACCGGTAAATCGATTGCTTGACATCGCCGACCATAAACAAGTTGCCCGTTCGCTCGCTTCCTTTTTTGACGAGCTGCAAAATCGTTTCTTGGACGAGGTTCGTATCTTGATACTCATCAACAAGCACCTCATCAAACTGCGCCTGGTACTCCAAAGCGGCGGACGACGGCTGCCATTCGCCTGTTTCCGGGTCGCGCTGCCGCAAAACGCGCAAACAGTAATGCTCCAAGTCGGAAAAATCAACGATCCCTTTTTCCCGTTTCGCCGCTTCAAACATGGCGGAAAAGCGGCGGACGAGAGCGACGATCGTTTCGACGACCGGTTTCATCTCGCGCATGTGACGAAGCCAAGTAGACGGGCGAAACGAAAACACGTTGTCGCGCAGTGCCTCGATTTTCTTTTTCACTTGATCGCGCAGCGATTTCGCTTCATCGATGAGCCGCGCCTCATACCCGTCGCCGCGGCAAGCCGGGAGCCGTCCGAACGACAGCGATTGCAGCGCACGATGCAGCTCATCCCACGGCCCAGCCAGCCGCTTTTCCAAATCGGCAATCAAGTCCATATCTTCGTCCAACCGTTTCTTGTACGGCTTCGGCCCTCTTTCTTTCTCGGCAAGCTTCAAAGCCAAGCCGATAAGCCGCTTGGCCGCCGCCAGCTCCATCGCCGCGTGCTGGGCGATATAGCGCGCCGGCGGCAGCGTTTCGATGGGCGTCTGTTCATCGATACCATACATCGATACTAGATTAGCCAGCCATTCATCCGGCGCCGGATGGGAACGAGAGAATTCGTAGAGCGCCAAAATCATCTCCTGCAACTCGGCATCGCTCCGGTCACCAGTGTAGGCATCGACAACGGCGAAAAAGCGCTCATTGTCCGCCTTCCCGTATTGTTCCTCGAGCAGTTCCTCAAGGACATCTTCCTTCAACAGCTCGATTTCCGTCTCATCGGCAATGCGAAACGACGGATCTAAATCGAGCAAATAATAATACTTGCGGATCACATCCAAACAGAACGAATGGAGCGTCGAAATTGAGGCGCGGTTGAGCAAGCTGAGTTGACGCCGCAAATGGAGCGAATGCGGACGCTTGGCAAGCTCCCGTTCGAGCGCTTCGCCAATTCTCGCTTTCATCTCTGCTGCTGCCGCATTCGTAAACGTGACGACGAGCAGGCGGTCAATATCGACCGCTCCCTCTTCCGCCGTCACCTTTTGAATGATTCGCTCGACGAGAACAGCCGTTTTTCCGGATCCGGCCGCCGCCGCGACGAGAATGTCCCGGCCGCCGGCCGCAATCGCCTTCCATTGTTCATCCGTCCACCGGCTTCCAGCCGGTTTCGGGCGAATCGTAGCGTTCACTTTTCGTCCTTCCCTTCCGCTAATGTTTCGATCACCGCATCCTTCGTCTGCGGAGCAAGCTTCCGATATTCGTTGCTAGGCAACGCCTCATCAAATTGACATACTGGCTTAAAGGCGCAAAACTCGCACGCCGTTTTGTTTTTCAGCTTATACGGGGCGATGGATACGACACCGTCGGCGATTTGTTCACCGATGTCGGTAAACAAGCGGCGAACATGTTGACGGAGCGCAGCAAAATCGGAGGCGCTGGCCACCGAAGAACGCGAGTGGATCGCCCCGTTTTTTGTTAGCTGAGCGGGCACAATGAGCGACCATTGCCCGCTTGCTGTGTGGCTGTCCATCAGCCGGATCGCCTCGGCATCGGCAAGCAGCAACCCGCGCATCCGAAACGGTTCAAGCAGCTTTCTTGCCAGTTCCGTTTCGTCGTCAAGCCATTGCCGCGCTTGAATAATCGGATTGTGAATATGAAAATAAAGCACCCCGGCCGGCAACGCTGGCTTTCCGACAAGCTGTTCAGCATACGTCAGCACAATATCGAGATACGTGAACATTTGCAGCGCTAAACCGTAATAGACTTCCGTCAAATCGAGCGTTTTGGCGCTCGATTTGTAATCGATGATGCGAAGGAGCACGCCTTGGCTGCTTTCCGCCTGATCAACGCGGTCGATCCGCCCGACGAGCTCCATCACGGTCCCATCGCGAAGCTGGAAGCGAAGCGGCGGCAAGTCGCCGCCCGGTCCGAACGCCAACTCGAATCCGACCGGGGCAAATCCGCTCGCCCGCGCATGTTCGCTCAATACATGCGCCGTGCGGGAGACAACATTTTTTAATTTCCGTTTCATATATTCATAGCGGCTAGAGCTTGATAACACCTGTTGCTGGATGAGCGGGGCGATCCGCTCGACTGCTTCATCCGACAGCCGCTCGCATTCCGATCTGGATAGCTTTTTCCAATCAAGATGCTGTTCACGCACTCGGTCGGCAATTTGCTTGATGGCGGCATGGAACAATTGCCCGACATCCGGTGCCTCAAGGCGGAAAACGTTCCGCTCTTTCAAGCGCAGCCCATGCGAGGCGAAATGAGCGTACGGGCATTTTTGAAACTGCTCCATGCGCGAGACGCTCGCCTGAATTTTTTTTCCGTACAGCCGTCGGCTCCATTGTTTTTTGAGCGCCGCTGCCTGATTCGTATAAAACAGCGCTGACACCGCCTGCTCTACTCGTGCCTTCCATTCCGGATGACTGATCAGCACATTATATACATCCCACCAAAGCGGAGCGATGCCATAATTTCGCTTCCACGCCCGCAGCTGGCTGATGAGATACGTCTGTGTCGCCCGCGGTGCGGTGACAAACGCCTCCGGCTTCTCCTGTGGGGCATCGAACGGATCATTGCCGCATAAATGAACAGACAGATGCGGAAACAATTGAACGAGCTGCTTGATGAGCGGGGACGGCATAAGCGCCTTCCCCTCGCCATCAGCAAGCGGATACGTAACGTATAGCCGTCGGCTCGGGCAGGCAAGAGCCAAGTAAACAAAAAACGGGTCGTAAAACAGCTGCTCCCGTCCTCCCGGCGCAAGCGTCATCCCGAGTTCGCGCAATTGCTCCCGCTCAACCTCGGCCATGAGTCCTTCTTCTTTCGCTTTGGCCGGGATGACGCCGTCATTGGCGCCGATGATAAACGCATACTTGACATCAATCAGGCGCGAACGGTCGAGCTGAGCGACGATCACTTGGTCGACCGCTGGCGGAACGAGGGCGAATTCCAGCCGATCGAGCCCGGCTTCGATCACTTTGGCAAACTCGGCAAGCGGCAGCGGTTCCGCTCCGAGCATTTCGACGTATTGATCGAGCAAGTCGATGACCGCGTTCCACGCCTGTTCGTGCTGGCGCGCTTCGACGAGGCGTCCGTCCGCTTCCGCCTGCGCGCTCATTTGTTCTAGTTTTTTCGGAATTTGCAACTCTTCTAAAAAGAGATATAACGCCGTGCAAAGACCGCGTCCATCGGCAGCCCGGCGCAGACGGCGCTCAAGCCGGCGGAGCGGGGCCGCCAGCGCGTCGCGCCATTCGTTGAGCTTGTCTTCAAACTGCCGCTCTTCATCCGTCTGCGGCACATTCAGCCCGTCAAGCGCCTGATAGCGCCGGTATGTCCAACGTTCACCGCTTGTCCACTTTTCGCCTTTCACCCCATAGGCGAGCACATAGTTTTCGAGCTTGTCCGCCGCCTCGCGCCACATGGCCAAGTCATCGTCAACCGGAAAGAGCAAATCCGTTTTGACAGCACGAAAAACCGCCTCATAGCGCCAGCGCGTCACTACCGTCTCCAAAGCAGCGCGCACGAGTTCAATGAGCGGGTGATGATGCATCGGCTCTTTTTCATCCATAAAATACGGGATATCAAAGTCAAAAAACACTGTTTTCACAAGGTCGCGATACGCTTCCGTCTGGCGGATGATCAGCGCAATGTCGCGATAGCGCGCCTCTTCGTCGCGGACGAGACGGATGATTTCCCGAGCGACCGCTTCGATTTCGGCGCGGCGGTTGGCTGCCTCGTAAAGGCGGACCGCATCGGTCTCCGCTTCATACGGCAACAGCGGACGGCGGTGAAACTGCGCTTCAAGATGGGCGAGCGCCCCGTCTTGATGGCGACGGTTTGCGGAAAGCACGATCGGCGGCTCGATCAGAATATCATTGGCCAAAGCGAGCTCGCGCAACTGGCGGTACGTCTGCGCCGGCAAGTAAAAAAGATCGAGCTCATCCGGCATCCCTTCATCGTAAGGGCGGTCAGCCGTCAAGCACACGGTGACGCGCCGGCAACGGTGAAGCAGCTGTTCAATAACCATATATTCCTGTGGGGAAAAATGATGAAAGCCGTCGATATAAATGTCGGCGCCGTGCAAGTAGCCGGAGCGGGGGATGTGATCGGCGAGCAGGCGCAAATAATCTTCCGAGTCAAGATAATGGCCGAGAAGGCTTCGTTCCAACTCCTCATAAACGAGCGCCACATCGCTTAACTTATCAGCTAGCAGCCGGCGGCCGGGCTGGCCTGATCCGCCCTCGAGCATGCCGGCATGGCGGCGGAGTTCATCCGGCGTCAAGCAATACCGCTTGCATTCTGTGATCATCCCATGCATCTGTTCGACAAAACCGCTTTTATCTGCCGCACGTCCAAACAGCTTCAGCTCTTGTTTGCGCTGTTCAATAATTTTTCGAATCATCATCTGCACGCCAACGTCGTGAACGTGGTAACGGTTCATGCCTCCTGTTTCTTGCAGCACGCGCCAGGCGAGACGTGGGAAGCTGAACACTTGGGCGCGGATCATTCCCTCTGTTCCGTCCGTATGTATTAGCGCGTATTCGCATTGAAACGTCATTTGTTCCGGGACAAGATAGACGACCGTCCTTCCCTTTGGATCTTCCTGCAGCTGGCGGCGAATTTCTTCAAGGCAGGAAGCCGTTTTTCCACTTCCCGACCGCCCAAGCAAAAAACGCAGCGACATCGCAATCACCACCATTCATTTCCTTTATTTACCCTATTTTAGCACACATGTTCGTGTTTGACGAGTTATTTCGACCCCACTCATCGATCACAGCAATGAAACAGCCAAAAGAGATCCCAAGGCGACGCCGCCTTCCCCCACGTTGCCAACCGCAAGCTCCGGACGGCAAATTTCTGCAAAGAAAAAAGCTTTCCTCTCACCGGCTTTTACGCACGAAAATGCCTTCGTGCCAAAGCAAGCCGTTGCTCTAAAAGCGGAAAGCAAACTGTCCAAACGGCCAATAACGGAGGTCGACCTTACCGACGACTTGGCTGATTTTGACAAAGCCGAAATGACGGCTATCCCAGCTGCCGAGCCGATTGTCGCCAAGGACGAAAATGCAGCCGGCCGGCACCCGTTTTTCCCCGGTTACCTCTTCAAGGGTAAAATCGCCCGTCAGCTTGCCGCTGATCAATTTTTGCTTATACGGCCGCAAATACGGTTCCTCCATTGGTTTTCCATTGATATACAATAGATCGTTTTTATATTCAATTCGATCCCCCGGCAGCCCGATCACCCGTTTTACATAATCTTTCTTTTGGTTGGCATGAAAAACGACAATGTCGAATCGGTGGATCGACCCGATTTCGTAACGCAGCTTATTGACAATGAGCAAATTGCCGCTTTGCAGCGTCGGCATCATCGATTTTCCCTCTACCATATAGCTGCTGAAAACAAAAAAACGGAGCATCGCAATGAAGCAAACGGCGGCCAGCCATGGCCAGCGCTGCCTTCGTTTTTCCTTTTTCTTTTCTTTCGTCATTCCCCGCCCCCCTCGCCGCTTTGTTTTTCCGTCAGCGAAAATCTCGCCTCTACCCGTTTTCCTGCGTACCAAAGCAACAAGACGACCGCGGCAATGCCAGCCGTGCGCAACGGCTGCCGAACGAGCGCCACGATGTCATAGCCGATAAAACTGATCGTAAAAATCATGATCATCTTTCCGAGCAACACCGCGAGCACAAACTGCTGGCGGCTGATGCCTGACAGCCCGGCGACAATATTGACGAGCGCCGATGGGGTGAAAGGGAAACAATAAAGCAAAAACAGCGGGCCAAATCCGTGCCGTTCGATCCAGTGCATGAACCGGCGGACTTTTTGGTGGCGGCGGACAAAACGAAAGAAACGCTGCTGGCCGATTCTTCGCGTCAGCCAAAACACGATGAGCGAACCGAGCGAGGCGCCGAGCCATGAAATGAAAAACCCTTTCCACAACCCGAATGCGGCGGCGTTCGCCATCACAAAAACGACCATCGGCAAAATCGGAAAAAACGACTCGAGCAGCGTCGCGGCAATGCCAGGAAACACGCCAAATGAGCGGTAATGTTCAAGCAAGGAAAGCACGTGATCGAGCGTGAACCATTGTTTGAGCGTTTCCATATTCATGCATCTTTCTCCATTCAAATGCCGTTTATACTTTTATTTTACACGCCCGGTCGTGCAATTTGAACTCTTCTTTGTGAAAACCCATTTTTTATTATTCATGCTCTGTCACATCTTTTTCCTGCTGCATGCGGAATATGTATTGGAGTTTGCGTTCTCTCGCCTCCATTCGATCCGCCAGTTTCGTCCGCAGTTGGGCTGTTCGATATAATTGATTGACAAAGGATTTATAGGAAACATCGAGGGATACGCTTTTTCCATTGCGGAAATAGACGACGGTTCGCTCATATTTGGCAGGTTCATACTGATAGACGTGCATATGGGACAGCCAAACGCAGCCGGAATCTCTTGGGGAAGAAGTTGGGAAGACGTAAATTCCATTGGCCGGTTCGATGGCAATCGGCGCTTTGTGGGTGATGCCGATCAACGCCTTTGTTCCTTCTTTTCTGCCTTGGAAGCTGCAGCCGTAATAGTCGCAGCTATGTTTAATGATATCGGTTGGCGTTTTTTTGACAATATATTCGCCATCTTCCTCAATGACCTTTGCATAGACATCACTGTTCAACAGGTACGGGAGAATCGCCATAGTATAACGGCTCACGACGAAATGTTCCAACACGATAAACTCATTCACTTTCATCGGTTCATCCCCTTCCTATCAACTGGATCACTATTCCTATCATACCACTGGAAGTTATATTTTTCTATATTTTGAAAAAGATTAGTGGGCTTTTTAGCACAAAAAAATCCCATGACAATCGTCATGGGGGGTATTATGAGTTTTCAAATGTTTGGCCGATCTCCTTGGCCGCTAAATATTCATTGGCCTGCTCAAGCGCGGTATGTTCACCGACCGAATCGCCCGCATACGTTTCTTCATTCATCCACCATTGCTCAAAGTGGAGGTCTGTGCTGACGCGAAATTCAGCGGGCATCAACTCCGGCAGATCGTCGTTTCTCTTTTCCATCCCATCGCCTCCCTACGCCTATAGGATGCGCCATCTTTTTCCTTTTATACATAAAAAAAGCCCGGGGAGGCCGGGCTTTCATTTGCGTCCGCTGTTATTTCATATTAAGCAGTTGTAAACTGCTCCTCTTCGGTTGATCCTTTTAAGGCGACGGTGGACGATTGGCCACCGGAGATCACTTGGGCGACCTCATCGAAGTAGCCGGTACCGACTTCGCGCTGGTGGCGCGTGGCTGTGTAGCCGTACTTCTCGGCGGCAAATTCAGCTTGCTGCAGTTCAGCGTATGCCGCCATGCCGCGCTCTTTGTAGCCGCGCGCCAACTCGAACATGCTGTAGTTGAGCGCATGGAAGCCGGCGAGAGTGACGAATTGGAACTTGTATCCCATTTTACCGAGCTCTTTCTGGAATTTGGCGATTGTCTCGTCGTCCAATTTTTTCTTCCAGTTAAACGACGGCGAGCAGTTGTACGCGAGCAGCTTGCCTGGGAATTGCTCGTGAATCGCTTCCGCGAACCGGCGTGCTTCATCCAAATTCGGTTCGCTCGTTTCGCACCAAATAAGGTCGGCATACGGCGCGTAGGCAAGCCCGCGAGCGATCGCCTGGTCGAGACCTGCCCGCGTGCGATAAAACCCTTCCGGCGTCCGTTCGCCGGTAATAAACTGTTGATCGCGCGGGTCAATGTCGCTTGTGATCAAGTCAGCGGCATTCGCATCGGTGCGGGCGATAAGCACCGTCGGGACACCCATGACGTCAGCGGCAAGCCGCGCGGCGATTAAGTTGCGCACGGCCGTTTGCGTCGGCAAGAGCACTTTGCCGCCTAAATGGCCGCATTTTTTCTCTGACGACAGCTGATCTTCGAAATGAACGCCAGCTGCTCCCGCTTCAATCATCGCTTTCATGAGCTCAAACACGTTCAGCTGGCCGCCGAATCCAGCCTCCGCATCAGCAACGATCGGCACAAAATAGTCGACATCGCCGCTGCCCTCTAAATATTGGATTTGATCTGCGCGTTGCAACGCCTGGTTAATGCGCTTGACAACATGTGGAACGCTGTTGGACGGATACAAGCTTTGATCCGGATACATGTGCCCCGCGAGGTTGGCGTCGGCCGCCACCTGCCAGCCGCTTAAATAAATGGCTTTCAGCCCTGCTTTCACTTGTTGCACCGCTTGATTTCCAGTCAGCGCACCGAGCGCATGAACGTAATCTTCCGTATTTAACAGTTGCCATAACTTCTCGGCTCCGCGCCGAGCGAGCGTATGCTCAATATCGAGCGAGCCGCGCAGTTTAATGACATCTTCAGCGCTGTACGGGCGGGTAACACCTTTCCAACGCTCTTCATTTTTCCAGCTTTCCTCTAATTGCCGGACACGTTCAGCAAATAACGCCATTTTTCCTTCCCCCATCTCTTGTTATATTACATTATTTTTGTTTACGGTTTTATTATATAACAGATAAGAAAAAATGCAAGCCTTTTTTTGAAACTTTTCTCAATTAAGAAAATAGACGCATAACGTTCATAAAAACGGCATTTTTTCTGCCCATCATTTTGGTATGATCAATAGTAGAGGAGTGATGATGATGAAAAAATGGTATATGATCGCCGCATCGCTTGTGCTCGTTGGCATCGGTGCCGGCATCTTTTACTTCGCCGTCTACAAGCCGTCTGCTATGCGTCTGCCGGATGGCGTGACGATGGAAACGGCGTGGGGAGCCCCTTATTCCTTTGATGACTTGCCGCCAAAAGTTCGACTCGTCGAATTCATCTATACGAACTGCCCGGATATTTGCCCAAATACGACAATGCAGATGGCAAAGCTGCGCGACCGGCTGCAAAAAGCCGGGGTGTTCGGGCGCGATGTGGAATTCGTCACGATCACTATTGACCCCGCGCGCGACACGAAAGAAAAACTGCAAACATACGCCAATACGTTTGGGGTGACTAGCGATGGGCAAGGATGGGTGTTTTTGCGCGGCAGCGAAGCGGAGACAAAAGCGGCGGCAGATGCTTTCAACTTCCAATACCGCGACCCGGGAAACGGCATGATTGTGCATACGTCGCTCGCTTACTTGCTCAATCGGGACGGACGGGTCATCGAACAGATCGACATGGGGGGAGCGTCACGATTTCGTGTTGATGAAGTGTACGAAACGATTATGGATGAATGATCGTGACGGTTTCGTATAGGTGTAGCGTGTGGAAAGAAAAAAGAGGGCATTGTCTGCCCTTTTTTCTTTTTTTATTGAATGCCGAACCTTTTACATCAGCATCGAATAGCAACTAAGAACCACAACCGCAGCAAGCACGACAACAATAACATTCGCACCAAGCCAGGCGGCAGTCACGGCCGCCGCAAAACCGACCACCCCAAAGAGAATGTCGTCTTGAATGAAAAAAATATCAGGAATAATCAGCGCGCCAAGTGCAGCGTACGGCACATTTTTCAGCACCCCTTGCCAAAACGGCGGCAGCTGGACGCGCCCAAGCAGTACGAGCGGCAACATGCGCGGCAAATAAGTGACGATCCCCATGCCGATAATCATCCAAACGATCGCGTTATTCATCCTCATTCTCCCCCTTCTTCGCCAGCCACTGGACGACGACTGCCGAAAGAAGCGTCGCTAGCACGATCGACCAGCCTTTCGACAGATGAAAGACAAGCGTGCCGATCGAGTTGAACACGGCAGCTAACCCTGCCAGCCATACCGTTTTCCGCTGCTTTTTCAGCGCTGGGACGAGCAAGCCGATAAACATGGCGTACAAAGCGACCGACATGCTGTCTTGCAAGCTTTCCGGCAAGCTCGCCCCGACAGCATAACCGATGCCGGAATTGACGACCCAGCTGCCGTACGCCATCATGATCAACCCAAACATATACGGAGCGCTGACCGTCCCCTCTTTCATGGCCGCAACGGAAAACGTTTCATCCGTAATGCCAAACGCATACAGCGCCTTTTTCCAAAGCGCATCCGCCTCCGCTTTTTCGTTGAGCGAAGCGGACATTAAAAAATGGCGAATGTTTAAAATAAATGTCGTTAAAATGATTTCAAATATGCCGGTGCCGACGGAAAGCAAGCTGAGTGCAATATATTGCGAGGCGCCGGCAAAAACGACGACGCTCATCAGCACTGTTTCTGCAAGCGTCAGCCCGGTCGTCTTGGCGAGCAGGCCAAATGTCAGCGCGATCGGCATATAGCCGATGGCGATCGCCACCCCCGCCTGCACCCCTTGGCGAAACGGCGCCATTTTACCAACCGTCCATGTCGTTTCCATCCATCCATTCCCCCGTTTCACTAGTTTGATATGTTTATTGTCTAAAAATCGCTGTCATTTCGCAACCCGAACATAGGTCAATTCTTTGATCCTCTTAACTAGGAGGTTGGCGAAAACAACGGATTCGCTCAATTTGCGAGAGGTGGAAAGGAATAAAGTTACAGCGCTGCAAAGCTTCTCAATTTGAAAACTGCTCCGTGAAAGCGTCCTCTTCTCTTCAATGCCCGGCCTTCTAGGAAGCTCCCGCTTTGGAACAAAGCGGGAGTAGGGGAGAAAATCAATCTATGATATAATCGAATTGGTTCATTATTTGTGCAATTGAAAAGGAGTGCACTATTATGTCAGTAAAACCGCACGTATTGACCGAACGCGGCATTTTCCGCTATGAGCAAGTGACGTATCCGATGGAAGAACGCGGCTTGCAGTTTGGCGATGGCGTCTATGAGGTAGTGCGCCTATACAGCGGAGCGTACGTTTGGCTCCAAGAGCATCTCGATCGCCTATACCGTTCGGCGGCCGCTATTCGCCTGTCCGTCCCGTTCGCTCCCGAAGAGCTGTCCGAGCGGCTTGAGCAGCTTCGCCGCATGAACGACGTGCGTGAAGATGCGATTTTGTACTTGCAAGTGACGCGGGGCAGCTTTCCGCGCAGCCATACGTTCCCGGCGGAAAATCGGCCGAATTTGTACGCCTACATCCAGCCGATGGCGCGGAAAACAGACGAAATGGCACACGGTGTGCACGCCACGTTAACGAAAGATGTTCGTTGGGAATACTGCTATATTAAAAGTTTGAATTTGCTGCCAAACGTGCTGGCGAAACAAGAAGCGGCCGAGCGCGGTGCGTTTGAAGCGATTCTCCACCGCGACGGCGTCGTGACCGAGGGCAGTTCATCGAATATTTTTCTTGTCAAAGACGAAACGGTGTACACCCATCCAGCGACGGAACGGATTTTAAACGGCATCGTCCGCACGAAAGTGAAGCAATTTTGCGGAGAGCTTGGCATCCCGTTCATTGAAAAAGCGTTTTTGGTCCACGACCTCGCCGGGGCGGATGAATTGTTTTTGACGAGCACAACCTCGGCTATTACTCCGATCGTCCAAGTGGATGACATAACCATCGGCGACGGCCGGCCAGGAGCGGTGACAAAATCCTTGCAAGCCGTCTATCAAAAGGCGACGCAACCGGCCGCAAGCAACGCTTGACCGGCTTCACCACACAAAAGAGGTGTCCCATCACTCTCCTTTGGGACACCTCGCCTTATTTATGAGCTGAGCACAGCGCGGTCGCTGGCGAACTGGCTGCCGCGGATGCGCTGAAATTCCTCAAGCAGCCGCTCGACCGTCAACTCCTCTTTTTCCTTTCCTTCGGCAGCAAAGATGATTTGCCCGCCATCCATCATAATGAGCCGGTTGCCAAGGCGGATCGCCTGCTCCATATTGTGCGTCACCATCAGCGTCGTCAAGTTGTGCTGGGCGACGATTTGTTTCGTCAGTTCAGTCACAAGCTCGGCCCGCGCCGGATCGAGAGCAGCGGTATGCTCGTCAAGCAAAAGCACGTCCGGCTTCGTAAACGTCGCCATCAATAACGAGAGCGCTTGCCGCTCCCCGCCGGAGAGAAGCCCCACTTTGGCGGTAAGCCGGTTTTCGAGCCCTAAATGGAGCGTTTGCAGCGTTTCCCGGAACCATTCGCGCTTTTGCTTTGTCACGCCGAGGCGGAGCGTGCGCCGCTTCGTCCGATTGTAGGCGAGCACTAAGTTTTCTTCAATCGTCATATGCGGTGCGGTGCCGGCCATCGGGTCTTGAAAGACGCGGCCGATGTGGCGGGCGCGTACGTGCTCCTTAAGCGCGGTCACGTTGCGGCCGTTGATCCACACTTCGCCCGTGTCAGGAGACAACCGACCGGCGATGATGTTCATCAACGTCGATTTTCCGGCGCCGTTGCTGCCGATGACGGTGACGAAATCGCCGGGGGAAAGCGTTAAATCGATGCCTTGTAAAGCGATTTTCTCATCAGCCGTCCCTTCGTTAAATACTTTTGTAATTCGTCTTAGCTCCAGCAATGGACTCCCCCCTCTCCAACTGCTGCGCTTTTCGCTTTTTCCGCCGCTTTTCTTTTTGTGCCGCCCAAACGTTTGGCACGATGAGCGCCGCCATGACAATGAATGCGGTAATCAATTTCACATCGCCCGTCTCCAAAAACTCGACGCGCAAGGCGAGCGCCAAAATGAGGCGGTAAACGACAGCGCCGCCGATGACCGCCCACGTCGCGCGCACGACCGAACGGGCACCAAACAACGCCTCTCCGATAATCACCGAAGCTAAACCGATGACAATCATCCCGACCCCCATGTTGACATCACTGAACCCCCCGTACTGGGCGATAAGCGCCCCGGAAAAGGCGACGAGCGCATTCGACAGCCCGAGCCCGAAGACAATGAGCCAGTCCGTGTTGGCGGAAAAGCTCGCCACCATCGGTTTGTTGTCTCCGGCCGCCCGCAATGCGATTCCGAACTCTGTTTTCATCAGCCAGTCGAGAACCCCTTTGATCACGAACGTCAGCACTGCCATCGAACATAAAATCGCCCATGTCCGCGGCGCAAAGCCCGTAAAGGAAAACAGCTGACCGAGCACCGCATCCAATCCTGTTTGCTTCCAGACGGCTGTGATCTTCGTAATGACCGTCTCCTGCTGCAGCAGCGGCACGTTCGATTTCCCCATAATGCGCAGATTAATGGAATATAAAGCGATCATCATCAAGATGCCGGATAAAAGTGGGTTGATTTTCCCTTTTGTGTGCAAAAGCCCGGTCACCGCTCCAGCCGCAAAGCCGGCCACCAGCGCTGCGGCCGAAGCGGCAAACGGGTTCGCTCCACCGACAATCATCACGGCAGCGACCGACGCGCCGGTGACAAAGCTGCCGTCAACCGTTAAATCGGGAAAATCCAAAATGCGAAACGACAAGTAGACGCCAAGCGCCATGATGGCATAAATCAATCCAGCTTCCACAGAACTAAACATCGCTGCCCACACCATTCTCACCTGCCTTTTGGCGCCCCCCTTCATCGAAGGAAGGATGGCCGTTTATTCAATATATTCAGCGATCGAATCCCATTCCGGGTTGAGTTCAATTCCCATTTCTTGCGCTGCTTTTTTGTTAATGGCCAGCTTCAATTTTTGCGGGTATTGCACCGGCAGATCGGCCGGCTTTTTGCCGTCTTGCAAAATTTGCGCCGCCATCTCGCCCGCTTCATAGCCGATGTCATAATAATCAAACCCGTACGCCGCAAACCCGCCGCGCTTCACTGAATCAAGCTCGCCGACGAAAAGAGGAATGTCATGTTCATTGGCCACTTGAATGACTGACTCAAGCGCTGACACAACCGTATTATCGGTAATGATGTACAGGCAGTCGACCTTGCCGATCAGCGATTCGGTCGCCTGCTTCACTTCGGCCGACGTGGATACCGAGGCGGAAACGATTTTCAAATCGGTTCCTTCCATCGCCTTTTTCACTTGATCCACCTGTGCGACCGAGTTTTGTTCGCCAGCGTTATACACCATCCCGACGCGGTTGCCTTGGATATACTTATCAATAAACTGCACCGTTTTCGGAATCGCCTCCGGATGCGTGTCCGTCGTGCCTGTCACATTGCCGCCCGGCTTCTCCATCGATTGGACAAGCTGGGCGCCGACCGGATCGGTCACTGACGTAAAAACGATCGGAATGTCTTTTGTTGCATTGAGCGCTGCCTGCGCGCTTGGCGTCGAGTTGGCGAAAATCAAGTCGACGCCATCGGAGGCAAAATTGTTGGCGATCGTTTGGTTGTTGCTTTGGTCGCCTTGGGCGATTTGCACGTCATACTCGACGGACAATCCCTTGTCCTTTAACGCTTGCTCAAATCCTTTGCGCGCTGCATCAAGCGACGGATGCTCGACGATTTGTGTCACCCCGATTTGATACGTCTTTTCCTTCGCTTCCTGCCCGCCGCCGTTTCCTTGGCTGCCTCCCGCTTCGTTCGCTCCACCGCAGCCGCTAAGCAGCAAAAAGCTGGCTGCGCACAACGTGGCAAGCCGCCGCATATGTTTGCCCATCATCCGATTCCCCCTATGTAGATTAGTTTAGCCCTTTTGAACGTTTATGCTTTTATGTGTCAAATTATATAAGTTTATCTCTTTATTTTCAATATACTATTCAAAAAAAAGAAAAAGTGCTGAACATTCAGCACAATTAAGCATGGGAAGCGGTCAACCGTTCTTTTAAGGCTCTCCGCAAAATTTTTCCTGTCGCATTTTTTGGCAGTTCCTCTAAAAAGCTGATTTCGCCTGGCACTTTATACTTCGCCAACCGCTCGCGGCAGTAGGCGATTAATTGCTCCTCAGTCAGCTCCGGATTTTTCGCGACGACAAACGCCCGCACCGCCTCGCCGTAATCTGGATCCGGCACGCCGATCACAGCGGCTTCGACGACGTCCGGATGGCTGTATAGCACTTCCTCGACTTCACGCGGGTATACGTTGTAGCCGCCGACGATGATCATCTCTTTTTTTCGGTCGACGATATAGAAATAGCCGTCCTCGTCCATGCGCGCCAAATCGCCGGTGTGCAGCCAGCCGTCGCGCAAGGCAGCCGCCGTTTCTTCCGGCATTTTGTAATACCCTTTCATGACGTTGGGACCGCGGACAACAAGCTCGCCGACTTCCCCAACCGGTACTTCTTCCCCGTATTCATTGACGACCTTGTTTTCGACGTTTTTAATATTCGTTCCGATCGAACCAGGCTTGCGCGGCCGGTCAAGCGGGTTGAAGCACGTAACTGGCGACGCCTCCGACAGCCCGTACCCTTCCGAGACGATCACATTGAATTTTTTCTCAAAGTTTTCCAGCAGTGCGACCGGCATAGAAGCGCCGCCCGAGATGCAAAGCCGAAGCGTGCGCAAATCGTCCGCCCTCCCCCCCTCATGCTGGTAGAGAAAGTTATACATTGTCGGCACGCCGGCAAAAATCGTCGCCTTTTCCTCGCGGGTTAACGTAAACATGGCCGCTGGGCTGAATTTCGGCATAATCAGTACCGTCGCTCCATTCATAAGCGGGGCGTTTAACGCCACCGTCAGGCAAAAGACGTGGAACATCGGCAAAGCGGCAATGACGCGGTCATTTTCATTGATGCCCAAATAATCAGCCGTGTCTTGGGCATTGCTGTACAAGTTTTTATGAGTAAGCATCGCCCCTTTTGGCTTGCCGGTCGTTCCAGACGTATACAAAATAACAGCGACATCATCATCGTCAAGCTCCGGCCCTATAAAATCCGGACTGCCGGCAGCCAGCACTTCTGCAAACGATTTCATTTCTGTTGACAATGGAATGCCCTTTTCTTTCCCTTGCGGGGTTTCGCAAACGATGGCGGTCTTTAAGAGCGGCAGCCGCTTCTTTGCCTCGACAAACAGCGGCGCGAGCAAATCGAGGCCGATCACCGCTTTGACATCGCCGTTATGCAAAATGTAGGCAATCTCCTCCGGCGTATAAATCGGGTTGATCGGGATCACAGTCGCTCCGAGCCGCAGCGCTCCGTATAGACCGATGACAAACTGAGGCGAATTGCCAAGCAACAGGGCGATATGATCGCCTTGGCGGACGCCAAGTTGCGCCAGTCCGTCGGCAAACTTCGATACGGCTGCATTCAATTGTTGATACGTGCATCGTTCCCCCATAAACACATACGCATCTTTGTCCGGCAGTTGTTGCGCCACTTGTGCCAACCGCGCCGTTAAATTCATCATCATCCCTCCAAAAAAATGAATGAATGACCATTCATTTTATAAATAAAAAAATTCGAACTATACTTATTATAAAAAAAAGAACAGCAAAGGACAAGAGAAAGCGTTTCCTTTGCTGTTTTTTTCGGTGGTCGGCTTATCGTGCCCAGACGAGGCCGGTTTGAGCGAGGCGAATGACGCCCTGAAACGTCCTCCCCGCCTCTTCGATGAGCTGCCCATGGCGGCCAACGTGCGGCAAATGCGTCAACCATAGCTCGCCGACGCTCGCCCCTTCAGCGATCATTGCCGCCTCTTCGCTTGTCATGTGCCCGGCGGGCGCCGCATTTTGTCCGGCATAAAAGTTGCACTCACAAATAAGCAAATCAGCTCCTTTAGCAAACGGCACAAACTCCGGCATATAACTCGAATCGGCCGTGTATACGATCGTGTTGCCGCCGGCGGTAATGCGCATCGCATAGCACGGCACCGGATGAACTGTTTTTAGGAACGTAAGCGAAAATGGTCCAACAGCAAGTGTCCCTTTCGGATCATAGGCGATCCCTTCCGTAATGCCGTTATGCGTCAGGCGGGCAAACGCCCCCTCGTCTTCCGCATGGCCATAAATCGGAAGCACCGGCAAGTTAGCCCCTAAATGTTTATGAATGAGGCGCGCGTATTGCAGCGGGCCGATATCAGCGATATGGTCGTAGTGGTAATGAGAGAGGATGACTGCATCCAAATTTTCCACGGCCGTGTAGTTTTGCAGCTTGGCGAGCGCCCCGCTCCCGCAATCGACGAGCAAGCGAAAGCCATCATGCTCGAACAAATACGCCGATGTCGCTTCATTGGCGGCCGGAAATCCTCCCCAATAGCCGATGACCGTTACTTTCATTTCCTGTTCTCTCCTTTCATTCATTTTGTCTTCATCATACACAATCGCGTCCATTTTTTCATCTTTATCGTTTTTTGTTTTAAAACACATATTGACATTTAACTTTGTGTTATAATACAATAAAACTACCAAGACAACGGAGGGGATCGAAATGTTGATGAAAGTGTTGGAATTTTTCAAAAACCTGCCGCCCAAAAAATGCATGCATTGCGGCAAAGAAATGGATGAACAGCATGAATGTTACGGCAACACGTGTTCTGACTGCCTTGGCGCCGCTTACCGCCGATAGGTGAGCGGACGCTGCCCTTGCGTCACGTTCGCCGGCTGCCCCGCCGGCGATAGGCTGTTCCCCGATGCAGCCTGCCTTTTTCCTTACCGCCTCCCACTGAGGGGGCATTTTTTTTGCACCATGCATCCCTCGCATCTCTCACGCATTTTGAGACACCGCAACGCAGCCGCAAAAAAGAAAGACAAGTTGGCGATCCAAAACAGGACGGGAATTCCCCCGAGAAACCATTCAAGTCAAACAAAAGCAAAAGGGCTGATCTCAAAAGGATGCCTACAACCTTTTGGGACCAGCCCTTTGCCCGTGAAATGAATCGATGGTACGTTGTCGGACGCTTCAGTCCAAAAACAATCGCGCTTAAGCCGCGGTTTCACTTTCCGTCCATACCGCATAGCGGCGGCGGTAAAGCAGGCGGAAATACGCAAGCGTCCCCGCTGCAAAGGCTGCAGCCACCGCCGCCAATATCGCCGCCTCCTTCCACATGAGCGCAAAATCACCGCTCGAAATAACAGCCCGCAGCCCGAGGAGGGCATGGGTCATCGGCAGCCACGGATGGAGCGATTGCAGCGCGTCCGGAATGAGCTCCAGCGGGTACGTTCCGGCGCTTCCTACAAGCTGGGCGATGAGCAGCAAAATGGCAAGAAACCGGCCTGGGTTGTCAAACAAGGTAACGAGAAACTGGACGATCATCATAAAGGCCAAACTAATGATCCACGTAAACAGCAGGAAACGCCAGACGCTTTGCACGTGTAAATCAAGCCCGTACAGCAGCCATGCATCCGCCAAAAGCGTTTGTGCCGCCGATGCAACGGACAGCACCCCCCATTTTCCAAAAAACCAAGCCGCTCCTGACGACGGCCGCGCGGCTGGTTCACGCAACGGAAAGACGATCGTGAATAGCAAAGCGCCGACGAACAAGCCAAGCGATAAAAAGTACGGGGCAAAGCCGGTTCCGTAGTTCGGCACGTGATGGAACGGCCGTTTGTCGTTTTGCACCGGATCGGCGATCATCTCAGATACGCGTTCGTTTACTTGAATGCGATCTGCCTTTTCCGCCCCTTCGCTTAAACGGTCGGCCAATTCGCCCGCTCCTTGTTCAAGACGCGCAAGCCCGGCCGACAGCGATCGTCCGCCGCCGAGGAGTCTGTCAAATCCTTGATGGAGTGAATCCGCTCCTTTGGCAACAGCAGACACACCGTTGGATAGTTCGTTTGCCCCATCAGCCAGTTTGCTCGTCCCCGAGACGAGCCGGCTCGAACCGGAAGCAAGCCGATGGATTCCGTCAGCCAGTCTGCTGCTCCCGCCAGCGACCGTTTGTGCTCCTTGATAAGCAGCCTGAAGCTGGTTCTCAAGCTCTTTCGCTCCATCGGCTACTGCTTGTTGGCCGGCCGCTAAGCGATCGGCGCCATCAGCAAGCTGCTGTTGTCCGTCAACGAGCTTTTCGATGCCGCCTTGCACCGCCTGCTGTCCGGAAGCGAGCGCGGCCGCACCGTCAGCGAGGCGGGAAGCCCCGTTTTTGATCTGCCCCGCTTGGCCGGCTAGCCCGCGGATGCCGGTCGCTATGTTCTCGCTTCCTGCTACAAGCGGCTGAAGCTGCTCATACAGCATCTGTAACGTGGCTTTTTGCTGCGGGTCGTCCGTTTGTTCGATCATCCTTTCGAGTTGGGCGGCATATTGCTGCAGCCCTTTGTTCACTTCGTCCGCTCCGGCGGCCGCTTCGCCCGCCTTTTGTTGCCACGCTTGCCCCCCCTTCTCCAACTCAGCCGCCCCGTTATGAAGGTCGTTCGCCCCGCTAGTTAGAGATGGCAATCGCGCTTGCAGTTCTTTCATGCTATTGAGCGAAGCATGCAATCCATTCGCGAGCGACGCCGCCCCATTTTGAGCAGCTAGAGCGCCAGAAGCGATCTGTTGGCTGCCGGCAGCCAGTTTTCCAAGCCCGTCCTGCAGCGCCGTTGCGCCAGTTTGCAGTTGTTTCGCTCCATTGTTTACCGCTTGCAAGCCGTTTTCAAACGACAATGATTGCTCAGCCAGCTCGGTTAAATAACGGAACACATCAGCGGCCCCGTCTTTGGCTTTTTCCGCTCCGGCGGCTAAACGGGCGCTTCCTTTCTTCGCCTCCTCCATCCCGTCGGAAAGCGAACGGCTTCCTTGTTCTGCTGTTTGGAGCCCATCGCGCAGTTGGACAGCTCCTTGACTTGCCTCACCGAGCCCGTCAGCCGCTGTCTTCATCTTCGTTAACATGGCTTCCGCGTACGTTTTCGTCACATTTTTGGCAATTTCTTCTTTTATCGCCTCGATGGCGGAATCGCCAACCTTTCCAGCTAAATAGTTCGCCCCTTCATTCGGGATGTATACGAGTCTCAGCGGCTTCGGGTTGCCGCTTTGCATCGTTGCTGCGTTAGCGGAAAAATCGCTCGGAATCATAACGGCCATGTAATACGTTTGATTCTTCAGACCATCGTACGCTTGCTTGCGGCTGACGAACCGCCAATCAAACGTGCCGTTTTCCTTCAGCCGCTTCACCACATCGTCGCCAAGCTGGATTTTCTTGCCGTCAAACACCGCTCCCTCATCTTCATTAACGACCGCGACCGGCAACTGATCTAAATGTCCATATGGATCCCAAAACGCCCATAAAAACGATCCGCTATAAAGAAGGGGAATGAGCAAAACAGCAAGAATCGGAATGAGCACTTTCGGACGGAAGATGATCGCCCGCAATTCCTTGACCAACATGGAGATGATCCCTCCTTTGCACAAATGACCAATTTATTCATTTAGTCACATCTGTCAAAAAAAGACAGGATTATCTACTTGGACAATCCTTGCAAAAAATACAGTGTAAACAATTCAGCAATTTGCTCTTTTGCCAGCGGCTCATGATCTTTCTCCCAATCGACAATGAGGGCGATGTACATCTTCAGCATTAAAAACGCCGTTATTTCCGCATTGCACGGGCGGATTTCCCCTTTTTCCACCGCCGTCTCAATTTTTTGCCGGATAAACTCGACCATCGCCCGGTCGAGCTTGGTCAGCACTTCCTGCACCGCTGCCGTACCGATGCTGCGCACTTCCTGAAGCAGCTTCGCTATCAGCTGATGGCGCTGGCGGAATTCTAAAATGCGGTACAAGGCGCGATGTACGTTTTCGGAAAACGGCAACGACGGATCCATCGCCTGCTCGGCCTCTGCTTTGATTTCCGTGATCAAGGAAGAAACGATTTCATCAAGCAGCTCCTCTTTGCTTTTAAAAAACGTATAAATCGTTCCTTTGCCGACGTTGGCGAGCTTGGCGATCTGTTCCATCGTCGTCGCCTTATAACCGAAAGCGGCGAACGATTGGGACGCTGCTTCGATAATTTGCCGTTTACGGTCGCTTGCCATTGGCCTCATCCTTTAATTTGACTGAACGAATAATTTGGTCAATCCATTTTTATCATATCATGTCCCCGCCCTAGCGTAAAGGGCGAAACTGATGCACACCCAAAGAAACGCGGCCGCAGCGCCGCCTACATCAAGGCGGCTTACGCCATTTCGGCTCCTAGACGAAGCGGTGTCCGAGGACTAGTCAGCCGCCGGCCAGGCGGCCGGCTAGCGGACGTTGCTGTACGCCGCTTCCGCTGGCCGGTTTGGTTCCCCTTGCCGCAGATAGTCAAGCACATCGCGGACCGCCTTTTCCCCTTGGTCAATGCAATCAGGCAATCCGAGCCCCTCATAAGAACTGCCGGCTAAAAACACCCCTGGCAGATCGGACGCCATGTGCTGCTTAATCGCTGCCAGCCGTTCGCGATGCCCGACCGTATACTGCGGCATCGCCCGCTTCCATCGGGAAATGACGGCAAATTCCGGCTGGCCATCAATTTTCATCACTTTGTTTAAGTCATCGAGCACAATGCGGACGATCTCATCGTCCGGCTGATCAACGATGTCCTCGTCGCCCGGGCGTCCGACATAGCCGCGTAAAAGCGCTTTGCCGGGCGGCGTCGTATGCGGCCACTTTTTATGCGTCCACGTGCACGCCGTCATCGTGTAATCGCTGCGGCGCGAGACGACAAACCCGGTGCCATCGATATCTTGGCGGATCGCTTTCCCCGGAAAAGCAAGCGCCACCGTCGCCACCGATGTCAGCGGCACCGACCGGAACAGGGCAAAAAACGGATAATCAGCGAGCATGTCCGGTACAATGTGGTGCGGCGTGGTGATGATGACGCTGTCCGCCTCCCACGCTTCACCGGTGCTCAATTGCAGCCGGTACGCTGAACCGGTGCGGGTGATCCGCTCAACGCGCGTCCCTTTGATGACGCTGCCTGGTTCAAGCCGCTTTTCCACTTCTTCGACAAGCGATTGCAAGCCTGTTTTTAACGTCTGAAACGCCCCTTTTCGCTCCTTCTGTTCTTTTGGCGTCGTCCGTTTTGCTCCGCGAACGAGGCTTCCGTATGTTTGTTCGAGTTGAAAAAAATGTGGAAAAGTAGCCATTAAACTCATTTCATCGATATCGCCCGCATAAATGCCAGACAGCAATGGCTCAATCAGATTGTCCACTACTTCATCGCCTAAACGGCGGCGGAAAAAGCGGCCAAGCGGCATGTCGCCGTCTGCTTTCACCGGCGGCAGCACGAAGTCGAGCGCCGCCCGCAGCTTGCCGGCCGGAGAAAACAACCCGGTCGTTAAAAACGGGGCGATGCGCGTCGGAATGCCCATCACCGCTCCGCCTGGGATCGGATATAATTTGCCGTTGACTAAAATGTATGATTTCCCAGTCGCATTATGGACGATTTCATGCTCAAGGCCGACTTCCTTTACGAGGCGGAACGCGCTCGTTTTCCGCGCCAAAAAAGAGTCCGGCCCGCGCTCAATGACATAGCCATCGCGGACGACCGTTTGCACTTTTCCGCCGAGCCGGTGCGTTGCCTCGACAAGCTTGCACGTCAGCGGCAGACGCTGCTCTTTGACCGCTTTTTGCAAGTAGTAGGCGGCAGTGAGACCCGTAATGCCGCCGCCGATAATCACAACGGTCTGTTGCCCTTCACTCATGCTTATCGCCTTCTTTTGCGAGCCGCTTTAACACGACCGTCGCCAATGCATCAATAAACAGCGGATCGGTGTTCGGCATTTCCGGCCGGTAATAGCGGGCGCCAATTTCTTCCGTCACTTGCTTACATTCAATGTCATTATCATATAACACTTCCAAATGATCAGCGACAAAACCGACCGGCGCATAAACAAACGATGTATAGCCGCACTCATCGTGCAACTGGCGCGTCAAATCTTGCACATCCGGACCCAACCAAGGTTCTGGCGTGTTGCCAGCGCTTTGCCAGCCGACGGCGTAATGGGCAACCCCAGCTTGCTCGGCGATGCGCTTTGCCGTGTCTTCAAGTTGCACCGGATATGGATCGCCGGCTTGAATGATTTTTTCCGGCAGGCTATGAGCTGATACGATGAGCACAGCCTGCTCCCGCTCACGCTCCGGCATGGCGGCAAAAACAGCTTTCACTTTTTCCGACCAATAATGCAAAAATTTCGGTTCGTCATACCACTGGTCAATCGTATAAATAACCGGGCCGCCAAGCCTTTCCGCCGCCGCTTTCGCCCGCTCGTTGTATGAACGGATGCTGAATGTGGAATAATGAGGCGCTAAAACGATCGCCACCGCCTCTTTCACACCGTCGGCATGCATGCGTTCAACCGCATCCTCGATAAATGGCTCGATATGCTTCAGCCCTAAATACATGCGAAACTCGACTTCCTCTTGCACTTCGTTCAGCCGCGCCTCGAGCTGTGTCGCCTGCGCTTCCGTAATTTTAGCGAGCGGGGACAGCCCGCCAATCGCCCGATAGCGCGCTTTTAAGTCGTCAATTTGCTCTTGCGGCGGCTTCCGTCCGTGGCGAATATGCGTGTAATACCGTTCGATATCGTCTTCTTTATACGGGGTTCCATACGCCATGACAAGCAGTCCAACCGTTTGTTTCGCCATTGTGCTGCACCTCTTTTAGTTCGTGGAAGTATAGTCGTGGATAAAGGCAGTCAGCCGCTTCAATGTCGCCGGCTGAACGTCCGGGAAAATGCCGTGACCCAAGTTAAAAATATAGCCCGGCTGCTCCATCCCCTCGTCCAAAATACACTTCACCCGCTCTTCGATCACATCCCATGGCGCGAGCAGCACCGCTGGATCCAAGTTGCCTTGGATCGCCTTTGTAATGCCTTGGCGACGCGCCTCACGAATCGACAGCCGCCAATCAAGGCCGATGACATCAAGCGGCAAGTCGTTCCACTCGCGCGTCAAATGGCTCGCACCGACGCCAAACATGATGAGCGGCGCTCCTTCCTCGCGCAAGGCAGCAAAAATGCGCGCCATCGCCGGCTTAATAAACGTCCGATAATCATCCGCATTCACAGCGCCAACCCAGGAGTCAAAAATTTGCACCGCGCTCGCCCCTGCTTGAATTTGCGCTTTCACATAGCGGATCGTCATTTCGGCAAGCTTGTCCATTAAGGCAAACCATGCTTTCGGTTCAGCGTACATAAACGCCTTTGTTTTATGATAGTTTTTGGACGGGCCGCCTTCAATCATGTAGCTGGCCAGCGTAAACGGCGCGCCGGCAAAGCCGATGAGCGGCACATCCAGCTGTTCGTTGACAAGCAGCCGGATCGTCTCGAGCACGTACGGCACATCGTGTTCCGGATCGATCTCCCCAAGCCGCTCAACATCATGAAGCGAGCGGATCGGGTTGGCGATCACCGGCCCGACGCCGCCGCGAATTTCCACATCCACGCCAATCGCCGGCAGCGGCGTCATAATGTCTTTATATAAAATGGCGGCATCCACGCCATATTGCTCCACCGGAAGCCGGGTGACATAAGCGCAAAGCTCCGGCTGATGGGTAATCTCAAATAATGAATATTTTTCCTTCAGCGCCCGGTATTCCGGCTGTGACCGTCCGGCCTGCCTCATATACCATACCGGCACATAGGCCGTTTTTTCGCCGCGGCAGGCGCGCAAAAACGTATCGTTCATTCGTCTTGTCATCTCCATCCGCCTTTCTTTCATCCAGTCCAGTCAACCATTCCCTTATTTTTTTGCACATTCACATTGCTTATCTCTTTTTCACTATACCGCTTTCGATGCCCAATGTATAGAGAAGGAAACGAACTGTCAAAAAATCGACCGATTTTTCAACCCATGCCTATTATAACAAAAAAGCCGTCCCGGCCGCACGGGACAGCTTTTTCTTTAGATGAGAAACATGGCGACAACGGTCGTGACCGCCAAGCCGACGGCGACCGGAATTACATTGCGGCGCGCCAATTCAAACGGGTCGACTCCGCAAATCGCGGCCGCTGGAATGAGCGCCCATGGAACGAGCGTGCCTCCGCCGACCCAAATGGCAGCGATCTGGCCAAGCGCCGTTAACGTGGCCGCTCCGCCGCCAATGGCGACCGCAAACAAATGGGCGACCGAACCGGCAAGCGAGATGCCGGAAAACCCGGAGCCGTCAAGGCCGGTAATCGCCCCGACGATGGTGAGCGTCACCGCCCCGATTTCGTTGTTCAGCGGCACCGCATGGGCTAAGGCGACCCCTAAATCGTTGACAATGCCTTGGGATGCCTGCGGCAAATAGTCGCCGATAATTTTCACGAATCCGGCATCGCCAAGATAGAAAAAGGCGGCAATTGGAATGACGGGGCCGAATACTTTAAACCCAAACTGGAATCCTTCAATAAAGTAGTTGGTCACTTCCGCAAAGCTTTCTTGCCGGTGGGCTAAAACGGAAATGAGGATCAAGATAAAAATCGCGGTTCCGCCGATTAAGGCTGTCGCCTCGCCGCCTTGCAAACGCAAATAAAACATCGCGATGACGTCAAGGGCAAACAGCACCGGAATCAACAGCGCCAGCCATTTTTTCGTCGGCTCGGCCAGCAGCCCTCCCGTTTTCTCGAGCGCCGCATCAGCGGCAGCGGCGATTTCTGTATCCCCGCTCGTCAAGCGCCCTTGCTTCATATCGCGGCGCAGCAAATAAAACGCCGTGACGGTCGTGACGACCCCCATGACAAAAACGAGCGGCACGCTGGCGGCAATCACTTCGCCAACCGGCAATCCGGCCGCATCAGCGGTCAGTTTCGGCGCCCCTTGAATGATAAAATCACCAGAAAGGGCGATACCGTGTCCGAACAAGTTCATCGCCATTGCCACTCCGAGCGCCGGCAGGCCGACGCGAACCGCCGCCGGCAACAGCACCGCCCCCATAAGGGCAACGGCCGGAGACGGCCAGAAAAACCAAGAAATCACCATCATCAAAATCCCGATCGTCCAATACGCCCAGGCCGGCGTCCGGATAAAACGGACAAACGGCGACACCATCACATCATTGATCCCCGTCGCTGACAACACTTTGCTCATCGCGACAATAATCGAGATGACTAAAATCGTTGGCAGTAATTCGGTAATGGCGTAAATAAAGCTGTTAAACACCCCGCTGACTGCCGCGCTCAGTGAATGGGTGGCGACCACCGCCAACAAAAAAATGCCGGCAATGCAAACGAGCGATGTATCTTTGCGGACGACCATAAACCCGATAATGAGCATGATAAACAGCAAGTAAATCCAGTGCAACGCCACAAGCTCTACTCCCATAAACAAATCCCCTTTCTCCTCAACTTCCAGCCCGGCCTGCCGGACGTGCGCCTAGGCCGGTGTACTACAGCATATGAAGCGGGAACAGAGGTGTGAGAACAAAGTGCGGGCGACACGGGGAAGCGCAGTACTAGAACAGAGATGTGAGCAAGAGGCACAAACGGAAAGGCGAGCGCAGGCAAAGGTGTGGGAGCTGCCAGGACATTTTCGCCGAAAACGAAAAAAAATGCCGGCGTCAACGCCAAAACAGCGTTAACGTTCGGCTTTGGGCCCGTGCCGCGGGCGGACGTACCGTCTGGCCGTCCAAACGCCCCAACCGATTCCCCCCACCCATGTAACGAGCCATAGAGGGCGCGGGGAAACGGCAGCCAACACAAGGTGAAATACCGTATTTTGCCCGGCGAGTAAAATGGAGAACAACCGAACGGCAGCGCCAGCCGGCTGCGCCTGCGGCAGCGGGTACAGCTGCGTCCATAGCGAATAGCGATGGCGGGAAGGCAGCGCCGCCAGCTGAACAGCGGTCGCATACAGAAACAAAAACACAATGGCTGCCTGTACGTATTCATGATCGATCGCAGCAAGCAGTACGCTCCCAATCACTGTCAGGCGGATGTACAGCCCGGCATACCCGCCGGCGCGGAGAAACGTGCGCGCGTACAAGTGAAAAAAGACGTTCCGTTGTCCGTATGGGATCAGACGAAGCAACGGGTCAAGCCAACGACGCCGTCTCGCTTCCTCCCGCCATTCTGGAACATCGGTGAACAAGTTCGCCAATCGGTAAAAGGCCCGTACTGCGCGCTGCTCTTCGGCAATGAGCCGTTCCCACTTCCATGTCCTCCCTTTTGCAAAGCGTGACAGGCAAACCGAAAGAGCCGCGATCAGCGCAATGACCGTCGCGGAAAACAGCCACGGCGCCGCCGCCAGCCAAAAATAAACGGCTAATGCCGCCAACCCGAAGCGGGCGAGCGCGCTCTGACGGTGAAAAGATGGCTCAGCGATGTAACTCCCTTTCCAAGCAGCCCATAAATTCCAAAGCTTCAGGGCGATGAGGCCAAGCAAAAAAAGCGGCCACGGCACCGGGGAAAACCGGGAATGGAGCGGTCCGGCCAACAATAGCAACAAACAGAGGCCGTATGCGTGCCACACGGCCGAGAAGAGGAATGCCCGGCGAATATACGGGTGCAGCTGCCATTCAGCGGCCAGCAAAAACACCGTATCCGCCTCGCGAAACAATGTGCGCACCGTCCCGGATGCAGCCGCCCAGCCGAATATCACCGCGGCAATGGCCGGGTACGGAAACGAGCCGGGAAGCGTCTCGACCCAGCGCTCGTACATGACCGCGATACCGCCAAGAACGATGATTAAGCCGACGAGCAAATGATCGTTCAGCATATAGCGCAAATAGCGAAGCCTCTTTTTCCCTTCGGCTTGAAGACGCTGCTGCCAAAGCTTACGGGCATCCATCATGGCGCATCGTCCTTTGTCAATTCGATATATACTTCATCGAGCGTCGCAGCTTTCAGCCCGAACTGGCGGCGAATGTCATCAAGCGTTCCTTTCGCTTTGACGCGCCCTTGATGCAAAATGACGAACGAATCGCAATACCGCTCCGCTGTCGCCAAAATATGGGTCGACAACAAAATGCCTGCCCCTTTCGCCTTTTGTTCATTCATCCGCTCAAGCAATGCATGAATGGCGAGCGGGTCAAGGCCGAGAAACGGCTCATCGATAATATAAAGCGGCGGTTCAAGCAAAAAGGCGCAAACGATCATCACTTTTTGTTTCATCCCTTTGGAAAAATGCGCTGGAAACGAAGAGAGACGCCGCTCTAACCGAAACGCGCGAAGCAGCGGCGGAACGCGGCGCTCATATTCGTTCTCGCTCAGCCCGTACGCCATCGCCGCCAGACGCAAATGCTCCTCAAGCGTCAGTTCTTCGTATAATACGGGCGTTTCCGGAATAAAAGCAAACTGCCTCCGATACGTTTCCGAATCCGCCGCGAGCGTACGCCCGTTCACTGAAACCGTGCCTCGGCGCGGCTCCATCAGGCCGATAATATGTTTGATCGTCGTGCTTTTGCCAGCTCCATTTAAACCGATCAACGCGACCATTTCGCCGCGTTCAACTGAAAACGTCACATCTTCCAGCACGTTTTGTGCGGTGTACCCCCCGTATAAGTGTTCCACACGCAAAAGCGTCATCGTCCGCTTCCTTTCCGTTCTCGAATCGCTTTTGTCCCCATTTTACCAAAGAACGGCTGCCTTTACCAAAAAAGTTCTTTTCGTCGTCCTGCATAAATGCGCTGATCCCGGGCATGATAAATAGCGAAGAGGGGATGGGGAATCATCAGGCAAAGGCTGATGAACGATCCATCTGAAATGGGGTGTTCGTCAAAGACACCGTTGTGAGCTGCAAGACGTTGTAAACGTTCATGAACAAAGGCCATCTATATGTTGCTGGGAAGCAACGAACCTGTCCAAAAGGGGATGGTCGCGTTGAACAAAGGAAGCGCTCACGTCTAAACGACTTTGTCGCAAATGGGGTGTTCATCAAACGCACATTTGATGTTGAATGATCCTCTCCCCTTTTCACCGGCCGGGATGTAACCGTTTTACAGGATTACATCCCGGTTTTTTTTATGGTAAAATGAAGAAAACGAAAGGAAAGGGTGACCGTTTCGGTGAGCGATTGCATTTTTTGCAAAATTATTGACGGCGAACTGCCGGCGGCAAAAGTGTACGAAGACGAGCACGTACTCTCCTTTTTGGACATCAGCCAAGTGACGAAAGGGCATACACTTGTCATCCCGAAAGTACATACGGAAAACGTTTTTACCCTCACGCCTGATGTAGCCAGCCGGCTGTTTCGCGTCGTGCCAATGATCGCCAACGCACTGAATAAAGCATTCTCGCCAGCCGGGCTCAATTTGCTGAACAACAACGGCGAACCGGCCGGGCAAACGGTGTTCCATTACCACCTTCACCTCATTCCGCGCTACGGCAAAGGCGACGGGTTTGGCGCCGTTTGGAAATCGCATGCAAGCGACTATACCCCTGCCGACTTGCAGGCGATCGCCGCCACCATCCGCGAGCAGCTCAATTAAAAACCGGAAGCAGGATTGCCTGCTCCCGGTTTTTTACTGTTGCCCGAGCACATCTTGCAAATCTTTGTCCTTGATCTTGACATCGGCATCTTTCACGAGCTCGTCCACTTTCGACTGCATCGCCGCCGGGTCAAGTTTGCTCCGTTTCACTTCAAACGTAATTTCATCTTTCATTTCGTTAAACGATTTTTTCTTTTCCTTATCCGTCACTTTGATGATATGGTAACCGTAATCCGTTTTGATCGGATCGCTTACTTCACCGACTTTCAGCTTATAGGCGGCATCTTCAAACTCTTTGACCATTTTCCCCGGGCCGAACCAGCCTAAATCACCGCCGTTCGATGCCGAACCAGGATCTTGTGAATACTCTTTCGCCAGCTTGGCGAAGTCCTCGCCTTTGTCGAGCTTCGCTTTCACTTCTTTTGCCGTTTTTTCATCTTTCACTAAAATATGGCTGGCACGAACTTTCGGCTTGTAGTTGTCATAATACTCTTTCAGCTCTTTATCCGTCACTTTAATGTCCTCAATCGCCGCTTTCGTCCGCAGCAAGTCGAGCTTGATCATCTCGCGGATCACTTTTTCCCCGTTTTGTTGTACGGCCAAGTCGTACTGTGTGCCGTACGCCTCCTTAATCCGCTCGATTTCGCGGTCGATCTCTTCATCAGTCACCTTGTATTTTTTGCTTAACACTTTTTCGTCGATCAAGTCGCGAAGCACCGTCTTACCGACGCGCTCTTTCATCTCATGATAAAATTCATCCTTCGTAATATCGCCGCTTTTTGTCTCGACAATTGCTTCTGAATCGCCGTTATTGCAGGCCGACAAAGCCATCAGCGAAACAACGGCGGCAGCCATCATCCATTTTTTCATCCGCTTCACAACTCCTACTCACGTCTTTTTTTCGTTTTCCCTTTCCGGCGCTGCCGGCCATTGATATTCCGGCACCAGGATGTGAGATCCATTCCACCCCAGGCGACGCCTGATGCACTTGCGGCGGCATCGCGAAACAAAACGCCGAGCCGCCTAAACCACGACAATAACTATATCACATTTGCGGCGAAAAAAAAACCTCTTTCCGTTTTAGTCATCCGCCCACCACATGTACGCTTGCCATACATATGATGGGGATGAAGCACCGCAGCGGGCTTCTCCTTGCCGAAAGGGGGTGTTACGATGAGCGCACCTTATGCCGGAGGCTTTGCGTTAATTGTCGTGCTGTTTATTTTGCTGATCATTGTCGGCTGTGCCTGCGTCATCTACTAAACGAAAGAGGGTGTTCCCGCGCTGGGAGCACCCTCTTCCTTCATCGTCCCCATCTTCGCCTGTGAGCGGAGCAGGCAGCTTTTTATGTAAATAACACTTCAAAATAGGAAGAAATTAATAAAATCGTAATAAGTACATTGATCGTGCGAAAAACGGCCGACTGTTGCTCCTCCGGAATATCGCGCTGTGCACAGAGCGAGTGGGTGAGCTGGTTCACCAAAAACAAGACCGTAACCGCCAGAGGGATAAAATAAAGCGCCAAAGCCGTTCCCCTCCTCCCCATCTTAGCCAAACGCCGCCCATGGCTTTAACTTTACATCGTTCACGGCCGGAAATCAATCTTTTTTCTCTTTCGAGCATGGCGAACCGATTTTTCCTATTGGTGAATGTGCACAAATTCGGTAAAATATACGTAAAAGCGGTCGCATTTTATGTCAGCCAAAGGAGCACGGTGTATGGAATCGTTGGAAAAGCGAGTGGCCAAGCTCGAATTTCACCAGTCATTGCTGATGGAAATGGTGGATGAAGCGAAAAAACCGTTTTACTCCCTCATCATCCGCGCCGATTTAACAAAGGAAGAAGTCGACGCGTTCCTTTCGTTTTGCCAGGAGCTCGCCGAACAATATGAGCAGCAAAAAGCGGAAGGATTGACGATCTTTACTCCCCTGCTCGTGCAATTTGTCGGGATGCTTCATCCGAACCTTCCGCTTGAACAAACAGTTGATGCCCTGTTAGCCCAACAAATGTTTGTGCCGCTCATGACCGAGCTAAAAACGCTCATCCGAACCGTCAGTTAGCCTGACCGGCCAGTTCCTTCTCGTGCTCTTCCGCTTTTGACGCCCGCTTGACGAGCTTGCCGTCCTGCTCGACAAAATCTTCTTTTATGTTTTCGAACGCCCGCTCAAAAATCTCCATAAAATCGTCTCCGTAAATATTGCGGACGATGCACATCATTTCTAAAATTTCAGGAAACTTCCCGTACAGCTCGCGCAGCGGCAGCGCCCCGTTAAAGACGGCGTTTTTCGTCGGATCGTACGTCTCCATCAATTTCATCAGCACTTCTTCGCCTTTTTCCGTCAGCTCAATGTACGTGTTGCGCTTGTCATCCTGCTTTTTCGAAAACGAAAGCAGCCCTTTTTCTTCCAACTTTTTCGAGAAGTTAAACGCCGTCGAAACGTGCATCACGCCAAATTTGGCGATTTCCGAAATCGAAGCACCTTTGAAATGGTAAGCAATCCATAAAATATGGTGTTCGTTAATGTTCAAGTCAAACGGCTTAATCCATTGCTGCCAATCTTTTTCAATCGATTTCCACAGCGCCTTGCTCAGCTGGGCGATCCGTTGGCTAAATAACATAGCCTCTTTGACGGAATAATGCTGTTCTGTCGCTTTCATCGTTCCACCCACTCTTCCCTCACCGTATTTTTTACTTCCTATTATATCAATAAAACAAAAAGGAATAAAGACAAAAACATTTATTTTTATAATTTTTTTTGCATATTCATAGTAGTAAGCATAAAGCGCTGATCACATATAGGAGGAGAACATAATGATGTATATACAATGGCTGCTTGCTGCTGTTGGATTCTTATTTTTCTGTCTCTTTATAAACACCTTTTTTGCCTTATGGAAAGCGCGGGCGTATCCGCCGAAAGCGCTGTTGAAAGAGCAGGCTGTGCGCTATATTGGAATAGCGTCCATCTGTCTGCTCGCCGCTTGGCTTCTTGGCTACGCCTAGCACTTATTTGAATTTTCACATAACAGAAGATGAAAACAGGCCGGGGATGGGCATTTTTTCGCCCGTCCCTTTGATAGCAAAAAACCCGACCAGCAATGATCGGGTTTTTGCCGTTTACACGTGCGCTGTGACGTTCATCCGCCGGAAAATCGATGCCACGATCGGATAGACGATGACCATCGCTACTGTGTTCAATGCCGCGGCTGGCAGCACAACGGTGACAAACAGCGCCGAAAACGCCGTTCCGCCCGGCAACCCGACGAGCAGGAGCGCCGCCGCCAAAAACACCGCGCCGGAGATGACGGTGCCGACAGCCGTCAACACCGCGGCCCCGACAACTGTTTGGCTATATTTTTTCAGCAAGGTCACTAGGGCAAACACAACAAAGGCAGTGATGATTTTGTCGATTACATTAGGCAGCTGACCGCCTGGGAACGTCGTCGTCATGGCGGAAATCAAGCCGGTGGCGACACCGACAAGGCCGGCCGCTTTGGCGCTTGGAAACAACAAAATCGCCAAAAACATCATCGCCAGCATCATATCCGGTTTCATGCCGGCAAACAGCCCGGGAATGACCGCGTGCAACACCGCTCCGATTCCGACTAACAGCGCCATCGATACTAATGCTCTCACATTCATGCTCATCTCTCCTCATCTCTCCTCATCTATTCTCCTGCTTGAGAATTTTTCTACATTATATCACTTTGCCGTGTAAAAGTGAAGAAGAAATTTTCAGGCAAAACGGCGGCGGAAGTCGTTCATAAACGATGCGAGCGCCTCGCACGCCTCAAGCGGCACCGCGTTGTAAATCGATGCCCGGCAGCCGCCGACCGACCGGTGTCCACCGAGCCCGACGAAGCCTCGTTCTTTCGCTTCGGCAAGGAACGCCTTCGTCAGTTCTTCGCTCGGCAATGTGAACGTGACGTTCATGAGCGAGCGGCTTCCTTTTTCTGCATGCGGTCTGTAAAAGCCGCCGCTTTCGTCAATGGCCTCATACAGCACGGCCGCTTTTTGCCGGTTGCGCGCTTCGATCGCCGTCACGCCGCCCTGTTCTTCAACCCATTCGAGCACGAGCGACAACATATAAATCGCAAACGTCGGCGGCGTGTTGTATAGCGAGTTGCTTTTTTGGTGCGTCCGGTAATCAAGCATCGTCGGCAGCCCGTCCGGAATGCGTTCAAGCAAATCGCCGCGGAGGATGACGACCGTGACCCCCGACGGGCCGAGATTTTTTTGCGCCCCGGCGTAAATCAAGGCAAACTTGCCGACATCAAACGGCCGGCTCAAAATGTCGCTTGACATATCAGCGATAAGATCAGCCGGCACATCCGGGAACTCCTGCCATTGGGTGCCGAAAATCGTATTGTTGGACGTAATATGAACGTAGGCAGCATCCTTCGGCCATTTCACGTCGTCCAACGACGGAATATGCGTGTAGTTCGCCTCTTTGCTTGAAGCGACGACTGTTGTCAAGCCGACTTTTTGTGCTTCTTTCAGCGCTTTTTCCGACCATGAGCCGGTTAAAACGTAGCAGCCGATTTTCCCCTCGGTGAGGAAATTCATCGGCACCATCGAAAATTGCAGGCTCGCCCCGCCTTGCAAAAACAAAACGTCATAGCCATCCGGTACGTTGAGGAGCCGTTTGAGCCGCTCTTGCGCCGCGCGATGGACTGCATCATACTCTTTGCTCCGGTGGCTTAATTCCATCACCGACATGCCGGTGTCCTGAAAATTGAGCAGTTCCTTTTGCGCCCGCTCGAGCACCGGCAGCGGCAACGCCGACGGGCCGGCATTGAAGTTGTACGCACGTTTCATGGTCATCCCTCACTTTATTGTCCAAGTAGTCCATTTGATATTACTATCCTAACATGAATTCTTAAAAAAGAAAGAGAATTTTTCGAAAAAAGCGTTTTCAAATGATGATTTCCAAAAAAGAAAGCCCTTGGATCTTACAAGGGCTTCGCCTGCTTCCGCCGTTCTCGCTCTTGACGGATGCGCTCCATATAAATTTCCCCTTCTTTTTCAATGAACGCCTCATCGATTTCCCGCTCCCGCGCCGCTGTTTTTACGGTCATATAGCCGCTGAAAATAATGCCGGCCACAACTAAGTAAATCCACCACGGCAAGCTAAGCATCGCCATCCCCCTTTTTCATGTGCTTGTCTTACTAAACTATACGCGCAAGCAGGCAACCGTATGCATAAAGAAAGAGGCGGACATGCCGCCTCTTTCTTCGGGACAACGCTTATGCTTCGTTTCGCTTTTTCTTTTTCCTCTTCGCATTCCTCCACTGTCGGCGCAGCTCATTCAACTTTTCTTTCGCCTGTTCGTGCTGGGTCGTTGGGACGATTTCAATGACCGGTTCGATCACGCCTCATCCCTCCTTTGCATGGCGCTATTTTTCATTACCCGCTTTCTTTGGCGCTGAAACAGCCAAAAACGCCGGCTTGTAAAATGAACGGTTGTCAAGGGCAAAAATGCGTTCGGTGAATTCCCCCGGCTTCACCTTTTCCAGCGCGCGGTCGATCATATTCATTTTCGCATCCAAATTGTCAATATAATGAAGCACTTCCGCCTCTTTGACCAGCGGCGGCTTCGGGCTGCCCCACTCGGCCTTCCCATGGTGCGACAAGACGAGATGTTGCAAAATGACGACTTCTTCACCTTGAATGCCGAGCTGCTCGGCCGCCTTGCTAATTTCGCTGACCATGATCGAAATGTGACCGAGCAAATTGCCTTCAAGCGTATACGCCGCCGACACCGGACCGGACAGTTCCATCACTTTGCCAAGGTCATGCAAAATAATGCCGGCATATAGCAAATCTTTATTGAGCGACGGATACAAGCGAACGAGTGCCCCCGCAAGCTCAAGCATCGAAACAACGTGATACGCCAGTCCGGAAACGAATTCATGATGGTTTTTCGTCGCCGCTGGATACTCAAAAAACGGCTTTTCATATTTTTTCAGCAAATAGCGCGTAATGCGCTGAATGTTTGGATTTTCCATCGCAAATATGTATTCCATGACTTTTGCCTTCATTTCCTCGCGAGCAAGCGGAGCGGTCTCTAAAAAATCGGCGACACGCACCGCATCGCCTGGATGGGCGGGGCGAATTGAGCGGATGCGAAGCTGCAGTTTGCCGCGGTAATTATGAATGTCGCCGACCACTTTGACAATGCATTCCGGCGCGTACCGTTCTTCATCGTCGGGAGACACGTCCCAAAGTTTGGCTTCAATGTCACCGCTTTTATCTTGCAAAATTAACGTTAAAAACGGCTTGCCGTTGCTGGCAATCCCTTTCGTCGCTGATTTAATGAGCAAAAATAAATCGACTTGTTCCCCGACTTCATAATGAATAATCCCTTTGGCCACGTTCGTTCTCCTCCGTTTCTCTTTACGTATCCTCTAGTATACCATAGCGGCGAAACCGCAAAAAGAAAGCCTTGCCGGCCAGGCAAGGAAACATCGGATTCTATCCCCTCTCACACCGCTTATTTTTTCGTCAGCTGAACGGCCTGTTTCATATCCTTGAAAATGTTCATTCGTCCATACATGAGCACGCCGCCGCGATACACTTTCGCACCAATATAAATGAGCAAAACAATCGTCGCCGCTAACAAGACAAAACTGAGCGCCACTTCCCACATCGGCACCGAAACGAGGCCGATGCGCAAAAACATGAGCATCGGGGTGAAAAAAGGAATGAACGAGGCGCCGATGACAAACGCCGATTCCGGCGTATTCAGTCCAAACACGGCGATCATAAATGCGGCGACAACCACCATCATCACCGGGGTAATCGCCGGCTGCACATCCTCAACCCGGCTGACGAGCGAACCGAGCACGGCAAATAACACCGCGTACAAAAGGTAACCGAGCATGAAAAAAATGAGCGCATACATCCATATCGACAACGGCAGATGACCAAGCCCAAGAAGGCGCCATACTTCTTGGCCGCTCGTTTTCAAAGCGGCAAACCCAACAGCGAAGAAAACGAAAAACTGCGTCAGGCTGACAAGCGCCACGCCGATGATTTTGCCAAACAGCTGTTGGACAGGAGAAACGCTCGACACTAAAATTTCCATCACCCGCGACGATTTTTCTGTCGCGACTTCGGTAGCGATCATGCCCCCGTACATGAGAACAAACATATACATGGCGAACAGAAGGACGTAAACAAGCGAACGCGCTTGGTTCAATTCCTCTTCAGTTTTCGCGTTTTCTTCTAAAGCTACTTTTTGGAATGAAGCCGGTCGGTAAAGCACGGCTATTTGTTCCTCAGTGAGGCCGATTTTCGCGGCGGAAATCGCCGTTTTCAGTCGGTTCAACACCCCTTCGAGCTCTTCCGCCGTCCGATTGTTCGCCAGCGTATTGGCGTAATACACCGCCTCCGGCCAGCCTTCGGCATTCATGGATAATACAAGCAATCCGTCCCATTCCCCTTCTTTGACAGCCTTTTTGGCCTCGTCTTCCATATCGGCAATTTTGGTTAACGTGATTTTCTCCCGGTTCACCTGCTTTTCGAGTGCTTTGTACAACGATTCCGTACGGTCAATGACCGCAACATGCTCCTTTTCATCACTGGCGAAAAACTCGATGATCGTCTGAATGTTGGCCAATCCGATGATCAACAGACAGGTCATAGCGGTTGTTATCAGAAACGCTTTCGCCTTCAGCTTTGTTATATACGTATGCCCTAATACAAGCCAAAATTTATTCATACGCCGCACCTGCTTTTTCAATAAAAATCTCATTCAATGATGGCTCCTCAAGCGCAAACAAACGAACTGCCGCCCGTCCCGCAATATGTGTGAAAATCGCCTGCGCCGTTTCCTCGTTGGCGATTTGCAGCCGCATCCCTTCGGCCGTTCGCTTGCACCGAAGGACGCCGGGAAAATGCTCCAACTCTTCAAGCTCCCCTTCACCGTGAATGAGAAGGTTTTTCCGGCCAAACGACCGTTTCAACTCGCGCAGCGCCCCGGATACGACCGCCTGGCCGCGGCGCAAAATGCACACATGCTCGCATAGCTCTTCGACATGTTCCATCCGATGGCTTGAGAAAACAATGGTCGTGCCGTTTTGCTTTAAATCGAGCACCGCTTCTTTCAACAGTTCGACGTTCACCGGATCCAGACCGCTGAACGGTTCATCTAAGATTAATAGTTTCGGACGATGGAGCACAGCGGCGATAAACTGGATTTTTTGTTGGTTGCCTTTCGACAGCTCCTCGACCCGCTTGTTGGCGTAATCACGGATATGGAAACGCTCGAGCCAACGATTCATTTCCAAGAGCAAATCCGCCTTTTTCATTCCGCGCAACCGTCCTAGATACAAAAGCTGCTCTTGCACTTTCAATTTCGGATACAACCCGCGCTCTTCCGGCAAATAGCCGATCAGATGGCTTTTTGAGTGATCAATCGTTTCTCCTTGCCATCGAATCACGCCTTCAGTCGGCAACAGGAGTCCTAAAATCATACGGAATGTCGTCGTTTTTCCCGCACCATTCGCCCCGAGCAATCCAAACATTTTCCCTTCTGGGACCGTCAACGTCAAACGATCCACAGCCGTTGTCTCACCAAATCGTTTTGTCACCTCAATGATCTCTAAACTCATCCACATTCCCCCAAAAGAAAACGAATTTTCCATTCCTATTATACAACGTTTGCCGTCGAAAAAAGTTTCGGCTGCAAGCAGGAATTTTCCGTATGAACCGCTAATGAAAGAAGTGAATCATGATTCAGCGAAAGGGGATGTTCACATGCCGACGTATACGTTGACCGCTTTTGAACGTGATGGGGAAAAACTGTTGGATGAGACGTTTGAGGCGGCCAATGATGAAGAAGCAAAAAAAATTGGCGAACAAATGCTGCGTGAACGCGGCTGTTTTGACAAAACACATCGTTGCGTCAATGCAAGCGGCAAGCTGATTTTGTTTCACCGCTAAATGAAAGCACCCCGGGCGTCCCGGGGTGCTTTCATTTAGCGAAATATGGCTTTCATCATGTTCAGTTTTTCCTCTGTATATTCAGCAAAATGTTCGTTATACACTTTCGGCTCTTTCGGGTTTGCCTGGCGGGTGATCTTCCTTGTTTTCGGGTCGACGAATTTGCTTGACGCCCCGCAGCCGAGCCCGATAATCGACTGCTGCTCCTCCATGATCATAATGTTGTAAATGCTCTCTTGTCCCGGCAAGGCGTAGCCGACATTTTCGAGGTTGCCGAGAATATTTTTTTGCCGATACAAATAATACGGCACATAGCCGTGCTTGCGCGTCCACTCTTCGGCCGCTTTCATCATCGCTTGTATTTCTTCGCGGCCGGCGACTTTATATTTTTGTTTGTTTTTCGTCATTTCTGAAGCCCGTTTAAACGACAGCGTATGAACAGTGAGCGACTCGGGCATGAGCCGTTCCGTCTCGGCAAGCGTATGCGTAAACTCCGGCAGCCCTTCGCCAGGCAAGCCGATAATTAAATCCATATTAATGTTGTTCATCCCCATTTGCCGCGCCAAGTGGAACTTGTTGATCGTTTCCTCAACAGTATGATGGCGGCCGATCGCTTTTAACGTCTCTTGGATATACGACTGCGGATTGATGCTGATGCGGTCGATCTGCCATTTTTTCAAGACGTCCAGCTTTTCTGGAGTAATCGTGTCCGGCCGGCCCGCTTCGACGGTGATTTCACGGACGCGGTCGACATCCGGAAATACGTTGTACATATGGGCGTACAGCCGGTCCATTTCCTCGGCCGTAATGCTCGTCGGCGTCCCGCCGCCGTAATAAATCGTCGTAATCCGGATGCCGCGTTCGCGCAAAAAGCGGCCGACCGCTTCCATCTCGTAATGAAGCCCGGCTAAAAAGGCGTCAACCGACCCTTGACGGCCGTTGATCGCATACGCCGGAAACGTGCAGTACGCACATTTCGTCGGACAAAACGGAATGCCGATATAAATGCTCACTTCATGGGCTAAATCGTACAAGTCCGGCACCACCGTGAGCTGGCGGTCAACGATCGCTTGCATGAGCTCGATTTTTTCTTTTGTTACTAAATATTCTTGCGCCAGCTTCCGATGCGCCTCTTCTTTCGTCATCCCGGAACGCAGCAGCTGATGAAGCAGCTTCACCGGACGGACGCCGGTTAAAATGCCCCACGGCTGAACGATGCCGGTATAGCGTTCAAGAAGCGTGATATACACATGGAAAACCGCGTTTTTCAACTGTTTTTCGCGCGCTTTCCCATCGGATTCGATCGGCGCCTCATGCTCATGCCCGGCCTCCTCGACGCGCCCGGACGTCTTGTCGGTCAGCGTTCCGGAAACGGTGATGCGGCCGTTTTCGTTAACAGTAAACGAAACGGAGACATCCGCTTCCGGAAGCGGTGCAAATGAAAGCGCGGGCGATTCAAAAAACAGCTCGCTCATCACTTCGAGCGGACGCTGAAACCGTTCGGGATTCGGCAGCCCTTGAATTTCGATACGCACGTTCATCACCTTTTCTGTCAAACTTCTTTCAGTGTACAGAACTGCCGTTTCCCCCGTCAAGCGGAAGAATGCACCTCCCCCGCCTTTATAGAAAGGCGTCGCTTCGAGCCGGGCGATGGAACAATCAACGATGCAAAAAGGCCACAGATGGTTTCTCGATGGCGGTTTCAGAAAGAAAACAGAGGTCCCCAAAACAACGAGACCCCCTTTTTTCAATAGGCTATATATACATTGAACGGTTTCACCATTCGATATCTTCTGTTCCACTAGTGAGCAGACCGCCTTTTGCATCAGCCCTTGCCGTTTATTGTTTCGTTTTAAGTTTTTGCAAAAATTCGATTCGCTGTTGTTTGCGGAAATGTTCTTTTACCATGTAAGCGACGCCGAGCTGTTCGTTCGAGCGCGTCACCCAGTCGGCGGCCCGCTTCACCTCGGCTGGCGCATTGCCCATGGCGACGCCAAGCCCAGCCACCTCAATCGCCGGCAAGTCATCAACGCCATCGCCGATCATCACCGTTTCTTTCAGCGATACGCCGATATGCTGAGCGAGCCGGCGCAGCCCAGCGAGCTTGGATACGCCTTGCGGGACAATTTCCATTTTTCCGCCCGGCTGCATAATCATATCAATGGACGGAACGGATTTCGCCAGCACGGCAGCGGCCTCGTCCCGCTCCGCATCCCCGGCAAAATAGACATCGATTTTCGGCACGGCCACCGGTTCGTCGATCAGCACATCGCCGAGCGAATCGACAAACTGGGTCGGGTAGAAAAACGGATCGCTTGACGAGAGCACTGTCTGCACGACGAGATTTTTTTTCACTTTTTTCCGGTTGCCGAGCGAATACCGCTCATGCATCAGACGAATATTGCAGTTAAAGTTTTCCAAAATCTGCACAATGTTAAACGTCCGCTCTTCTGGAATTACCGCCTCAAACAGCTTGTCATCAAGCGTTTTGCCGATGATCGCCCCTTGAAAGGTGATGAGCAACCCATCAAGCCGCAGCGCTTTGGCCACTTTGCGGGCGGAGAGCAAATTGCGGCTCGTGATTAATGTAACGTAAACCCCTTTTCGCTTCACATAGTCGACCGCCTCTTTCGTTTCGCGTGGCAGGCGGCCGTTATTTTTCAAAATGGTTCCATCGATGTTGAGCGCTAACAGCTTATACACGGCTGTCTCCCCCTTTTGTCCGTCCCTCGTTTTCCGTCAACTTCCTTTGACGCCGCCTCTTCATCTGCCAGCGGCAGCTTTGCATTTCCTGTCATTCACATGACTATGACAGAACGGACAAAAAAAGAACACCCGACCGGGTGTTCTTTCCTATTTTTCTCCCATCAACGAACGATGCAACTCTTCGAGCGGTTTCATGGCGATTTGTTGGACTTCAGCGATCGTCATGCTCATTTGCTGCTCTAGTGCCATCAAGCGAGCTAATTTGGCGTTTTGCTGAGCGAGCGCCATCGCCTTTTGTGCCTGTTCAATTTCATCCGGCAAGATGGCCGCTCCGCGCATTTGCTTTTCGTGAAGCCGGAGCTGGATGTCGCGGAAGTTGGCAAACAGCCGGTAGGCGGTTTCATCGCGGCAAACATCTTCGTACGCGTGTTTCAGCTGCTGAAATGGCTGGCTCGCCCGAATCGCCTGCTCAAGCTGTCTGGCGAGCGCGTGAAGAGATTCAGACATAAAAAGAGCCTCCTACATAAATATCGTTCACGTTCTAACGTATGCGCCGGGGGGCGGCGATATGCCTAAAGCTACAGCCATAAACCGATCGTGCCTTGAACGGCGCCGATCAGCGCGCCAAGCAAAGCGCCCAAATACGTAATCATTTTCAACTCCCGGCGGGCAATTGATAAAATGATCGCCTCTAATCTCCTTAGTGAAAACGACTCCACTTGATCGCGGACAATGTCTGCCAATCCAAGCTGCGCCACGATTCCCTCGATCTTATCACCGAGCACCTGGATCGCTTTGTCCGTCGCCTGTGGAACGAGGCGGTCAAACAATTCCTGTTCATACGGAGCGACAAGCTCGGCGATGGGACGGTGCAGCCAGCCGTTGCTCCGCACAAGACCACAGGCGGCGGCGCGCACCGCCTCGTGAATGCGTTGGCGGCCGATCATCCCTTCCACAGCGGCCAGCGGATGGCTGATCCATTTGTTCCATTCCGTCCAAAGGAGGCGGGCCAGCATCGCTCTCGTACCGGCATGGCGTAAAAATTTGCTCAGCTCTGATTGCACTTTATCTACGAGATTGACATTGCCGAGCAACATGTGCAACATGCCTCCGACCATCCCTCTCTCTTGGAAAAAGCGGTCAACCATGCCCGCCAGCTGCCGTTTTCCTTCTTCGCTGCTGAAATAGTCGAGCACCCGGTCAGCCAAGTAGTCGGCCAATGTGTCGATGCGCGCCTCCATCGCCCCCTTCAATTCCGGCGGCAATAGATCGCGAATAGGCCGCAGACGCCACGTTTCCCCCCATCGTTCATACGCCTGCTCCGCTTGTTCAGCTGCCAGCTCACTAAGCCGCTCATCAGGCGAATGGATGCCGAGGCGTTCAAGCAGCTGGGTCGGTGTTTCCCGGCGCGAAAGCCACCGTTTCAACCATTCGCGCCCCCAATCAGCCACCCCCGCCGCGAAGGCAGAATCGGTGAGCTTGCGCCGCAGCCCTTCCGGCGTCACTAAATGCTCAACGACCGTTTTCCCGAGCTGTTCGGCGAGTTCCCGTTTCCGTTTCGGGATCAAGCCAGGGGTGAATGGCATCCGCTTCCCGCCTATGTAGATCGGCTCATACGGGCGAAACAACATGACGATCGCGATAAAGTTCGTCACCCCGCCGATGAGCGCCCCGACTGCCATCATAAACACCAAATAAACGAACGTGTCCATCGTCTTCCCCTTTCGTCCGTGCCGCTGTCACCAAACGGCCTCCCTCATCATACGATACGGTATAAACGTTTGCCTAATTTTCCATTATAGAGCTTGCCTGACGAATGCGCAAATGAGGGACTGCGATGAGCAAACAACGAACCGTTGCCGTGCTGACGGAAATAAAGGAAACAAGTGAACAAACATCGTTTGGCTCTATTCATCGTTTTTGCGAAGAATTGGCGCAATATGGGAAAGAGCGCGGCCTCTTTTTTTACGTCACATCGCCGTCGCTTTATTTGCAGCGCATCGGCTATCAATGGATTGACGGCGAGTGGGCGAAACGGGACGTGCCTCCGGCTGACGTGGTCTACAACCGGCTTCACTCGCGGCAATCGGAACATTCTCCTTTGTTCGCTGAATTGCTCATCCGTCTTGCCGAGGAAGGCGGGGCGATGTTCAACCACCGTTTTTTGCATAAATGGGAAGTACACCGCCTGTTCGAGCGTCACGAATACTTGCACCCGCATTTGCCCAAAACGGCGTTATGGAGCAGCGAAGATGTGCTTGAGTCATTTCTCGCCGCCTTCCCAGCCGTCTTTCTCAAACCGATCCACGGCAGTCAAGGACGGGGGATCTTCTGCCTTGAACGTTCAGACGGCGGAATTCGCCTTCGCCATTCCACTTCCGCTTCAACAGCCATATACAGCTCAACAGACACATTAGCTTCCGCTTTACGGCGACGAACGAAGCTGCCAATGATCGTCCAACAAGGGCTTGAGCTCCGCACGCTTGACGGCCGCCCGGTCGATTTCCGGCTCCTTTGCCATCGCGTCCGCAACAATCATTGGCGCGTCACCTCAGCCGTTGCCCGCGTAGCGCCGCCCGATCAGTTTGTGGCCAACCTCGCCCGCGGCGGGGAACTGATGGCGATCAATGCGGTATTGCGGAAATGGCATACGGCGCCGGACGCCTTCCACCAAAAACAGCTTCTCAAAGAAATTGCGATGGAAGCAGCGGCTGTGCTCGCGCTCGAGGCGGAAGGGCTGTACGGGGAGTTTGGCATCGATCTCGCCATCGATGTTCATGGCCAGCCATGGATCATTGAGGTGAACACAAAGCCGTCGAAACAGACAGAAACGACGGCCGCCTCACAAACCGTTCGCCCGTCGGCGAAAGCGATTATTGACTATTGTTTGACACTGATAGAGGAAAAGGAGTGAACGACATTGATTTCACTCGGTTTTGTCACCCTTGACGAACAGCAAGAGCGCGGGTATTGCACCGAGGTGGCCAAACGCGCCGGGCGCTGCGGCATTTCGGTTTGCCGTTTTTCACCGTTAAATATCGACCCGCAGACGGAATATGTTCACGGCTCGATCTTTCAGGCGGAAACGAGCGAATGGACCGACGCTGTCTTTGCTATTCCGCCGTTTTTATACGACCGTTGCTTTTACGGCTATGACGATCGTTCGAAAAAAGCGAAACCGATTATGCATTGGCTGAAGCAGCGGCCGGATCTAGTCTTTTTAGGCTACGGCCTGCCGGGCAAGTGGGAGGTGTACGAATCGCTTTCCTCTCACCCGCTTCTGTCAGCGTATGTACCGCCGACCATCCGCCTCGAGCGCGCCGATGACATGCTCGAGCTTCTCCGCCATGAACACGCCATCGTCGCCAAACCGGTGCACGGCTCCGGCGGACGCGGCATTTACATCATTCAAAAACAAGGGAAAACGCTGTCCGTCCAAGACGGGTTGGGCCAAGAACGGACGGTCATCGCCCGCCGGAAAGAACTCGAACGGCTCATCACCTCTTTGAATCGCCGCGACGGCTATGCGCTGCAGCCGCTTCTTCCGCTGTCTACTCCGGCGCGCGAACCGTTTGATCTCCGCTTTTTATTGCAAAAAGATGAAACGGGCCGTTGGATCGAACGGGTGCGGGCTGTGCGGATCGGACGCCCGGGAACATGGGTGGCCAACGTCCGCGCTGGCGCCGATATTCGCCCGTTTGCCGATTGGCTTGACCACTTGCCTTCTCCAAAGCGCATCCTGGTGGTTGACGGCATCGAAACGATCATTCGTACACTGCCGACTTATATCGACAGTGAATTCGGCCCGCTGTTTGAGATCGGCTTAGACCTTGGCGTGGCTAACAACGGAGCGGTCTGGATTTTGGATGTAAATTCGAAGCCGGGAAGAAAAGTGATCAGTATTCTCCCGCCGGAGCAGCAAAACGACATCTATGAGGCACCGCTCCGCTACTGTTTGTTTCTAGCAAGCGAGGTGAATCACCGATGACATATACGTTACTCATTGATGACAAAGGAGAAAACACCGTCACCTTGCCGGCTTCGCTTCAGGCGGCCGGACAAACGGCGGCCGCGTTTGGCAGCCGGCTTGTCCCGTGCCGAATCGTTTCCTCTTCCGCACTTACTGACTGCGTGGTCATAACAAGCGACATCGCCCGGCGCCTGTCCATTCCGTTTGTTGCTAACGTCCATGTCTTTTTGACGGCGGAGGCCGTCCATGTCGGCCCGCTCGTCGGCATTTTGACCGCCGGGTTCACCAAGTCGCTCCATCGCCCAGTTGGGAACCGAAGCTTCTTCTTCGCCAAGTTGCTCGCACAAGAGAAGCAAGTCGGCGGGTTTGCTTTTTTGTTCGGCACTTCTCATATCGACTGGGAAAACGGCATGGTCAACGGCTATTTTTATACGGAACGAGGCTGGGAGCGACATGCGGTGCCGCTGCCGACCGTGATTTATAACCGCCTGCCGAATCGACGCATCGAAAATGACGAGACATTTCAAACGATCACTGAGACGCTGCAAACCGCCTACGGCATCCCGGTCTTTAATGGCCATTTTTTCAACAAATGGGAGATTTACCGCCGGCTTGCCTCCCATCCCGAAGCGCAGCCGTACTTGCCGGCGACAGCCGCCCATATCACCTGGCAGACGGTTGACCAGTTTCTTGCCCGCTACACAGAAGCATACGTAAAACCAGCCGACGGCAGCCTCGGCCGAGGCATCTGCCATTTAGTGAAAAAAAACAATGTCTACGAATGCCGTTTTCGCGATGAACAAGGGGAAACGAAAACCGCTCTGTTTCCGACCGCTATGGCATTATGGCACCACTTGCTCGCCAATGCGCCGCTTCACCGCTATGTCATTCAGCAGGCTGTGCCGCTCATGACCGTCAATGGCCGGCCGACGGATTTTCGCGTCCACACCAATAAAAACGAATACGGTCAATGGCAAGTGAGCGCCATCGCCGCCAAAATCGCCGGGAAGCAAAGCATCACCACCCATATGAACAGCGGCGGAATCGTCAAAACGCTCGAAGAAATTTTCCCGGACACCGCCCAACGTGAAACCGTGCTGACCCGCCTGCATCATGCCGCTCTCACGCTTAGCCGTTGCCTTGACGAAACGTCGGAAACATTGATCGGTGAAATTGGCTTTGATCTCGGTGTGGATAAACAAGGGAGAATTTGGATGTTCGAAGCCAACTCCAAACCAGGACGCTCGATTTTTCAGCATCCGGGTCTTAAAGAAGCGGATGAGCGCACGGTGCTGCTGCCGCTTGCTTACGCTGTCCATCTAAGCAAAACGGCCATCACCGAACCAGAGGCGCTTTGGCCATGATCACCATCGGTTACCGGCGCGACACTGGCGAGTGGGTTTGCGAGGAAGGGAACGTGCTTTACCGATTTGGCAACAGTCGACTCGCTTTCGTCTCTCCCCTTCCTGATCTCACTTTTGCTGTCCGTGCGCAAGGCGGGCGGGTCGGGCCGCTTGTCGGCATTTTGATCAGCGCCTCATCTATTCCAGCTTTGCTTGACGGGAGAAAGCGGTGGCTTGAGTCCGTCATCCGCTCGCTCCATGATGCCGGCGGCATCGCCATCGTCAGCGCCGCCGCCGGCATCGGTGAGAAAACGGTCTCCGGCTATGTATTCGTCCCGTCGCTCGAGCGTTTTGTCGAGGCATCGACTCCGTTGCCAGACGTCGTCTACAATCGGGTGAAAAGCCGCGACGAAGAACAAAACGCGCCGTTTCAAACAGCGGCCGCAAGGCTTGCTGCCCATGGCATCCCGCTTGTTAACCGTTCCTTTTTCCGCAAATCGGACGTTTACGACGCGTTGCGGGCTGACCGTCGGCTTTGGCCGCATTTGTTGCCGACTGCGCCGATTGACACAGTGGACGATGTGCGCGCTTGGCTTGCTCAGTACGGCTGCGTCTATGTAAAACAAGATGACGGCTCAAGGGGAAGCGGTTTGCTCCGTCTCACCTCCTTGCCCGAAGCGGCGGCCATCTGCGAATCCCCCCGCGGCCAAACACGGCTCGGATCGCTCGATGAGCTGGCGCCGCTTGTCCAATCTTGCCGCTACATTGTCCAAGCAGCAGCTGACACCGATACATGGAACGGCCGCCGTTACGATTTGCGCGTGCTTGCTCATTGGCAGCGCGGCTGCCACACCATTACCGGCATCGGTGTCCGCCTTGCCGGAACGCAGTCGGTGACCACCCATGTCTTTCATGGCGGAACGGTGTTGCCCTACACCGAAGTCAAAGAACGGATCGATGAACAGGCGCTCGAGCAGCTGATTGCGCTTAGCGGCGAACGGCTTAGCGAGCGGTTCGGCCTTGTCGGCGAATTTTCCGCCGACATCGGCGTCGGCCGCGAGCGGCAGCTGTACATTTATGAGATCAATGCGAAACCGATGGTGTTTGATGAATCGGCAATTGAAGCGGAGCGGCATAGACGGCTCAATCAACTGTTCGCCGAATTAGCTCATCTTGCGCCATAGCTAAAAACGCACCGCTGTACTGAAGCGCCCGGCGAAACACTTGGTCAGCTGCCTGTTTGGCCGCACCGCCCAATCGTCTGCTAATCTCCTGGCATAACTTTGCCTTTTCCCATTCTGCTTCAGCAAGGGATTGCAGCAAATCAAAACGGCTGGCATCCGCTTCTTTTTCCCCCTTTGCTTCACCGTATTCCACGTCAACGCCAGCCGCTAAATAGTACACATATTGCCAGAGCCGCTGCTGCCGGCGGGCCTCATCGAAGTAGCCAGCCCATGTTGGCTCGTCCGCTTCGAGCTCGGCAAGCTGTCTTGCCTTTTTCTCGGCCGCGGTCGTTATGCCGATCAGTTTTTTAATGGGAACGATCATGCCGGATCACTCCTCCCTCTCTGTTTCTGCTCTATCCATATGACGGCAGCGGATAACGTATGCCTATTTGGCGCAAACTAGGAAAAACAATGAGGAAGGAGCAAAACGATGGAACGGAAAGAAGCCGGACGCCAAGACGCCTTATACGAGGGGCGCGACGAATATTATCTGGATATCGACCGCATGATTAATGAAGGAATGGCGGGCGGCGTCGTGCACGGCCGCGGCGATGAGGTCAATATCGAGGAAGCGCGCGATCTTGTCAAAGAGGAACCGCCTTATGAAGCAGGCGAGTGACCGACGAGCCGACTTTCCCTCCGCCGGGAAGTCGGCTTTTTGTTATAATGAATGAAAAACGACAGAAAGGGTTGCGCCGCGATGTTAAAGGAGCTCGAATCGCTTTACGAAGGGGATATCGTCATTAACGGCCAGCCGGAACATCCAGAGGCATATGAATGGTTTTATACCGCTGACGGCAATGAAATTGGCATCGCCAAACAGCGGTTAACGAAGCGGGAACGGCAATTGTTGGCGCTGTTTTTGACCCCAGCCGAACACCGGCGGGAGCGGGAAAGCGAAGAGGAGCGGGCGTGGAAGCGCTGGATGGCGAGCGGCGACCCGGCGGCGCCCGCCATGCTGGCCGCTCCGTACTGCCGGCTGATTCACTTTACCGCCAACCGGCCGATCGCGAACAAAGCCGAGTTTACCGAAACAATCCGCAGCTTGTTTGAGTCCCCGATCACGATCGTTTGGGACAAAGACAGGGGCGGCCTGATCATCGAAGCGAGGCAAAAACGAACCGCTGAACTGCCCTTGCTGACGGAGATGGCTGACGCGCTCGCCGCCGATTTTTACGCTGCGATCCATCTATTTATCGGTCCGGTTCGTCCGGTCGACGATCGGCTATATGAATCGTTTCTCCTCGAAAAAGAATGTTTTGCCGCCGCCCGCCGCTTTTGGCCGAAGCAAACGGTGTATGGATGGGAAGATGTCATTCCACTTCCCCTCCTTGGCGCTGGCATCGATGAGAAGACTGCTCAACTCTTATCGTTTCTCGATGAGTTTGATGAAGACGAAATCCGGGCAATGGAGACGTTTTTGCAATGCAATTTAAACGTCTCGATGGCGGCGAAAAAGCTGTACATGCACCGCAACAGTTTGCAATACCGGATCGATAAATGGACGGAGCAAACCGGTATCGACATCAAGCGATTTAAAGGAGCAGCAGCGATCTACTTAGCTATTTTGCACCGCCGCAGCTCTTGATCCCCGATGCACCGTCTTGTCATGTCGCCGAAAACGAGCGGCATTTTTTGTGCATCTTGTCCATTTACGAATGTTCGTATTTTTCTATACACTAGTACTACAAGAAAACGATTTCAATAACAGGGGGATTCACAATGGCAGAACTCGTTCTCGATCATATTTACAAAATTTACGACAACAATGTCACCGCCGTCAAAGATTTCAACTTACATATTCAAGATAAGGAGTTTATCGTCTTTGTCGGTCCGTCCGGCTGCGGCAAATCGACGACATTGCGGATGGTCGCCGGTCTTGAGGAAATTTCAAAAGGCGATCTCTATATCGACGGCAAGCGGATGAACGATGTGCCACCGAAAGACCGCGACATCGCCATGGTGTTCCAAAACTATGCCCTTTACCCGCATATGAGCGTTTATGACAACATGGCATTCGGCTTAAAGCTTCGCAAGTTCCCAAAAGCGGAAATCGAGAAACGCGTCCGCGAGGCGGCCCGCATCCTCGGGCTCGAACAATACTTAGACCGGAAACCGAAGGCGCTCTCCGGCGGACAGCGGCAGCGCGTGGCGTTAGGGCGCGCCATCGTCCGCGATGCGAAAGTGTTTTTAATGGATGAGCCGCTTTCAAACTTGGATGCGAAACTGCGCGTGCAAATGCGTTCGGAAATCGCGAAGCTCCATCAACGCTTAGAAACGACAACCATTTACGTTACCCACGACCAAACGGAAGCGATGACGATGGCGACTCGCCTTGTCGTCATGAAAGACGGCGTCATCCAGCAGGTCGGGACGCCGCGCGAAGTGTACGAAAGACCGGAAAACATTTTCGTCGGCGGCTTTATCGGTTCTCCGGCCATGAACTTTATAAAAGGGACGCTGCAAGACGGCAAATTTGTTGTCGGCCGCACATCATTTGGCATTCCGGAAGGAAAAATGAAAGTATTGCGCGACCAAGGGTATATCGGCAAGGAAGTCATTTTAGGAATCCGTCCGGAAGACATTCACGACGAGCCGCTCTTCTTGGAGGCATCGCCGGCGACAAAAATTACGGCGCACGTTGAAGTCGCCGAGCTGCTTGGCGCCGAATCGATGATTTACTCGAACATCGACGGCCAGGAGTTCGTCGCCCGCATTGACGCCCGCACCGAGATCAAGCCGGGCCACCGCATTGATCTCGCTTTGGATATGAACAAAGCGCACTTCTTTGACATTGAAACGGAACGACGCATTCGAGCGGCGGACGAAAAGTAAGCCCCCCTTTTGTTTCTATATAGATGCAATAGGCTCTAGCGTTGTGCTAGAGCCTATTCTTTAATAAAGCGCACTTCCTCTTCCCGGCAGTGCGGGCAATAAAACAAGTGAACGCACTCATGGTTCGTATAGGTGCGCGGGTAACCGTCGACAAACTTCATGATGTCTGCATCCATATACGGACTGTAATCATCAAAATAGTCAGTAATTTTCCCTTGGTCTTCCATCGGCTGCCGGCAGTAGCTACAGTATACCGTCATCCGGCGCAGCCCGTTGCAAAGCGGGCATACATTCATGCTGCTTCCTCCTCTAAGATGCTCCTTAATTTTACATATTCCCTAATGATGACGGCGATAAAACGTTAAAAATTACCACATACCCACGATGAATAACGGGCTAAAAACGACCCAAACTATGAGTACCGCCAGCGGAATAGACCACCTGCCACAACGCCTATGCTGGCGAGGGCAAAAGCGGGTGGGCGTTGGGTTCAGCCAAGCTTGGCAGCGCGCCTTATGGCGTGCGGCGCTGGTGCAAATCCAGCCAACCCAGCCATCAAAACTTATAAGAGGAGATGATCAACTATGGCACGCAACAATAACAATAACCAACTGTTAGTCGCTGGTGCCCAACAAGCCATCGACCAAATGAAATTCGAGATCGCTCAAGAGTTTGGTGTCAACCTTGGCGCTGATACGACTTCCCGCGCGAACGGTTCGGTCGGCGGTGAAATTACGAAACGCCTTGTAGCAATGGCCCAACAACAACTCGGCGGCCAATTCGGCAACGTTCAATAACCATTTCACAGACAACTCCATATAGATGGCAAAAGCCCCAGGCGGTCAGCCTGGGGCTCTTTCATCTCGTCGTCACATGCCTCCTGCCTGCTCGGCGAGCGGTTGGCTCAAGGAGACGAGCACTTTGCGAATGCGTCGGTTATCCACTTGGCGGACAGTCAGCGTCAGTGGGCCATACTGCAACGTTTCGCCGACTGCCGGAATGCGCTCAAACATTTCAAAAATCCAGCCGCCTAACGTATGTGATTCGCTTTCCGGCACATCGATCTTCATCACTTCACAAAACTCGTCAAGCGGCAGTTCGGCGCTGAATTCAAAGCTATGCTCATCGATTTGGCGCACCGTTTTCACCGCTTCATCATGCTCATCCCATATTTCCCCAACGATCTGCTCGATAATATCCTCGAGCGTAATCAAGCCGGCCGTGCCGCCGAACTCATCGACGACGATCGCCATATGCACTTTGCTTTTTTGCAGCTCCGGCAGCAGGTCGGATACTTTCATCGATTCAACGACAAACAGCGGCTGGCGCAACAACTCGCGGATGCGCACATCGCGCTTTTGTACAAGCTCGCTGAAAAAGTCGCTTTCTGACAAAATGCCGATGACATTGTCAATATCCCCTTCATACACCGGAATGCGAGAGTACCGTTCTTCCAAAAACACGTCGCGGATCTCTTCAATCGGCTGATTCACCTCAACCGCCACCATATCGGCGCGCGGCGTGAAAATTTCTTCGACTAAAATTTCATCAAAATCGAGCGAACGTTGAATCAGTTCTTTTTCTTTGTTGTCAATAACCCCTTCTTCTTCACTCAGTTCGACCATCACTTTGATATCCTCTTCCGTGACAGCCGGCGCGGCAGCCCCGTTGGCGAACCGTCGGGCGATTCGTTCCCTCATGGCTTGGAACAATGCCGTTATGGGCGCCATTAGTTTCATCAGCCCGTAGGCGAGGCTGGCATACCGAATCGCGAGCGGTTCTGCCTGCTCTTTCGCCATCGATTTTGGCAAAATTTCACCGAAGACGACGGACAAGATCGTCATCACCGCAATCGAGACAAATAACCCCGTCTGTTCCCCAAGCAGTGAAGCAGCGATATGAATAAACAGCGCGACCGCCGTGATGCTCGTCAGACGGTTGGCAATCGCGAGCGCCAACAACGCGCGATCAAGCTGTTCGATCACCGCCTGCAGACGCTTGTTGTGTGGGCGCTCTCCCGCATAATGCTTTAACCGGGTTTTGCTTGCCGATGAAAACGCCGCCTCGGCCGAAGCGAACAGTGCGTTGACGAGCAGGAAAAGAAAAAACCAACCGAACAACCTTAACGGCCACTCTTCCAACGAATCTTCACACTCCTATAGGAACATGACTATGTTATTCATATCCATTTTTTCGCCGAAACATGCCTGTGCATGCAAAGTTTGCTTTACCGGGCGGAAGCGGCTGCACATGCCACGAGCCGTCGATTTCCGTCCTTCACTTTAAATATAACAAATTTTTTGCCAACTGGCTACAATGGACAGGCTTTGCTTCCATATAAACCCAAAAATAAAAACGCGCCGGAGCGCGCCAGCGCGTTTTAGGATTCAAGCCAACAAGATCCGATAAAATACACGAGCACCAACAATGAAGCGATGTTCAGCGTAATTGACCACTCAGCCATTCATCTTCCCCTCCCGTTTTCATCGTACCATATTGACGGGTGGAAGAAGCGGGAAAAGAAAGAATGCTTTTTGACAGTTTAGTGACAGTTGAAAACGAGGGGGCGCCTCTCCTTGCCATTAGCTTTACCCTAAATAACGATAATAAATCGTTTTCGCCTCTTGCACGTCTTTCGTGCCGTGCACGAGCGCACGGCCGTCGCCAAATACAACGAGCCGCTTGTCGCCGAGGGAAACGGAGACGAGATACGGATTGGCTTCGGCTTGAAGCCCTTGGCGGCGAAACAGCGCCGCTAATTCGTCTAAATCGTACTCACGCCGGCCAGGCGGGCGGATTTGGACGGAATCGCGCCCGCACAACACGGCGGTCTTCGTCTGCTGTTCATAAGAAAGGAACGGATAGGACGGATGATGGCCGCACGTCGGGCACTCATCGCGTTTCACCGCATCAATGCGAATGGCCGCGTATTCGTTCGTCCAAAGATCAAACGAGACGAGCTTTCCGCGCAGCGCTGCCCAGTCTTCCACTAAAATTTTCAGCGCTTCAGCCGTTTGATAACTGACGACCATTTGCACGGCCGGGCTAATAATACCGGCCGTGTCGCACGTCAAGCCCCCTTGCGGCACCGTTTCAAGCAGGCAGTATAGACAAGGGGTGCGCCCGGGGATGAAGGCGTAGCTCAAGCCGTAGCTGCCGACGCAAGCGCCGTAAATCCACGGAATGCGGTATTTATAGGCAACGTCATTCATGACCATGCGCGCATCAAAATTGTCAGTCGCGTCAATCAATAAATGCGGGCGCTGTTCAGCCACAAGCATCTCCAGCTCTTGTGCGCCGGCATCCCCAACAATGGCCTCAATGTTGACCTCGCTGTTCACTTGTTCGAGTCGTCGCTTGGCAGCGATGGCCTTTGGCAGCCGCTCTTTCGCGTCCGCTTCGCTATACAGCTGCTGGCGCTGCAAATTGCTCCATTCGACGTAGTCGCGGTCAATGATCGTCAATTTGCCGACCCCGGCGCGCACGAGCGCTTCGGCATTGCCCGTGCCAAGCGCTCCGGCGCCGATTAAGACAACATGCTTTTCCCGTATTTTCTTTTGTCCTTCCTCACCGATCGGGGCAAACAATTGCTGTCGGGAATATCGTTCGTTCAAACAACGCTCATTCCTTCCGTTGGGCTGCTCGCTGACGCGTATCGCTTTTTCGGAATGCGCCCGGCTTCATAGCCAAGCCGGCCCGCTTCAATCGCCAGCTTCATCGCTTTTGCCATTTTCACCGGATCAGCTGCGCTAGAAACGGCGGTGTTCAGCAACACCCCATCCGCTCCTAATTCCATCGCCAGCGCCGCATCCGCCGGCCCGCCGATGCCGGCATCGACAATGACCGGCACGGTCGCCTGCTCGATAATGAAGCGCAAATTGAGCGGATTCACGATGCCTTGTCCTGACCCGATGGGCGATGCTCCCGGCATGACCGCATGGCAGCCAAGCTCCTGCAGCCGTCTCGCCAACACAACATCATCGGACGTATACGGCAACACGATAAACCCTTCCTCAAGGAGCATTTCCGCTGCCTTTAACGTTTCAACCGGGTCCGGGAGCAGCGTTTTATCGCAGCCGATCACTTCTACCTTAATCATATCACATAACCCGGACGCTTTCGCCAACCGAGCAATGCGCACCGCCTCTTCGGCTGTTTTCGCCCCGGCGGTGTTCGGCAGCAGCTTATATTTGCTTAAGTCCAGCTGTTCTAAAAAGTTCGGCTGCTCTGGAGAGAAAATATTCATCCGCCGGACGGCAAACGTCAAAATTTCTGCACCTGATGCTTCTACTGCCTTTTTTTGTACATCCAAATTTGGATACTTGCCTGTGCCAAGCAACAGCCGCGAAGAAAATTCATATGGACCGATTTTCAACATCTCAACCGCCTCCTACAAAATGAACGATTTCGACGCGATCGCCGTTCGCGAGCGCCGTTATTCCATACTCATGCTTTTGAATAATGCGGACGTTGACTTCCACAATGGCCAGTTTATTGTCAAGCCGGAAATGAGAAAGCAAATCGCTCACCGTTTTGACTTCATCGGGCACCGTAACGGTCTCCCCGTTAATGATCAACGTCATTCGATCCCCACCTTTTCTTCTGTATGGCGCGTCAACGAAAACGGCGACAAATCAACTCCCAGCTCTTTTCGCTCGACTAAGTCCGCCATTAGACGCCCCGTAATTGCGCTAAGCAAAATCCCGTTTCGGTAATGGCCGGCAGCGACAAACAAACCGCGCCGTTCCGGATGTTCGCCGATGTATGGCAAGCCGTCTTTCGTCTGCGGGCGGATGCCGCTCCATGCCCTTAGCCATTCCGCCTGTTGAACGTCCGAAAGCAGGCGGGCAGCGCGGTGAAGCAAACTCATCACTCCGCCGGCGGACACGCGCCGGTCGTATGTGCCCGGAGTGGATGTCGCACCAATCAGCAACTGGCTGCCCCACTTCGGTACGATGTAGCAGCCGCTTTTCGCAAACACGGTCGTCTGCAACAGCGGAACCGGCGTGCGCACCATGACGCACTCCCCTTTGACCGGGTATACGGAAAGAGAAAGCCCAAGCAGTGCACCAAGCCGCGACGCCCAAGCGCCCGTGGCAATGACGACCGCCCCAGCGGCAAACGTTCCGCTCGTTGTCTCAACGAGATGGCTGCCGGCGTCGGAACGAATGTTTACCACTTCTGTATGCTCATATAAGCAGGCGCCAGCTGATGCGGCAGCGTGAGCGAGAGCGCTGGCCAAATCCGGAGCGCTCACTTGTCCGTCTCTTTCAATATACATGGCACCAACAATCGCTTCCGTTGAGAGGCGCGGCTCCATCTCAAGCGCTTCCTCCTTCGTCAGCCAGCGCACCGGCTGGTCGGTCGCACGCCAAAATGCATAATGGCGGCGAAGCTCATCCGCCTCTTCGTCCGTTGTCGCTATTTTGATCATCCCGTTTTCAACAAGACCGATGTCAATCCCGGTTCGCCCCTTCAACTCTTCCGCCAAGGACGGCATGAGGGCTCTGCTTTTTAAGGCGAGCGGCACGAGCGGGCTTGGCGCGGAAAACTCCGATTGTGCTCCGAGCATACCAGCGGCCGCGCTCGACGCCTCGGCGCCCATCGTTCCTTTTTCCAAAATCGCGACGCGGTGCTGCCGCTTGGCAAGCTCGAAGGCAACCGCCGCCCCGATCACCCCGCCGCCGACAATCGCGACGTCATAATGATGTATCGTCATGTGATCCTCTCCCCTTTAACCAATTCAGCAAGCCGTTTCGCCTCGCCGACCGGATCCGCTGCGAAAAAGACAGCCGACAACACCGCCACTCCCGCCGCACCTGCTTCTAACGCTTGGCGGGCATTGCCGGCATGGATGCCGCCGATGGCAATGACGGGAATATGTACAGCAGCGGCTATTTCTTTGAGCGAGTCCACGCCGCGCGGCGGCAACCCGGGCTTGCTGCTGCTTGGAAAAACATGGCCGAATAAACAAAAGTGGGCCCCGTCTTCTTCCGCCTGCCTCGCCTCCGCCAGTTCATGCACCGAGCAGCCGACTGCCAAACTAGGGAACGAACGGCGGACAGCGCGCACCGGCAGGCTATGATAGGCGAGTTGCACGCCGTGGACGCCGTACACAGCGGCAACATCGACCCGGTCGTTGACGATGATTTTTTTTGGCGGCACTCCGGCGCGAAGCAGCGCGGTGACAAACGCGGCAACCTCGCGCGCCGTTTTCTCTTTTTCACGAATATGAATGGCGTCGGCGTACGGATGGATGTGCTGACAAATGGCAGCGAACTCATCGGCCGCCTGCCGACCGGTCGAAACGAAATGAAGCATTCCCATCGCGATCCCTTTCTTTCTACCGTACATCGTTGATCGAAAGATACGGATAATGAATGCCGACATAATAAGAAGCAAACGACAACATGGCAAACAAAACAACAAACAATACATCGTATTTGCTAAACCCGATTTCATAGTAAAACGTGCGCGGACCGCTGCCGGAAAATTGTTTCGCCTCCATCGCCACCGCGATGCGCTGGGCGCGGCGGATGCTTTGCGACAAAAGCGGGATGGCATAGCGCTTCACCTTGCTAAGCCCGCCGCGGTTTGGGACGCCGCGCACCTTCAAAGCATAGTGCACAGTTTGAAACTCCTCCATCATCATCGGCAGCAAACGGACGGCCGCTAAAAAGCTGTACGCATATTTCGGCTTGAGCTTCAGCTGCTGCATAAGCGAATAAAACAGGTGCACCGGCCGGGTCGTCAAGGAAAAAATCAATCCCAACAGCCCGAGCGCCAAAGCGCGGAATCCAAGATGCACGCCGCGCCAAAAGCTCTCTTCCGTAACATGGATGAGCCCCCAGCGAAACCATGTCGTCGTTCCCTCACCAAACATCATCATCGATGAGGCGGTGGAAACAAAGATGAGAAAGAACGGCAAAAACAGCCAAGCAAGCACCTTCGCCGGATAGCCGGTCGCAAAGCAAAACAAAACAAAAAGGGCGAGAGAAAAATTGATGAGGACGTTCGGATTATGCATAAACAAAACGGCAAAAAAGAGAACAACGAGCACGATCAACTTCAAGCTCGGGTTCGTCTCATGAAGCCATGTCTCGCGGCGATGAATCTCCCATGTCACCGTCCCGCTCCCCCTTCGGCGAGCGCCAGCCGCCCGACGCCTAACCGCTCATCCCGGACAAGCGCTCCGTCTTCAATCACCCAACGCCTCGTCGCAAAGCGGCGGACGATTTGTTCATCGTGAGTGACCATCACAATCGCTGCCCCTTGTTCACGATACGACTCGAGCATTTCGAGCAAAGCGAACGTACTTTTCGCATCCTGTCCAAATGTCGGTTCATCAAGCAAAAAGAGGCGTTGGCCGGCAACGATTGAAGCAGCCACGCTCAATCGCCGCTTTTGGCCGACTGACAGCTGGTACGGATGCATATCTTGCTGCTTGGCAAGGTCAAATTCGCGCAAAAGACGGGCGACCGTTTCTTCCGTTTCCTCGGTTGAACGCCCCTCGAGCCGGAGCGAATAGGCGAGCTCATCGCGCACGGAATGAGTGACGAACTGAAACTCCGGATTTTGAAACACAAAAGCGATGTAACAGTGCAACGGCTGCCGCTGCTTGACATCCTCCCCTAACAGCCGATAGTCTCCTTGTGTACGGATCAGCTGCATGAGTGCGTGCAAAAGCGTGCTTTTGCCGGCGCCGTTTCGTCCGGTGACGGCAATCCATTCGCCTGCCCGCACCGTCGTTTCAGGGACGTTGATTTTCACTTCCCGGTTGCGAAAGCCGCGAAAATCGCGGAGGCAAAGGAGTTCCTCTCCTTCCCACCACTTCCGCCGCTGCGCCCTCCGGTCATATTCCTCCCAAACGCCCGGATGCCAAATGCCTTCGGCGCTCATGACATCTTTATATTCAGAAAATATTTTCCCCGCCTTTCCGTCAGCCATCACTTGCCCATCGCGGCCGAGCAGGACAATCCGGTCGACAAAGTCAAGGACATGATCGATTTTATGTTCGACGATGATGACCGTTTTGTCGCGGCCCACCTTCTTGACCGTTTGCCACACCGCCTTCGTCCCTTCCTCATCAAGCAGCGCGGTCGGCTCATCCAAAAACAGGACGTCCGGCTCAAGTGCGAGTACAGATGCGAGCGCCAGCCGCTGTTTCATCCCGCCGGAGAGAGTATGAATATCCGTATGCGGCGCGATTGCCAAGCCGACTTGATCCAACAGCGCGCGGATGCGGGCGGGCATCTCCTCGCGCGGCACACCTCTATTTTCAAGAGCAAACGCGATTTCCTCATCGGCGTACGGCATGCAAAATTGCGCATCCGGGTCTTGAAACACACAGCCCCACCGTTTGGGCAGCTCGAGATGCTCCGCCTTCATCGGCACATCGATCGAATTCGGAATGATGCCGGCCATCACTTGCAGCAACGTCGATTTGCCGCATCCCGATGGGCCGAGGAGGAGCACTTTCTCCCCGGCGGCAATCGACAGCGAGAAGTCGCGAAACAGCAGCTCATGATGTCCGGGGAATTTGAGGCGCAGTTGATCGATCGCAATCACATGTCTCATCATTTCCCCGCCGCCTCACCGGTTAAGCGCATCATAATCTTCCTTTGAAGCCGGCCGCCACATTTGCGTCACCCCGGTTTTCTCAAGCGCCTTGGCCAACGAGACAGCGAACACGCCGGCAATGAGGATGGCGCCGGCAAAGCGCGCCAGCAAAAAAAGCGCCATGTTCCAAGGGGTCAACGCCTCAATGTAGCCTTTGTAAAAGTCCATGATGAGCGAACCGACCGTCGCGCCGACCGCGCTTAGCGATACGACGAGCACATCAAACCGTCGATAGCGGAACGCCGCAAACACGAGCTCGGCAAACAGCCCTTGAATGAATCCATAAATGAGCACTTCAAGCCCCCATTGCGACCCCATGATCAGCTCGCCGGACGAAGCCGCCATTTCGGCAAGCAACGCCACCCCCGGCTTGCGGATGAGCAAATAGGCGAGCGAAGAAGCGATAAACCACATGCCGTAAATCAATTGGTCCGCATGAAACCCGAACACTTTCACCACTTCATATAATGGCCCCCATACTTTGTAAATGACGCCAAACACGACCGCAATCACAATCGTCGTCAAAATGTCTGCCAACTTCAATCCTTTGGTTGTCTTCTCCATCGCATACCTCTCCTTCCATGATTAAACCGTACGTCACTCGTTCACCGCCAGCCTGACGGACCGCCATCGTTCGAGCCGGTACGCCATGTCCCAAAACTCATACTCATATTCGCTGCTGATCAAGAAATGCTGCTCCATCCGCCGCCGATCCTCTTCTGTGACAGCGGCAGCGATGACATCAAGCCGGGCGATCTGCTCTTCGACAAGCGAACGGAACCAATCAGAACTGTATGCACCGATCCATTTTTCGTAAATCGGGTCATTCGGTTGGCACGTTTTCAATCGTTCGCCAATTTCATAGTACAGCCAATAGCAAGGCAAAATGGCAGCGATGACGTCCCCTAAGTGTCCTTCGTACGCAGCACGGTACATATGAGAAGTATAGGCGTACGCCGTCGGTGCGGGAACAAATGCTGCCTGCTCCTCTTCTGTAATGTTGAGCAGCTCGGCGAACGTTTCATGCAGCGACAACTCCGCCTCGCATGTGCTTTGCGCATGATGCGCCAACCGAGCGGTCGAGGCCAAATCCGGCGCCTTTGCCGCCCCGATCGCCTGCACGCGGGCGAAATGGCGCAAGTAATACGCATCTTGCATCACATAATAGCGAAATTTTTCGCGCTCGAGCGTTCCTTGGCCGAGCTCTTGAACGAACGGATGACGAAAACTCGCCTGCCAGATCGGGTCGGCGGCTTCGCGCACTCGCTTGGCAAAGGACATCCTTCCTCCCCCCTTTTTCGCAAAATAAAAACGCCGCTTCCTTTACCGACTAGCGTAAAGAAAGCGGCGTGAGCCTACAATTTCGCAAGGCAAAGCCATCGTCGCCTATGCATAGCTCCTCTCCACTTCCCTACGCTGGTATTACCCAGATCAGGTGCTAAGGGTCTCAAAGGCACACTTTGATCTCAGCCTTTCTAAAGGCCCCCCTAGTGGATGTCCCGTCATGATGCCATTTTTCTGTTTACATTTATCATATCACGGCAACGGCGGTTGTCAACCTTTTTTCCGTCCTGCGTTGCGTCGCCCACCGCGATTCGCTATGATTAAAACGCAACGACTCACTATCGAATGGGAGTGGAACTAAATGGCAAAAGTCATTTTAAAACGGCAGCGAAAAAAACGGCTTGAACAAGGTCATCCGTGGATTTTCCAAAGCGAAGTCGACCGCATCGAGGGCGACATCACACCGGGCGACTTCGTTGACGTCTATAACCATCAAGGCTATTGGCTGGCGAAAGGGTACATCAACCCGGCCTCGCAAATCATCGTGCGCGTGCTGACGCAAAACCCCGATGACGAATTGGATGAGCGGTTTTTTATCGAGCGCATCCGCCAGGCATGGGCATACCGCGAACGAATGATCCCCGGCGTCCGCTCTTGCCGCGCCATCTATGGAGAGGCCGATTTTCTGCCGGGTCTTATCGTCGATAAATACGAGGACGTTCTCGCTGTGCAAATTTTGGCGCTGGGGATGGAAAAGCGCAAAGACTGGATTTTGCGCGGTTTGCTTGACGTGTTCGCGCCAAGAGCCATTTACTTGCGCAACGATGTGTACGTTCGGGAGCTTGAGGGGCTCGAACAAGAAAAAGGCTTTTGGTACGGAGAAGCGGAAACGGAAATCGAAATCGAGGAAAACGGCGTCAAATATATGGTCGATATTGAAGGCGGTCAAAAAACCGGCTTTTTCTTCGACCAGCGGCAAAACCGCGCCGCCCTCCGCCCGCTCATCGGTCCGGAAACAACGGTGCTTGACTGCTTCACCCATACCGGTTCATTTATGTTAAACGCTTGTCTGTATGGGGCAAAGCACGTCACCGCCGTCGACATTTCCGAGCATGCGATTGAAACGGCGAAACGAAACGCAGCCTTAAACGGCTTTACAAACGTCGACTTTGTCGTCGCCAACGCCTTTGACTATTTGCGCGAGTCGGTGCGCGCCGGCAAGCAGTGGGATGTCGTCATCATCGACCCGCCAGCGTTTGCCAAGTCAGCCCATACGGTCCCGAAAGCGCTGCGTGGCTATAAAGACATTAACTTAAACGGATTAAAGCTCGTCAAGGACGGCGGCTTTTTTGTCACTTCGAGCTGCTCGTACCATGTCCGTCCGCACATGTTCCAAGAAATGGTCGCCGATGCGGCGTTTGACGCCAAAAAAGTGCTTCGCCAAGTGTACTGGAACGGCGCCGGCTATGACCATCCGAAGTTGCTCGCTGCCGATGAAGGCGACTATTTAAAATTCGCCATTTATGAAGTGCATTCACGGCGTTAAAGAAAAACGCTTAAGGGCAAGCCTTAAGCGTTTCTTTCTTGTCTCGGGCGGAGCGGCTGTTCTTTGCGCAACACGCTCAAATAAACGAGCATCGAAACAAGCACCGAACCGGCGGCGGCTAGATAAATGCTCGGGTAGCCGAACCAATGGCTGATTTGCCCGAAGACGATGGCTCCGATGCCGACGCCTAAATCAAAAAACGAGAAAAACGTCGCGTTCGCCATCCCTTTCCGGTGAACAGGCGCCCGCTCCACCGACCATGCCTGCAGCCCTGGCTGCACCATGCCAAACCCAAAACCATACAGCACTGCCGCAACCAATAACGCCCATTCCCCCGGCAGCCAGGCGAGCATAAGCATCGCCAGCAAAATGAGCCCAGCGCCGGGAAGAAAGACAGCCCGATGACCTTTCCGGTCATACAGCTGACCAGCGAACGTCCGCGTGACCATTAAAGCGAGCGCGTAAAGCAAAAAGTAAAGCTGCAAGCCTCCGATCTGTTTTTGCGCTGTATATAAGGGCAAAAACGAGGCGATGCCGCCAAACGTCACCGTTAAAAAGAAGAGCAACACCGATGGAATCAAAGCCGTCTTTTCGTAAAGATCCCATTTGTTCGCCCCTTGGCCGTATCCCGCCTCCGCTTTTTTATATGTAATCGCAGCGGCAAACAACAAGGAGGCCACACCGAGCGCCGCACAAATCATAAATAAGTGGCTGTACGGAAGGGCGGCTGCCAACACGAGTCCGAGCGAAGGTCCAAAGGCGAGGGCGATGTTTCCTGACAGCCCGTAATACCCCATCCCTTCCCCGCGGCGGTTCGCCGGGATGATGTCTGTCGCCACCGTGCCGGATGCCGTTGTCGAAAACCCCCAGCCGATCCCTTGGACGACCCGCATCAAAAAGAGAAGAAAAATGCTCGAGATGAAGCTGTACGAGCCGACCGAAATGACGAAAATCACCAAACCGAGCAAAAACACAAGCCGCCGCCCCCGCGTCTCCAGCGCATGGCCGGCGAACGGCCGGACGATGAGCGCCGAAAACGTAAACACTCCGACAACAAGGCCAATTAACTGATCGTTGCCGCCTAAATGTTCGACAAACAGCGGCAATGTCGGCAGCGTCATTTGAAATCCGAGAAAGATGAAAAAGTTAGCTAAGCAAATTAAAACAAAATTGCGCGTCCAAATTTTTTCTTTTTGTTCCGCAACAACTTGCTTTTGTTGCGCATTCATGCCGATCCCCCTTATGAAATATGTATTTCGTGTCCCTTAATATTTGTCAGTATAACATAACTGTATGCTTCTGTTTAAACAAAATGTTTTTCATCCATATTTTTTATGCAAATGTAAAAAGCCGCCGAATTGGCGGCTTTTTACCATCCTTTCCGTTCACGCAATGACGTAATTTGCGCGGTATGGTGCTTCCCATGCCATGTATACAATGCGGTCAGCACGTACAGCGGCATCGTTTGTTTCGTCCCTTCAGGGCGAACAAGGCGGTGGAAATCCGCTTCCGACATTGACTCAAGCAGCGCCGCCCATCGTGCGTGCAGTCCGTCAAGCAACCCTAGTGACGGTTCGATCGGCAGCGAGCAGGCGTCGGCCGTTTTTGCCCATTCCCTTTCTTCAAACGGCTTAATGACCGGCGTATCCTCTGTCAATCCCCATTTTGTGCGCAAAAATGCGTTCATGCTTGCGTCAGCCAAATGGTGGACGACTTGGGCCACAGTCCAGCCGCCATCACGATATGGCGTGTTTAACTGCTCACCGTTCAAACCGGAGACGGCAGCCCGCAATGCGCCTGGCAGCTCGCGGACAGCGGCGATCCATTCTTGTGCCTCCTGCGCGCGAAACTGTGCCGGCGCTTGAAACGTTCCGATCGGGTAACGGATCGGATCGATCGTTGACATCGTTGATCATCTCCCTTCCACCTTTGTTTATTCAACGCAAGGGAGCGAACTCCTTCTTATTCTTTCCAGACATAGATCCGAGCTTCATACGGTTTGAGCTTAAAGCGGGTCGCGTTTTTATGCGGCCGAACCGGATAGTTGCCAAGCGCCAAATCGTCCGACTGAAGGCGGATGCCGTCATAGCGGTAAAGCGAAGGCCGGCTAGATAAATTGACGATGATCAACGCCCGTTCTTGGCCGAGCGTTCTCGTATACGCGTAAATGGACGGATGGTTTTCCAAAAGCAAATCATACGTTCCGTAAACAAACAATTCGTTCGTTTTCCGCAGCTGAATCATCCGCTTATAAAACGACCATACCGAATTCGGGTCGCGCCGCTGAGCCTCTATGTTAACAGTTCGATAGTTTTCGTTTACTTTAATCCACGGCGTTCCGGTAGTAAACCCGGCGTTTGGCGCGTCCGACCATTGCATCGGGGTGCGCGAGTTGTCGCGGCCTGTTTGCCAAATGGTGCGCATAATGTCATCATGCTCTCGTCCTTTCGCACGTTCGAGCTCATACAGCCGCAAAATGGCAACATCACGGTAGTCTTCAATATCCGGAAACTGCACGTTCGTCATACCGATCTCTTGGCCTTGGTAAATGAACGGCGTCCCTTGCATAAAAAAGTAGAGCGCGCCGAGCGCCTTTGCGCTCTCCGCCCAATAATCACGGTCATCCCCCCACGTCGAAACGGAGCGGGGCAAGTCATGGTTTTCCAAAAAGAGGGCGTTCCAGCCGCGGTTTTCTAACCCCTTTTGCCATTTCGTCAACGTCCGCTTCAGCCGGCGGACGTCGATCGAGCCATCGGTCCGCCGTTGCCATAGCCCTAAATGCTCAAATTGGAAAATCATATTAAAAATTCCATCCTCTTCGCCCACCCATTGTTCCGCCTCGTCGACAGTCACCCCATTCGCCTCGCCAACCGTCATAATATCATAACGCGCAAACGTTTGCTCTTTCAACTCTTTTAAATAATCCATAATTCCTGGCTGATTCATATGTCCGGCAAACGACGGAACGTACTTCAGTCCTTTCGGATTCGGCAAATCAGGTAGCCCCGGCTTTTTCTTAATATGAGAAATCGCATCAACGCGGAACCCGTCAATTCCTTTGTCGAGCCACCAGTTGACCATCTCATACAGCGCCTGACGGACTTCATCGTTTTCCCAGTTCAAGTCGGGCTGCTTCACGTCGAAAATATGCAAATAATATTGTCCCGTCTGCTCATCGTATTGCCATGCCGAGCCTCCGAAAATGCTTTCCCAGTTGTTCGGCTCGCGCCCGTCTTTGCCGTCGCGCCAAATATACCAGTCGCGCTTCGGGTTGTCCCGGGATGACCGCGATGCAATAAACCACGGATGTTCGTCGCTCGTATGGTTGATCACTAAATCTAAAATGACTTTCAGCCCGCGCCGATGAGCTTCAGCGAGCAGTTCATCAAAATCGTCCATCGTTCCGAACTCATCCATAATGGCATGATAATCGCTAATATCATATCCGTTATCGGCGTTCGGCGACCGGTAAATCGGACAAATCCAGATGATATCCACTCCAAGTTCCGCTAAGTAATCGAGTTTTTCCATAATCCCGCGAAGATCACCGATGCCGTCGCCGTTTGCATCCATAAAGCTGCGCGGATAAATTTGATAGGCGACGCCCTCTTTCCACCACGTCTTTTTCAAGGCTGCCTCCCCCTTTTAGTGCACACGTTTTCACTACTAACTGTACACTACATTGCTGCAAGAAACAACTCTCTTTTACAAAAAAGCGGCCGCTTGGCAAAGAGCTTGCAAGCTCCCTCCAAACGGCCAGCACCGACGAATGGATCATTCGCCGGCCGCGCGGATCGCCTCATAAATTTTTAAGTTATGGTACACTGTTTCCAGCATCGGTGCATGAACGCCATACCGCCTAGCAAGCAGCAGCAAATATCCCTGTAAATGGTCGGCTTCAATGAGCTGTCCTTTTTCCATATCGCGTTGCATTGACGATTTCATCGTCGGGGCGATTTGTTCGAGTTGGGCGCGCTGCCGCTCGGCCATCTCATCGGTCAGCGGCGCACCGTGTGCCTGCATAATCGTCTTAATTTCCCCAAGCAACCGATCGATGATCGCCCGCCCGTACTCGCCGGAGCGAATCGGCCCAATCGGGGCGCGGAACAGCGTTGTCACGCCCGACATCGTCGCGATGAACAAGTATTTATTCCACATATCGGCGGCAATCCGTTCGCTCAGACGAAAGCGGGCATTGGCGCCAGCAAAAAGCGATTCAAGCGTCCTGACCCGCTCCGTCTGTTCCCCTGACCACTCGCCGAAACGGACATCATGGGCTGGGCTTGTCTGCACGATTTCTCCTTTCTCATTCAGCGTCGTTTCAATAAAGCAAAGGCCGCCGAGGACGTTCCCGCGTCCAAACGCCTCCCATAAGGCGTCCATATGCCCCATGCCGTTTAACAGCGGCAAAATCATCGTCCTTTCCCCAATGTACGGCTTAGCATCGGCGATGGCGGCTGCCAGGTGATACGCTTTGCTGGAAAAGATGACAACGTCAAACGGCTCGGCTCGTTCTCCGGCAACAATCAAGTTTGGCTTCAGCACCGCATCACCGTGAATGCTGCGGATGACGAGCCCGTGTTCTTCGAGTTCCCGCTTTCTCCGTTCGCGGACAAGAAACGTCACATCGATCCCTTTTTCAAGCAGCCGGCCGCCGAAATAACCGCCGACAGCCCCCGCTCCAACAACAAGAATGCGCATATACGTATAACCCCTTTCTTCTTGTTTTGTTAACCGACGTGGCAAATCTTTTTTACCGAAACATTAGATCTTTTCAAACGGGGAAGTTAAGGCGTTCTCTCTCTCACAAAGAAAAAAAGGAAGAAGGGATCGTCCCCCTTCCTCCCTTCCCCTAGCAGCAGCGCGACACTTTGCCGCCTTTTGCATTATAGCGCGCCTCTTGCGCCTCGCAGAAAAACTCTTTCCGCGATTTGATCGGCTCCCCTGGATGATGGGTTTTCATATGCTCGACGTATTTTTCATAGTTTGGCACACCGACAAGCAAGTCAAGAAACTGCCGGCGGTAAGCCAACACAGCTTGCAGCCATTTAGGCATAGTTCTTCGCTCCTTCTCCTCCGTCGCGCGGCACATACGGCGCTTCTTTGAGCGGCACATGTTTGTTTTGTAGCACTTTGATCCATATATTTAACGCTGAGATAAGCATCGCGATCACCACAAGCATGAAAATCGCACATAACGTAGCATCAATGTAGTCGTTCATAATAATTTGCCGCATTTGCGCCTCATTTGCTGCCGGCGCTAATATTTTTCCTTGGCTCAAATGATCTTTGAACAATTTCGCATGCGACAAGAAGCCAATTTTGACGTTTTCGTGGAACAGCTTTTGGTATCCAGCCGTTAAGGTGACAACGAGCAGCCATGTCGTCGGCACGAGCGTCACCCAAACATACGCCTTTTTGCCCATTTTAAACAGGACGGTTGTGGCAAACAGCAAGGCAATACCCGCGAGCATTTGGTTGGCGATGCCAAATAGCGGCCAGAGCGTGTTAATGCCGCCAAGCGGGTCGACAACACCTTGATACAGGAAGTAGCCCCATGCCAAGACGCAAAGGGTCGTCGCAATTAAGTTCGAAACGAGTGAATCCGTTTTTCCAAGCGGTTTATAGAACGTCCCCATAATATCTTGGATCATAAAGCGGCCAACGCGCGTACCGGCATCAATCGTCGTTAAAATAAAGAGCGCCTCAAACAAGATGGCAAAGTGATACCAAAATGCCATGAGCGCCTTGCCGCCGATAACATTCGATAAAATGACCGCCATACCGATCGCTAACGTCGGCGCCCCGCCAGTGCGCGACAACACGGTTTGCTCACCGACGTCTTTCGCCAGCTCCGTCAGCATGTCAGGGGTGATCGTAAATCCCCACGACGACACAACTTTTGCTGCCTGCACGACATCCGTACCGATCACCGCCGCCGGGCTGTTAATCGCAAAATATGCCCCCGGCGTCAAAATGCAAGCGGCAACCATCGCCATCACAGCGACGAACGATTCCATCAGCATCGCGCCGTAACCGATCGGCCGCGAATGACTTTCAAGTTCGATCATCTTCGGCGTCGTGCCGGACGAAACGAGCGCATGGAATCCAGACACCGCACCGCAGGCAATCGTAATGAACAAGAACGGGAACAAGTTGCCGGCGAATACCGGTCCTGTACCGTCGATAAACTTCGTCACTGCCGGCATTTGCAAATCTGGCGTGACGACTAAAATACCAAGCGCAAGGCCAACGATCGTCCCAATTTTCAAAAACGTGCTCAAATAATCGCGCGGCGCCAACAAGAGCCATACCGGCAGCGCTGAAGCGACAAATCCGTAAATGATCATTAAGATCGCAATCGTTTCACCTTTTAACGTAAACATGGCTGAAAGCGTCGGATGTTCTGCCACATATTGTCCTGCTACAATGGACAAAATCAGCAGAACAAATCCCCCAAGCGATGCCTCCGCGACGCGCCCCGGACGGATAAAGCGCATGTAAATGCCCATTAAAATCGCAATCGGAATCGTCGCCGCAATCGTAAACATTCCCCACGGGCTTCCGACGAGCGCTTTTACAACAACAAGCGCCAAAACAGCCAATAAAATAATCATAATGCCTAAAATACCAAGCGCTGCGATAAAGCCCGTCACCGGCCCCATCTCTTCTTTGATCATCTCGCCAAGCGACTTCCCGTTGCGGCGCATCGAAGCGAATAAAATAATGAAATCCTGAACCGCTCCGCCGAGGACGACACCGATGATGATCCAAAGAGTTCCCGGCAAATAGCCCATTTGTGCCGCCAAAATCGGTCCGACAAGCGGCCCGGCGCCGGCAATGGCAGCAAAATGGTGGCCGAACAGCACCCATTTGTTCGTCGGGACATAGTCTTTCCCGTCGTTGAACACCTCAGCTGGCGTTTTCCGGTTATCGTCAAGCTCAAACACTTTGCGAGCGATAAACCGGCTGTAAAAACGATAAGCGACCGCATACGTGCAAACCGCGGCGACAATGAGCCAAATCGCGTTGACTGACTCGCCGCGGCTTAACGCCAAAACGGCAAATCCTGCGGCCCCGAGGACAGAAATCAGCCCCCATAGCAAAATTGATTTTAGTCCATTCATACTGCTTCCCCCTTGCTGCATCTTTTGCTAAGATTCTTTACATTACCATTATATTTATTATTCTGAAAAAATCAAATCCTTTTTCTTACCCTCTAACTTTGTACTGTTTGGATCCATAGGAGAAGTTTCCTGTTTCATTATTGCAAAAAAGTATAAAATAGGACCTTAGTGCGAAAAATATAATTGTGCGCCACCGCCTTGAGCATTAAATATTCAACTTCCGTTCTTCGCTCCGCTTCACGGTGCAACAAACGAAGCAACGATCAATCAATATTATCTCAGTAAAGGGTCGAGAAAGTGAAAGCGATCGAAACATTATTGTGGAGCATTGCCTTGCCCGGCTTCGGGCAACTGCTAAACAAAAAGTATGTCAAAGGAATCGCCTTTATTTTTTTGGAACTGCTCATTAACACGCAATCGCAATTTAATGAAGCCATCCGGCTCAGCTTTTTAGGCCGCACCTATGAGGCAGCAAATATCGTGGACACCGGTTGGTTGATGTTTTATCCTTGTTTGTACTTTTTCGCTATGTGGGATGCATTCAAAGACGCTGGCGGCGGACAAACGCCATATTCGTTTTTGCCGTTTGTTTTCTCCGCCTACTTTGTGACCGTCGGCTTAATGTATTCATTCGATGTCACGATTGCCGGCATCTTTTTTGGACCGATTTGGCTGCCGATTTTATCGGTCATCCCTGGGCTGGCCGTCGGTTGGCTGCTGCAAATCGTTTTGCTGAAATGGAGGCGGCCGTCTGTCCCATAACCTCTTCATCAGAAAAGCCGCCAATTATTCATTGGCGGCTTTCGGCTGCGGTTCTTTGGCGGCTTTCTTTTTTTTCAGCGTTCCAACCGTAATGACAGCTGCAACAACAAGCAGCTCAAATCCGTATTTAATCACAGGGTTGGCAAAGTACTCTTTCAAAAACGGCTCGCCGACGATCATTTTTGATGCTGTCCAAGCGAGAACGCCAGCACCGATCGTGATAATAATTGGGAAGCGTTCAATCCATTTTAAAATGAGCGTGCTGCCCCATACCATGATCGGAACAGAAATGAGCAGTCCAAGGATCACAAGGAGAAAGCTTCCATGTGCGGCACCGGCGACCGCCAACACGTTGTCAAGCCCCATCAACGCATCAGCAATAATAATCGTGCGCATCGCTTCCCATAAACTTCCCCCCGCCTCGATATCATCGTGCCCCTTTTCCTCAACGAGCAGCTTATAAGCGATCCAGACAAGTAAGAGACCGCCGACAAGCAAGAGGCCTGGGATTTTAAGGAGCCATACAACGAAAATGGTGGCTAGCGCGCGAACGGCGACAGCACCAACCGTCCCCCAAATGATGGCCTTTTTTTGCTGATGTTTTGGCAAGTTGCGGGCCGCGAGTCCGATGACAATCGCATTATCCCCCGCCAAGACAAGGTCAATAATGATAATCGACAGCAACGCTGTCCAAAACTCCGGAGAAAACAAATCCACAGCATCGTCCCCCTTTATAGGTTATATTTTTCCTTTAATGAAACTGGAGCCATCTTAATGACTTTCTGTAAAATAAACATGAAAACGGCCAAATCATCGATAAAACCAAATAACGCGAGCCAATCGGGAATGAGATCAAACGGCAACGCCACATACAACAGCAACAGCCCAACGGAGAACGCCTTTTTCCGCACCGGCACCTCGCGCGAAGCAAAAAATTCAACCAAAAATGGAAGAAAGCGTCGGACGTTTACGATTAAGCGAAGTCGTTTCCACCACTTGCGCACGTCATCTCCCTCCGTATTCATCATCGTTTATCCCATTAAGAATCGAGCCCATCTTCCTTTACGATTAGCTTCCCCCTTTCGTTTCATAAAAATAAGAAAAGACCTTTGCCATACTTGGTAAAGGTCTTTAAGCAAACAAAGACCTTTACCGCAGCAGGTAAAGGTCTCGCTAACAACGTCACCGTTGCCAACAAAGCCGAGGGCGTACACCCTGAACTGACGACTTTGTTGTTAAAGCTACTCCCCTTTAACAAAAGGATATTTACTTTTTACAATTCCATGATATTCAATGTTTATGCGTCCTGTCAACGCAATTTTTTCTAACTGCAATAAAAAATCGAACTTTCCATCCCGGACGGAAGAAGGAATGGAGCGCTTGGCTTCGAAACTGGCCGATAATTTCTTGCTCCTTCCGTTTTTTACTGCGCTGCCGTGAACTTTAAACCGATGATCCCAACGAGAATAAACAATAAAAAGATGATCCGCGGCGCGTTGACGGGTTCGTTTAAAAACATCATGCCAATAACGACCGCCCCAAGCGCCCCGATTCCTGTCCATACCGCGTAGGCGGTGCCGATCGGCAAAGTTTTTGTCGCAATCGATAAAAAGTAAAAGCTGGCGATCATCCCGGCAACGGTCACGGCAGACGGCCACAGGCGGGTGAACCCAGCCGTATATTTCAGGGAAATGGCCCAGACGATTTCGAATATCCCGGCGACAATTAAGTATATCCACGCCATGTTTCATTCCTCCTTTCAAAAAATAAAAAAGCCGTGAGAAATATCAAAATGATACTCCTCCCGGGCTTTTGTCCCTCCGTGTACGCGAGAACGCCGCGCGTTTTCTCTCGGTCGCAGGCCGGCCGCAAAGCAGCCGCGGAACCCTAGAAAACCTTTTTCTTCCTTTATCCGCTGTTATTGTATCATGTTCGTTGCCAACCGGCAACTGATTTGGCTTGCCGCATTACCGTCATAGAAGAAAGCAGATGGGACATGCCCACCTGCCTTATACCGGATCGTTATCAACATCGCTGTACGATTCAATCGCCTGATCGAGCGCCCGATAGGCCTCAGCGAAAGCGTTTGTCGCCGATTCATCTCCAGCCTCGGCCAGCTCCATTCGTGCATTGCGCGCGTGAGTCACCGCACGGATGACATCTTCGATCATTTGCCGTTTGTCCCCGGCGCTCGCTTTTAACCGTTCAAGCTCATGAATCGCCCCGTCAAGACTCGTTGAGCGCGGTTCGTCAAACGATTGTTCCAGCTGCTCTTTCACACGCTCCAATATTTCTTTCATCATCGCCCATCCTTTCTTTATTCGTTATCATCCGCTAGTGTGGGCGATTGGCGGCAAACTATGCATTACTAAGACGCTGAAATTGTGTTTACTCATTTACGTGCACATCTTTCAAACCAGCCCAAAACGCGGCGATGATCGACAGAGCGACGATGATCATCGGCGCATACATGATCAAAAATGTTTGCATCATCCTTTTCCTCCTTCCCATTTTCCTTTGACATACGCCTTGTTAAACAAAAAGAGGCGCATAAGCAAATAAAGTGACGGAATTAATAACAGAAGGCCGGCAATAAACACAACGATCAACGCCATAGCCATCGTCTCATTCGTAAACCCGTCATAAATTGTCAAATACGGGTATAACAAATACGGATAATGTGAAATGCCATAGGCGTAAAAGGCGAACGCATATTGAAACAAAAGCGCAATAAACGCCCAGCCGAACCGCCGTTGCCGCCAAAGCAGCCAAACGGTGGCGACAAAAAACAAAAAAGAGACAGCCAGCATCCATGCCACGTTCCATAGGTTGGCGTAATGCTCGGGATTATGGTAGCGGAGCTGATAAATAATGAGCAGCGCTGACAACATCGTCGGCCCACTCCAAAGAAGAGCGTAGCGGCGCAACAGCGCCCTCGCCCGTTCATCCTTGGCCGCGTCCGCATAATATGTTAAGAAAACGGCAGAAATGTAAAGAACGCTCGTCACACTTAACAGCACAATGCTCCATGACAACGGGCTTGCAAACAGCTTCCCATAATCAAGCGCAACGCCTGAGGCGCCTGCCTCTACAAACCCGCCTTCGGAAATCGTCAACACAATGGACAGCGAGGCCGGAATAAACACCCCCGTCAATCCATAAGCGATTAAATACCAGTTCCGTTCCGTCCCCCCATACGTATGAAACGCGTAGTACGAGCCGCGAATAGCTAACAAAATGATGGAGATGCTCGCCGGGACAAGCAAAATAGAACCATAATAATACGCCGTTTTCGGAAAAAAGCCGACAATGCCGACAAAGAAAAAGACAAGAAAGACGTTCGTCACTTCCCATACAGGGGAAAGATAGCGCTGAATGATGCGGTGCAAAATATGCTGTTTGTTTGCCCAATGGCTATAGGCGCTGAAAAACCCGGCCCCGAAATCAATCGAGGCAACGATAATGTACCCGAACAAAAACAGCCATAACACCGAGATGCCAATGACTTCGAGCGTCATGGCGCCACCTCCCCGTTATTGGCCCGCTCTGCCAGCTCCCGTTCAACCGGGTTGCGGCGGAACATACGAACGAGCACTGTTGCGCTTGCAATTACTAACACCATATACAAAAGGCAAAACAAAACAAGCATCGTATCAACATGCGCAGACGATGTCGCTCCTTCCGCCGTTTTCATATAGCCGCGCAAAATCCACGGCTGCCGCCCGACTTCCGCTAAGTACCATCCCGCCTCAATCGCAGTCATCGCCAGCGGCCCTCCCGCCACCAGCAGTCCAAAAAACCACTTTTTCGCCGTCCATTTCCAGCGGAAAATCGATCCTAGCCAATACGCGGCTGCGACAACCATTAAAAATACCCCGATCGTGACCATCACATCGAATAAGTAATGAATGTATAGCGGCGGACGCTCATCTTCTGGAATATCATTTAATCCAGTCACAACCGCAGCGGGGTGGTTATGGGCTAAAATACTGAGGGCGTATGGAATTTCTAAAGCATATTTCACTTCTCCGTCTTCTCCGAGCGTGCCGAACAGGATCAACGGTGCATGGGAGCTCGTTTCAAAATGCCATTCGGCGGCCGCCAGCTTTTCTGGCTGGTATTCGGCTAAAAATTTGCCCGATAAGTCGCCAATCAATGCACTGGCTACCGAAAAAATAAACGCCGTTTTCATCGTTAAATGAAGTGCCTTGCGATGATAAATGTGACGATTGCCTTTCCATAAATGCCAAGCGGCGATCGAAGCAAGCACGAATGCTGACGTCATATACGCCGTCGCCAGCACGTGGGCGACTTTCGTCGGCATCGCCGGGTTGAACATCGCCGCGATCGGATCGATGTTGACAAGCTCGCCGTTTTTCAACTCAAACCCTTGGGGTGTATTCATAAATGCGTTCACCATCGTAATAAACATGGCCGATGCTGAAGAGCCGATCGCCACCGGGATAAGCAAAAGCAAATGTTTTTTCTGATTTTCGAACCGATCCCATGTATACAAATAAATGCCGAGGAAAATGGCTTCAAAAAAGAAGGCGAACGTCTCCATGAACAGCGGCAAGCTGATCACTTGGCCGGCGAGTTGCATAAAGTTCGGCCATAAAAGCGACAGCTGCAAGCCGATCGCTGTTCCTGTCACCACGCCGACCGCTACGGTGATGACAAAGCCGCGCGTCCAGCGGCGGGCGAGCAAAATATAATGCATATCGTTTTTGCGGATCCCAACCCACTGGGCAATGGCGATCATCAGTGGAATCCCGACACCGATCGTGGCATAAATGATATGGACCGTCAGCGTCAATCCCGTCAAAATACGACTAAGCAACACCGGATCGTAGCCGTTCACGATTCATCCCCCCTTTATGAAAACAAACGGCCAATCAAAGAAAGCAAGACAACAACCGCAACAGCAAAGCTAATCAACACGAGCATTTTTTCTTGTCGTTCCCACATATCCGTCCCCCCGGACCAACAGACAATAACGAAAAATTTGTGACAATCATCACAAACTACCTACTTCATATTATTTCATAAGATCAGCCATATTATCCGGCATAATTTCGAATAATTTGTGTCATTTTTCACATATTCATCGTGACAAACAAAAAAAGCAGGATATCCCTGCCCTAATGTTATAAATATTTCCGATGCACCGTCTTCCCATCATACGTAAACAACATCGGCTTTTCCTCGACGACCGTCTCTATATGGACGGGACGCCCCCACAACTGATAAATGTACGGCAACACCTTTTCTAAATATTTCAAATCCAATTCAATTCCCTCGTACCAATGCTTTAAATACAACTCCCCGTTGCGCATATAGTCGCCGTCATTCACTGTAATGTACGGGAATCCGCCATTGACCCGCATGCTGACGAGCTGGTCGCGGATATGCTCCCAATGTTTGTCAACAATTTTGTAATCTTTTCCTTGCTTTTGGAACAAATACATATCTTCACGCATAATAAGCTCTTTCGTCAAATAGTTGCGCAAAAACGAAATGTCGGACTCCAACTCACGCACTTCGAACAGTTTCGCCCGTCCCGATCCCGGTTTGATGCCATATTTTCTCATCTCTTCCGTCGGGTTGTTCCACCGCTCTTCAATGTCTTCAAAAATTTTCAACCCTAAATAGTACGGATTGATGCCGGTGCGCGACGGCTGCACGACGTTGGCGTTCAGCTTGGCAAACTCGATCGCTTCATCGCTCGTTAAATCCATCTCGCGTAAAATACGCTGATGCCAATACGTCGCCCAGCCTTCATTCATAATTTTCGTCTCGAGCTGCGGCCAAAAATAGAGCATTTCTTCGCGCATCATCGTTAAAATATCACGCTGCCAGTCCTCAAGCTCGCGGCTGTATTCTTCAATGAACAACAGCACATCTTTTTCCGGCTGCGGCGGAAACTTGCGCCGTTTTTTTCGCGGGGGTGTTTTTGGCTTGTTCCGCTCATCAAGCGACCAAAGGTCATCATATGGCGACGGTGTTTTCGCCGGTTCTTCTTCTTCATACACCTCCGTATCTTCCCATGTCCATGACAGCTTCGGCCGCAGGAGCGACGGGTCGATATGCTCTTGAATGGCCAAGACAGCATCTAAAAATTTTTCCACTTCCAGTTTTCCATATTGGTGTTCATACCGCTTAATCCGTTCAGCTGTCGCCGCCATGCTTTCCACCATATCGCGCTTCGTGTTGCTGAAACGGACGTTGTTTTTGAAAAAGTCGCTATGCGCCAACACGTGGGCGACGATCAACTTATTTTGAATGAGCGTGTTCGTGTCAAGCAAAAACGCATAACAAGGATCTGAATTGATAACGAGTTCGTAAATTTTGCTTAATCCCAGGTCGTAATGCAGCTTCATTTTGTAAAACTGCTTGCCAAAACTCCAATGGGAAAAACGCGTTGGCATCCCGTAGGCGCCGAACGTGTAAATAATGTCCGCCGGACAAATTTCATAGCGCATCGGGTAAAAATCCAGCCCAAATCCTTCAGCAATTTCCGTGATTTCGGCAATCGCCCGTTCCAGCTCTTTCAGCTCGTCCTGCTGCATCCCAATCCCCCCTTTTCCCCTTATCACAATGTATGAGGAAAAAGGCGTTTTGATACGTTCAATCGTTTTGCCCCGAACACCTTCGGCTGCCACTCGTTTTCATTTTTTACTCATTTGATTATAATGGTCATGTAGAAATCGTGGCGAAGCGTGGTGATAATTTGCAGCATTATTTGCACTATCTCATTGATCACTTTGGTTATATCGGCATTGTGATCGCGCTTATGCTCGGCATCGTCGGGCTGCCGATCCCTGACGAGCTGCTGTTGACATATGCCGGCTACCGCGTCTCGACCGGTGCATTTTCGTATCCGCTCGCCTTTCTTGCCTGCTCGCTTGGGGCAGCCATCGGCATTTCGCTCAGCTATATTCTTGGGATTACGCTCGGCTTGCCGTTTTTGCATAAATTCGGTCCGAAGCTTCATGTGACAGAAAAACGGCTCGAGCAAACAAGAGCCCTATTCTCGAAGCTCGGCCCAACCGTATTATTCATTAGCTACTTCATCCCGGGCGTTCGGCATCTCGCCGCCTTTTGGGCCGGCATGAACGGTTATCATTGGAGGAAGTTTGCCTTGTTCGCCTACAGTGGAGCGATGGTGTGGGTCGCTGTCTTTTTGACGCTCGGCGCCTATTTTGAAAGCCGCTGGACGACCCTCAAGCAGTACATTGATGCCTACCGCCCGCTGTTATTTCTTGTTTTTCCCATCGTTTTCGGCTTCGCCTTCTTCTATCGGCACACCCAACAAAAACGAAAAACACCGGATTGAACACCGGTGCTTTTTCTTTTCCTGCCCACACTATACGTTTTCGGTTGAATTGCAACGATACGTTTCCATCAGCAATCCCATAAACAAACCAAAACCAAACATCACCATCGAGGCCCCGATGATCCCAAGGCTGACAATCGTTAGGAAAAAGTCTCTGTTGTAAGCGCTTGCGATGAAACTAAGCAAAAAAAGCGCTGTTCCAACAATTAAGCCGACGGACGCCATCCATTTGCACATCTTTGTGATTTCTTGCCCTTCGTGCCCCTTGTTCATTCTCATCATCCCCTTACTTAAAGGATACTATGCCTGTCACAAAATTGCAACATTTACTTTTCCTTTTTTATCTCTATTTCGGTTATAATTTATATTTTCCCTTATGACACAACATTTACAGGGCAACAAAACACCTTGGCGTCATACACTAACAATGACTCCTTCTCGATAAAGGAGGCATGCCGCTTGAACACCGTCGACTACGATAAGGCGCTCTATTATACGCATCGCTCCGAGTGGGACAATTTACTCATTTTAATGGTGCGCACGCCTGATGACATGCTGTCGAAAAAAATTGAAAAGTTTCTCCACGCCTATAATTTCGAACACGACTATTCCGTCATTCAGGAAAGGCTCACGGCCTTGTTGCGCTACATCGACCACGCGCTTGAAGTGAGCGAACAAAAAATGGGAGTCGAGCAGTACGCCTATTTTTACTCGTAAATCGAGCGGGGAATTGGTTTGCTCCAATTCCCCGCCGTTGTTTGCTCGCTGGTTATTGAGCGTAAGAAGGTGAAACGGTGCGCAATACGTCGTGCACCCGCTGCATGACAGCATCAGTAAGGTTGGCCAGCTTCTCTTTACTGTCTTGCAGTGATGTTCCTTTAACGCCAAAGTACGCTTTCATTTTCGGTTCCGTCCCTGACGGACGCAAGCAAAACCACGAACCATCCTCCAATACATATTTCAACACGTTCGAAGCCGGGAGCGTGATCGCCGTTTTCTCCCCGGTTAATGTGTTCGTCCGCTCCTTCGTTTTGTAATCCTCGATCACCGTCACCTTTTTCCCCGCGGCCTCCACCGGCGGTTGCTGACGGAATGAAGCTAAAATGGCAGCGATCGTTTCTGCTCCTTCTTTGCCCTTTAACGTGAGCGATCGTTGCCCTTCACGGTAGTACCCGTATTTGGCAAACAATTGAAGAAGCGCTTCATACAGCGACAGCCCTTGCTGTTTGTAAAACGCGCACACTTCCGCCGCAAGAACAGCCGCTTGTACCGCGTCCTTATCGCGGGCGAAATCCCCTATCAAATACCCGTAACTTTCTTCATAGCCGAACTGGAACGTATACTGTCCTGTCTGTTCGTATTCCTTGATTTTTTCACCGATGAATTTAAACCCGGTCAGCGTATCGATCGTTTCCAAACCGAACGAGGCAGCAATCGCTCGCCCGAACTCGGACGTAACGATCGTTTTTAAGACGACGCCATTTGGCGAAAGCAAGCCTTTGTCCTTCCGTTGCGACAATAAATAATGAAGCAGCAGCCCGCCCGTTTGGTTGCCGGTTAAAATGACGTACTCTCCTTGCTCGTTTTTCACAGCAATGCCGAGCCGGTCTGCATCTGGGTCGGTGGCGATGAGCAAGTCAGCATTGACTTGCTTGCCGAGTTCAATCGCCAAGGCAAAGGCTGCGTGCTCTTCCGGATTCGGCGAAGCGACGGTTGAAAAATTCGGGTCCGGCTGTTCTTGCTCCTTGACGACAAAGACGTTTTGGTAACCAAGTTCAGCCAGCGCACGGCGCACCGGCTTGTTCGACGTGCCGTGGAGCGGCGTGAACACGATGTTCATATCCGTTTCCTTAGCCAGTTCCGGATGAAGCGAAATCGTTTTGACAGCGTCTATGTAGGCATCGTCGACTTCTTTTCCGATGATACGAATCAGCCCTTTTTGCTTTAACGTTTCCTCATCCTCGACACGAACGGCGAGCTCATTCTCGACCTCATTAACGTAGCGGATCACCTCATCTGCAGGATCCGGAGGCAGCTGCCCACCGTCCTCACCATATACTTTGTAGCCGTTATATTCCGGCGGGTTATGGCTGGCGGTAATCACAATGCCGGAAAACGCCCGCAGATGGCGAACGGCAAACGACAGCTCCGGCGTCGGCCGCAATTCATCAAACACGTATGTTTGAATGCCGTTTGTAGCCAATGTTTTCGCCGCTTCCATGGCGAATTCCGGCGATTTATGCCGCGAGTCGTAGGCGATGACAACACCGCGCTGTTTCGCCTCATCGCCAAATGATTGTATGTATCGTGCCAAGCCTTCCGATGCTTTGCGAACCGTATAAATGTTCATTCGGTTCGTCCCCGGCCCGATTTCACCGCGCATACCGCCGGTGCCAAATTCCAAGTTTTTGTAAAAACAATCTTCGAGCCATCGTTCATCGTCGCGGTGTTGCTCCAAGATGTTTCTCAGTTCTGGATCTAGCTGCGGCTCACGAAGCCATTGTTCGTATTTTTGTCTCCACTCCATCCATTTTCCCCCCAATCTTCCTTCCTCCTGTTTATGTATTCGTCCCCATCATACAATATACCTGCTAAAAGAAAAAGGATGTCCTGGAAAATAAGGACATCCTTTTTCTTCCATTTACCCTTGCGGCTGCGACGGTTCGGAAATGTTTGTTAACGCTTGTTCCGCCGCTTCATTCGATGCGCTGTTTGTCGCGATATCCCCTAAAGCGACGATGCCTTGAAGCTGGTTGTTCTCTACAATCGGCAAACGGCGAACTTGATGCTGCGCCATGACGTTAGCCGCATCTTGGACGCTCATGTTCGGCGTGCCAGTGACGACTTGGTTGGTCATGACGTCCGATACTTTTACGGTCGCCGGGTTTTTCCCTTGGGATGAAACGCGCAGCGTAATGTCGCGGTCTGTAATCATCCCTTTGACTTGCCCGTTTTCCACAACCGGGAGCGCGCCAATATTTTTTTGACTCATGATTTGCGCTGCTTCTTGCACCGTTTGGTTCGGCGAAATGGTCGCGACGTTTTTCGTCATAATGTCCTGCACTTTGTTTCCACTGTTATTGGTCAATGTGATCCTCCCCTTTCACCGATTAGTATGGCTCGTTTGCCGGGCGATATAGATAGAAAATAATGCTTTCTATTCTACCCTTTGCCGCGTCTCGATGGACGAGCCGGTTCTCATCTCTTATAATGGAGGTGAGTTCTTTTAGCGAAGAGGCACATCAAGCCTAAAAGGCTAAAAAAGCCCATTTCCCCGCTCATTTCCCGCCAAGATGGCTCTTGCCAACAGCACACCATAAGAAAGAAGGTGGAAGGATGGGGGAAAGAAACCATACGGAAAATTTGCTCATGGCTGCTTGGGTCACATCGCTTGTTGCCACGCTCGGGAGCTTATATTTTTCCGAGGTGCTTGGCTTTATTCCATGTGACTTATGCTGGTTTCAACGCATTTTTATGTATCCGCAAGTCATCATTTTAGGGATCGCCATCGCCCGCAAAGATTTTACAGCTGCCCGTTACAGTTTGGCGCTATCACTTGCCGGCGGCGTGGTTTCCTTGTATCACTATGCCTTGCAAAAGATTCCGTTTTTCCAGGATTACGCCATCAGCTGCAGCCGCGTCCCATGTACAGGGCAATACATTAACTGGCTCGGCTTTATCACCATTCCATTTTTGGCGTTGACGGCCTTTACCATGATTATTTTCTTAAGTCTTGCTGTCATGCGCCGGCAACGGGAGGAGAGCGAACGTTGAAAAAACTGCTCATATTTGGCAGCATCATTGTCGCTTTATTTGCCGCTATTGCTTTTGTCACGTTGTATGAACAAAAAGAAGCAGCTAAAAATAACCCTTATCAGAAAAATGAGCTGCATCCCGCCACCATCGATCAACTCGATGACCCGAATTACCAAAACATTATTTTGCCTGATGAGTTAAACCAACAGCTCGCCGACGGGAAGTCTCTTACCGTCTATTTTTACAGCCCGACATGCCCGCATTGTCGGCGGACAACGCCCATTGTCGTGCCGTTAACGAAGCAGCTTGGCATCGATTTAAAACTGTTCAACTTGCTTGAATTTGAAGATGGATGGGATACATACCATATCGAAGCCACCCCGACGATCGTTCATTACGAAAACGGAAAAGAGACGAAACGCTTGGAAGGGTATCACGATGAACAAACGTTCCGTCAATGGTTCGACTCATTATCAGAACAAGAAAAATAAGGAGCTACGGCCGATGTTGGCTTCGCTCCTTTTTCCTTACATCATCCATTGACTCGTGGCAGGAAAATAGATGCTGCACGGCAACGCACGCTTACGGGTAAACTGCCTCGCCTGAAACGGAAAAGCGATGCCATGGCGAGCCAAAATGCTTTGATTGCGTGCAAACAACCATTCGTATTGTTCACATTCCCCTTGTTCCCCGATATGTTCGATGACCGTGATCAACGACTGCAATGCTGAGATGATTTGGAACGCTTCTTTCATCGTTCCATTATATGTAACATGCTCATGGTCCAACGAAAGAATGCCCAGTTCTTCAAATTGGTGAATTTGTTCATCATCGAAATAGTACGGGAAAATATCAGTGTAGAAGTAATTTAACAAATAATGCATGTAATTTTCTTGCTCCGGAGTCACCGCGTACATAACTTTCAATGTTCATACCACCTTTTCTTGCCGCAATGCTTGCGTTCTCCATCGCGAAAACGATACTATGAGTGTATCATATTCAATGCACTTATAGGGGTAGAAAGTGTTTCCACGACTACAGAGAACTGGGAGGTGCGACAACGTTTGTGGACAAGAAAAGGCGATTGGCTTGAATGCATCATCCCCGCCCTATGGAGTGGGCTGACCATTGAGCAGCTGCTGAAAGAAGTATGGGCCGCGTCCAAAAAACTCGCCCACCGGTGGCGAATGGAACAGGGAGTCAAACTGAACGGCCAAGCCGCCTCCTGGCAGACGGCGCTTCGCGAACAAGACCGCCTTCAGTTTTACGCATATGAACCGGAGCCGTCACCAATCATTCCGGAATATCGGGAGCTTTCCGTCTTATGGGAAGACGATCATTTGCTCATCTTGAATAAAGAAGCCGGCATCGATATCCACCCGTCTGAGCCGGAGCAGACGGGCACGCTTGCCAATGCGGTCGCCTTTTATTTGCAGGCGCAGGCGATTTTGACCAAAGTCCGCCATATTCACCGGCTCGACCGTGATACGTCAGGGGCGATTTTATTTGCCAAACACCCGCTCGCCGGAGCGACGCTCGACCGAATGCTTGCCCGCCGTACCGTGAAACGAACGTACATCGCTCTCGTCCACGGCCGCCTGTCTCCGAAAGTCGGAACGATTTCCGCACCGATCGGCCGTGACCGTCATCACCCAACGCGTCGGCGCGTCTCGAAAACAGGGGCGAAGGCAGTGACCCACTATCGTGTGCTCGAAACGTTCCCGTCCACATCGCTTGTTGAACTTAACCTTGACACCGGACGGACACACCAAATTCGCGTCCACCTGGCTCATCTTGGCCATCCGCTCGTCGGCGACGTGCTTTATGGCGGCAAACCAGTGTTTCATCGCCATGCGCTCCATGCCGCTAAACTGACATTCCGCCACCCGTTTACAAATGAAGAAGTCGTTTGCCTCGCGCCGACGAACGACTTTCCGGTCGATCTCTCGCCCATCGCTCACTAGTCTCCCCCGCTTTTGCTTACGTTGGACAACTGCTCGATTTAGGAACGATAAAAGGCAGACGGCCTTTCCGTCTGCCTTACAAATGCAGCTGCTCTTCTTCCATCCCTGCCTGTTCGTCTTCCCGTTCAACCGGCTCCCGCTCTTTTTTCATCACTTCTAGCGTCTTCACATGATGACCGTCCATCTCTTTCACGGTAAAGAGATAGCCGTCAATTTCCACGCTGTCGCCTGTCTGGATGTCGTAATGTTTCGTTAAAATCCAACCACCAATCGTATCAACATCGTCGTCATCGATTTCTAAGCCCAACAAATCGTTCACTTCACTAATGAGCACTTTGCCGTCCAAAATGAACCGCTCATCAACTTTTTGGATCAATGGCGTCTCATCAATGTCGAACTCATCCTGAATCTCCCCTACAATCTCTTCCAAAATGTCCTCGACTGTCACAAGCCCGGACGTACCGCCATACTCGTCCACTAAAATCGCCATATGGATGCGCTCTTTTTGCATTTTCACGAGCAAATCGTGAATCGCAATCGATTCAATGACTTGAATGATGGGACGGATGTAATCTTTCATTTGTTTTTCGTTTGACGGGTTGGCGACAAAGTCCGTAAATACTTCTTTCACGTTAATGAGCCCGAGTACGTGATCCTTGTCGCCATCAATCACGGGATAACGTGTATATTTTTCTTCTCGGATGATCTCCAAGTTTTCCTTGACGCTTTTGTTGATATCCAATGCCACGATCTCTTTGCGCGGCACCATAATTTCTTTGGCCACACGATCGTCAAAGCGGAAAATGTTGTTGACATAGCGGTACTCGGATTGGTTGATCTCCCCGCTTTTATAGCTTTCCGACAAAATCAGACGCAACTCCTCTTCCGAGTGGGCGATTTCATGCTCCGCCACCGGTTGGAGGCCAAACAGACGCGTCACTAACCGGGCTGCATTATTTAACGACCAAATCACCGGATACATGATTTTGTAAAACCAAATGAGCGGCTTGGCCGTCCACAGCGTAATCGCTTCCGGTTTATGAATGGCAAACGTTTTCGGCGCCAATTCGCCGACAACAACATGCAAAAACGTGATGAGCGAAAATGAAATAATAAACGCTAAAAAGTGGGAGACGGATTCCGATAAATGGAAACGTTCAAACAGCGGCAGCAACATCCGCGCCACCGTCGGCTCCCCAAGCCAGCCAAGGCCAAGCGAAGTGAGGGTAATGCCAAGCTGGTTCGCCGATAAATAACCATCCAAATTCGAAATTACTCTCTTTGCCGCGACCGCCCGTTTATTCCCTTCATTAATAAGCTGATCAATGCGCGAGCTGCGCACTTTGACGATTGCGAATTCCGAGGCAACAAAAAAGGCGGTGCAAGCGATCAGCAATGCCACCAACAGCAAACTGGCTATGTCCAATTTATCTCTGAGCGCGGATGAAGCGCCCAGATTACACCTCCTGCGCACAAAAGTTTCCACAACAACGATACACGTTAATGCAGCTTTAGGCCGCCAACAGCGGGCGGCCCGACGTTTTTACGACTCCTCATTATTGTTCCCTTGGGTAAAAATCAACACATACTTCAACAGCTCAAACACCGCGATCAACGTCGCAGCGACATACGTTAACGCTGCCGCGCCGAGCACCTTGTTCACGCCGCGCGTTTCGTCTGGAGCGATGATCCCTTCAGCGAGCATAAATCGTTTCGCCCGCGCGCTCGCATTAAACTCGACTGGCAGCGTAATGACTTGGAACGCCACCGCCAGTGAGAAGAACAAAATGCCGAGACCGATCAATGAAAATTGTTGGAGCAAAAAACCAACCAGCAGTAAAAACGGAGCCACACCGGAAGCCAAGTTCACAACGGGAAACATCCGGTGGCGAAGAACAAGCGCCGCGTACCCTTGCTGATGCTGAACGGCATGGCCAACTTCATGGGCGGCCACCGAAATGGAAGCGATCGAACGCCCGTAAAACACCGGTTCCGAGAGACGGACGGTGCGGGAAATCGGGTCGTAATGGTCAGAAAGCCGCCCCGGCACCACCTCAACCGGCACATGATGCAAGCCGTGGCGATCTAAAATCAGGCGCGCCACTTCCGCCCCTGTCAACCCCGATGAGGCCGGGACTTCGGACCAGGCATTGAAGTTGCTCGACACTTTCCATTGCGCCCAAAGCGAAATCAAAAAGGCAATAAAAATGAAAATATCCATCGGATGGAATAGCATCACAGCACCCTCCGTTTTTTGAATGATCATCAAATGTGTATACTATTATTGTACTTGTTCATCATTTCATACGTCAAACATGCCGCTTTGGTTTCATTCCTCAACAAAAACAGCGCCGGCACTGGACGCTGTTTAGACGATCGCTTCGTCAAAAATTGAAATTGTCCGGGTCAGGGCCAATCCGCTTGTTCAAGTTCAATGCATCGATTCGTTTCATTTCCTCATCGGTCAGTGAGAAATCGAAGAGATCAGCGTTTTCCTTTATGCGCGCAGGCGTCACCGATTTCGGAATCGTGACAACGCCGTTTTGCAAATCCCAGCGCAGCACGACTTGCGCCGGCGTTTTCCCGTATTTCTTCCCAATCTCCACGATCGTCGGCTCGTTTAAAATTTCCCCGCGCATGAGCGGCGACCATGCCTCAAGCTGGATGCCGTTTTCCCGGCAAAACGCATGCAGCTCTTTTTGCGTGAGGCGCGGATGGTACTCGACTTGGTTGACCATTGGCTTGATTTCGCAATCGGCCAGTACATCTTGCAAATGATGGATTTGAAAATTGCTGACGCCAATTGCGCGCACATACCCATCTTTATATAGCTTTTCAAGCGCCTTGTACGTCTCTTTATATTTCCCTTTCACCGGCCAATGGACTAAGTACAAGTCAACGTAGTCAAAGCCGAGCTTTTTCAAGCTTGTATCAAACGCTTTTAGCGTCGTTTCGTATCCTTGGTCGGTGTTCCATACTTTCGTCGTCACAAATACTTGCTCGCGCGGAATGCCGGATTCACGGATCGCTTGCCCGACCCCTTCTTCGTTTTCGTAAAAAGCGGCCGTGTCAATATGGCGATAGCCAATTTCTAACGCGGTGCGCACCGCGCTTTTGACTTCCTCGCCCTCCTTTACTTTGTAGACGCCAAGGCCAACCCACGGCATTTGCACGCCGTTATGTAATACAGCGCAGTCTTGCAAACTGTTCACTCTTCTTCCCCCTCCAACATCGGTATAGCTTTATTATGGAAAAACGGCCAGGAAAAAGCAAAATATATGCACAAAAAGCGAGGGAACCATTCCCTCTCCTGACCATGGCACCCTTTTTTCAATCACTCAGCGATTTTGGTCATCGATCATTTCCCTTTTTTATTTCATCATCCTCCATCTGTATTTCAAAAGAAATCTACTCGTCATTTTCAACTTAGAGAACCATGAAAGGCAAAAAGGCGACAAGCGGCTTAAACCGCTATTTCTCATATTGCACAATAAACACCATTTACAAACCGTTAAAAGATTTATAAACACTTAACAATTATTTACATTCAATTTATTAACATTTCCCTTTTTCCCCCGTAGAATCATAATTGTGAATTTATTAAAAACGATGGAAGGGATGGTCAGTGATGGATCGCCGTTTATTTTTGAAATATGTAGGAAGCAGTACGGCAGCATTAGTCGCCGCGTCATCCGGTATAGACACATTAGCAAGTAAGGCAAGCGCCATGACGGCAAACCATTTAATGAACGGTCAACCGTCAGGAAACGGCAAGCCGCTTACGGCGCCTTTCAAACCGATCAGCCGCACATGGGAAAATGATTTAGTTCTGCCGAAAGGCTATCGATACAACATTATCGCTTCATATGGGGATGTCATTAACTCGAAGGGCGAAAAGTTCGGCGACTCGGCTGATCTTACGGTCTACTTTCCGATCGATAGCCTCGAAGGCGGCAACAACTCCGAAGAAGGACTCATCTGGGTTAACCATGAATTCCCTGAGCCAGAAAACTATATGAAAATACTAGGAATTGACCCGAATACATTTAACAAGGCGAATCTTTCAAGCTACCCTGAATTGTTAAAAATGGAAAAAGAAGCAGTTGGCGGCTCAGTCATTCACGTAAAAAAAGAAAAAGGCGAATGGCGGTTAGTAAAAAATGACCAATATAACCGGCGGATCGATGCAAACACTCCTATTCGATTAACCGGCCCTGCAAGCGGAAGCAAGGCGGTCAAAGGTGCGACAACGGTGACAGGAACGCTCGGAAACTGCAGCGGCGGAAGAACGCTTTGGAATACCGTTCTTTCTTGTGAGGAGAATACATATTACGGCGATGACTACGGATGGCCTGATTTTATTGATGAGCATTATGGCTGGGTCGTGGAAGTCGATCCATTTAACCCGAATGCGCCCATACGGAAGCATACCGCACTGGGGCGCTTCGCCCACGAAAATACGGCAATGGGATTAACGAAAGACGGCAGGGTGGTCGTTTATATGGGGGATGACAAAGCCGATGCCTTCTTCTATAAGTTTGTCAGCCAAAAGAAATTCAACCCGAATAACCGCGAGGCCAACTTCGATATTTTAGAAAGCGGAACATTATACGTCGCTGATCTCGGAAAACAAAAATGGATCGCGCTCGATTACGAGGCGAATAAGGATTTGCAAAACTATGAAAAAAACGGCAAAAAGTTTTTCACTAGCCAGGCGGATGTGCTGACCTACGCGCGGGAAGCAGGCGCTGCTGTTAAAGCAACACCGCTCGACCGTCCGGAAGATGTCGAAATCCATCCGTATGACGGCAGCGTATTTTTATCTTTAACAAACAATTCGAAGCACGGAAACTTCCATGGCCAAATCATCCGTTTCATCCCTGCGGAAGGTGACCACGGAAGCGAAACATTCACGTTTGAAGTTTTCATCGCTGGCGGACGCCAAAGCGGCATTACGTGTCCTGACAACCTTCACTTTGACAGCAAAGGGAACCTTTGGGTTGTTGAAGATTTTTATGCGACAGAAGATAACGTGTATGCCGCGTATAAAAACTGCGGGGTGTTCATGATTCCGACCGACGGCAAACAGTACGGGGAGCCGTTCCAGTTTGCGTCCGGTCCGAAAGGGTGCGAAGTCACCGGTCCATGGTTCACTCCCGATGAGCGCACGCTATTTTTAGATGTACAGCATCCGGAAACGTGGAATCCTTATCCCGGCCAACGTTTCGGCCGTTCCTGCCTCGTAGCCGTACAAGGCGGACATTTCAATAAATAAATGCACAAAGCAACATATGGAAACGGGCTAGCCCGTTTCCATACAAAATAATGCATACAAATAGGAGGACGTCACCATGCTGCAAAATATAGGTATCCCTGGTTTAATCCTCATTCTTGTCATTGCCTTGATCATTTTTGGTCCATCAAAACTTCCGGAAATCGGCCGCGCTTTTGGTACAACGCTGAGAGAATTCAAAAAATCAGCGCGGGAATTGGTTTCAGATGACGAGTCAAACAAAGAGAGGTTAAATAATAAAGTGGAAAAAACAAGTTAGTGTCCATGCGAAAGACATCCGTAATTCGTGTTTCATCCTTTTTGATATAAAGAGGGAAGACGATGAAAAACCAAGAAATGAACTTGATCGATCATTTGGATGAACTGCGCAAACGCCTCATCATTACACTTGGCGCTTTTACCATTTTGTTAATTGGATCGCTCATTTACGCACCGGCTATGTATCGATGGCTCGTTCAGGACTTGCCGCTGAAGCTGGCCGTTCTCGGCCCAAGCGACATTTTGTGGATCTATTTCGTCTTAGCCGGCGTGGTCGCCATTGCCGGGACAATACCAATTGCCGCCCATCAAGCGTGGCTGTTCGTTCGCCCGGCATTGCACGAGCATGAGCAAAGACTAGCATTAGCTTACATTCCGGCTCTTTTCATTCTGTTTGTATTAGGAATATGCTTCGGGTACTTTATCATTTTCCCGTTTGTTTTTCACTTTCTTCTTTCCCTGTCAGGCGAGATGTTTACAACGCTCTTTACGGCGGAACGATACTTTCGGTTTGTCATTCATATGACGGTTCCGTTCGGATTTTTATTCGAACTTCCAGTCATCATCATGTTTTTGACGAGTCTTGGGGTGTTAAATCCGTACCGGCTGCAGCGAATGAGAAAATACGCTTACTTTGTTTTAATTTTAGTTGCAGTGTTTATCACTCCTCCAGATTTGCTTTCAGATATTCTTGTCATCGTCCCCCTGCTGTTTCTATATGAGTGCAGTGTTTTACTGTCCAAAATCGTTTACCACCGGAAATGCAAAGCGAACGAAGAATGGCGAAAAAACGAGATCCGCTCCATCCCTTGAGTGCGCTAGAGAAAAATAAAAAAGACTGCTCCAACGACCAACCGCTGCGGCCTTTTGGAGCAGCCCCTTGTTTCTTACTTCGCGATTTTCATATTCCCTTCCGCTAGTTGTTGTTCAGCGGAAGGATGAAACTCATTTTCCATTTTCGAAACGACAACCGTGGCTACTGCGTTGCCGATAATGTTTGTAATCGCCCGCGCCTCAGACATAAAACGGTCGACTCCGAGCAACAAGGCGATGCCTTCGACCGGAATCATCGGGAACGCCGCCAACGTTGCGGCCAGCGTAATAAAGCCAGAACCGGTGACCCCTGCCGCCCCTTTCGAGGTGAGCATTAACACTCCGAGTAATGTCAACTCTTGCCAAATGCTTAAATCAATGCCGTATGCTTGAGCGATGAAAATAGCCGCCATCGACAAATAAATCGATGTGCCGTCCAAGTTAAACGAGTACCCGGTCGGAACGACAAGGCCAACGACCGACTTCGAGCAGCCGTATTTTTCAAGCCGCTCCATCAGACGCGGCAGAGCTGATTCAGACGAGGACGTACCAAGAACGAGCAACAGTTCCTCTTTAATATAGGCGAGAAACTTAAAGATGTTAAATCCGTAAAACTTGGCAATTCCGCCGAGCACGACGAAAATAAAGAATGCCATCGTAATGTATACCGATCCCATCAGCTTGCCGAGCGACACGAGCGAGCCGAGGCCGAATGTGCCAATCGTATACGCCATCGCGCCAAATGCGGCAATTGGCGACACTTTCATGACCATATTGACTACGCTAAAGAATAGTTCTGCAATCCGTTCGAACAAAGAAAGCACTGGTTTGGCTTTTTCCCCTAAACCGGCTGCCGCCACGCCAAACAGGACGGCGAAGAAGAGCACTGGAAGCAATTCTCCACTGGCCATGGCTGCGACAACGTTATCCGGGATAATACTGAGCACGAAATCGACAAAACCGTGGCTCGTCTCTTCCGCCTGCTTCGTATATTGCGAAATGTCTCCGCCTTTGACCGCATCGGTATTGAAACCAACACCCGGTTTGACGAAGTTAACAACGACAATCCCAATCGCTAAAGCAAATGTCGTGACGATCTCGAAATAAAGGAGCGCCTTGCCGCCGATGCGCCCGACTTTTTTCAAGTCGCCCATGTTGCCGATCCCGATCACAACGGTAAAGAAAATAATCGGCGCGATCACCATTTTGATCAACTTAATAAACCCATCGGCTAACACTTTTAACTTAGTGCCGAATTCCGGGAATAAAAACCCGACGATAATCCCCAAAAGAATACCGATAATGACTTGCACGGTTAAATTTTTAAATTTCCCCCGCATTTCTCCCACTCCTTTCATCTCCTTGACAACGCTTTCAGCACTATCATAAAGAAAAATCGATCAAATAAAAATATTATGGTGATAATGGTCGTTTTGGTCTTTTTGGTCTCAAACGTTTACAAAGACTGCTTCTATCGCCATAAAAGAAGCTTCCGTCACCGGAAGCTTATTCATCGGATTTCTTGATTTCATTTAAAAGTCTGGAACCGAACTGTCTCGTAAATTCCTGATACAGTGGGGCCAATTTCCGTTCCCATCTCCGCTTTTCTGTTTCCGACAGCAAATAAAGATGGACATCCTCACGCCGCTTCAGCTGCTGCAATTCCCGCTCGTTTTGCGCCTTTGACTGCCGCAAATTCCATTGAGTCGCCTCGGCCATCGCTTCGGCTATGTTTTGCTGGATCTCCTTCGGCAAACTGTCCCAAAATGACCGGTTCATCATGACTGCATAGCCAAGATAGCCGTGGTTGCTGATGGTAATATACGGCTGAAACTTGTAAAACCCTTTCGAATAAATGTTAGAAATCGTATTTTCCTGGCCGTCAAACTCATGCCGTTCAAGCGCCCGATATACACGGTCAAATGAGACAGCAACCGGTTCGCCGCCAAGCAGGCGAAACTGCCTGTCGATCACTTCGCTCGGCATAATGCGAAAACGCACCCCACGGAAATCATCGGGCTCGACAAGCGGGCGCGTTGTGCCCATCATTTGCTTAAATCCATTGCTCCAAAGCGCCAGCCCTTTGATTCCTTTTTCCTCGAGCATTCCGAGCAGTTCGGCTCCCACTTTTCCGGTGAACACACGGCGCACATCGTTGTCGTCGCGAAACAAAAACGGCAAATCGAGCACTTGCCACTCCGGAATGAGTTCTGTCACCTTCGAAAACGACGGGGCGATCATTTGTACATCGCCGCGCAGCAGCGCATCAAGCTCCTCTCCATCCGAATAAAGCGAGCCGTTCGCGAACACTTCGACTTTGACGCGGCCGTTTGTCTTTTGTTCGACAAGTTCGGCAAACTTTTGCGCTGCCAGCCCTTTCGGTGTATTTTCCGCAACGACATGGCTAAAGTAAATGATAATTTGTTTTTGCAGCCCCCTTTGTTCATCATCGTACACAATCCGCTCTTGATCAGCTTGGCGGCTGACGGCCCATGCGGCAAGACCGATGCCGATGACAAGAAAGATCACCCAAAATTTCCACTTTACCCCCATTATCCACCCCATGTTCATCCTTTGTTTTTTTCCCTTTTTATCATATCACCAGAATCATGTTAGAATGAATAATAATGAATTTTCCGCATAGTAAAGAGGAGTTCACCGATGAATCGACTGTCGATCCGCTGGAAAATCACGATTTTAATTTTTGTCATCGTCAGCTTTTCGATGCTGCTGAGCGGCGTATTTATCATTAGTGACTTTTTCCATACAAAGGAAGAAGAGTTGAGCCAACGCGCCTTATTGACAGCGCGCACCGTATCCGAACTGCCGGAAGTCAAGCAGCACATTGTCGGGTCAAAGCAAAGCCGAGCGCTCGTGAACCCGATCGTCGAACGGGTGCGTGTCATCCATAGCGCCGATTATATTGTTGTGCTCGATATGAACAAAATTCGCCTCTCCCATCCGCTTCCAACGATGATTGGCACCGTCTCCCGCGGGGCTGATGAAGGGCCGGCATTCGCGGAACATACGTATACGTCGAAAGCGCGCGGAGAAATCGGGACAGTGGTTCGCGCCTTCGTCCCCATCATGAATCGCGATCATGAACAAATTGGCGTCACCATCGCCGCTTACCGACTGCCGACGTTTTGGGAAGCGATTGATACGTTGAAAGAAGAAATCGCCATGGCGGTCGTTTTATCGCTAGCAGCCGGTGGAAGCGGAGCTTGGCTGCTGGCCTCTCATATTAAGCGGCAAATGTTTGAGCTTGAACCGCATGAAATCGCCAAACTGCTTGTGGAGCGGACAGAGGCGTTTAACGCCATGCACGAAGGTGTCATCGCCATCGACAGCAATGAAAACATCACCATTTTTAATGATCGGGCGAAGCAAATGCTTGGCATCGAAGGGGACGTAATCGGACGCCCGATTCGTTCCGTAATCCCGGATACGTACCTTCCGGAGATCTTGGAGGTGAACAAACCGATTTACAACAAAGAACTGCAGCTCGGCAACTTAACGATTTGGAGCAACCGCATCCCGATTAAGGTCAATGGAGAAACGGTTGGCGCCATTGCCATTTTCCAAGACCGCACCGAAGTGAAACGGCTGGCTGAAGAATTAACCGGGGTAAAGGCGTTTGTCCACGCCTTGCGCGTGCAAAACCATGAATACATGAATAAGCTCCATACGATTGCCGGCCTGATCCAGCTCGGTCATGTTGAGAAGGCGCTTGAGTACGTGTTCCAAGTTACGGAAGAACAGGCGGAGCTCACGCAGTTTTTAAGCCGCAACATCAAAGATGAGAGCATTTCCGGACTATTGTTAAGCAAAATCCGCCGCGGCAAGGAGCTCGGCATTCGTGTGACGATCGACCGGCACAGCCGGCTGCACCGCTTCCCGCCGCACCTCGACCATCATGATTTCGTCATTCTCCTTGGCAACCTGATTGAAAACGCCTTCGATGCGTTCCAAGGGATCACCGATCGGGAGAAAGAAATCTACATCAGCATGGAACAAAATGAAGAGATTTGCTCCCTCTCGGTTGAGGACAACGGCCAAGGCATCACCCGCGAGCATATCGACCGCATTTTTGACGAAGGCTTTTCAACAAAAGGAAAGAACGGACGCGGCATCGGCCTATATTTGGTGAAGCAAATTGTGGAAAAAGGAAACGGCCACATCAGCGTTCAGTCCGAGGAAGGGAAGGGAACTGTATTTACCATTACATTTGATATGCAACTTCATTGATTCATGCAGCGGCGGCCGCATCCGACGCGCTTCCACCCCCGAGATAAAGGAGGAAAAGCAATGTATCGTGTATTGCTCATTGAAGATGATCCGATGGTTCAAGAAGTAAACCGGCAAATGATTGAACAAGTGAGCGGTTTCATCGTTGTCGGCATCGCCGGGAACGGAGAGGAAGGGCTGCGGTTGATCGAGGAACTCCACCCTGATGTAGCGGTCATTGACATTTACATGCCGCAATTAGACGGCCTCGAAACGTTAAAGGAAATTCGCGCCCGTGGACATGGGGTGGATATTCTAGCCATCACCGCCGCAAGCGACATCGAAACCGTGCGCCGCGTCCTGCAAAACGGCGCGTTTGACTACATTGTCAAACCGTTCAAATTCGAACGGCTCAAGCAGGCGCTCGAAAACTATCGGACCTTCCGCCAGTCGCTCGCGGAAAAAGAATCGCTCACCCAGGCAGAACTCGACGCATTACGGCAAACGGCCGAACAGCCTGCCGACCCGCTCCCTGAACTTCCAAAAGGATTAAACGAAGTGACGTTGGAAAAAGTCGTCACCTACTTGCGCCAGCACCGCTTCCCGGTCTCCGCCGAAGAAGTGGCCGAAGGCGTCGGCATCGCCCGCGTCACCGCCCGCCGCTATTTAGAGCATCTCGAAAAAAGCGGAAAAGTCGTGCTTGATGTGCAATACGGCGGTGTTGGCCGCCCCGTCAACCGCTATCAGTTGAAACGGCTATAGCCTACCCGGTAGCCCGCACGATCAACCGGGTAGGCAACTCTTCTTGTTTTCGCGGGACATTTCCTGTCTCCAGCCAATGGTGAAGGAGGCGGAACGCTCTTTCTCCGAGCGTAAAATGGGGGAGTGCTACGGTTGTAATGCCCAGCATTTCAGCCAACGGATCATTATCAAACCCAATGATGGCAAGCTCCTCTGGAATACGCACCCCGACGTGCCGGGCGTACAACACGATGCCGGCCGTCACTTGGTCGCTCGTCACAAGCAAAGCGCTCGGTCGTTCCCCCATAGCCATCCATTGCTCGATCACGCGCTTTCCGTCTTCAAGAAATAGACAACCGTCAAAAATCCACTGGCGCTGGGGAGTGACGCCGGCGTCACGCAATACCTCTTCATACGCCGCCGCCCTCGCTTGGCTGTTCGGGCCTGTCCTTCTTCCAATGCAATAACCGATCCGCCGGTGCTCTTTGTCCAGCAAATAGCGAAGCGCTTTGGAAAACGCTTGGTAGTGGTCGATGTAAACCGTGAAAAAGTCATGCCTATCCACTCGTTCACACAAAACAATCGGTCCCTCTTCTTGGTATTCCGCAAAAATCTGCCAATCCGCTTCATGAGAACAGACAATCACCCCATCCATTTGCTTCATCCGCAACCGCTCTAGCGCCTCGAGCTCTCGCTCAACGTCATAATTCGTCTGAAACAAAAGCAACTGATAACCGCAACGAAGCGCCTCCTTGGAAATCCCTTCGATAATTGCGGAAAAATAAGGGTGATGAATGTACCGAAGCATGACTCCGATGATCATTGTCGTTCCTTTCGCCAAATGGACAGCTTGAATGTTTTTTGTATAATTGAGCTTCTCGACTGCCTCCCAAACGGCCTTCCGCTTTTCCTCGCTCACATATGGATACCCGTTCAATACCCTTGATACGGTAGACACCGACACGCCCGCTTCTTTCGCTAAATCACGGATGTTCGCCACGTTCCCACCCTTTCCTAAAAAACGCTTGACTTGAAACGCGTTTCATCCATTATGTTGATTTCACCATTAGTATACTGAAGGAGGAGATTAGATGCTTTACGGGATTGCCTTGCTCACTCTGCTCATCGCCATCATTTGGGGAGGTGCACATATCGCCTTGAACGCCAAAAACAAAAGGAGGTCAAACAAGCAGAGAAAATAAAGGAAATGAGTCTGTTTGTTTCTACCGTTTCAACTGCTATAATGAATGGTATATGGAAAGCAAGGAGGAATCAAGATGCTTCGATATTGGAAATCGCTTTTCTCCATCGCTGTCACCGCCGCCTTGCTTGCCGGTTGCGGTACAGAGACGCCTTTATCAAAAGAGACAGAAGCGAAAGCCAAACAAACGACAAGTTCAGACGAGAATCCCACCAACACGCAAACAGCAGAGCCAGCAGCTCAAGAAACTCCCCCTGCTGACGAACAAAATCAAGCAGGAGGCGGACAAAGTGGGGCGACAGGGGATGAAGCCGCTTCTTCCCGTCCAACAACTTCCTTGTCTTACCAAATGGGAAACCAAACAGTCACAGGGACAGCAACGTTGACCACAAGTGACAACCAGCATTTCTCGCTCTATGTCCTAGACGGGTGGACGCTCGATGCCGAAGAACCGCATGCTGATATATTGCTCCATGGGGACACGTTCGCCCGCATCCGCCTTCTTCATAACGAGGAGACAAACTATGAGCAGTTGGCCAAAGAACATGCCCAAGCGGTCGATGCCAATGCCGCCCGTCAGCACACGGATCAACTTCCAAAACCGTTCGCTGATGCCGTTTGGTACACTGCCCAAGCCGATGGTGTTACCGTTCACGTCATCGCCAGCGCTCACCCAGCGCCGATGCTCTTGACAGTGCACGCTCCTAAAGAACAAGATGTACTTGGCGCTGTGCTTGCCATGGTGGCGACGCTGCAAAAGCAATAACTAATTTGAGGGAGGGCCATCGCCCTCCCTTTCCAAAAAGAAAAACCCCCTTTTTTCAGCTGCAAGAGGGTCAGACGAGCTGTTTGCTTTCTTCTTTGCGGAAAAACGTTCTCATGGCATGAAATACGTCCGATTTTTGCTTTAGGATATAATAGCGGAATTTCTCATCTTTAATATTGCGGTACGCCGACATGAGCGTGGAATGGCGGTTGTACTGATACAAATGTATACGCTATACACATTAGCTGTTCAGGTTGATGAGCGCTTATGGAAATTCGTTCAATTTATTCCACGAAGATAACAAAATCTTATTTTAATAACTCTCGAGCATGGAAATGAGAGTGTACATTTTTTGTTCTAGAAGCTTATATGTTTCTTGTTCCTTAATTCGGATGTTAATTTGCGCAATCTCTCGTAAATGGTTTTTCAGCGCTTTCACAAAATCATGAGCGAATTTTATTTTATCATAAAAAAGAAAGGATTCCACCTTATCATTTGTAACATTTACGGCTTCAATTTTGATTTGATGTCCTTTCATTATGAAAAAATAATCATAAACAGAACCAAATCCAGAAATGCGGAACGGCTTATTCTCTTTATTGGCTATCATATCCATAATACCAGTAACCATACTTAACAAAGCTGTGCCATAAAGGGTTGCGATATTGATCGTCATTTTTTCGATACCGTTATGAACAGTCATATACATTTCACAACTAAAAAAACTATTGAGATTGTCACTTTTAAGTGTTTCTCTCCAATCTCCTTCCCAGTCCTCTAATGAAATTTTGATCCCCATAATATATCCTCCTCGTTTTTTACTGTTTCGCAACTCTTGATTGGATCTTCAAAGGATATGATACAACATAAAAAGGCGGATCGCTCCGCCTTCTTCTCTACTCTGCTGCGTCCTGTATTTTTCTAGAACATCCCGAAAACTTACACACCACCATTGTTGACGAATGTCTCCTACCACATACACTTAGAAATGAGAGTTTTTCAAAAAACGAAGATGATTAAATTTTTCTCGTTTTATTTTCTGGAGTACCTATGGTCACTTGGCCATCATGGAAAAATTCGATTATATACTCTCCATTTGTACAAAGGATAAAGGTATCTGATCCCACAGCAACCACATCATCGATTGCATTTAGAACTTTTTCCAATTTTGTCTGAATGCCAGGACAATAAGAATAGTTCCATAATACTATCACATCTTTATCATTCATTCCCTTTTGTCGTACCCAGTCTGTGATTTCTGATAAATATGTTATTTCTTTTCTTTCAGATACTTTTTCCCAATCAATCCTTCCCCAAGGTAAAATAGGGAATAATGTACACAAATAATCAAAATATTTTTCAGTTTCCTCGTTCGATAAAATCCTCAAATGATCATCCCCAATTGCATGAACACACTCTTCAAATAGTGTCATTGTTCATCCCCCCTTATTTATTGAGATGCTTTAAAAGGGATTCGAATGTTTTTTCATCCCCTTTAAAAGGAATGCATACTTTTATCGCTTGACCTTTCCCATTTCTGTAATCTTCAACGTTAATATGTATCCCTTTCTCCGGATCATAATCTAGTCTCCACCTAACTTTCTCGTCCGCAGACATCCTACCAATCACTTTTCCATATCCTTTGCTAGTTTTCAATCTCCCTATTACAGGTTTAGAATTCGATCCTAAATCACCTACAATTTCCAATGCAATGTTTCTTGCTTGTTCAAATGTATCTACTTTTGGAAGTATCACCTCTTTTCCAACAGCTAAAATTTTAGAGTCTATCTTTACAGCAATTTTTTCTCCAACCTTAGACAATTTTATAGCACCATTTAACAGCTTACCAGTCGGAATAAAACTTAAAGCCGCAATAACTTTATCAATTGTATCAGCGCTGGGATTCAATAAAGTTTTAATATCATCCCCAATGATAAAATCAAATCCTAATTTTGCAATTTCTTTTAGAGATTCCGACACTTCATCCCAAGTTGAGTTCCTTGAATGAACTTTGGCTTCTAGTGATCTATACTTATTTTCAATAATTGTCTTTTTATCATAGTAATTTTTTTGTTGCAACATATGCTCAATAGCGTTGTAAGTGATTTTACCAGCTATCCCATCAACTTCTAGTCCATTTGCTTTTTGAAAGCTTCTTACTGCTTCTGTTGTTTGTTTACCGTAAATACCATCAACAGCTCCCACGTTATATCCCAATCGCTGAAGTTTAGTCTGCAAATCTTTTACGGCTTGTCCCTCGCTGCCTTCTCTGAGTGTCTGACCTGTCCAATGATCATTGCTGCTTGATGAGTTTGATCGGGACAATGTCGTTTGTGTTCTGACATACTTTTGCAGAGCTTGGTACGTTTGTTTCCCCGCAATTCCATCGGCCGTGATTCCAACCTTCTTCTGAAATTCCTTCACAGCCTTCTCTGTATTTGCTCCGTAAACTCCATCAATTCCCCCAGGATTAAATCCGGCCTTGTAAAGCCAAGATTGCAATGTCTTCACATAATCATTTCGATCACCTCTTTTTAGCGTTTGCCCACTCCATAGATAATTTGTATAATTTGATGGATAATAGATGATTCTGCTAGCCCCATCTACAACGTACATCATTAGCCCCCCCATTTCAAATTTTTATCCATTAATTTCAATAGTAATCAATTTTGACCAAAAAGATTGTCGAATTTTGTATTAAAATAAAAAAATACCTAATCCAAAAACAGGAATTCATCATTATTCCGCATCATACGAACGGGTTTAGTTTTTCTGAACTAACCCAAGCGTCAAAATGAAAGCATGAAGTTTGATGTGGCCTATGCAATTTGTACGGAATTGAAAAGGCCGATTGAGAAGATATGGATAAAAAAAGAGCCTACTCGCTTAGAGTAGGCTTAGTTCGTTATATCCCCGTCGCACGGCGGGGGATAGGTTTAATCTGTGATAAAAACGGGATATCCATTTCTTTTGAGCTCCTCTGCTAACCTTTCTGCATTCCTTCGATCGCTGAATGCACCGACCTGCACACGATATAATTTCCCGGTAGACGATTTTTGTTCTGGTTGGGTCTGTGCTTTTTGTGGCAGTCCCAAGAATTTCGCAACACCCCTAGCATGCGCTTCTCCTACGACTTTGAGAAATGCTTCGTTTTTTAATAGTTTGGCGTCGTTTGAATCAATGAACAAGTTTTCTGTCAACACGGCTGGCATTTTTGATTCGCGCAACACCGCATAGTTAGCACGCTTTTTTCCACGGTCTGTGACGTTTTCAAACTTCCGCATCTCCGCTAAAATTTCGCCATGCAGCACATTTTGCAACGCGACTGTTTGAGAGGAAACGCCGCCGTTGTAGACATACGTTTCAAACCCTGTTCCCTTGCCAGCATTGATATGCACGCTGACAAATACGTCTGCCCCCCATGTGTTTGCCATGTCGGCTCGTTGACCAAGAGTGAGGGATTGATCGCCTTCGCGGCTAACCCGTTGTGTAAACCCTTCGTAATGAGCCGCTAAATAATCGGTCGCATACTCCACGATTTTATGAGTCAAATTTTTCTCTTGTAACCCATTACCTATTGCCCCGGGATCACTGCCGCCGTGTCCTTTGTCCCAAAAGATTTTTTTCATTTTTGGCTCTCCCCTTTCTCACTTTTTCCTTTCAACACCTCAACCGCCTGCTTGATTTGTTCCGGCACCGGCAATCCGATTCGTCCCGCATTTTCAATGATCGAAAGTAGTTCATTCGCTAAATAAAAAAAGATCGTCGCGTCACGGAACAGTCCATTTGTTCCGACCGCACGATCAATGAGGTGCCCGACCGCTACAAGCATGAAGATCATCACTTTTTTAGGTATTCGTTTGAACCCAACGGCACTACGCAGTGAGCCCTCTCTATACGCCGCCATCACGCCTGTTACATAGTCCATGACGACAAATGCCAACAAAATGCCGAGTAGTTCAGACCAACCGCCGAACAAATAACCGACAACCGCACCGATGGCAGCCGCACCGGTTTTGTAAACAACATCTAACCGCTCCACCAAATCACGCCTTTCTAAAAAAGATAAGAGCATAAGTTCGCCCATTTCCACGACACAAAAAGGGGTGTAATGATGTAAAACACCCCCCTTTTTTTCAATAAAAGCGTCATTTTATCACGGCGCGATGTACGCGGAGCGAAAGCCGATGTCATGAGTCGAGATCGAACGAGCGTTGTCCAGACCCAACGCGAAGACACCGGCACTCGACCCGTTGACCCAGCGGCCACCGCGAATCGCGACGCGCTCACCGTAGTTACGCACCCAGATGCCGTCTCCGCCGTGGTTCGCGTCGATAGGAGCAATAGCGAGATATTTCAATAAATCAGGTACTGTAAAACCTGATTTTGCCGCTAATGTCTCGAATGTTGTAAAGCTGTACCCGTAATAAGGATCTGTGCTCGCATCGCCTGTGTACATCGGATTTGTTCTTTCAGCTCCAAGCACAGGGTCACCGCCAATATCTGAAATAGTTGTATTTGCGTTACCTGCAGTTGTGTTATCGAAATATACGCCTGTGTCGACCCATTGATCGACTACGCGCGGGCTTTCTGGCGTATTGTAATTGTTGTCCTGATGAACATAAATTTTCCCGTCGATCAATTTTAATCCATCGACCCATTCCCATACGTTTCCGTTGAGATCGAAAATGCCATCATTCATACCATTGTGCGCCCAAGAAGCAGGCCCAGAACCTGTTGCAACACGTCCCTCATATTCCGTGCCGCCGCTCGTGTATTTATATGTTACCTTTCCGCGCTCGTGAGGAGCTGAATGGTCTTTCCCAAAGTTGTTATTGCCTCGAGGCATAAATCCGTTTTTCTTGCACCAGAGGGCAATGGCTGCCCATTCCGCGTTGGTCATCAAGTGCCACCCTAGACCTTTCGCTGCGCAATATTGTTTCGCTTGATCGTATGTCACAAATGTCTTCGGATCTTGGAAAGGAAGAGAGTATGCACGGCCATCGTGTACGATATTTTGATATTTCGAAATCCAGATTTCCGACTTAACCACACCATTGACGATAAACGCTGGATGCGGGACGTTCGGCGCCCCGTTGATGACATCTGATAAGTTGAATTTAGGAATGCATACCATGATAGACGGATTCCCTTTGTCGTCATACATGACCGTGTTTTTTCCGCCTGTGGCAGATTCAACAGCTTGTCTCAACGAATCTTTCACGGATAAAACAAACGGCATTATAAATCAACTCCTTCCGGCAGTGACCATAAACGAATTTCAACCTTCGATAGGTCTAACGGCATCGAGACCATGTTCATTTCACTGTCCCCATCCTCTACTAACTGGTATTCCTTTGGAGGGATGATAATCGTGGCTACGTACCACGCGCCGACGCCTTCTTGAAGTGTTGCATATGCGCCATCGAGGGAAATGTCGATGACATGCTGTACATCCCTTTGTCGCTCCTGCAAATTGATAGAGAGATTGCCGATGCTTAAAACATCTTCGTCGATCGTAAAATTAACCTTTCTTCCACTGTTTAAGTGCGTCACAATCATAATATCCCTCCTACGCTACCGACGGATTGAGTAGCGTCCAAATGAACGTCACACTACTCGCGCTTCCCGTCATTTTTACCTTAAAACCGTTCTGTGTCTTGTCATATATGATGAGATTTCCGTAGTCGCCATTAGACGAGATCACGTCAAGAACCACTGCATAATTTGGGGCGTTGATCTGTGTGTATCCCGCTAGTGTTATTTGCACGAACGGATCAGCGTCTCGAAAGAAACTGTTTGAAGTCGCTACCCCCGTTATTGTCGCTATCCCCTGCTGAAAGCGTAGGTTCTTATATTTATCAATTTCCAAAAAGAGAGAGCGGTCATTTTGAAACAAAACATCGTCGGCGGTTGATAAAATTCCAATTTTATTCGATAAATCTCCCACTCTCCCGCTTGCCCCAAACTCATTATCAATTTTACGGAAGTTCTCAACGATTTCTTCACGTTTGACGTATTCCGTTCCAAGCCAGTCATGCAATCCTAGATTAGGTGTTTTGTTGACTGCCATGTTCCCACTCTCCTACTTCAAAAATGTGGTTTCAAGCCGGTTCCATGTGTACGTTGCCAGCTGATCCCACGTCAGATTTGCTTCGTCTAACTCATCCCAAGGCAAGTAGCTATATCGTAATTCGTAGTCAGTGTGAGACGGAAAATACTTATCCAGTTTTTCAAAAATCTCTTTAATGTTTTCCGGTTCTCCGCGGACCTCTGTGATTAAAATGTCTGCCAGAAAATCGTTAAATTGCTCGGTGATTTCGCAGCCGTATCCGATCAACTCCTTAATCCTTTCGTTTCCAAGTGTCTTGCTGGCGAGTATATCCATGATCCGCTTGCGGCGTTTTTCAATCGGATCGTTGCTTGAGCTTGAACCCCAATAGTTGAGTCCCCATGTGGCCTCATTCACAATGAACTGACGGAAAATATCTTGAATGATTGCCTGTAGCCGGATGAATTCAGGAGCCAGCGCCTGTCGCAGTGTTTTTACTTGCTTGATCGTATCATAGTATGATGGCATGTATGATGCCAGGTCTTTATATATATCACGATCATGCCGATAAAACTCAAGCACCGACTCCCCTTTCATTTGTGCCTTAATCCCTTTAAACTTCCACGTTTCCGCATTGACAATAACTCGACCGATCCCTCGTGCTGAGAGCCGGGCGAGTGACCGCTTGATAAAATCTCGCGTTGAGACGGTTCCCCCCGCAGTCAGTGATGCCTTTGCACGGAGAATCATCGCAAATGTTCTTGTATTTAAGGCTCCGCTTCCTGCTATGTTTCCTCCTGCCCGTTTTACGGCGATCACATTCGCCTGAACCGTCCCTCTTCCTGTTGCGTTAGCTTGGACATTGTATAGAGTCATCCCCCACACTCCCTAGGCGAGTGTGATCGAGATGTCGCCGGCATTAATTTTAAGCTGGTCGTTCGTGCTGATCGTTTTTGGCGTTGTCACGGCTCCATAAAAAAGCAAATTGCCTCCCGTTGCGGCATCTAAAATGCCGATATGCGTCACTGTTCCCCAGTTGGCCGTCGCGACCGGGAACAGGATTTCATTGCTGTTCGATACCATTCCATCGCTTGGAGCGCTGAATGTGATTTGCTGACGTTGATACGATCCTCCAGTGATCTCTGTTCCTGTGTTGGCGTCTGTCGGATCGCTCGTATATAGCGCCAAATACACAGCCGACGGCGACGTGTATGGCGTGTTTCGCAAAACCGCATTGATTAACGCATTTTCTAAATAGTTTGAAATAGCACTCATAAAAAATCCCTCCTACAATAATGTCACCCGGCCAAGGACGGCGATTTCGTCGTCATTGAGCTGGATGTTGGCAGTACCACCGTTGATTTTTAGGTTTTCATAGTCTAAGACGTAACCAGCGTTCAAAATAGCTTCGCCAACCTTAGTGTAACGAACAGTCTGTTCAAAAAATGCTGCGTTCAGTAAGTAGTCGTTAATTGAGTTTTTGATTTGCTGCAATGCCGTTTCCATATCCCCTTGCTCGTTCAGTGTAACTTTCACGTCGATATCGATGCTGACCTCCCTTGCTCCATCGACTGTGACATCGGCCAATGTCGGCCGTTTGGTCTCGATATTGTCTTTGACTTTATCAATCATCTGCGGGCTTGGGGATTTCTTTTGGTCGGTAATCACCACAACACGAACCGTCCCTGGACCATTCCATCGGCGAAACACTCGAACATAGCCAATGCCAGGCACCTCTTTCGCCCATCGGATATAATCAGCGTCATTCCCGCTGGATGACGGCATTGTGATTCGTTCGAAATAACGAGTCAGTATCGACTCATCGCTTTCTTCGTCGATTCCGTTTTCAAACGCCTGCGGGTTTGTCACGCTTTCTACTCCGTCAATTGTGCTAACTAGAGCGGTAATAGCACCGGATGGCACGTTTCCGGCTGCTCCTGGCACCTCGGCCTCTACAGGGACGGACACCGTTCCATTTTCCGTCACCGTCGCATCGCTAGTCGTATAAAAGAAAATAGGGACACTGTCCCCTGTGCTAATCCTTGTATTGGCTGGAATCACTGTATCAGGCTGACCGGTGAATACTACTGTGCCGCTTGCTTTTTCTGCTGGCTTCGGTTCGATTCCGAGGTCCTTCGCCCTAGCAACGAGTATCTCCCTTGGCGTATCCTTGTTTAAGAACAACCATTGAACTGTTAAATCGAATTGTTGATATACCTGCTCTAACTCAAGAGCTGAAGGGGCAAGCATGTCCCATATAACCGAACCTTGACGTTTATCAAAATCGTCAGGAATCCGCGACAGCATTCGCTGCATAATCACCTCAAACGTCTGATCCTCAAACATTCACGCTCACCCCCTCCAGCGTCTTGCCGTTAGTCAAAGTGACGGTAAAGGTGATTTGTAGTTGATCGCCATTGCGCTCAATGAGAAAGTTTGACGCACTTTCGATCCGATCATCATATTCAATCGCTTCTTTAACCAAGCGCGGAATTTCTTCTTCTAGGAGCTCGCTAGAGACGTTCATGCCGATGATATCTTCTATTTCACAGCCATACTCATCATCGTAAATAAAAAAGCGCGAGCGAGCCGTCATAATTGCCTTTTGAATAAATTGCAAAACGGCCTCATCATCGTCAATGATCCCGCCCAATTCACCTCTTTCAAAATCGATGCGATACGTCTTCGACGGGCCGATCACCACGGTTTCAGTTGCGTTATTGGCATTCAGCTCGTCAAGATTAACTGGGGCAAGCGTCATTCAACCATCACCGCCCGATCAATGATATAAAACACTTGGTCACGGTCGCTGGCTACGATGACGCGATCACCGACTTTCAGTTCATCTTGGTGTTCCAGTTCTACTGTTGTGCCGCCATTGATTCTGACTTGCCGCTTATGTTTTGTTAAGTGCTGAGCGATAATAACATCGTCTTTGTCCAGTTCGATTTTCATGTTGTCGACTCGGATTTTGATATTGGGAGGTGGCGACGTCACCGTGGCCAGCTCAATGGATATGTCCTTGTTATATCCGTGTTGCCTCATCAGCTGAATAAGCCGAACAGCACCGTTCCCCTCCATGGCTCACACCTCCTCATAGGCCACCTCTGCTAGATTAGGGCTGCTGCTAATGGTTAACGACATCGTGTGCACCCCGTTTTCGTAATGATGGGTGTCCGAATTGACATAGTAGGTGCCGTTAATACCCGTCATTTTGTTATATACTTGGATCACAGAGCCGGACGTGATTTCATTGATCCCTAAAGACTCGAGGCTCATGTCTGTTGCGACTTTGCCCATATCTTTAAGCAGCTGGTTGGCTAATTTTTGCAGCTGCGCTTTATTCAACTTTTCATCCGCACGTTCAACGTGCTGCATAATGCCATATTGCCTTGTCAAACTGTCATTTTGGACCGTGACGGTCACAGGTTTTTTGTCTGTACCGCCGATCACCTTTACTTTTGTTTTCGTTTCTTCGATACTTTCATTGACGCTAAGGGACAATAAATTCTTTCCACTCTCGATGATCAGTTTGGCGCTTGGTACTTTCATTTCTGTGAGCGTAAATTTCCCGAGATGATTGGAAATAAAAAAACGCCTACCTGTATGCTTTCGGGTAGTCGTTAACGCTGTAAATAGCATTTCTGCTAATGGTTTTTCGCGAAAAATATGTTTCGGGATTACATATCCGGTATCGGCAATGGTGCCGACAGGGATTTTATAAAGGCTGCAAATGTACTTGGCCATTTCGCTCGCCTTTTTCTTCGTGAACTTTATGGTATCCGCATTCTTAACGAGGTATATATTAGAGTCATAGCACGTTAACAACCCTTCCCCCGCTTCATTTTTTCCCGTGGAGAACAAAAATCCGCGAAACAGCTCCTTATCATCGAAAAATCGAACCGGTTTCCCTTTCTGGAACGATAGCAAGGGAGAGACCCCATCTGTAGTATTGTGCAATGTAACCTTTAGGGTGCGAGCTACTTGCTGCAAGTCGCCGCTCCATTCCACGCTTCTCACTAAACCGGTGATGTCGTAGTTATCATAAACGACAATCATGGAATCACCAGCTTTTGCCCTGGGAAAATAGTATTCGGATTCTTTCCAATCACTTTTTTATTGGCTTCGTAAATCTTTTTCCACTTGCTTCCGTCGTCGTAAATGCGTTTGGCAATTGCCCACAAGCTATCACCTTTCCTCACCACATACATTTTTGGCTGCTCCTTTTGCTTCGGTGGCCGTTGCTTATTAGACGGTGGAGACGACTGTGTCCACTTTTTCACTACAGGCATCCTGTATTCTTTCAAGGATATAGAAAACTGTATCTCTCCCGGACTGCCAGGCGGACTGGGCCAGTAGGTGAATTCCGGAATGAGTACCAGCATATTAATGTTCGCTGTCGTCACGATAAAACGGATGGGTTTTTCAGCATCGCGCCACTTTTCAATGATGCTGATGAAATCAGTCGGTGAAATTACTCGATTATGAACGCAGTAGGCAGGGTCATATTTGGCTGGCAAAAACGATTCAAAGTGAAACTCCTGCAACCCTCTATTCTTGGGGATCATCACCTCCCCTAAGCTATTGACCTCAATAATTTCAATTCCATAAGGGCTCGATACTTCAAAGGATGAAGGATTCACAGGCAACTGCAGGCTGTCGCTTCCGTATCGGAACCAAAACTGCATTTTTACGTTCATGCTATGACGCCTCCTTCCTGTTCTATGTACCGAGCCAATTCAAGAGCTATTTTCTTAATGTCGGAGTCGTTGCGAACGATGAACTGGTTGCCTGTAATCATGACCGACGGACGCTGGCGTTTGCCGTACTCCATTTGCTTCACTTCTTGCTTCGTCAGGACTTTTTCACCTTCATGGAGCAACGCTGGATAGTTATCGCGAGGAATGACGCCACCGATTGCTTTCTTTTGTAACAACCCGTCACCGCCGAGAAACTTTGGCAGCCCGATTTTAATATTGCCGATCGATGTGATTTTATCGATAAAGCTTGTGACACTGCCGATTAGCCCGTCAAACCACTGCTTCACCGGCGTAATGAAGTTAGATACTTTTTCTTTCACTACATCCCATACTTCTAGCGATTTCTTTTTCACTTTATCCCAGTTCATGACGAGCGCGACCCCTGCTGCGATCAAGGCCGCGATCCCAACAGCCACCCATGTCATCGGGTTAGCGAGCATTGCGACATTCAAGCCGATCTGTGCCGCCGTCTGAGCTAACGTGCCGGCGCGCCACGCTTTAAACAGGGTGATAATGGTCTGCATCATCGTTAAGCTGGCAAAAGCGATACGGAATGAAATGACCCCGGCTGTTACGGCTGCTAACGCCGTGGCGACCGATTTAATATGTGGGGCCGCCTTAGCAAAGGCATTGACCATTTTCGCTCCCGCATCACCGATGGCTTTGCCGATGTTTTCACTCATCTTAACCAGCTTATCCATCGTTTCCGGCTTGATCCCTTTCAACATGTTATATCCCGCATCTTGCAGGCCGCTTTTTAGGTTCCCCATAATTGTGCTGGCTTTACCTGCAGTAGATTGGGAGAGCTTTTGCGCTCCGCCGGCAAAAAACGGGCTCAGTTTTTGTGACGTGAGTACATTAAATGCCTTCTGTGTCTCGGCTGCAGTCAGGTTATCTTTTTCCTTTTTCCCTACATATCCTTTAAATTCTTGGGCTGTCACTTTGAACCCAAATTCTTTGAGGCGCTCAAATTCACCCGTTTTCGCATCAGCAAGGGCCTCAATCGCTTCCGAAAGGGTTTTGCCAGGCGTCAACGCTGCCATGTCTTCTGCGAGTTTTAAAAGCTTCATCGCTTCTTGCGTATTTCCACCCGCGATCCCTAGCGCCCGAACACCGGTCTGGACGACTTCACCCGTTTCAAATGGCGTCTCGTTCGCATTTTTCCGCAAAGCCGCTAAATAATCTTGAGCTGATTTTTGCACCTGTTGCTGGCTCATTCCCTTGTTTTGCACGCCGATAAAGTGCTCCATCGAAATCATGTATTTTTCTAAGTCAGCCCCGCTTTTTAATGCGGTTGCTACTCCGGCACCGAGCGCCGTTCCGATCGTCGCTCCTAATAGACGCAATCGCTCCATGGTCAACGTTGCCCGATTTCGGACGCGATCAATAGCATCAGCTAACGTCTCCAGCTTCTCGTTCGCTTTCGCCGTTTCAACCCGCATTTCCCAGCGCTTTTTGGCACTTTCCTGCACCTTGTCCATCGTGGCCTTGAGGCGCAGCATTTCATTTTTCAGTTTTTCATTCGATCGAATGACCTTCTCGATACTCTGCGTTGCACTATCCTTGACGGAGATTTCCGCCTCGAGCCGTTGGCCTTTCGCCATATCTCTTCACCTCACCAGAACAGCACTGGACACGGCATGCCGGATAAAGCTTTTATTTTCTCGTTTTCTTCCTCGACTTCCAGCTCATAAAAAGCACGAATAATCGTCAACTCCCCATAAGGGATTTGATAAAAAGCTGACGGCCGGATGCCTTTCTTTTTCCAATACCAGTACATCATCTGTACATAACCGTTTTCCTTTACGGCTTTTTTACTTCTTCAACGGCCCCCTCACCAAACCCGCTTAAATCGCTAATTTCGTTATATAGCCGATCAATTTCACCAGGCGTAAATAGTTTCCGAATCAGATCATATGGTGTCGGGACCTTATAATGCTCTAACAACTCCTTCCGTTTTAGCTCTGGAGAAACGACGCCCTTTAAGATCGTTTCTAGTTTGATAGTAAAAACATCGACGTCCGCTTTGTTTGAAATTGGATCAAACTTTGTAGACATATCCTGAATCTCTTCAAGCTGTGTCTGTGTCAACGCTCGAATTTCAAAAACGACCGGCTCGCCGGCCAGCTCGCTCAACCGTTTAATTTCCACGAGTTTTTTTGGTAATTCCAGCTTTTCCGCATCCATTTTGAGCAAAATATCAACCACATTGCTCATTGTGTTCCCTCCTCATGACAAAAGCAGAAGGTTGCCCCTCTGCCTATTCGATATAGTCGATAAATTCAAAATCATTAAAAGTAAACGGCTTCTCTTCTTGAACGATTTTCCCCGATTCCCAGTCTGCGAGAGTCAAATCATCAAAAGTACAACCTTTCAATACAACACGTTCCGCACCGAATGCCGCTGGATCGGCCAGCTTGCTCACGATCGTCATCGGTTCCAAAACGCCCCGTTTCACTTGTTCGGCCACCTTGCGTGTCAGTCGGGAGTTGACCTTCGTAATACGGAGCGTTCCTTTTCCTTCCCAGCCCATATATTTTTGACCTTGTCCGTTGGGAGCGCCGCACATTGGCACCTTCTCTTTGATAAAATCGACCTTTGCCTGCAATCCGTATGCTTCCGCAAATTTTTCTCCGTCGATCCATACTTCTCCATGCGTACCGGAAATGGCACGCTCAGGAATCATTCGTTCCATTCAGTCACACCTCCCTAAATGAGCACTTTCATGTCAATGTCCTCAATCGCATCGAGAGGACGGATACGAGAAAGGATAAACACCTTATCTCTCGTGTTTGCTTCCTTGATCTCCTGCTCTTTCATCGCATCAACATCGACGCCGACCGAGCGTAAATAGACCCGTTGCTGTTCTAAATCAATTTCCGCTCTATTTTTCCCAACATCGAGCAGCCCGTCAATCTCCAACTGCTCATAGTACGCATTAATTGCTTGAATGAGCAGCACTTTATTGTCATAGCTGTTGGCGTATTTACCGATATATCTGTCTTCGATGGTCTTGCGAATATCCATATACATGAGGTCGAGGATATCGACGATTTTAATTTTCTTGAAATCGTCTCCCTTATCTTGTGTGGTTGTAACGAGCGATGTCACGCCACGCCCAACTTTTACTTTTTCACCATCATGGTAAATCACAAATTCGCCGTTATCGATGGCTTGGTTGAGTTGATCTTTCGTATAGGTTTGGACGCTGTCTACCTCCGGCAACGGCTGAAAAGTCGTTGAAATCGTCAACGGCGTTCCGGCAATCAACCCAGCGATGCGGGAGCAATATTGGGCCGCTGTATACGTCGTATCACCGACGACAATGTTTTCCGTTGTGAAATTGATAATGTACTCTTTATCGGCCGCATGATGAGGCAATACGGCTTTTGCCATCTTGCCATTGGCGCGTTGCAGACCGATCCATGTAGTGATTTTCGTTTTGTCTGCCTCTTCAATCTCTGGAAAAACGAAATAATCAAATTTCACCGTCTCTAAATAGTTCAGCGCGACATCTAGAGGTGTTCCGTTCGTCACCGTGGCATTTGGATCATAGACGTATACCACCACTCGATTCGGCGTCCGCTCGCCGCCGATAAAAGCCAGCTCAATTTGTTTTTTATTCACCTCTGATAATCCGGCCGGGATGTCGGTGATGCTCGTTAAAACGTAAGACCCGAGGGCCGCCGTATCTTTTAACAACAATGCGACGATCCCCCGCTCGCCGCGTTGGATCGCCGTGGCCCCAAGAGTCTTGAACACAATATTGACTTGAGGCAGGCCCATTACAATACCTCCCTGTTATGGATGATTTCCTGCATAAGGTCTTGTTGCTCCGCAGCGCTCAACATGACGATAAAGTCGAGATCGAGGAAAAAGTGGAGAATATCATCCACGATTTCAAATCTCCGTTCCACAATGTTTACCGTCAGCCCGTCAAAGGCGATGCTTCGGAACAAATCGTTCAATAAATCAGCCATTTCAACGTTTTTGGCGTTCGTTTCTTCTTCGGATAAGTACTGAATATCGATGGTGATTTCCCTTTGTTGCATCAATTTGTTTAACTCGATCACATCGCCAGGCAAAACGGTAATAAAAAAACAAGGCTTTCTTAGGCCTTGTTCCACTTTTTCACCGTATATTTTATGATCCAGAAAGGCTGTTTTGAGCTTACTAATCACCGCATTTCTGAGTGATGCCATCATAACGAATTCAGCACCTTGTCAAAGTGTTTTTTCAACCGGCGTGGCATCTGTCGCCTGATCCGCTTTACCGATACAGTCAGCATGTAAAACCCTGGGGCGTGCCCGACTGTTTTCTTATTGATTACTACTTTATGGCCGTATTCCACAAAACGGGCATAAAATTCCTTGTTGTAGACAACGATAATCAAATCATCTCCTTCCCGTTTCAGCTCGCCAATTTCCCAGCCGCTCCGCAGCCTTCCCTCGTCTTTCGGCGTCCTCACTTTCACTAGACGCAACAAACCTTTGGCGACGTCCAATAAATAGTTTTCCAGCTCCTCAGGGAGATTTTCCTTGAGGAAAATAAACTGCTCTTCGTATTTTTTTAAATTGTTTATTTTGAGCTGGAACATTACGCTTCACCTTCCATTTCCGCGATCACCTCTTGGAAGGTATGGTATTTAAAGCATTCCTTTGCTGTGAATAGAAATGTTTCTCCTCTATGGGCAACCTCGATTTTGTCGCCGATTTTGATATTTCGATGCGTTTCCATATGAATTTTATAAAACAGGCGAATATTGTGCGTCGTATCGGTTTGCAGCGTGTCACCGGAGTCGATTTTCACCAGCTCGCACGGGATTTGCTCCATCACGACAACAGGCTGATGGATCGTTTCTCCGCTCGCCAGCTCCACTTCTTGAAGCCGCGACACCGTACAGCGATCATTGAGGCTATGAACGTAGCCGAGTGTGCAATCCAGTATAAAATAGCCCGGTTCACCCTCATCCACGGCCATAATGTCGTACCATTTCCCCTGGCAAAGAGCTTTCATTAACGGCTTTACCGCCTTATTCGCCCGAATAATGATCTGATACGATTTTTCGGGCTGTTGGTCGGTGAATTTATTCTTTTTGAACTTCACTTGACCCCAGAGTTTGCATCGCTCGACAAGCTGTTCCTCGCCATTATCGAAAAGGATTTCGTAAAATGTTAGGCGATCCTTCAGTTGTCCGGGGTTCATGTCCCCTCACCTTTATATTTCACCATCAAATTCCCCGCATCCGACACCGTCACCTCGTATTTATACCCCGATGGGGACACCAAGACAAGGCTTTTCAGTTCCTTTTCAGCACGCTTTTCAGCCTTTTCACTCATGTATCCTTCCCCTTTCTACATTGTCGTGCTATCGTAGCAATGAGTCAGCTGGGCCACGATACTTTCGACCGTATGCCGCACTTTCTCGCTCGTCTTGCCGATCATGTCACGATTTTCGTACCAATCGGCGACCAGAACGTAGCAGAGCAGCTTGGCCAACTCATTCGTGCTGTCAAACGTATTTCCTGTTGAATTAACCAAGTACTTTTCCGCCGCACTAATCAGCGTACTAATTAAACTATCCTCGTCATTATGGTCAACGCGCAGCCATTTCTTCGCTTCGTCAAGTGTAATAATCAAAACGATCACCCCCCGCAAAGGGGACGGGGTTTCCCCCGTCATTAACTCAGCGTCAACTGTCCGTATACAGCCGCGCCGGTATCCCAAAATTTAATGTCATCGCGCATAATCGTGCGCAAATCCGTTGTATCGCGTTTAAACGCATCGCCTCCTTCTTTCGTCGCCGCCAACTCAAAGAATCGACGCGAGAACAATACGATGAGCTCTTCCAGATTCCCAATAAAAATGGGGGCCTTGTTAGGCGTACCGGCGATCGACGGCAAATAGCGATTGGAACATACGACGACCGGACGGCCAAACAAGAGCTTCCGTCCTGGCTGTGTAATGTCATCCTGAAGCAAGAAACGACCGTTCGTATCCTGCTGGCTATCGAGCCAGTTATATCCGTCTTGGTTTGTTAAAACAATCGAGCTCAAGCTAATAGCCGGATCCAAGTCAACGTTAAATACTTTTTTCACCACTTTAAGATCAGCTAAATCTTTCGGAGTCATAGTCAGCAGAAGATCCGTAATCAACTTATTGCGTGTAACCACAGCCTTTTTACCAATCCAGCGCGTGATGTAATTAATAATATTCTGATCACTATCAGCCAAAAGCTCGTTAGTAATAGGCAAAATGCCGCCACGTTTTTTGACGGAGTACGAGACAGCCACGAATTTGGGATTATCCGTTTCCGGAAGCACGCCGTATTCATCAATCAAGGCAAACGGCGTCATCGTTTCGTCTTTCTCCAGCACACGCGAGCCCGATAAGGTGGTCACTTCCTCGACGCGCACATATTGAGACAGATCGTTTTGCGCTCTCATAATCTCGTTAATGCGCGTCTGGATGTCCTTTGGAACGATTAAAGACGAATCCCCATCCGTGATAGCCGGGTTAGTCCCACCTTCGTTCATGACAGCGCGCTTCTCGTATTCTGCAATCATGCTTCGCTCATCTGAAGAAACCGGGCGCCGGCGAATCGCCTTCATGAAGATTTGTCGATACTCCTGTTCCAATTCGGCATCTTCCTTCGTGACAGCGCGTGTTTCGTTGCTGGCTGAATACGCACCGCCAAGACCCAATCCACCGCGTTCCTCTTCCTCCAATTGCCGCTGTACTTCAATTTTCTTTTGCAACGCTCGTACTTCTTCCATACGTTTTTCGGCTTCATCGACTTCATCTTCTGATAAGAGAGCACGAACTTCAGCTTTCATCTGCTCCAGTTTTTTCAACATCTCACGCAGTTCTTTTCCCATACTCTTTCAACCTCCCATAGTTAAATAAAAAAAGAGCCGATTACATCAGCTCTAACTCGATGGTTAGTTTCCGTTTTTTGTATTCATTTGAGGCGCGTTTTTGCTGCTCCCGGTACTCATCAAGCGACCGGACAGACACTTCATTCGCGGGATAAGCAGGGAAGGCCACCGGTGAAATCTCATATAATTCCGCATCCAAAATGGACCGCTTGTAAATTTTCTTTCCATCGCGATCGACTTGCGACCATTTGTCTTTTGTGACCCGCATGCCAAACGATACACCATCGACATCTCCCCGTTTGATCATCTCCCAGGCATCGTTGCCGACCGTGGTGTTCGGCAAATCCAGCTCAAACCGCAGCTCCTTTTCCGTACTCTCGAGGCGCAACGTTCCACTTTTCGTGCTCCCGAGCACTTTCGCCGTGTCATGTGACCATAACCCGACAACCCCGCGCGTTTTCAAGCTCTCATCAAACGCGCCGGCCGCGATTTCCTCGACGAATGTGTCGCCCCACCAGTCCCGCATCTCCGCGCTTTCCGTGTTGTACTTGATCGACCCGGAGATGGTGCGTTTTTCTTCTTCTTCGCCCGACTGACGGACTTCAATTTTCACTGGCAGCGCCCGAATTTCCTTTGTTTCCTTCGGTGCTTGATTGCCCACTTTCACCACCCCCTTTCATGTATTGCTGGCCTACCATTGTTAGAGGGATATAGTTCCCATTGACAATGAGCTGATTCCCTCCAGGTCGAGGTGGCAAGTCTTCCTTCGCTCTTGCCTCGTCAGGCTCAAGAAAGCCGTTCTGTATGCCGATCGCATAGGCTTCATATCTCGTTTTAATATCAGCGCGCAAAATACTATCGACGTTAAACTTCACATAATAGCCAGCGTCTAATTCGCTGTCCAGGAATAACTTGTACGTCATTTCCTGCTCGTACATCGTTAGAATTGGGAGCAGTGTATCTACGTAGAATTGTCGTTGTTGCTCCGCCACGTTCGTGTGGGTCGCCCGGCTCAAATCGTTGAGCTGGTGCATTTTAATCCCAAACGCCGTAGCGATCTGCCGGATTGTGAGCTCAGTGTTTTCTAAAAACTGCGCATCAGACATCGTTAAACTGATCGGCTTAAACTCATATCCAATCGGCATGAGCGCAATGCGATGGCTGTTTTTCAGCCCCGATGACATTTCCTCGAATTTTTCTCGGAACTTCTTCTGCGCTTCTGGGTTGAGATCGCCCACGTACTGAACGATCCCTTTCACTTGCAGCCCCTGCTTGTAAAAGTTATTGATGAACCGGCCGGCCGCCGCCGCATTTTCCACCGTCGCCCGTAAATAATCAAGAGGGGGAACGCCGACAATGCCGTCGAGCGTGACGCCACTTTTAAAGTGCAATAGTTCATTAGGCATGAGTTTCCGTCTCTCTGTTCCGACATCGACTTCATACCAGATGTGATTTTTACTGCTGAAAAGGCCGATATCGTCGATCCAAATGCGCACTTTACCCGCGTCGATCGGCCAAAAACCCACAATCCTACCTTTTTCATCCGTCTCAATGTTGACGTATGCATTACCGTATATGTTCCGCTGCGTCTCATTGCATTTGGCAAAGTCAGAGGCCGACATATACGGGTTTGGCCGAAGCTTCAGAAGCTTGTATAAATAGTGTTTGACTGCCTTATTGACGCCATTTTCGCCATTTTCGTCCTCGCGATAAATCTTTAAAGGGAGCTTGGACAGCGATTCGGCCAAAATTTTGATACAAGCGTAAACGGTTGCTTCTTTCAACGCATTTTTTCCGTAAACGTTGACCTCTCCTGGAGAAATACCGAGAAAGTTTAAAAGCGCAGGGTCGTTTAGACTGTATTCTGTACTTCTTCGCTCCCAAGCACGTCGGAAAAACATTCAGTTTTCACCTCCCTCATGGCGGATAACGCTTCGGTGGATGTAGCGCCGTAAAAATGCCGATAGCTAAACAAGAAAAACCAAGCATATACAGCCCTGCCGTCACGCTCAGCCGGAACGTCGCGACATTAATGAGTATCAGTCCAACAAAAACAAAAAAATCTTCCGCATAATCACGAAAGATTTTCTGTAATCTCTTCACTTTATCAACCCCACAGTCTGTCTAAAAAGTCATCGGTCGCAAATTCTGATACATCAACCGACTCGGCATTCGCAAACATGGCCCGAGCATGGGCGTTAATGAGCGCTGCCAGTGGGTCAATTCTGTCTGTACTTTTCGATTTATCAAGCATTATGTTCTCCTGGGCATCTTTTCGTGTCACCGCGTTGCCCACCGCCCATGTGAGAACGGGGTTTTGGTTGTGAATGATCTTCTTTTCAAACACTTTTGTCCGGAAATTTTTCGTCGGCTCCGTCAAATAGCGAATCCCCTGCGGAATTTCTACTGTTGTAAAGCCATCTGCCTCAAGTTCTTGCATCAAATGCCGCGCATTGTACTTGTCATAGCAAATTTCCTTCACCAAAACGCCGTATGTCGGCTCAATTGACTTGATATATTCGCGCACAAACGTATAATCGACGACCGCCCCCGGCGTGGCTGTGATCCATCCTTGTCGAACCCATTGATCGAACGGCATTTTATCGGTTTTAACCCGCTCGTCGAGCTTTTCTTCCGGTATGAACGAGTGGGATAAGACGATAAATTTGCCGTCATCTAACGGAATTTCGATGGAAACACTCGTTAAGTCGGTCGTGGCCGACAAGTCAACGCCTACATACGCATCCAATCCGCTGATATCCGGCAGGTTTTTGGCGCCACAGGCCGCCCAGCGTTCGGCCGAGATGTAGGCTTGCTCCCGTTTATTGATCCAGACATTCATGTTTTTCGTTAAAAAATCGTCCATTTTATCCGGTTTTTCGAGCGCTTCTTTGAGCTTGGCGCGAATATTTTCCACCCCTTCCGGGTAGGAAGCCGCAATCGGATTCGCTTTCAGCCATGCTTTTTCGTCCTTAATGTCGTCAATCAGATTTCCTTCCTCGTCTTTATCCAGTTCGTTGACCATCGCAAAGTATTGATCGTTTTCTACCGGGCTGTTCGGATCTAACAGCTTTGAAACGTATTGATACTCACTTCGATAACACGGATTGTTCAAGTTTGCGCCGGCCGTCGTAATAATCATCAGCAACGGCTGCGCCCTGGCGATCATGCCGGAGTCGATAATGTTGTAAATCTCGTCTGTCTCATGGGCGTGATACTCGTCAATAATGCCGCATTGAGGGTTCAAACCGTCGCCGGTCTTCCGGTCCTCTTTGGAAAGTGGCCGGATAATAGACCGACTTTTCGGGTGATGGATCGCCCCGTATTTCACTTCGTACTTCCCTTTTAGTTCCGGGCAACCGGCCAGCATTGCTTCGGTTTCCTTCCAGACAATTCTCGCCTGTTCCGTTTTCGTTGCACCGATGTACACCTCTGACATGCTTTCTCCGAACGCCATCGCCTCATAGGATGCTACACAAGCCAGGCTTTGTGACTTGGCGTTTTTCCTTCCTACCTGCCAATACCCTTTCTTAAAACGCCGGTAATCCGTATCCTTGTGCACCCAGCCATAAATATTGCCGAACACAAACACCTGGATCTCATGAGGTCGAATATGCTGCCCCTTGAGTACGCCCTTTGTATGCTTAAAGAGCGTCATCCACTTGAGGAAGCGCATCGCTTTCGTTTCGTCAAAGATATAGGGAAAGGCATCGGTCCCTTCCCGCTCGATATCCCGCAAAAAACGCATGCAAGCCCATTTATGTTTCTGGCAGGCGATCACCCGGCCGTCGATGACATCGTGGGAGTAGTCAATAAGCCATTGCTTTAGGCTCATACATCACCAAACTCCTGTTCAAACGGCGTCGGCTGCTTTGGTTCCTCTTTCGGCAACGCTAGTTTGGCACGGGAGCTTGGCGTCAATCCAAATTCGACGGCCAGCGATTTCATTTGCTCGTGCAACTGCTTTTTCTTCGTGAGGAGGGGATGAGGAACCTTATTCGTCTCCGCCGCTTTATTGGTGTATTCAACCATGAGCCCCTCTTCCTCAATAATCTGCGAGCACTTAACGTAGTTAGCATAGGCGTCGCAATACAAGGCAAGAGCATTCACATCGACGTTCGTGACCAGCCCGATCTCTTTCAGCTCCTTCACGATCCGCTTGAACTCCTTCTTGGCCACACCGTCGAGCCAGCTGGGAGGTCTCACTTTGTCATCATTTGGACGGAGCTTCGCCTCGGCCTCTTTCCGAGCATCGATTTCCTTCTTCGTTAAATGCTTCGTCCCTTGAATTAAAATCAAGTCAACTGGCTTCGCACGCCGACCCATTTTCAACACCACCTTTCATTTGGATTTTGTCCAAAAACTGTTAACCCCCTTTTACGCCAAAAAGGGAACTTTGTGCACGCTGAGGGGCCCGCGCGGTCCTGGGCGAGCTTATAAAAAATTTTTGACCCGCCCCTCCCCATACTTCTTCCTGTCTTCGGCTGTTTTCTTGTTGTGACAGGCATTGCATAACGACTGTAAGTTGCTCAATGATAGGCGTAATGACCACTCCACCTTAACAGGAACGATATGGTCAACAACATCTGCTGGTGTGATTCGCTTTTCCTGCAGACAGCTCTGGCACAAATAGTTATCGCGCATCAACGCTGCTTGCCTTACCCTTTGCCATTCCCTGCTGTGGTAAAAATCACGGGCTTTCTGATCGCGGAGATGTTCATCGTAGTAACGATGGCGATGGGATTTGTCTTGCTGTTCTTTATGCTGGTGATCTTGGCAGTATCGTCCTTGTGTTAGGTTTGGACAGCCTGGAACGGAGCAAGGTTTCTTTGGTCTACTAGGCATAACATCACTCCAAACGCAGTTCCTTCTTTATTCTGCTGTATTCATCTAGCCATTCATCCGGTACTACGAATCCAGCATCTAGATATCGCTGAATCGCTGCTGTTACATCCTCAAACCTTTGGGTTTTCCATATACGTTCTGGTATTAAACCGATAGGCGGTTTTTTACGACAAGGCTTCATTCTTATCCCTCCAAATAAAAAAAGCACCCATTGAGTGCTTACGATTCAATCTTTTTAATTTGTATGTCCAAACATTTTTGACAGTAGAAAAAGACTCTACTTACTTTACCGTTATTGCTTTCAACTCTAAATTCACGATACCAGTGATCACATTTCTTTTCAGACTTATGTTCACACTCTTGCGATGGCGGCTTAGGCGGTCTTGATGTTTGTGGTGCAGGTTTTACACCGTGACAAATCTCAGCGCTTGGCTTCAAAGGCATGTTATTCCTCCTCCAAATAAAAAAGCACCCGTAAAAGGGCGCAATGCTATATATATTCTTTTGCAAATTTAACCCCGCTTTTTAGTTTCTCGATTTCGATAGTATATCTTTCGTTCAAATAAAGGTATTCTAAGATTGAAATAAGTTTATCCCTATGAAGTCCTTTTCTTTCTAACTTCATTTCTAACTCTTTATAATTAGGCATTTCAGATAAATCCTTTTCTCCCTTGTAATAAGGGTCCAATTCATCACACACTAAATTTACTTCTTCGCTACTAATAAATTTTAAATTATCAATTTCAGCTTCAATATCTTCCTGCACACCATTTAACAAACCGTAAATTCTTCCGTCTGTTCCATTGTAAATACCTAGATGTTTCTGAATACGATAAATTTCACCTAATAATTTTGCTTCAAAAAGTTTTCTTTCCATCCTGCCCACTCCTTTCGTCTATTCAATACGACAAAAGGAGCCATCTTCCTACAACATTCGTTCGTCAAATCTCGACAAAAATAATAATCGCCACCTCAAATGAAGTGGCGTCCAGCTTCAACCAAAGTCTTTCACGTTATCATCATAACACCGATAAACGAAAACATTGTGCCACGATTGTGCCAAAAAAGTGCCATGATTAAGTTAAGTCCATATAATTGTGTAAAAAGGGAAATAGAAAAAGAGCCATGTTTGCTTCCCCTTTGGTAGAATAAACAGTGAACCAAAAACACCAAACATAAGGAGGAATGCAACCATGGCTCAATATCATATTACCCTAAATGATGAACTTTTGCACGGGTTATTCACCAGAGATGAGGGATTAGCTAAGCTATTGGAACAAGTCCTCAATCAAATCCTCGAGGCACAAGTAGAAGAACAGCTGGGAGCTCGCCGTTATGAACGAACGGAAGAACGAAAAGGCTATCGAAACGGTTCGTATCCACGCCAGCTGACGACCCGGGTGGGACGGTTGACCTTGCGCGTTCCACGGACAAGAGATGGGGAGTTCTCTACGGAACTGTTCCAACGGTATCAACGGAGCGAACAAGCACTGGTGCTGGCACTAATGGAAATGGTGGTAAACGGGGTGTCTACCCGAAAAATCACTCAAATCACGGAGGAATTATGCGGCACTTCGTTTTCCAAGTCCACGGTCTCCTCACTGTGCAAGGGACTGGATCCGATTATCCAAGACTGGAATTGCCGTTCCCTTCATGAACACGTGTATCCGTTTGTGCTAGTAGATGCTATTTATACGAAAGTCCGGGAGGATGGACGAGTACGCTCCAGAGCCGTGTTGATCGCTGCAGGAGTGAATGAGGAAGGATATCGGGAAATTCTTGGCCTGCAAATCGGAAACAGTGAATCGGAGTCCAGCTGGAGTGAGTTCTTCGGATGGCTGAAAGATCGGGGACTCCGGGGAGTGGACTTGATTATCTCGGATCAGCACGGTGGGCTGGTGCAAGCCATTGAAAAGCATTTCCAAGGCGCTACATGGCAACGATGCCAGACACATTTTATTCGCAATATCCTCGATGCCGCACCAAAGTATATGCAGGATGTCTTGCTCGAGGAGATTCGTGGGATTCTTCATGCTCCAAATAAGCAAACGGCTCGACTGTTATTGGAACAAGTGCTGGCCAAATGGGAAGAAAAAGCCCCAAAAGCCATGCAAATCCTCGAAGAGGGATTCGAAGACGCCACCGCCGTATTGGACTATCCGAACCGTTATCGTCGGCGTCTGCGCACGACCAACGGAGTGGAACGGCTGAACGAAGAAATTCGCCGCAGAGAACGGGGCATCCGCATCTTTCCGAACCGGGAATCGGTGTATCGCCTCGTTGGCGCCGTGTTGATTGAAATCGATGAAAAATGGATGTCAGGGCGCAAATACTTGGATATGGCTGAATATTGGCAGTGGCGGAAAACGAAAGAGCAAGGAGTCCGATGGGGGAATCAGGAGGCTCCGGCGATCAAGAGAGTGGGATAACCTCTACGCCGTGTCAAGGAGAACGTGGAATACCGGAGCGAAGCGAGGATATGCCGCGAAAGCTCCTTGACACGCCTGTTCCTTGACAACATGATCATTTGTCCGGGAAGGCGACCAGCAGGGAGACTTGCCGGTCTTACCTACCATACGTCAAGTCATCAGGTCCATGTTGTCTATCAAAGGGGAATTTACACAATAATTTGGACTTGACCCCATGATTATGTAAACTTAATTTTGTGCAATCAAAAAGAGTAACCGGTTTCGTATTTTATCTTTAAGAAACCGATTACTCTTCATCATCCATGTAATCTCCACTCGATACACGTGAATTCTTTGATAACCAACTTGCCAATTCCTTCTGACATACTTCCTTTTTGGCAACTTTGATACACATCTCAAATAGCTCGTCATCTGAGACAATTAACTCATAGCCATTTTTCATTAGGAAAGAATATGCTGCCATCACCGCTGTTCGTTTATTACCATCTGAAAAGTAATGACCTGTTGCTATAGCAATCATATAAACAGCCGCTTTTTCGAATAAGGACGGATACTGTTCTTCTCCGAACAAAATTGTGAACGGCTTCTCACATACGTATTCAACCATACCAGGGTCTTTTTCTCCGGGTAGCCCTCCATAGCGACGCAACATCGCATCATGGATGTAGCGTAACTCTTCAGGATAAAGTCTTTCTATCATCAGTTTTTAGCTAGCTTTTCTAGCGCTTTATCATAGCGCTTAATTCCTTGTTTTAAAATGGCGTCAATTTTACGTGTATCGATGTTCTTTTTCTTTTGTTTTAATTCTTTCTGCAACATAGCCATCTCTTCTTCCCCCTTCCAGTCGCACATGCCATCACCACCTCTAAAATAATATACGGTAACAGCATGTCCCTGATTACTTTTAATTATAAGTTCCACTTCTATGCTTTTCAATCATTATCTCAAACGCCACAGAATTTTCCCCGCTTCCTATTCTTCGTAAACATCCGCTTTGCCATTTCATGCATTTCATCTTTCGGTTTGCCGCGAATGATGTTGGATATGTCCACTGTGGTCAGCTTCCGCTTGCCGATCCGATACCCTTTTTTGTTTAGCTCCTGCACCACCTTTGTGACACTTTCCAGCTGCACATATAAATAGACCGCTTCCTCTTCCATCGTGGTGGGCGTGTAGTTTTCGATCTTCCGAATGTATTCTCGCAAGTATTCGATTTGCTTTTTCGCTTCCTCGACTAACACTTGCTCTCCCTCCAATGAGTTCACTTCAATTTACAGACTGATGCACTCGCCCTGTTCATGAACCCCTTGATATTTCTAGCTTCAAGCTATTTTACAAAATGAGTGCACACCATGATTTTTTATGTTGTACTAATAGCAAAAAAGAAAAATCATATCTTGTATTTCATCATCGCCCTATCCATTGCATCTTGATTTACGCCGATATACTTTAAGGTGATATGTGGGCTTGAGTGATTGAACAGCTCTTGAAGCATTGCAACGTCTTTTGTTTGCTGGTAAAAGTGATAGCCGAACGTTTTTCTAAGCGTATGCGTACCCACTTCATCGAGCGATACATATTCGGCTGCTTCTCGAAGAATACGATACGCTGTTGAACGGTCAATAGGACGGTTACCGCCTTGCCGGCTTCGAAAAGCATATTCACCGTCTTTAAGTGTTTTTGCGTACTCAATCAACTCTTTTCGTATCGCTGGCGGAATACGAATCCGCTTTTCCTTCCTTGTTTTCTTTTCCCGCAGCTTTAAATGTGTCTGTAGCAAATCTTCCTTCTTCAGCTGCAATATATCTGATATACGCAAACCTGTGTTAATTCCGATAATGAACAAAATGTAATTGCGCTTGCTTCGTTGTAACAAGTATTTTTTCATTGCCGCAATCTTTTCTGGATCGCGAATGGGTTGAACAAAGTTCATGACTCATCCCTCCTTCTTTTCCGGTACACCTCAATTTCTAAAGCGAATGCTAATTTGTAAAATGCTCTGGACTTCAAACGATAATAATTTCTGTGGCTCATTCCTAGCTCATTGTAAACCGCATAATCAAACACTTCTTCTCCAGTCATGTATCGCTGAATAACGATCGCTCGCTCCCAATAATCAAGACGATTTACAGCCTCAACAACGCGCTGAATGTATGCCGCCCGCTCCCGCTCATAATCAGCATTCCGAATGGCTATTTCTTCGGTTGAGGAGTGGAACTGATTTGTTTTTGCAGGAACGAGCGAGTAATGTTGAGTCACCTTTGGCAGCTGGTCTAGTTTCAATGTCAGCAAGAAAATGCGATATTTTTCGAGCGCCGCTTCCACCGCTTTTTTCGTCGCTTTTCGATCGATTTCAGGTAACATAAAGTCCATCTTCTCAACCTCCGAAATAGTGATTATCTCTGGCGGAATGCCCCACCCTTGCCACGTCTATACACTGGGCGACCTACGCCCATTAATTCTTTAATCTCCCTCTCCGTCAGCCGCTCTTTTCTTTGCTTTTGTTTTCTCTCTTTCTTATGCTTGCTTTTGCGTTGCTTAACCTTGTTTATCTTCATCCACTTTTGTAATTCCTGCTGGATTGTTCGCATTGTACCTCTCCCTTTCATTTTTCTGATAAAACAAAAAAGGACACCAATCGTACAGAAATAGCCATGCTACTCTGTACAATCAGTGTCCTCACGCTCTCGGTCTTGGACATATTCACTTACCCATATTATACCTTATACTACAGCTTTTTGTAGTAATATTCTAAACGTCTCCCTTCCTTTCGGTGTCACAAGCGTTTGCACGTCAGCTCGTCCATTTCGCTCCCATTCTTTTAATTCGAATAGAGACGGAACGTATTGAGCATAAGGCTTTAGCTTCCCTTTCTGGTCACGATAAATATATTTCTTTTCAAGCAACCAATCAATGAAAACTTTTGGTTTCACCTTCAATTCTTTGGCTGTATCACGGAAGTTTGTGAGCAACCGCCGATCAACGAGTGCGTCAAAGTAGTCGGCTTTCGGTTGCATCGCCGCGATCTGTTCATTTTGTTTTCGGACCGTTTCTAATGTAGCGCGGAATAAAAGCTTTGTCTGCTCGTCAGCATGTTTTAGATAGGTTTCGACGAACAAATCGTCATTCGCTACATAGCCGCCAGTTTTTCGTATGGTCGGAATAACCTCGTGCGTAATCCAACGTTTAAATTGACGCGCTTCTGGCTTGTTACTTGTAAGTATCAAAGAATATAGTCCTGCTTCGTTTACAACGGTTGTCTGCTGTTGGCGCCCTAATGAATCGATGAGGTAAACTTTATTTACCTCATCTTCATCAAGCCTAGATACCGCCATTTTATGATTAGAATGGTTCAGTATATCACAAACATCTTTTGCGACAAACCAAACTTCATCATTCTTTATAATCGTTCGTACTTGACTGCCGCTGTAAATAAACACTTTTTGCAATTGATTCATCGAAAATCCCTCCCGTAAACTAGACCACTATCGGTTCAAGCTATAGTGGATTCGTATTTCTCAAAAATGGAGCAGAATTTACTTTTCCCGTGATATTTTTTCTATCCTCTTCACCGACAATGACGATGTCATCCTTACCCTGAATCCCTACTGCGGCTCCGAATTGAAAAACGAGCTTATATGGTGTGATCCCGTTATTATTTTCTTGAACTATGCCGATCAATCCACTAAAAAACCCGCGTTTTTTATAAGCCAACTTGCCAATCAATTCTCGATCCAGTTTTTCCTCCCGCTGCCGCATTAAAACAACTCGCTTTCCTCATACTTAATCCGCGCCGTCTTGCCTTTCGTCGTTTCGATGATCGTATATCCATGCTCAACTGCTTCTGCTACTTTTGCCTTCCCTTGCACGCCGTCAATCACAACGACAAGCACCTTTCCAGGAACAACGGGATGTGAAACAGTCATGTTATCTATATCAATCTGCAATTCTTGCGCTCTTCTCACTTGGATCCCTCCGCTGTGATATAATGATGTTGAGGCTGTCGGGAGGGATCCCGGCTTTTTTTGTCTCATTCAATAACTGTCCATCCGCGTCGGAGTCTGCTTTGTAGCTCATACTTGCGCAATGGCTCATATACATAAACCACATCGCGATTTTCTTTACGATATAACAAATACCATCTAGCTTTCCGCTTTCGACGCCTCATCTAGCGTTCACTCTCTCGCATAGCAGAATTTAACTTTTCAAGTGTTATTAAGTGCGCATATTTAAACTTCAATACCTCACAATAAACAATGGCATCGATCATTTCCTGCTGTAAATGCTCCAGCCATTCAATGAATGTGTAATGTGACGGGACGACAGTCGTTCCATATTTCTGAATCCCTTTTTCAGTCTGTGTTTCGAGCAACTTTTGCACGTTGCGGAGGATTTGGTTTTTGTTGAGCTCGTCCAGCCAATGCTGAGCATCCACTGTAGTCACCACCTCTCAATATCCGCATTCCTGGCGGTGATGGTTGATTGCGTTTTTACGGAGATATTCAGCCTCAATTTGATCAAATGTGAAACCAAGCTGTTTTCCTAATCCAAATAACTTTTCAAGCAGGTCAATGTACAAAATATCTGTATCTACAAGCATTCCCATTGAGTGACGATCTAACAGTTCTGCCGCTATTGCATTGAGTTCAATAAATGTGTATATAATGTCCGAGTCTGTATTTGGCATAACAAACGTAAGATCGTCGTTGCCTGTTTCAATGCCGATCGATAATACAAAGTGAAGGCAGTCCACATACTCCTCAAGCAGTGGGTTATACAACTCCGGGCACTCTTGCATCATGTCTGGATTGCGCAACGCTGTGGTTCTTGGTTGAGGATCCTCTTTCCAATACTTGAACATCTGCCACTCGTTCGCCAGCTCGCCAAGTTCCACTTGCAGAGCTAAAACCTTGTTTGGCAACAAATCCTGCCCGCTAAGTCCTTTCTCTTTCACAATGCGTTCATCTAACTCCCTCTGCAGCTCGAATAATCTTTTCAGTTTCATCGGCGCGTCCCCCTTGATCTCGGCCAGCGCCAGTCAATGATTCGTCGGTTGTCGTCATCGTAGTATTTGCGCGGACGGTTTCGGTACGCTTCCAGTTCTTCCGGCGTGAGATAGCTGATTTTCACTGCTCCATGCAGTGATTGACGTTGTTTTTTCATGGTCTCTTCTCCCCCTAATCGTTGTTTCATTTCTTGCCGTGCCCGTTGCTTATATACTTCTTGGCACTCTTCATAGCGAACAATGGTCACAAGCTGCCGTATGGTCGCCTTGGACCAATCCATGCTGGTCACCTCCGGCTCGTTCGTATTCACGTTGAATCTCTTCTAAGGTCAGCTTTGAGAGTGCTCGGCCATCGCTTGCGGAAAAGACGCCTTGACGACGCAAATGTTGTATGAGCACGTACTTGATCAGTATCACAACGATCCCCTCCCTTCCGTTTGCAGCTTCGCAAAAAGAGCATCTAGGCGTGAAATGGGATAATCCTTGTCATTGATACGCACCGCCAGCAAGTTGCTCCTTGTCACACCGCATCGCTCGAGGACGTCAAGAGAATCCGCCTCTGAACACACACTGGCCGTTAATCCGATCACCGATCCAACCTCATTCCGGTACTCCAAACGGAGCCATAACGGATATCCCATCGACATCACCCGTCCGGATTGTCTTTATACTTTTTGAGGCGTTCCTCAAGCTCTCGACGCGCCTGTTCGACGTCAAAGTCGTCTTCTGGCTGGCTGTAATCCATCTTCAGCCAATCCGGCACAATCTCCGTGCGAACCGGTTTTCGTGTTTTTCGACCGTCACCAGACGAGGAGGACGCCGATCGTTTTTTCAGTTGCTGTTCTCGAAACGCCAGCTGTGCAGCGCGCACCTGGCCAACAGTTCGATAGCCTTTTTCAAACCAGTCGCGTAAAATGGTCTCGACGTATTTCCACGTCTTGGCTCCGTTCTCCACCGCGATTTTTAATGCCTCTAAGACCAACTCCTCAGACGTATCATCCACCCAGGAAGTGATCTTTTCCCCTATGTAGCTGCCAACGGTGCCAAAGCCGTTTTGTTCAATGAAATGTATAATCTCTCGGAAGGAATGCGCGCGCGCGTCTTCTTCATCTTCTGTTTTAATCTCTGAAGTATTCTCTGTAGTATTATCTGGTATTGGTCTGGTCAAGTTGAGCGCCTCGACTGTCCAATCTGAACAGCTGGACTGATCATCTTGAACGGATGGATTGACGATTTCGTCAGTCGTCTGCTCATTTTGAACAGTCGAAACGTCATCTTGAACAGTCGTCTGTTCATCTTGGTTAGACGGTGTTTCTTGTGTAAATTCAGCCAGTTTGTCATAGTCGATCCGATACCATTTCGTTTTATCGATCTTAGAGCGATTGAAATTCGCCGAGACAATGATCCCGATCTTCTCAAGCTTGGTGATGATCCGACGAATTGTGCTTTCCGACCAGAATGGGAATTGCTCCCGCCAGTCCTCATATGTGTTGTACACCCACTTATAACCGTCATGGACATTTTCGCTTTTCTCCAACCAATAGTGCAGTTGTTGAACAACAATGCTTTCATTCAACCCGATCGCCACGGCCAGTTGAGGTAAAATCACTAATGGTTGATCATCCAACAGCAAGGTTGCCATGTCATTCCCTCCCCCCTTGAAAAACCTGTTTTGCTATGGCATGATAAAATTTAGAGTTCTGAAATAAAAAACTGAATCCCACCAACTTCGAGTTCGGAGGCCATTTCGTTGGCGATCCGACGGCACTCGGTTACAGTGAGCGCGTAGACGAGAGCCGTTTGGATGGTCTCGAAATGGCCGTTTTCCTTCACGACAAATTCCACTTCAAATAGCATATTCTTCGCCCTGGAAGCATATCGTAGAATGGGAGCTTCCGGCCCTCCTTCCTTATCCAATGTCAGAAATGCCGCCTTTTTGCACGAGTTGCTTCAACTTTTCATAGACGGATTTTGGCTTGCGGTTGAGTCGTTCTGCAAGCTGTTCAATCGTGAATACTTTACGGTGATGCCACAGATAGAACACTTCCTCTGCTGACCATCTCCTCTTTGGTATCTGTACCGCACTCTGTACACGGTGTTGGCTCGGCTCGTTTGGTTGAGGATTGGACGGTGTGTCATCCTCAAGAAAGGACGCTAGCTTCCGCATCTCTTGGCTGATCGGGCAAACGTTCAAACATACGGTGCTTCGATACTTGATCCGTTCTGGGCACGTACGGCAATGTGAATCCAGCAATTCACAGATTTGCAGCCGGATGTGCCTTTTTTCATGTTTATCCAGTTTCACGCATTCCGCTCCTCTCCCAGCTTCACAAAATCAATTTGAATGCCGCGGCGTTGCATATCTCGGATAATGTTCAATAACTGCTGGCGTCGAATCTCTTTTTGTTCAAGTTCTTGCAACTGTCTGACTAAGTACCTCAACTCAGACATTTCAATCGTCATCGTTTCATAATCGCGGTTTTGCAACGCCTCTTGTATGTACTCAATGCATCGTGATGCCTTTTGCCGCAAATCCGCCTCTTGTTGTGCAATGATATGAAGCATCCTTTTCACCTCCTTCTGGCTTGGGCTCATGCGCACCGACTGAAGCACAAGCGCTCGCGGGCTGGGGGCACACCCGCCGCCTGCGCTCCAGTCGGCAAGCATGAGCTTGCCTTTTGGCTTGCCGCATGATATGTTATGGATAGGGCTGGTTTTTCAAGAAGCAGTGGGCGTTGAGCTTACTGCTTTTTTCATGTTGTATAGCTTTGCTTTGGCTTCTGCATTCAGCACGAGGATCAGCGTCGGATTATTGCGCAACTCGGCACACAGTTTCCGGATCTCCTTCGCCTTCATCAGTCGGCTTGCTGATAATACCACGTACATTACCACCACTCCTTCCGCGATTGTTCCAATCGTTCGTTCATTTGCTTTTTCCACTCGAGCAATGCCTTCCCATATTCGCTGTCGAGCTTTCTTTCACGTGAAAGCCACAAAAACTCGCTTGTATACCAGCGAACAGCTTCCAGATCCGTCATTTCCGCTAGATTCGGCAGTTGAAACATTGTTTTTTCCTCCTTTGTCATTGTCGAATAAATCCTTTCGCTTGTAGCTTGGCGCGATGCTTTTGCCACATCTTCCACCACGAGAACCCGTAGTCCATGCAAATAACCGCAACGTATTGCGTCAGCGCCACGATCGCGTCGATCGCTTGCATCATCGCCTCTTCCAAGCGCTGTTTGTCAAACTCTCGAATCGCCCGCGGATGGTTCGCCACGCAGACGCTTTCGATCGCCTCGAGGGCTTCTGCGAGCTCCTCGCGTGTTTTCATCGTGACGCTCGCCCGGTGAAGATCAACAGCATCCCCATCCAGCTTCACTGGCCCCCATCCGGTGTACTCAGCCGCCGCCTCGAGAGCCACCCACGGGTTGTTATGCTTTTCGGCGAAATATTTCGATATGTTCGGTTGCACTCGGTATCGTCCGTTCTCCTGGTGCGATACCGATTCACGAGATTCATAGATTTCAAATGACAGCTGTTGCTGGGTCATCCCTGTTTTCTGCCGCGCTGCTTTCACCGCGTCGGCCGCTCTACCGCGACTCATCCTCCCTGCTCCCCTTTCTACCATCATCCTTGCAACTTTGTGGTACAGTATCCATAGATCGGTAACAGTCCAGCACCGCCTCGGCGATTTGCCGCAGGATCGGATTGCCTTTTTGCCATTCTTGCTCAAACCATTGCTTTCGCTCCTCTGGGCTCATGAGTACCAGTGGGGAGTGAACAACGACCGTCGTGTTGCCGTATTTGAATTCCTTCATGCCCGCATTCCCCCTTTGTTCATGTTTATGCGGGGCATGAGGGGCGTTTGATGACATTTGGCTCACCTCCTTTGTAGGTAATGGGATAGATGATGATCATAAACACATTGTGTCATTTTTGTTCACTAACAGTTAACTTACTATCCAAAAAAATATCATCTGGATGGGCATTAAAGACTTGTGCGATTTTTACGGCTAAATCATAAGTGAGTCTTCGTTTACCTTTTTCAATCATCCAGTAATACTCTTTGGAGATACCTACTGATTCTGCGACTTGTTTGCAAGTAAGGCCATATTTTTTGCGTATAGCTTCTAACCTTTCGAGTTTCACACCTCCCACCTCCTTTTGTCGTTAACCTGATGTTAACTAAATTATAATTAACCTAATGTTAACTTTCAAGAGTTTTTAACAAAAAAATTTCTATTTAGTTAACAAAAGGCTTAAGGCCTTTTGGTTATCTATTTGTTAACTTATAATTATTTATAGTACACGCGAAGAGGTGTTTTATGTGTTAGGTGACCGTCTAAGAAAGCTGAGACAAGAAAAAAAGCTCACCCAAGAAGAACTTGGAAAGAAAATCAATGTTACAAAAGTTTCTATCTCTGGATATGAAAATGGCAACCGAACACCTGATACAGAAACACTTCAAAAACTCGCCGACTTTTTTAATGTCAGCACTGACTACCTCCTCGGCCGGACTGATCATCCGAACCCGCCGGAGCAGGATGACATTCCAGAGGAGCTTAAAGATCCGGAACTGGGGCTGTTCTTCAAGGAATTGGCAGAGGCGCCGGAGGAACGACGAGAGCAGCTTCTCAAGATATGGGAGATCCTGAAGAGCGAAGGGGATCGGAAGACAAAAGATAAATGAGCTTGTTACTTTTAGGGGAGAGGAAACAATGGGGATTTTGCAACGCCTTTTTGGGAAAAAAGCGAAACAGAAACAGGATGTTGTTACTCCAGTTAATAAAAATAATCTCGGCAACACAGATGACACGAAATTCTCTTCTGAAGATCTCAACAGTACAGGAGTTTACCCCTCGCCGATATCCGTAACTGTCGAATATGGCTTTCCCTCATCAACCTATCCAAATGGGAAAGCAGAGCCGTCTTCAAACGGCCATTACAATTATCAAAAGGCGACGTTTACTCCTGACGACTACGTAGTTTTAGATTTTGAAACAACAGGATTAAACGCAGAGAAAGACGCTATTATTCAAATAGGGGCAATACGATTTCGGAATCATGAGCCCATCGAACACTTTATTTCGTTTGTTAACCCAAAAAGACCCATTCCATCTAAAATAACGGACATTACGGGGATCACAGATAAAGATGTGAAAGATGCTCCTACAATTGAAGAGATCTTCCCAAATTTTATCCAATTCCTAAAGGATGATGTACTGATCGCTCACAATGCTCCTTTTGACATGAAGTTTTTATTAAGCAACGCTCGAAGGCTAGGAATAGAAAAGCCAAACAACCCCGTCATTGACACGCTAACACTGGCTAGAAAATACATACCGGAGACGCCCAATCATCAGCTGGAAACACTGAAACAGTGGTTACAATTAGAGGTGAGTTCACATCACGCACTAGATGATTGTTTGACTTGTGCCGCTGTTTATCGAACATGCCAAAAACGGAGAGAGGAAAAATTTCGTCTTTCCGATGATGAAAAAAGAGCTTATGACATTGTTCTACGCATATTAAGTGATCATAACCGTGACACTAGTCTTGTTCGTTATTCCCGAACATCGACTTATTTGGACATACACGCATTTTACTCATTTGCCCGGATCAAGTTAACAGGCAAAAAGAAATATTTGCTCTCCAAACGATTGGAAAGGGAAATTCTTGATCTTTGCCCTAATGTTATTTGTGAACCGGCTTCTAAAAGTGAAGCTGGACACACGCGCATTTTGATTCAGACTCCTGACGACTTACTACTCGCGTCTCCTTTGATCGTCAAGGATTTTGACAAGGCTTTAAAATCAACGGAAGACTACCGAAAGTACGTTGGGAAAGCCGAAAAAGTCATCCAGGAATACTTAAGTTTGTAAACCAACTTTCAACTTAAAATAACAACATAGTAAAAAGGGAAGTCAATGAATAAGAATATGCAACGAGAAAAGACATCAACGACATGAGGATTGATGTCTTTTTTTATTCTTGTGAAATGGGGGAGAGGAAATGAGTCAATTCAAAGAAATTGAGGACTATCGCATGTTTACTTCAAAGGCTGAATTGCATAAGTCCATTAACTCGTTGATTGGCATTATCCAAGGGATCCGTTCTGATCATGTCACAAACGAAGATGAGATGGCTGAGCTCATTCATTGGTGCAACCTACATAGACGGTTTGCAAAAAGGGCGCCTTTTAATGAAATCATCCCACTCATTGATCAGGCCTTACTTGATAACAAACTCGAGCAAGAAGAAATGGAAGATATCCTGTGGCTTTGTCATAACATCGTAAATGATAACGATTTTAACAATTACTATGACATCATCACATCATCCATCCAGCAATTACACGGAATTCTCCATGGCATCATGGCAGATAATGTTTTGAATGACATGGAGATTGAACATCTGTCTGCTTGGATTGATGACCATGACTTTTTGAGGGGAACATATCCCTTTGACGAAATCCACAGCCTGCTGGTTAGTGTGAAACAGGACGGGATTATCAGTGAAGATGAGAAAAACTTACTGAAAGCCTTTTTTTCTACCTTTATTGATACAAAGGTATCTCACAACATTCGTGAGTTCGACATAAAATCTCTACAAAGCCAGTACTCAATCAGTGGCATATGCGCTGTTAATCCAGAAATCATATTCCAAAATAAAGTTTTTTCCTTCACCGGTGCCTCCCACAAAGCAACACGCAACGAAATTGCTCGCATCATTCAGGAGATGGGCGGAATATTCAACAACAATGTCACTAAGAATACGAACTACCTGATCGTAGGTGGCGACGGGAATCCCTGTTGGGCCTTCGCCTGCTATGGAAGGAAAGTAGAGAAGGCGATTGAGTTGAGGAAAAAAGGCGCGTCAATTATTATCGTGCACGAAAATGATTTTTGGGATGAAGTGATCATTTGAGATATATAAGATATGGTGTCAACAACTGTTCGTCTCAAATATCGTTGTAATGTATAGAGGTAGAAGCATATGAAAGAGATCATCTATGTAAATTTTTTCGATTAAGTTCGATTAAGGATCATTGAGCCTTTTTAAGGCTTTTTTCTTTTTCTATTGTCATACCAAACACACGTTCCTATAATAAAAGTGAGGTGATTCCCATGAACTTCTCGTCGTACCAGTTCACCCCACTGGAACAATATATTCGTGAATTGTATGAGCATTTAGCAATCAGATCGCCCCATCAGCTGGATATGATCGACATTGCCGCAAAGCTGAACGTCTGGTTGCATTTTGCCGACATCCGGAGCACGGCCATCGAACGGAACGGGGCATATAGCATTATCATCGACCGCCGCCTTAGTCGCCAACAACAGTGGCAGGAGTTTGGACATGAGCTTGGGCATGTGTTGCGCCATGCGGGGAATCAAATGCTGCTTCCCCCTTCCCTCGTACAGCTACAAGAAGCCCAGGCAACGAATTTTGCGTCTCACTTTTGCGTGCCGACGTTTATGTTGCTTGAGCTTGATCTTCCGCATACGGAAAAAGAAATCGTCTATGTCCTGAGTGAAACATTTGGCGTGGAACCGCTGTTTGCCAAACGGCGCTGGAATCGCTTTAAGGAGCAATGGGAAAGCTACCGGTTTTACGAAGCGCTTTTCGGTCATATGCAAGTGGCTGAGCCAGTTGTCGCCGCTTCCGGCCGTGATGCGGAAAGCGATCTTAGTCTCCTTCATGAGTACGCCGTTGCACATGATGGCTCATTGTTTATTGACGGCCGCTTAACGGACGAGGAACAACGAGAAATAATCCGCTATTTACAGCAGATGGACCAAAGGAACAGCTAAAAATCATGAATTATACCGCCACAGAATGGATGAATCACGTAAAATCATAACGGCTAGTCCGCATATTTGCCTCTTTTTTTGCATACATGGTGATAGCGAGTTCTATTTCAGGGCAGAGGTGGTTTGATGTATAGACCAAGAAACTTGGATGTTTTTATCTACCTGCGTAAAAGCCGCAAGGACATCGAAGAAGAGAAAAAAGCTGCTGAGTCCGGTGCGTCATACGATACATTGCAGCGCCATCGGGATAACTTGCTGGCCGTGGCGCGTAAAGAAGGCCACAATATCCTCGGCATCTTCGAGGAGATCGTTTCTGGCGAATCCATCGCTGAACGCTCCGAGATCCAGAAGCTTTTGCGCGAGCTGGAAACGGGAGTGGCTGATGCAGTGCTTGTCATGGACATTGACCGCCTCGGCCGTGGGGATATGCTTGACCAAGGCATTTTGGATCGCGCCTTTCGCTATTCGGGAACGAAAATCATCACCCCGACGGAAGTCTATGACCCGGAAAGCGAGACATGGGAGCTCGTTTTCGGAGTGAAGTCCATCGTGTCACGCGAAGAGCTTAAAGTCATTACGAAGCGCCTCCAAGGTGGCCGGCGTGACTCGGCTGCGAAAGGACGCTCCATTTCAAAAAAGCCGCCATACGGCTATCTTCGCGACGAAAATCTCAAGCTATACCCCGATCCGGAAACGTCATGGGTTGTGGTGAAAATCTTTGAGATGATGCGCGACGGGCACGGCCGCCAGGCGATCGCCACCGAACTGGATCGGCTCGGAGTGAAGCCGCCTGATGAAAAGCGCGCTTTCTGGTCTCCCTCGACGATTAGCGCTATTATCAAAAATGAGGTGTATCTCGGGCATATCATCTGGGGCAAGGTGAAATACATTAAGCAAAACGGCAAGTATAAGCGTAAAAAAATGCCGAGAGAGCGCTGGTATGTCAAAGAGAACGCCCATGAACCCCTTGTGTCTAAGGAGCTCTGGGAAGCCGCCAACAAGGCATATCGGAGCCGCTGGCGCCCTTCTACGGTGGAAAGCAAACCGTTGGCTAACCCGCTGGCTGGATTGTTGAAATGCGAAGTCTGTGGCTATACGATGTGGTATCAGCCGCGTAAAGATCGTCCTCATCCGCTCGTGCGTTGCCCAAATCCTAAATGCAAAGGTGTGCAAAAGGGAGCAATCCTGCCGCTCGTTGAGGAGAAAATCTTGCAATCTCTCGCCGAGTTCGTCGATCAGTTCGAGGTGCAAGAGGATGTATTCGCCCGAAAAGAGCAGCGTTCGGTCATCCCGCTAAAGCAAAAGGCCATTGAGAAAAAAGAAAAAGAGCTCCGAGAGCTCCATAAACAAAAGGACACACTGCATGATCTACTAGAGCGAGGCGTCTATACGATTGAGACGTTCCTGGAACGCCAGCAAACGATCGTCAGCCGGATCAAGAAAACCCAAGAGGAAATCGATCAACTGCGAGAGGAAATCGCCAAGGAGCAGCTGAAAGAAAAGAACATCAACGAGTACATCCCGACGGTCAAAAAAGTGCTCGACGCCTACCGCCTCACAGATGACGTAGAAAAGAAAAATCGCCTTCTCAAGTCGGTGCTTGAGAAAGCGACCTATCTTAGAAAACCGGAGTGGACGAAGAAAGACCAGTTTACCATTCAGCTTTATCCTAGGATCTAGAGGCGACGGCCTCCTTTTTTTCTGCTGAGAAGAAATACTTCAAGGCCTCAAACACATCCGCTTTTTGCTTCAAGATATAGTACTTGAATTTCTCATTTTTCATATTTCCATACGCTCTCATAAGTGTAGAGGGTGAACGATTGTACTGGTTGACTTCCCCGTACCCAAACATGTTCGATACTTTCATCAACTCTTGAACAAGCTTGACGCAGCGGGCATTGTCAGACGTTAAGTTGTCGCCGTCAGAGAAATGGAACGGATAAATGTTATAGCGTGCCGGAGAATATTTTGTTTCAATCAGTTCAAGGGCTTTGCGGTAGGCCGAGGAACAGATCGTTCCACCGCTTTCCCCTTTTGTGAAAAATTCTTCCTCACTGACAACTTTCGCTTCGGTATGATGGGCAATAAAGGCGATGTCGACCGTCTCATACTTCGTGCGCAAAAAGCGCGTCATCCAGAAGAAAAAGCTGCGCGCCATATATTTTTCCCACATGCCCATCGAACCGCTTGTGTCCATCATCGCCAGGACGACCGCTTTCGATTCCGGTTTGACGACTTCGTTCCACGTTTTAAACTTCAAATCCTCGCGGTAAATCGGATAAAAGCTCGGTTTGCCGCTCATGGCGTTGCGTTTGAACGCGGCGAGCATCGTCCGCTTTTTATCGATGTTCCCCATCAGCCCGGTGCGGCGAATATCATTAAACTCGATCTGCTGGACAACGTTTTGGTCGAGCTCTTTCCGCTTCAAATTCGGAAGCTCCAATTGGCTGAAGAGCGCCTCTTCAATTTCCATTAACGACACTTCGGCTTCGTAATAGTCTTGGCCTGGCAGGTCACCGGCCCCTTGGCCTTTTCCTGCCCCCTGCCCCTCCCCGCTCCCGTCTCTGGCTACCACGTCACCAACTTGGCTGTCTCCGTTTCCTTGGCCGACGTGCTTGTTTTTCTCGTAGTTGTAGCGAATTTTATACTCATCAAGCGAGCGGATCGGAATTTTAATGACGTCACGCCCGTTGGACATAATAATGCTTTCTTCCGTGATTAAATCCGGCAAGTTATTTTTGATCGCTTCTTTTACCTTTTCTTGATGGCGCTTTTGATCGTCATGCCCTTTGCGGTGGAGGGACCAGTCTTCTTTCGATACAACGAAATTCCCCTTCATTTTTTCCCCTCCTTTGTTAAAATGGGTTTCACACTTTTTGCTTTCCCGCATATACTTATGTTGGCGTCATCAAAACGGACCATCACTATGCCAAGTTGTTTATTTTATCCTATGCAAAAATTCGAAATAATTGACAGATGAATGCGGAAAATAGAAAAGTGGGGAAGAGGTGGACAAGCCCAATTGTCGACGTAAAAAAAGCATGCCCCAGCGCTCGAGGCATGCCTAGCGGTTCAACAAGCTGCCGACATAGCGGAGCAATTCATTGGCCGAGGTGGAATTGTACCCGTACTCATCGATCAAACGGGCGACGACTTCGTTAATTTTTTTCAGTTGCTGCTCATCGGGAGTTTTCGTTGACGTCGTAATTTTCACGATGTCTTTCAAATCGGCGAACAGCTTTTTCTGGATCGCTTCGCGCAGCCGCTCATGCGAATTGTAATCAAATTTTTGACCTTTGCGAGCGTAGGCGGAGATGCGGATTAAAATTTCTTCGCGGAACGCCTTTTTCGCATTTTCGGAAATGCCGATTTGTTCTTCAATCGAGCGCATCAGCTTCTCATCCGGATTCATTTCCTCGCCGGTGAGCGGGTCGCGCAGTTTCGTTTTGTTGCAATACGCTTCGACGTTGTCTAAATAGTTATCCATCAACGTTTTCGCCGATTCTTCATACGAATACACGAACGCCTTTTGCACCTCTTGCTTGGCGATTTCGTCATACTCTTTGCGCACAAGCGAGATGAAGTTCAAATATCGTTCACGGTCTTCTTTGGAGATGGATGGGTGCTGATCCAACCCTTCCTTCAGCGAACGAAGCACATCGAGCGCGTTGATCGACGGCACTTCTTTCCGGATGATGCAGGCTGAAATGCGGTTGATGACATAACGCGGGTCGATGCCGCTCATTCCTTCGTCCGGATGTTCTTTTTTCAGCTCTTCGACATCAACTTCGTTGAACCCTTCAATCATCTCCCCGTCATACAAGCGCATTTTCTTCAATAAGTCCACATCCGGCCGTTTCGATTCTTTCAGCCGCGTCAAAATCGTAAACATGGCCGCAATGCGCAGCGTGTGCGGGGCAATATGCACGTCAGCGACATCGCTTTCACGAATCATTTTTTCATAAATGCGCTCTTCTTCAGAGACACGCAAGTTGTATGGAATCGGCATCACGATGATGCGTGAGTGGAGCGCTTCATTCTTTTTGTTGGCAATAAACGACCGGTATTCCGTTTCATTCGTGTGCGCGACGATCAGCTCATCAGCGCTGATCAACGCAAACCGTCCAGCTTTGAAGTTGCCCTCTTGCGTCAGCGACAGCAAATGCCAAAGAAATTTTTCATCGCACTTTAACATTTCTTGAAATTCCATAATGCCACGGTTCGCTTTGTTCAGCTCGCCGTCAAACCGATACGCCCGCGGGTCGGACTCCGAGCCATACTCAGCGATTGTCGAGAAATCGATGCTTCCCGTCAAATCAGCGATATCTTGTGATTTCGGGTCGGACGGGCTGAACGTCCCGATGCCGACGCGCCGATTTTCCGAGAAGAAAATGCGTTCGACCATGACGTCTTCAATTCGACCGCCATATTCTTTCTCAAGACGCATCATATTGAGCGGCGACAGCTCCCCTTCAATGCGAATGCCGTATTCACGGTAAAAATCGTCACGCAAATGGTGAGGAATGAGGTGGAGTGGATCTTCATGCATCGGGCACCCTTTAATCGCATAAACGGCGCCGCGCTCCGTTTTGGAGTACTCCTCAAGTCCGCGCTTCAGGAGCGTCACCAACGTTGACTTCCCGCCGCCGACCGGCCCCATCAGCAGCAAAATCCGTTTGCGCACATCAAGCCGCTTCGCCGCCGGGTGGAAATATTCTTCAACTAACCGTTCAAGCGCCTCCTCGAGCCCAAACAAGTGCCGGCTGAAAAACTTATACCGTCTCCGCCCGTTCACCTCTTCTACTCCGGCATCTTTAATCATATTATAAACGCGCGAATGAGCCGACTGGGCCACCCACGGCTTTTCTTTTAAAATCTCTAAATACTCGGCGAACGTCCCTTCCCATCTCAGCCGTTCTTCCTCTTCCCGGTACCGTGCGATTTTTCTTAAAATATCCATAAAGGACCTCCTCACCCTTGGATGTCTAACAGCAAGATTATTACAATTTATGCGAGGATGTCCCGTATCATTCGCCGCAAAAAAAATTTTGTCTTCGAACAGCCAGCGGCAGTCATTCACATGCTTGGCCATATTCGTTATAATAAAGGGGAAACGCGTGCCACTTTCATTGCAAGGGAGGAAAAAACGATGCGCACATTGCTTGTGCTAGGAGTGATCGTCGCCTTTTTAACAGCCATTTTCACGGCTGGCTACGAAGACAAACCCGGCGTCAAACAATAAAGCCCAAAAAAACGACCTCCATAGCGAAGGTCGTTTTTTTGTTTATGACAGCCCATGAAACCGTTGCTGGCGCAGCGCCTCATACACTAAAATCGCCGCCGTATTTGATAAGTTCAGCGAACGGACTTTGTCGTTCATCGGAATGCGCAGGCAATGATCTATGTTGGCCTCGAGCAGCTCCTTCGGCAACCCGGTCGTTTCGCGGCCAAATACAAAGAAAATGTCTTTTTCCGTATCGCTGAAGTCAAATGAGTCGTAATATTGTCGGCCAAACTTGGTAATAAAGTAAAACTCCCCGTGCGGAAACCGAGCAAACAACTCGTCAAGCGAATCGTAATACGAAATGTTGACATGCGTCCAATAGTCAAGCCCAGCGCGCTTTAACATTTTATCGTCCGTTGAAAATCCGAGTGGACGGATCAAATGAAGCGCCGTATCCGTCGCCGCGCACGTGCGGGCGATGTTCCCGGTGTTGGCTGGAATTTCTGGTTGGTATAGCACAACATGAAGCGGCATTTCATTCACCTCAACAACATCGTTTATTTGCGGTCAATGATGTGAAAAAATTTATACCGAATGTTCGGGGTATAGGCGCTCGAATCCTCGTATGACCAATAACGCATCCGGCTGTTCGTCGTATGGGCGTTCACCAGCGGCATCCCGTCTTGGTCTTTGGCCACTACGATCGTGGAATGATCAAAGCGTCCATCCCCTTGAAAATCATAACAAATGACATCGCCTGCCATCAATTGTTCCGGTTCCGGGACTTCCACGGCCTGCAAACCGATGCGCGACCCGCTCAAATACCAGCGCAGCGAGTGGGCGACCGCCCAGCTGTAACTCCAGCTCCCGTTTTGGCACCACCAGCCCCGCGCCCGGTTTGGATAGCCAGTCATCGGCGCTCCGCCCGCATACAAGCATTGAGAAACAAAGTTCGTGCAATCAACAGGAAAAGACGGAAACGCCGGGTTATGCCGATTCCACCACGTTTCCGCATACCGCACCGCTTGGGCGCGGTCATATTGGTAAGAAAGGCGCTCACCCGTCCATCGCTCACGCTCGACACGAGGCGCTTCAACGTATTCCCCCATGCGGCTGATCCGTTGATCGTCCACCAGCTCGTCGCCCAAAAAACGGGCGCACCGCTCCTCGACTTGCTCCTCCATATAGAGAGTCGCCCCGTGTTTAATTAAAAATTGATGATGGGCAATATAAACCACCTTTGTCTCCCGCTCGACCGTCTGCCTGCCGACAATTTGTCCACGAATCGTGCATCGGACGATTTCCGCGCCGCGCCTTTGGCAAAGTTGCTGCTTTCTAGCGATTTCCTCATCGCCCCGAACACCGCTTTCCGAGACAAACGAACGCGCCCGCTCATCGAGCCAATTACGCAACTGCTTTTTCATGGCGCTCCCCACTTTCGTTTTTGTTACTACCTTATGTGAGGAAGCTGAAGTTTTTTCCCTATTCCTTGACCTCCGCCAACAGTTTCAGCCCTTTTTCAATTTCAGAGGCCACATCTGGATCTGTTTCTGCCTGTCTTGCCTCTTCGAGATATCGCTTGGCGCTTACATCCCCAATTTTTCCAAGCGCCCACGCCGCTGTTCCCCGGATGACCGGCCGGCTGTCTTCTTTCAACAGCTGCAATAAATACGGCACTGCTGTCCTGTCTTTATAATGAGCGAGCGCCAAAATCGCGTTGCGCTGGATCGGTTTTTTCCCGCGCCATGAGCCAGCCATCGCCCCAAACTTCTCTTTAAACTCGCGATTGCTGATCTGAAGAAGCGGGATCAGCTTCGGTTTCGCTGCCTCTGGATCTGGCTCAAACTCCGGATGCAGGTGGAAATCCTTCCCCTTATTTTCCGGACAGACCAACTGGCACGTGTCGCAGCCGTACAACCGGTTGCCGATTTTCTCACGGAACTCGTCGGCCAAAAAGCCTTTCGTTTGCGTTAAAAACGAGATGCACCGCTGCGCGTTTAGCTGCCCCCCCTGCACGAGCGCCTCGGTCGGGCACGCATCGATGCATTTCGTACACGTGCCGCATCGGTTTTCGATCGGCTCATCAGGCGGAAACGGAATCGTTGTAATCATCTCTCCCAAATACACATACGAACCAAACTCCGGTGTAATGATGGAACAGTTTTTCCCGCTCCAGCCGATCCCCGCCCGCTCTGCCACCGCTCGGTCAGCGAGCTCTCCCGTATCCACCATCGAACGGACGCGGGCGTGCGGCACCTTAGCAAGCAAAAATTCTTCCAGCTTCTGCAAACGGTCCCGCAACACGTCATGATAATCTTTTCCCCAAGACGCGCGGCAAAAAAGGCCGCGCCGCTCCGTTTTTGTCCCGCGCGGGGCGTCTTTCATTTTCGATGGGTAAGCGAGCGCAATGGCAATGATCGACTTTGCCTCGGACAGAAGAAGCGACGGATTTGTCCGCTTTTCAATATCCGGCTCTTCAAACCCGGACTGATAGCCAAGCTCCTGTTGTCGGCGCAGCCGCTCCTTTAGCTCCACAAACGGATCAGCGCTTGCAAACCCGATTTTATCAATGCCGATCGACCGGCTGTATTCAATCACTTCCTGTTTCAATGCTGCAACATCCATTGTTTTCCCTCCCCTCGAGGTGTATGGTAAAATAAAACGCGAGGTGATTCGCATGAGATGCATCCTATCGGAAGAACTAAAACAACGGCTTCCTTCCGGCAAATTCGGCGTCATCCGCTATCGCCATATCGAAGTCGGCGACTCGCCGCAAATGTTAAAAGGGCGGCTTGAACTGTTTCAAGAGTCGATTTACGTTGAGCTGCAGGAGAAGGCCATCGCCGACATTCCTGAACTCGCCGAATGGCGGCAGGCATTTAAACAAATTGGCACGGATCCGGGTCGTTACCGGCCGTCAAGCGAAAGCTTATACCGACGCATCCAGAAAAGGAACTTTATTCCACCAATCCATTCAGCGGTCGATGTCAACAACTTCTTTTCGCTCTATTATAAAATTCCACTCGGCATTTACGATCTTGACCGCATCGAAGGATCGGTGACTATCGCCGTAGGCACAGAACATGACGGGTACATAGCCCTAAATGGCCGCTCCGTCAACTTTGCCAATAAACTCGTCAGCAAAGATGAGCGCGGCCCGTTCGGCAGCCCGATCGTTGATTCCGAGCGCACAGCGGTGACGAAAGAAACGAAAAACGCTTTGCAAATTGTTTATTTTCTTCCGTCGATGACCGAAGATGCCGCCAACCGCCAGCTTCAGGCCATTCAAACGATGTTTACGCAAATCCATGGCGGCGAGGCCGAAGCGCGGTTGCTAGTATAATAAAAAAACGCAATGCCCCGTTCTTTGACGAAACGAAACACTGCGTTGTCCCCAATATTTAAAACTAACGATACTCATTATAACAAAACCGTATGCACATGACAAGAAAAAGCGCAAAAATCGACAAAAACAGCTGTATAAAAGGGCACCAGAACGCTCTGGTGCCAAAAACTCAAGTGACCCGTACGGGATTCGAACCCGTGTTACCGCCGTGAAAGGGCGGTGTCTTAACCACTTGACCAACGGGCCAAACATGGCGGAGAAGGCGGGATTTGAACCCGCGCGCCGCAAAACTGCGACCTAACGGTTTAGCAAACCGTCCCCTTCAGCCACTTGGGTACTTCTCCATGAAATGGCTCCGCAAGTAGGATTCGAACCTACGACCTACCGGTTAACAGCCGGTTGCTCTACCGCTGAGCTATTGCGGAACGATAACAGCGGAATGATGAGGAAACCGCGCTCATAACCCTGCCCTGTCCCTTCCTCTACTAGCGAGTTCAAAGAAGCTGGATGCGTCGGGACAACTCGCTGCCTATTCGATGAAGCTAAGGCTCGCGGCTGAGGTTTTACCACTAAACTACACCCGCACATAGACTTCTTCTACCACTCATCACGCGATTTCATGCCTCTTCCTCTGCAAGCATTCTCAAAGAAGCAGAGTGCGTCGAGGCAACTCGCAGTCTACTCGATGAAGCTAAGGCTCGTCGCTGAGCGATTGCGGAATGATCAAAGATGCTCACTTTATATTATAGCGAATCATCTGACAATGCACAATGGAAAATGGTGGGCCCAAGTGGACTTGAACCACCGACCTCACGCTTATCAGGCGTGCGCTCTGACCAGCTGAGCTATAGGCCCATCAAAGCGGGTGATGGGAATCGAACCCACGACATCAGCTTGGAAGGCTGAGGTTTTACCACTAAACTACACCCGCACACAGATTTCTTCTACCACTCGTCACGCAATTTCATGCCTCTTCCTCTGCAAGCATTCTCAAAGAAGCAGAGTGCGTCGAGGCAACTCGTAGCCTACTCGATGAAGTTAGGGCTCGTGGCTGAGGTTTTACCACTAAACTACACCCGCAACAAAGATAAGGGAAGAGAAAGGGCGACTAGTGGGAATCGAACCCACGCATGCCAGAGCCACAATCTGGTGCGTTAACCACTTCGCCATAGCCGCCACATTGATGGTGCCGGCTGCAGGATTTGAACCCGCAACCTACTGATTACAAGTCAGTTGCTCTACCAATTGAGCTAAGCCGGCACAACAGATTGACCTAAGTTGCACAATCATTATGGCGGAGGAGGAGGGATTCGAACCCCCGCGCGCCTTGCGACGCCTCTCGGTTTTCAAGACCGACCCCTTCAACCACTTGGGTACTCCTCCAAAAAGTAACATAATAATGGTGGACCTTGTAGGACTCGAACCTACGACCGGACGGTTATGAGCCGTCTGCTCTGACCAGCTGAGCTAAAGGTCCAATAAATAATAGTGGCGGTGGAGGGGATCGAACCCCCGACCTCACGGGTATGAACCGTACGCTCTAGCCAGCTGAGCTACACCGCCAAAATGATATAGTGAAATGGTGGAGCCTATCGGGATCGAACCGATGACCTCCTGCGTGCAAAGCAGGCGCTCTCCCAGCTGAGCTAAGGCCCCACAGGAAAATCGGGAAGACAGGATTTGAACCTGCGACCTCACGGACCCGAACCGTGTGCTCTACCAAGCTGAGCTACTTCCCGGTGAACGCGCTCGAGAGGATTTGAACCCCTAACCTTCTGATCCGTAGTCAGATGCTCTATCCAATTGAGCTACGAGCGCAAGTGCCGAGGGCCGGACTCGAACCGGCACGGTAGTTACCTACCCCAGGATTTTAAGTCCTGTGCGTCTGCCAATTCCGCCACCCCGGCGGGCGAGTGGAGCGGAAGACGGGGCTCGAACCCGCGACCCCCACCTTGGCAAGGTGGTGTTCTACCGCTGAACTACTTCCGCAAAATGATGAGCCATGGAGGACTCGAACCTCCGACCCTCTGATTAAAAGTCAGATGCTCTACCTGCTGAGCTAATGGCTCATAGTTATAACGACACTCTAAGTACTAATAAGCTCTACCTGCCTCTTCCTCTACCAGCTGTTTCAGGGAAGCTTGGTGCGTCGAGGCAACTCGCAGTCAACTCGAAGATGCATCGCTCGTTGCTGAGCTAATGGCTCATAGTTATAACGACACTCTAAGTACTAATAAGCTCTACCTGCCTCTTCCTCTACCAGCTGTTTCAGGGAAGCTTGGTGCGTCGAGGCAACTGTAACCAAACCTAATGGCTTATAACTTTCTCGAGTAAAATAAGGGATGCCGGCTGCAGGACTTGAACCCGCAACCTACTGATTACAAGTCAGTTGCTCTACCAATTGAGCTAAGCCGGCATATTGGCATGATAATGGTGGCTCGGGACGGAATCGAACCGCCGACACAAGGATTTTCAGTCCTTTGCTCTACCGACTGAGCTACCGAGCCATATACTATTTTTATCCCGCTCATTGAACTGCTCTGTGCCTCTTCCACTACCAGCTGATTCAAAGATGCTCGATGCGTCGAGGCAACTCGATGATGTTGATGCTCGTCTCTAGCGACTGAGCTGTCGAGCTACACGTGATTTTTTATCTCCCATCTATTTTCATAATTTTAAAACAATGGCGGTCCCGACGGGACTCGAACCCGCGATCTCCTGCGTGACAGGCAGGCATGTTAACCACTACACTACGGGACCATTTGGTTGCGGGGGCAGGATTTGAACCTGCGACCTTCGGGTTATGAGCCCGACGAGCTACCGGACTGCTCCACCCCGCGACGATAGAAAATGAACTTACTTCGATAATGCACTGAATTTTTGTTTCGTATGATCATCGCCCCTGCCTCTACCAGTTGATTCAAGGAAGCAGAATGCGTCGGGGCAACTCGCAGTGTATTCAATGAAGCAAACGCTCGTTGCTCCACCCCGCGACGATACAGTGTTTGAAAGTGGTGGAGGATGACGGGATCGAACCGCCGACCCCTTGCTTGTAAGGCAAGTGCTCTCCCAGCTGAGCTAATCCTCCATTGATCGTGCCTAGCAGCGACCTACTCTTGCAGGGGCGCTGGCCCCAACTACCATCGGCGCTGGAGAGCTTAACTTCCGTGTTCGGGATGGGAACGGGTGTTTCCTCTCCGCTATCACCACTAGGCAATAATGGACAAGTTTTATTATAAGGAAAGTTAATTTGTTGTCAAGCTTTTTTTCATTCCTTCAAAACTAGATAACCTTTGGGAAGAAGCCGCTCATAGGTTAAGCCCTCGATCGATTAGTATCCGTCAGCTCCACGTGTCGCCACGCTTCCACCTCGGACCTATCGACCTCGTCATCTTCGAGGGATCTTACTCGCTTTTGGCGATGGGAAATCTCATCTTGAGGGGGGCTTCACGCTTAGATGCTTTCAGCGCTTATCCCGTCCGCACATAGCTACCCAGCAGTGCCCCTGGCGGGACAACTGGTACACCAGCGGTGCGTCCATCCCGGTCCTCTCGTACTAAGGACAGCTCCTCTCAAATTTCCTGCGCCCGCGACGGATAGGGACCGAACTGTCTCACGACGTTCTGAACCCAGCTCGCGTACCGCTTTAATGGGCGAACAGCCCAACCCTTGGGACCGACTACAGCCCCAGGATGCGATGAGCCGACATCGAGGTGCCAAACCTCCCCGTCGATGTGGACTCTTGGGGGAGATCAGCCTGTTATCCCCGGGGTAGCTTTTATCCGTTGAGCGATGGCCCTTCCATGCGGAACCACCGGATCACTAAGCCCGACTTTCGTCCCTGCTCGACCTGTCCGTCTCGCAGTCAAGCTCCCTTGTGCCTTTGCACTCTCCGAATGATTTCCAACCATTCTGAGGGAACCTTTGGGCGCCTCCGTTACCTTTTGGGAGGCGACCGCCCCAGTCAAACTGCCCACCTGACACTGTCTCCCACCCCGCTTAAGGGGTGCGGGTTAGAATTTCAATATCGCCAGGGTGGTATCCCACCGCCGCCTCCACCGAAGCTGGCGCTCCGGCTTCTCAGGCTCCCACCTATCCTGTACAAGCGATACCAAAATTCCATATCAGGCTGCAGTAAAGCTCCACGGGGTCTTTCCGTCCTGTCGCGGGTAACCTGCATCTTCACAGGTAGTATAATTTCACCGGGTCTCTCGTTGAGACAGTGCCCAAGTCGTTACACCTTTCGTGCGGGTCGGAACTTACCCGACAAGGAATTTCGCTACCTTAGGACCGTTATAGTTACGGCCGCCGTTTACTGGGGCTTCGGTTCGCACCTTCGCTTGCGCTAAGCGCTCCCCTTAACCTTCCAGCACCGGGCAGGTGTCAGCCCCTATACTTCGCCTTTCGGCTTCGCAGAGACCTGTGTTTTTGATAAACAGTCGCTTGGGCCTTTTCACTGCGGCTCTTCCAGGCTCATCACCCGAAAGAGCACCCCTTCTCCCGAAGTTACGGGGTCATTTTGCCGAGTTCCTTAACGAGAGTTCTCCCGCGCGCCTTAGGATTCTCTCCTCGCCTACCTGTGTCGGTTTGCGGTACGGGCACCTCTTCCCTCGCTAGAGGCTTTTCTTGGCAGTGTGGAATCAGGGACTTCCGGATCGAATCCGTCGCCATCACAGCTCAGCCTTTTAGCCAGCGGATTTGCCTGCTGGCCAGCCTCACTGCTTGGACAGGCTCTTCCAGCCGCCTGCTCACCCTATCCTCCTGCGTCCCCCCATCGCTCAAACGGGAAGGAGGTGGTACAGGAATCTCCACCTGTTGTCCATCACCTACGCCTTTCGGCCTCGGCTTAGGTCCCGACTAACCCTGAGCGGACGAACCTTCCTCAGGAACCCTTAGGCTTTCGGCGCAGAGGATTCTCACCTCTGTTTTCGCTACTCATACCGGCATTCTCACTTCTAAGCGCTCCACCAGTCCTTCCGGTCTGGCTTCTCTGCCCTTAGAACGCTCCCCTACCGATGACCAACGGTCATCCCGCAGCTTCGGCGGCACGTTTAGCCCCGGTACATTTTCGGCGCAGAGTCACTCGACCAGTGAGCTATTACGCACTCTTTAAATGGTGGCTGCTTCTAAGCCAACATCCTGGTTGTCTTCGCAACTCCACATCCTTTTCCACTGAACGTGCACTTAGGGGCCTTAGCTGGCGATCTGGGCTGTTTCCCTCTTGACCACGGATCTTATCACTCGCAGTCTGACTCCCAAGGATAAGTCATTGGCATTCGGAGTTTGACTGGGTTCGGTAACCCGATGAGGGCCCCTAGCCCAATCAGTGCTCTACCTCCAACACTCTTACCTTGAGGCTAGCCCTAAAGCTATTTCGGGGAGAACCAGCTATCTCCAAGTTCGATTGGCATTTCACCCCTACCCACACCTCATCCCCGCACTTTTCAACGTGCGTGGGTTCGGGCCTCCAGCCGGTGTTACCCGGCCTTCACCCTGGACATGGGTAGATCACCTGGTTTCGGGTCGACGACGACGTACTCATGCGCCCTGTTCAGACTCGCTTTCGCTGCGGCTCCGCCTGCTTGGCTTAACCTCGCACGCCATCGTCACTCGCCGGTTCATTCTACAAAAGGCACGCCATCACCCATAAACGGGCTCTGACTACTTGTAGGCACACGGTTTCAGGTTCTCTTTCACTCCCCTTCCGGGGTGCTTTTCACCTTTCCCTCACGGTACTGGTTCACTATCGGTCACTAGGGAGTATTTAGCCTTGGGAGATGGTCCTCCCTGCTTCCGACGGGATTTCCCGTGTCCCGCCGTACTCAGGAGCCGCTCGGGAGGGAACGAAGTTTCGACTACAGGGCTCTCACCTTCTCTGGCCGGCCGTTCCAGACCGGTTCGTCTACCCCGTTCCTTTCTCACTCCCATATGAGCGGTCCTACAACCCCAAGAGGCACGCCTCTTGGTTTGGGCTGTTCCCGTTTCGCTCGCCGCTACTCAGGGAATCGCGTTTGCTTTCTTCTCCTCCGGGTACTAAGATGTTTCAGTTCCCCGGGTGTGCCCTCCATGCCCTATGGATTCAGGCATGGATCCTGTCCCATTACGGACAGGGGGTTCCCCCATTCGGACATCTCCGGATCAACGCTTGCTTACAGCTCCCCGGAGCGTTTCGGCGTTTGCCCCGTCCTTCATCGGCTCCTAGTGCCAAGGCATCCACCGTGCGCCCTTTCTAGCTTAACCTAAAGCGTCTCGGCTTCTTCCTTTGTTTATCGGTTATCTAGTTTTCAAGGAACGAAGTAGCTCCATCGAGCTTGCTTCTTCGCTGGTTTGCGTCGAGGAATCTGACTCCTCTGAATCCGCTTGTAGACGCAAAGCTACTGCTTTGATCAGGCTCCCCTGCGACTTTGTGCCGAGGAATCCGGCTCCCCTGAGCCCTGCTAGCAGACTCAGGCACAGACGCAAACGAAGTAGTTGAAGGAATTCTCATTCCTTCAAAACTGAACGAAACGAAAGCGCGATTTGTTCATGGCGGGCCGTTAGAGGCCTTCGCTTTTCGTACTGTCTAGCTCCGGCCGCCATCGGCTCGCGACGCTTCGGTCCTGCTGCGGCGGCGACAGCCTCCTCGCAGGCCCTCCAGCGCGTTTCGCCGATAGGCGGGCGGCCTTCGCTTTTCGTACTGTCTAGCTCCGGCCGCCATCGGCTCGCGACGCTTCGGTCCTGCTGCGGCGGCGACAGCCTCCTCGCAGGCCCTCCAGCGCGTTTCGCCGATAGGCGGGCGGCCTTCGCTTTTCGTACTGTCTAGCTCCAGCGCCTGGCTCTCTTCTGCCAAATCACCTTCCCCCTCGGGGTGCAAGCACCCCTGCGGGTGAAGAACATTTGGCTTCGAGAGCCGATCGCGGCGCTTCCGCTTTTCGTCCTTAGAAAGGAGGTGATCCAGCCGCACCTTCCGGTACGGCTACCTTGTTACGACTTCACCCCAATCACTTGCCCCACCTTCGGCGGCTGGCTCCCGTCAGGGTTACCTCACCGACTTCGGGTGTTGCAAGCTCTCGTGGTGTGACGGGCGGTGTGTACAAGGCCCGGGAACGTATTCACCGCGGCATGCTGATCCGCGATTACTAGCGATTCCGGCTTCATGCAGGCGAGTTGCAGCCTGCAATCCGAACTGAGAGCGGCTTTTTGGGATTCGCTCCCCCTCGCGGGTTCGCAGCCCTTTGTACCGCCCATTGTAGCACGTGTGTAGCCCAGGTCATAAGGGGCATGATGATTTGACGTCATCCCCACCTTCCTCCGACTTTTAGCCGGCAGTCCCTCTAGAGTGCCCAACTGAATGCTGGCAACGAGAGGCAAGGGTTGCGCTCGTTGCGGGACTTAACCCAACATCTCACGACACGAGCTGACGACAACCATGCACCACCTGTCACCCTGTCCCCCCGAAGGGGGAACGCCCAATCTCTTGGGTTGTCAGGGGATGTCAAGACCTGGTAAGGTTCTTCGCGTTGCTTCGAATTAAACCACATGCTCCACCGCTTGTGCGGGCCCCCGTCAATTCCTTTGAGTTTCAGCCTTGCGGCCGTACTCCCCAGGCGGAGTGCTTATCGCGTTAGCTGCAGCACTAAAGGGTGTGACCCCTCTAACACTTAGCACTCATCGTTTACGGCGTGGACTACCAGGGTATCTAATCCTGTTTGCTCCCCACGCTTTCGCGCCTCAGCGTCAGTTGCAGGCCAGAGAGCCGCCTTCGCCACTGGTGTTCCTCCACATCTCTACGCATTTCACCGCTACACGTGGAATTCCGCTCTCCTCTCCTGCACTCAAGTCCCCCAGTTTCCAATGACCCTCCACGGTTGAGCCGTGGGCTTTCACATCAGACTTAAGGAACCGCCTGCGCGCGCTTTACGCCCAATAATTCCGGACAACGCTCGCCCCCTACGTATTACCGCGGCTGCTGGCACGTAGTTAGCCGGGGCTTTCTCGTGAGGTACCGTCACCGCGCCGCCTTGTTCAAACGGCGCTCCTTCGTCCCTCACAACAGAGCTTTACGACCCGAAGGCCTTCTTCGCTCACGCGGCGTCGCTCCGTCAGACTTTCGTCCATTGCGGAAGATTCCCTACTGCTGCCTCCCGTAGGAGTCTGGGCCGTGTCTCAGTCCCAGTGTGGCCGGTCACCCTCTCAGGCCGGCTACGCATCGTCGCCTTGGTGAGCCGTTACCTCACCAACTAGCTAATGCGCCGCGGGCCCATCCGCAAGTGACAGCCAAAGGCCGCCTTTCAACCAAAGACCATGCGGTCTTCGGTGTTATCCGGTATTAGCTCCGGTTTCCCGGAGTTATCCCGGTCTTGCGGGCAGGTTGCCCACGTGTTACTCACCCGTCCGCCGCTGACCAAACAAGAGCAGGCTCTCATTCGGTCCGCTCGACTTGCATGTATTAGGCACGCCGCCAGCGTTCGTCCTGAGCCAGGATCAAACTCTCCAATAGAAAGTTGATTGGCTTGCGCTTCGTTTCGTTCAGTTTTCAAGGAACAAGCTTATTTTTGTTTCTTTCGCTCTCTTGAAGCGACTTTTACATATTAGCATTTTTATTATTGGTTGTCAACATTTTTTTATTCATCCTATTCCGCAACGTTTTTCCGTCGCGGCAGCGATTTAAAATATATCATCGTTCGACATAGAAGTCAATAGCTTTTTTTACTTTTCGCGATAGACAGCCCGTCTTTGCTGAACTGCCTCATTTTCTCCAACCATTCCACGTTCATAAAAAATGTAGAGAAAACCGTTGTATCAAGACAATTCAATCCTCGTTACGCAAGCCCCCATTCAAGCGTTAGCTAGGTGGAGGTCGTTGACGCCCAGCCGAAAGTGACATGCTCCCCTGCCCGCACTGGCGCTCAGAGACAGGGCTTGTCGGGTCATCCCGCCTCATGGCCAAAAGTTGGCCGAGCGCCCCGAGCTGACAACACCTCTCCGTTTTTGTCTCGTTTGAAAGTGGGGAGCATCTTTCAAAATTAGGTTAAACAGAGGCTAGATGGGAGAGGTTTATCAGATTTTCCCTTCCTGCAAAATATAATAGCGTTCAAACATCCTGTTCCCTTTTGTCGGCACCTCCACCGCAGTTAACACTTTTCTTTCTACTAAATATTCGAGCATGATGGCAAGGTCGACCGAATAAGGCGCAAACTGCGGATGGCGGGTCATTTCCTCAATGCTCCACGCCCCACTCTTTTCCTTCAACACCTCGCATAAGTGAGAAGAGCCTGGCACTACAAAAGAATGGATTAAAAATTCGCTCGCCAGCAACAGAAGCTCAAGCCGTTTTGGAAGCGGCTCCTCGCTCCCGACTAACTCCTCATACAACTTATAAATTTGTCCATCCATTTGCTTTACTTGATTCCATACCGTCACTTCCGGATAAAGGCCATGCTCGATCACTGTGAGCCGCGCTAAATGGTGCAAGGCGTGCATCATATGGTTGTATGAATCAAGCCAGTGTCGGGCGGTAAACAGCGCCTTGCCATCGGTATAGCGGCGAATCAGTTTGGCAAATTCCAGCCCCATTTTCAGCCGCCGTTCCTTAGGGGGAAATTGCTCAAGGCGCTGGCGCAGCTGCCAAACATAGTCGTTGCGGTCAAATACGATTTTTCCATTGAATACCCAGTCGATCGCCTTTCGATGCGACCCAAGAACAAACCATTCGTTTAATTTTCGCTCATTCACCGCATAAAGCGCCGCCTTCTCACCGCTAACTGAGTAATGTTTCAAATACAAAGGCTCACTTTGCAAATCGACAATGACGAGCAACACCACATCGAACGTATCGGTCACCGTCGCATGTCCCGCCGTTTTTTCAATGAGTAAAATTCCCCGTGTATTGTAACGGCTTGCCCATTCCTGATAAATGGGACGCAGCAATTCTTCCATAAATGATTCCCGTTACAGAAAGTCGGTAAGGTTGCGGCATCCAGCAAACTCTCCCTTTATAAAACCGAGCAGAAGAACATATTCTTTTTCGTTTTTGGCGCCGGCAGTTTTTCTGTAACGGCTTCCTCCCTTCCAGCGTCGTCGATGATTCAAACCTTGTTTTTATACAGATGACGAAAATGTTGCTAGCGTCCGTTGATGCTGTCATGATATGCATCCCGCAACGTATGTCCTGCTGCCATCATTCGCTGCTTGACCAAGGCGGGGAGCTTGTTGCTGTCGTTCGTTATTCGACAAAAGACGGGAAATTCCTCTCTTCTGAGTAAAAAACGCCTGTCAATTTTGTTGATTTCTCCTTCCCGATCGTCCCCTGTTTTATGGTATAGTGGTGTATGTAGGAGGGACGACGATGGGTATTAAATATTCGAGCAAAATCAACAAAATTCGCACGTTTGCTTTAAGCTTGATTTTTGTCGGCGTCATCGTCATGTATCTCGGGCTGTTTTTCCGCACGTCCCCGATCATCATGACGCTGTTTATGGTGTTTGGACTTTTATTCCTTGTCGCGAGCGGCATTGTGTACTTTTGGATCGGTACGCTCTCAACGAGAGCGGTCCAAGTCGTCTGTCCGTCATGCGGCAAGGTGACGAAAATGCTCGGCCGCGTTGACTTATGTATGTTTTGCCGCGAGCCGCTGACGCTGGATCGCGAGCTCGAAGGGAAAGAATTCGATGAGAAATACAACAAAAAAAGAAAAAGCTGATAGCCCTTTTCGTGCTATCAGCTTTTTTAATGCGTCCGCCCCCTGCCCTTCTGACAGTCAGGGCATACTCCGTACACTTCCATGCGATGATGATCGACTTTAAATCCAGTAACGTGAGCGGCAAGCTGCTCGACTTCATCGAGCGCTGGATAGTGGAAATCCACGATTTTGCCGCATTCTTCACAAATGACATGATAATGGTTGGATGTGACAAAATCGAACCGGCTTGAGGAGTCACCGTATGTCAGCTCTTTGACAAGCCCGATTTCTTTAAAGACGCGCAAGTTGTTGTAGACGGTAGCGACGCTCATATTCGGAAATTTCCCTTCCAGCGCTTTATATATTTCATCAGCCGTCGGATGGGACATCGAGCTGATCAAATACTCCAGTATCGCATGACGCTGCGGCGTAATGCGTATGCCCGTCTTTTTCAGCATGTCCAGCGCTTCCTTCAGTTGCTCGTTGGCAGACACCGTCATGCACCTCACTCTCTGCAGAAGATGAAAAAAATTATCATTTTATAATATTTATAATTAGTCTACAAGGAATGTATGCCTTTTGTCAATATAGATACCATTAATATATGGGCTTGGGCATCTTTTTAACAAAAAAAAGGGGCGGAAATCTTTCCCGCCCGCCACATTTCATTCATTTGAGGAGGTTACTATGTATCATACGCAACATAACTGATGTTGCTTGGACGCTTACCTAGATGAGACCAATCGGGCCACCTCCGCGAGCGCCTCATCGACGTGCCCCTTTACTTTCACCCCGCGCCATTCCTTTGCCAATGTTCCATCGGGGGCGATAATGAACGTCGAGCGCTCAATACCCATGTATTCCTTGCCAAAATTCCGCTTTTTCTTCCAAACCCCGTACAGTTCCGCTGCGTGATGCTGTTCATCGGAAAGAAGCAAAAACGGCAGCTGATATTTCTCAATAAACGTTTCATGCCGCTTGACTGGGTCTGTACTCACCCCTAAGATGACGGCATTCAATCCGGCAAATTGCTCATGGCGGTCGCGAAAATCGCATGCCTCGGCCGTGCACCCGGGCGTCATGTCTTTTGGATAAAAATAAAGCACGACATATTGACCCCGGAAATCTGAAAGTGAAACCATTTTCCCGTTGCTTGCCGGCAAGGTAAAATCTGGGGCTGGCTGGCCAATGGCTGTCGTCATGGCGTTCCCTCCGTCTTCTTCGTTTTCTTTTAGCGTAGCGAAGACGGAGGGAAATTGCAACTGTTAGCGGCGATCCCAGTCAAATACAGTGCGCGTCACGATGACCGCTGGCATAATGTAACCGAGAAGCGCCTCAGCGATCGCGATCCACCGTCCGATGCCGATCGGGGTCACATCCCCGTATCCGACCGACAAGAGCGTCATGCCGCTTAAGTACAAGCTATCCTCAAGCAAAGCCAAACGGTTCCCTGCCATATTGTTTGAGGACGGGGTAAACACCGCATGGCCTTTCGCCTGCAAAATCATATAAATCATAGCAAAGCCGAGCAGCATCGTTATATACCACTGAACGAGCACCCACAGGCTGTCGAGCGAGAGGCGGTGCGTCGCTTGAACGCGCGCTGTCCAAAGCGAGGTGATGCTGCCAAGCAGTATGGCAGTAACCACTCCGAGGAAGGCGTAATCCATCGCGTTCCCTCCATCTTTGTCCGTTGTTTATATATACGTGGCCGAACGGACAATTATGACGGAGTGAACTGCCGCAATCTCGATAAGGCTTGAAACAGCGGACGCCGTCGGACTGTGCCACCTGCTAGGCTACCCGTGCAGCAGGATGGAGCCCTTCCCCGTTTTTGTGAGAGGTCAGCTCCTCACTGCGCAAAGGAACGGGCCAACACACCTTTCAGCGTCTCTGCGCTATGACGAAACCATTTTTGCTCGTTATCGTCCAGCTCAATTTCAATCACCTCGCGGATGCCATTACGGTTGATGACCGCCGGTACGCCGATATAGACGTCGCGTTCACCATATGAGCCGTCCAAATAAGCCGAGACGGTCAAAATGGCATTCTCGTTATGCAAAATGGCGCGCGTCACGCGGGCGAGCCCCATGGCGATGCCGTAGTATGTCGCTCCTTTTTTCTCGATAATTTGATAGGCAGCGTCGCGAACGTTGACAAAAATGCGCTCCAAATCCTCCCTTGCCTGTTCTCCTTTCGATTCGATCCACTTGCGGATCGGCACGCCGCCGATGTCAGCCTGGCTCCAGACCGGAAGCTCGGTATCGCCGTGTTCACCAATAATGTAGGCGTGGACATTCGTTGGGGTGATGGCGAAATACTCGCCTAATAAAAAGCGGAATCGCGCCGTATCTAAAATCGTCCCCGAACCGATCACCCGATGAGGAGGCAGTCCGCTGAATTTCCATGTCGCATAAGTCAAGATGTCGACCGGGTTCGTAGCGACAAGAAACAGCCCTTGAAACCCGGACGCCATAACCGATTCAACGATTGAGCGGAAAATGGCGATATTTTTATCCACTAGATCAAGCCGCGTCTCGCCTGGTTTTTGATTGGCGCCGGCGCAAATGACAACCAAATCGGCGTCGCGGCAGTCGCGGTAATCGCCGTGCCAAATGCTCGCCGGCTTCGGCGCAAACACTTTCCCATGGTTGAAGTCCATCGCATCGCCCTCAGCCTTGTTTTCATTTGCATCGATGAGCACAATCTCATCAGCAATCCCTTGATTCATTAAGGCAAATGCATAACTGGCACCGACAAACCCGGTGCCGACGACCGCCACTCGATTTCCTCCCCCGTTTTTCATCGCTGTTCTCCCCCTTCATATTTGTGAATAGATTCACAAGTTATTTTATCCCATAAAGCAGAGACTATGCATAAACGATTATGGCGGTTGTTTGGCCGTTGTTTGTCATTTTTATGACAGCCTCCGTTAAGCAAAAAAACGGACGGGGCAGTCAACTCCCCGTCCCGCGATACCGCCTCACCCCAGCATTCCAAAGCATGACGGCGATGGCAAAAAACAAGGCGCCGACTACTGGAGTGAAAAATGCGTAGCCATACCATTCTTCCTTGCGAAGAAAATACGAAGCCGGATAGACGCCAACAAAGGCAAACGGAAGCAGCCACGTTAAAATATAGCGAATAACTCGGTGATAAATATCAATCGGATAGCGGCCATAGCTGCTGATGTTGTACATCATCGGCATGATCGAGGTGCGGGCATCAGCAAAAAAACTAATGGTCGCCAGCGAAATGAAAATGCCGGCATAAATGAACGCGCCGCCGATCACCAATAAAACAAAGATAAAGAGATCATACCAATGAAACGTAAGCGACAGACGGACGCCAGCGTACGCCATAATGATCAACCCCGGTATGGCCCCGAGCAACGATTCGAGCTCCATCCGCTCGAGAATGATCTGAAATAGGCTGTGCACCGGACGCGTCAACACGCGATCCATTTCCCCCTGCACAATATATCGTTCATTAAAATCCCAAAGGTTAAAAAAGGCGCCAAATACGGCATACGGAACAAGAAAAAAACCGTAAATAAACAAAATCTCATCGCGCGTCCAACCGTGAAGGAGCGGCGTATGACCAAAAACAACGAGCAAAAACACGAGATTGACCGCCTGAGCCATGAAATCGGACAGCCATTCAATGAACAAATCGGCGCGGTATTGCAGTTTTGTTTTCATATATTGGGCCACGTATTGAAAAAAGACCGATAGATAAAACAATCGTTTACCCCCCTTGCACAACGAGACGTTTTTTCGCCATCCGCCATAACAACCCGATCGGCAAAAGCAACAGCGCGCACCATGCTGCCTGCATGAGCAGGCCGTCGCGAACGGCGACGCCTTGGAAGCTTTCCGTAATAATCATGCTCGGGATATAGCTGATCGCCTGAAACGGAAAATAGTGCATCAGTCGTTGCGCCCAATCGGGGTAAAAGGAAATGGGCAAGATGAGCCCGGAAAACAAATCAATGATAAACCGCTTCGCCCTAAGCACCCCTTCGTTGCGGAATGTAAAAAACGTCACAACCCCCGCGAGCAAGTTCAGCTCTGAATAAATGATAAAGCTAAGCAAAAGCGATAAACTAAACGACAGCCATGTATGGGCGTTTTCCGGAAACTGAAGCGGCAAAAAAAGCGATACGACCAAAAGCCCGGGCAATGATAAAAAGAACAGGCGGAACAGCCCTTCGCCGAGCCCCTGAACCGCCTTCATCCCCAAATAGCTGTACGGGCGGATCAGCTCGGTCGCCACTTTTCCGTTGCGAATTTCCATCGCGATTTCGCGGTCAATGTTGTTAAAATAAAACGCCCGTGACAGCCAAGAAATGGCCACATACGTCGTCATTTGGCCAAGCGACATCCCTTGCATCGACGGTTTGTCCCCATAAATGGCCGACCAAAGGAAGTAGTACGCCGCAATGTTAATGGCATAAATGAGAATGCCAGTATAATAGTTTGTCCGGTAGGCGAGCATCATTAAAAAGCGGATGCGGATCATTTCTGCATATTTATCCATTCACCGCACCTTCCTCATAAATATTGCGGACAATCTCTTCCGTCGACACTTCATGGATCCGGATGTCTTGCAGCGCATAGCGGGCGGCGACGCGGCTGACGACTTCCGGCACTCCTCCCGATGGAACATGCGCCACCCAGATGTTCGGCTGTTCCCCTTTTTTCCAGACAACGTCCAATCCGGCCGTCAGCTCTTGCAAGATAGAGGCGTCCTTTCCTTCGGCGAATGTAAAAGAAACCCGTTTTCCTTGCCCCCATTTTTCTTTTAACTGCTCAAGCGAACCGTCGTAAATGATTTTTCCTTCATCAAGCATAATCACCCGCTCACACAGCGCCTCGATGTCCGACATGTCATGCGTCGTCAGCAAAATCGTCGTCCCGTACCGTTCGTTCAACTGTTTCAAAAACTGACGGATGTTGAGCTTGACAAGCACATCCAAACCGATTGTCGGCTCGTCTAAAAACAGCAGCGGCGGATTGTGAATGAGCGCGGCAGCGAGCTCACAGCGCATCCGCTGCCCGAGCGATAGCTTGCGCACCGGTTTGTCCAGGAGCGGGCCGATCTCAAGCATCTCAATCACCTCACCCATATGACGATCGTATTGCTCATCCGGGACACGGTACACCTTTTTTAACAATCGGAACGACTCTTGAACGGCGATGTCCCACCATAATTGTGAGCGCTGACCGAAAACAACGCCGATCGTGCGCACAAATTTCTCCCGCTCTCTATGCGGGTTCATCCCGTTGACAACGATGCGCCCAGATGTCGGAGTTAAAATGCCTGTCAACATTTTGATCGTCGTCGACTTGCCGGCACCGTTTTCGCCGATATAGCCGACCATCTCCCCTTGCTTGACGGTAAAAGAAATGCCGTCAACGGCGCGAACTGTCATGTAACGGCGCGTCCATAAATCGCGAAACGCCCCGACGAGACCGGAGCGGCTTGTGTGCACTTTAAATTCTTTTCGCAGCTGTTCTACTTCGATGGCGTTCATTCTCTCCCTCCTGCCTCTCTCTGATGTCGACAAACAAAAGTGGACTTCCCTTTCCTTCTATGTTGCCATTATACCTAAATCGCCGTCATTTTCACCTGTTTTGTTTCTCGGATGCCGACGAGGATTGTCCCCCGCGATGACAAAACCGCTTCTTCGTTCTAGCGAGCACGATAGCCGTAGCTGACAGCACATTATGGTAAAATAAAGGAGCAGTCATCGGAAACAGGAGGATCAAACGATGCAGTGGACAAAATCGGAACAATTATATGAAGAAGCGCTTAGGCACATTGTCGGCGGGGTGAACAGCCCCTCCCGCTCGTATAAAGCAGTCGGTGGCGGCGCCCCAGTCGTCATGGAACGAGCGCAAGGGGCGTATTTCTGGGATGTAGATGGAAACCGATACATTGACTACTTGGCCGCCTACGGACCGATCATCGCCGGGCACGCCCATCCGCACATCGCAGAAGCCATCCGCCGCGCCGCCGAGACCGGTGTGTTGTACGGCACGCCGACGCCGCATGAGATTACATTCGCCAAAATGTTAAAAGAGGCGATTCCGTCGCTTGAGAAAGTGCGGTTTGTCAACTCAGGAACGGAAGCGGTGATGACGACGATCCGCGTCGCTCGCGCCTACACCGGCCGCAGCAAAATCGTGAAATTCGCCGGCTGCTATCACGGCCACTCTGACCTGGTGCTTGTCGCCGCCGGATCAGGGCCGTCGACATTAGGGACGCCGGATTCAGCCGGCGTGCCGCAAAGCATTGCCCAAGAAGTGATTACAGTGCCGTACAATGATGTGGAATCGTTCCGTGAGGCGATGAACGTTTGGGGCGAGCACGTCGCAGCCGTATTGGTCGAACCGATTGTCGGCAACTTTGGCATCGTCCTGCCGAAACCTGGCTTTTTAGAAGCCGTAAACGACATCACGCACCAGGCGGGGGCGCTTGTTATTTATGATGAAGTGATCACCGCTTTCCGCTTTATGTATGGCGGGGCACAAAACTTGCTCGGCATTGAACCCGACTTGACGGCCATGGGGAAAATTATCGGCGGCGGCTTGCCGATCGGAGCGTACGGCGGACGCCAACATATTATGGAACAAGTTGCTCCGCTCGGTCCGGCTTACCAAGCGGGGACAATGGCTGGCAACCCGGCGTCGATGCTCGCTGGCATCGCCTGCCTTGAAGTGTTGAAGCAAGACGGCGTGTATGATCAACTCGATCGGCTTGGCGCCATGCTTGAGGAAGGCATCATGGCCCATGCCCGCCAATGCGGCCTGCCGGTAACCGTCAATCGTTTAAAAGGCGCGCTTACCGTCTTCTTTACGGAGGAAAAAGTCGAAAACTATGAACAAGCCCAGCGCAGTGATGGCGAACGGTTTGCGACATTTTTCAAGCTGATGCTCAAGCAAGGCGTCAATCTCGCACCGTCCAAGTATGAAGCATGGTTCATCACCCTCGCCCATACAGAAGACGACATCGCTTACACGATCGATGCGGTCGGCCGCGCGTTCCGGCAACTGTAATCGGCAAGGCATGCCGTTCTCGCCTCCGGCAGGCTGACGAAAAATCGATGTTTCCCGCCAGCAGCAATTTCGCAAAGATTCAAAAACCAATTTTTTATTATGGGAGCCTGTTTGTGCCGAATTGGTTGCTTAAATCCTCAGCTCTTCAGATCGACATGCCGTCATCATTCCAGCGCCCGCTGCCAAGCGGGCGCTGTTTGTTTATACGAACGCCGATGTTGACAATTTTGTGAACAGCGCCGCAACAAAGTAAGGGACGATTGATTTCCTGCGGCTCGCATGGTATGATAAACAACAAATTCTGAAAATTAAGACTGTCATTTTTCATCCAGCAAGCCATTGGAGGAGGTGACCGGCGCCAATGGGGGAACATCCACCCGAGCGCGCCTAGTATACATGGAACAACATACATATCGTTCGCCAAATGAAGAGGAACAACGGGGCGCCTTTTTGCTGGCGGCAGTGGAAAAGCGGAACATCCCAACTAACGAGCATGTCCGCACCGTCCTTGAGGCGCTTGCCCAATGGGGTCATTTGGAACAAGACAGCGCCACCATCCAACTTGACATCCCGCGCAAGCTATGGATGGAAAAACTGGCCAACGCCGGACAAAACCCGGAAATTGCGACAAACGACCATTTCACCGTCGGTCATGTGCACATTCCCCGTTCCGCTGACGCCGGGCCGATTCGGACGCATCTTCGCCAGCTTTGCAAACAGTTTGGCTTCGTCCTTCTGTTCGAATCCATTCGGCCATCCGCGGATGAAAACACGTTGTTTTGGCAAATCGCCATGTTGCCGAGCGATGTGTTTTCCTTACCCGACCGTTTGTTCCGTCTCATGACAACAATGGAGCGCGACTCGAACGTCCGCGTCGCTTCGCTTAGCCATATCCATGCTGTCTACAAAGCCGACACATTGGCCCACCTGTTGCGCGAGCCGGATGTATCCCATCCATTTCTCACCTCAGCCGCCGCGTTCGCCTATGTCGGGCAAGCAGGCGCCCCCCTTTGCTACAAGCGTCTCGGTTCGGCCGGCATGCTTGTTCACAGGGTTGAAACGTCTGTTTCAGAGGTCGAGACGCTTATTTACACTTACGGTTACAGCCTGCTCGAAGCAGCGGGGCTCGCTTTCATGCCGGATGCGGCCAAACAAAACGGCCTGCCGCCGCTGAAACAAACACACGCGCTATTTGCCGCCGGCTCGGAACAGGAAGCGATATGGATTGCCGGCACAGCGGAGACGCTTTGGAAAACGGACGCTTCTTCCCGTGTGTTCATCGCCTCCAAGCCGTATGGCGACACCGCTGAACCGCTCACTCCGGGGCAGCCGCTGGCGCTCATCCGCTCTGCCGCTGGGCAAATCCAATGGCTTGATGGCGCCCGTTTCCGCCAGGAAGTGAATGCTCGCCTCTCCAATCGGCACACTGCCGATATTCCGATCGCCTTCTGACTTTTTCAACGCTCTGCCAATTCCGGCGGAGCGTTATATTTTCCCCTTGAACTCATATATAAAACTGTGTATAGTACTGAATGGTTTACCAAAACGAAAAAGGAGAGATTCTCATAGATGAAGCTCGGTGCCCGCATTTTTAAAACGGGGATCGCCGTGGCGCTCGCCTTGTTTTTAGCGGCGCTGTTTCACTTTCCGTCACCGGTGTTTGCCGGCATTTCCGCTGTATTTGCCATGCAGCCAACCATTTATCGTTCCTATTTATCGCTAATCGAACAAGTGCAGGCGAACGTAATCGGCGCCTTGTTCGCGATTGCCGCGGTTCTTATCCTCGGCCGTGACCCGCTGATCGTCGGTTTGACGCTTATGATCGTCATCGCCCTTTGCCTAAAGATGCGTCTTGAATCGTCGACGATTTCAGTGGCGCTTGTAACCGTCATCGCCATTATGGAATATACAGAACGCCAGTTTATCGAATTTGCGGCCATCCGCTTTTTAACAATCATGCTCGGCATTTTCGCCGCCTTTCTCGTCAACTTCATTTTCTTGCCGCCAAAATATGAAAAAAAGCTGTATGAAAAAATCAGCGGCGAGACGGAAGCCATTTTAAAATGGATTCGCCTGCATAAGCAGCAGGCAGCAGACCATCATCATTTAAAAGAGGAGATCGAAACGCTGCACGAGGAAATGACAAAACTCGAGCATCTTTATCTCATGTATAAGGAAGAGCGCACGTATTTCCGCCGCCAACGCTTCCAAAAATCGCGCAAGCTCGTCTTATACAGGCAAATGATTGCAGCAGCCGACCGGGCGCTGTCGGTATTAAAATGGCTTCATCGCCTCGAGAACGAGCTCGGACGTCTGCCCGCTGAGCTCCGCCAAGCCATCTGCTTGCATCTCAGCCACTTGCTTGACTATCACGAACAGCTATTGCTGAAGTTTATCCATAAGGCCAAATCGCTCCCTCATAACAAGAGGGCCGAGGAAATGTACCGCCAGCGTGAACGGCTCGCGACGGTCTTTTACTCCGGGGGACAACCGCCCGCCGAGTACCGGTTGTTCTCCTTGATCGGAGCCGTCATCGATTACGGAGACCGGCTTGAGCATTTGGATAAGTTAATTGACAGCTTTCACCATTATCATTACGATGAAGAGCTGACAAAACAGCTCGAAAAGTCAACAGGCGGCCGCGCATAGCGGACCGCCTGTTTTAGCTTTTCATCCGCGGGTCAAGCGCATCGCGCAGTCCGTCCCCCATTAAGTTAAAACCAAGCACGGTTAACATAATCGCCAACCCTGGAAAAATCATCGTCCACGGTGCTTGCGTTAAAAAATCTTTCGCATCGGACAACATTTTCCCCCATTCCGGGTTCGGCGGCTGTGCTCCCAACCCCAAAAAGCCAAGCGCCGCCGCTTCGATAATGGCGGTAGCGATCGCCAACGTCCCTTGAACAATAATTGGCGCTAGACTATTGGGCAAAATATGGTGAAACAAAATGCGCCAATCGCTCATACCGATCGCTTTCGCCGCCATAATGTATTCCTCTTGCTTAATGCTCAACACGCGGGAACGGATTAAGCGGCCGAAGTTCGGCACATTAATCACAGCAATGGCAATAAGAGCGTTTTGCAAAGACGGGCCGAGCACTGCGACGATGCCGATTGCCAATAAAATGCTTGGAAATGCCAGCATAATATCAAATAACCGCGAAATAATTCCATCGATCCATCGGCCATAGTAACCAGCGATAATGCCAAGCAATGAGCCGACAACAATCGACCCGAGTACAGAGAAAAACCCGACCCATAACGAAATGCGCGCTCCATAAATCACACGGGAAAAAATGTCGCGGCCAAAATCATCCGTTCCAAACCAGTGTTCGCCAGAAGGTGGTTGCAGCCGCTCGGCCAATTGCTGTTCTTTATAGTCATACGGTGCCAGCCAAGGCGCCAAGATGGCGATCACAATAAAAAATAAGACAATCCCTGCCCCAACAAGAGCGATTTTATTTTTTCGAAACCGCTGCCAAGCTTCCCCCCATAACGAACCCGTTTTCTCTTCCCCAATCACTGTCGGCGGCGTTGCCGGTGTGCGCGCCAATTCAGCCATACGCGCCTCCTCCTCTCCCTAATGGTACTTGATGCGCGGGTCAATTGCCGCGTAAAGTAAGTCGACGATTAAGTTAATGAAAATAAAAATAGCGGCGATAATCAAAATTCCCGATTGAATTACCGGATAATCTCGATAGCCGATAGCATCGTAAATATACCGACCAATGCCAGGCCAGCTGAAAATCGTTTCCGTCAAAATCGCCCCGCCAAGCAACAGTCCTGTTTGCAAGCCAATGACGGTCAACACAGGAATAATGGCGTTTTTTAACGAATGTTTGTACACAACCCAAAACATGCTTAACCCTTTCGCTCTTGCGGTGCGGACATAATCAGATTTCATCACTTCGAGCATGCTGGAGCGTGTCATGCGGGCGATAATCGCCATCGGGATTGTCGCCAAGGCCACACTTGGCAACACGAGATGTTGGATGACTTGCCAAAACTGCTCCGTATTTCCACTGAGCAACGTATCGATCAAATAGAGATGGGTGACTGGCTCGATTGGGTTGCGCACATCCTCCCGTCCTGACGTCGGCAGCCAGTCGAGCTGAATCGAAAACAGCCACTGCTCCATCAATCCAAGCCAAAAAATAGGCATCGAAACGCCAAGAAGCGCCAGCACCATCGCAATATAATCAAACCATGAGTTTTGAAACCACGCGCTAATAATGCCGGCGTTAACGCCGATAACAACAGCAATAATCATCGCTACTAGCGACAGCTCGATCGTCGCCGCTAAATACGGCCAAATTTCTTCAGCGATGGGAGCACCGGTGCGAATGGACTCGCCCAGGTCGCCGCGCAGCAACCCGCCAATATATTTGATATATTGGACATACCAAGGCTCATCCAGCCCAAGCTTATGCGTCAGGGCAGCCACCGCTTCCTTCGTCGCCTTTTGCCCTAAAATGACTTGTGCGGGGTTGCCAGGAATCGCTCGGATCATAAAAAAAACGACAAGTGACATACCAAATAACACAGGAATGATCATTAGCACCCTTCTTACTGTATACGACAGCACCCCAATCTTCCTCCCTTAACATGCGGTAAACAAAGAGGGGAAGACGCATCCCTTCCCCTCTCCCAACCGATTACTTAAATTCCACTTTGGTAAATTTGTCCGAGCCGGTCGGGTGCGGATGAAATCCTTGGATATTCGCCTTGCCGGCCAACAGCGGAGTCGAGTGAACGAGCGGAATCCATGGCGCCTCTTCTTTAATAATTTCCTGCGCCCGTTTATACAGTTCATTCCGTTTGTTTTCATCACTGATTGTTTGCGCCTCGACTAAAATGTTATGGAGCTCATCATTCGAAAAATACGTGTAGTTGTTGCTGCCAATGCTGTCTTTGTCAAGGAGCGCGTATAGGAAGTTATCCGCATCGCCGTTGTCGCCCGTCCAGCCGAGCAGGAAAGCATCCGCCTCCCCTTTGGCGAGCTTATCTAAATACGTCGCCCATTCATATGACACAATTTTCGCTTTCACACCGATTTTGGCGAAATTGGCTTGAATGGCTTCGGCAATTTTCTGCCCATCTGGCATATATGGACGCGGCACCGGCATCGCCCACAGTTCGATTTCAAAGCCATTCGGGTAGCCGGCCTCGGCGAGCAATTGTTTAGCCTTTTCCAGATCAAACGGATAGTCTTGAATGGCATCGTTATATCCCGGAATGCTCGGCGGCATCGGGTTTTTCGCCGGTTCCGCCTGTCCAGCATAAAACGCATCAATAATGGCCTGTTTGTCCACCGCGTAGTTCAGCGCTTGGCGAACCAACTTATTTTTCAGCGGCCCTCTCGTCGCCGTCAACCCGACATAGGCGACGTTCATCGACGGACGCTTAAAAATTTGAAACTCTTTGTTTCCTTCCACTTGTTTTAAATCCGTCGGATTCAAATCTTCCATGATATCGATTTCGCCTTTTAAGAGCGCGTTGAGACGCGCTGAGTTGTCGGGAATGGAAACGAAAATAACCTGGTTCAGCTTCGGATGGCCTTCTTCCCAATAATCTTTATTTTTCTCAAGCACGATCCGTTCGTTCCGTTTCCACTCTTTAAAGACAAACGGACCGGTGCCAACCGGATGTTCGCCGAACTTGTCCCCATATTTTTCGACCGCCGTCGGGCTGGCAATGGCAAACGGCGGCATGGCGATATTTTTCAAGAACGGCGCTTGCGGACGCTTCAACACAAACTGTACCGTATAGTCATCAAGCGCTTTCACCTCTTTAATGACGTGACTCTCATCATTTTTATAGCCGCCAAACATTGACCCATAGTACGGGAACGTGTCAGCGTTGCCGTTTGCCCAACGCTCAAAGTTGAATACAACTGCTTCTGCATTAAAATCAGTGCCATCATGAAACTTTACACCTTGCCGCAGCTTGAAGGTATACGTCAACCCATCCTCAGAAATCGTCCACTCCGTCGCTAACGCCGGCTTAACGGATGTGTCGTTGTCGTTGTAGTCAAGCAGTGTGTCAAAAATGTTTTTCGTGACTTTTAGCGATTCGCCATCCGTCACGGTCGCCGGGTCAAGCGATACCGAATCGCCGCCGCGACCATAGACAAGAGTGTCTTGGGCCGACGGTTTTTCGCTGCTGCCTCCCGCGCTTTCCTTCGACTTGCCGCAGCCGGCAAAGACAAGAACGGCGGCAAGCAACATGGCCAGCCAAGCAAACCATTTGTTTCTTCTCATCATTTCTCCCCCTCACTTAGTTTGTGTATCATCACACCGCCTGTCTATTCATTCGTATAAATGGCAGGCGACGTAATGTCCATTCGCTACTTCTTTTAGTTCTGGACGTCGCTCGCGACAAATGTTCATACAAGCCGAACAGCGTGTATGGAACGCACACCCTTGTGGCGGATTAGCCGGGCTCGGCAAATCGCCGGAGAGCAGCTGACGCTCCGTTTTATGGTCAGGATCGGGAATCGGCACAGAAGACAACAAGGCTTTCGTATATGGATGTTTCGGCGCTTCATATAGCGATTCGCTCTCCGCTAGTTCGACCATCCGACCTAAATACATGACGCCAACTCGGTCGCTAATATGCCGAACTACTCCTAGATCATGAGCAATGAAAATATATGTAAGAGAAAACTGTTTTTGTAAATCCTCAAGCAAATTAAGCACCTGTGCTTGAATCGATACATCGAGCGCTGAGACCGGTTCATCGGCAATGATCAACTTCGGATGGGTCATCAACGCCCGCGCGATGCCGATGCGCTGGCGCTGGCCGCCGCTAAATTGGTGCGGGTAGCGTTTTGCATGATACGAACCAAGTCCGACGACTTCAAGCATCTCCCGCACCCGCTGCTTTCGCTCTTCTTTCGACCCGATGCCATGAACAATCAATGGTTCCTCTAAAATTTTTTCCACCGTATGGCGCGGATTGAGGGAGGCAAACGGGTCTTGGAAAATCATTTGCATATCGCGCCGCAACCGACGCAGCTCAGCCTTCGATAAATCCTTCATCTCTTTTCCTTCGAACATGATCGAACCATCCGTCGGTTCAATAAGCCGCAAAAGCATTCGCCCTGTCGTCGACTTGCCGCAACCGGACTCGCCAACGATCCCAAGCGTTTCGCCGCGATATACAGTGAACGTCACATCATCGACCGCTTTTACCGTCCCGATTTGTTTGCCAAAAATGCCTCCAGTAATCGGAAAATATTTTTTAAGCCCTTTCACTTCGAGCAACGGCTCGCTCATCAACTCCCTCTCCCTTCCCTAACGCCAAAAAGCAACGAGTGCGATGACCTTGTTCACCAACTTCATACAGTTGTGGTTCCTCTTGACGGCAACGATCAAGCGCATATTCACACCGCTCGGCAAATCGGCAGCCACAGCGGACGGTCCCCGGCTTCGGCACTTGGCCTGGAATGGAGTACAGGCGCTCCTTTTTGCCGCGGATATCGGGAATCGAGCGGATCAAACCGGCGGTATACGGGTGCTGAGGCCGCCGAAAAATCGCCTGAACGCTTCCCTCTTCGACAATTTGGCCGGCATACATGACGATCACGCGGTCACATATTTCAGCGACAACGCCCAAATCGTGGGTGATCATCATAATCGCTGTGCCGAACGTCCGGTTTAATTCTTTCATCAATGCTAAAATTTGCGCTTGGATCGTCACGTCAAGCGCCGTCGTCGGCTCATCGGCGATCAAAAGCGCCGGCTGGCACGCCATTGCCATCGCAATCATAACGCGCTGGCGCATACCTCCCGATAACTGATGCGGATATTCATCCAGCGTTTGTTCAGCGCGCGGCAATCCGACAAGCTTGAGCATTTCCACCGCCCGTTCTCTCGCTTCTTTTTTCCTTATTTTTGTATGAAGACAAATCGCTTCTACTAATTGATTCCCGATTGTGAATAAAGGGTTTAACGAGGTCATGGGCTCTTGAAAAATCATGGCAATCTCATTTCCGCGAATTTGCTTCATCCTTCTCTCTGAGGCTTCAACTAAATTCTCACCTTTAAACCAAATTTCGCCGCCAACCACCTTGCCGATTCCTTTGGGCAATAATTTCATAATCGAAAGCGATGTGACGCTTTTTCCGCATCCAGACTCCCCGACGATGCCGAGCACTTCGCCCTCCCGAACAGAAAAATCGACGCCATCGACAGCGGGGATCTCCCCCTCATCCGTAAAAAAAGATGTCCGAAGCCCGCGAACTTCCAACAAAGGCCCTTCCATCATCGTCTTCACCCCCTCATCACCCCATTTCGTGAAACCTTTACCCTCTGAACAAAATTATGCCATGCATCATTCTATAAGACAATATAATATTATAAAAAATTAAAATTATTAAAAAACAAAAAGCAATATGAAAGCGACTTTACACGAGGTAAAGTCGCCTTTTTCATATTTTTTCAATAACATTAATACTTTTGTTTACTATAAGTGTTGAACCATAAACAACTGGTAATAGCTCCCTCGCTTCGCCATTAGTTCCTCATGCGTGCCGCTTTTGACAACTCGCCCGTTTTCGATGAACAAAATGCGGTCGGCATGGGTGATCGTCGACAGGCGATGGGCGACGACAAACGTCGTCCGGTTTTTCGCCAAACGCTCAAGCGCTTCTTGAATGTGATGCTCATTTTCCAAATCAAGCGCTGATGTCGCCTCATCAAAAATCAAAATCGGCGGGTTTTTCAAAAACACGCGGGCATTTGGCGTTCCAGCTTGTATGGATGAGCGCCTTCGTTAAAAAATGGCCGTTTTGCTTGGAAAAACGGCGCTGTTCCTCGTCTTCGATCGCAAAGCTTTTCACGATCGGCATCCCTTGCACCCGCTCGTGCAAATACGCCTGCAATTCGGCGAGCGCCTGCGAACGCTGGCGGGTGCGCTGACGCAGGCGGCCAAAAAAGTATTTGACCGCAAACGCGTAAAGCGGCAGCGTACTGACGGAAATAAGCGTCATCTTGACATCCATGTTCACCATAATCGCCAAGGCGATCAAAATCGTAGCCATATCGAGCCATAAATTCATCAACCCAGTGATGATAAACTCTTTTGTCTGCTCAACATCGTTAATGACGCGAGAGATCACCTCGCCCGTCCGGTGGTTCGCGTAATATGAAAAACTTAATTTTTGCATATGACGAAATAGTTGCTGGCGAATATCATACAGCACCTTGCTCGCTGTCCATTGCGCGAAATATTGCCGGTAATATTCCACAAACGGACGAATGACAAGAAAGACGATCAACATCAAAGCGAGCGCTTGCCAAAGACGTGTCGTTTTCTCTTCGAGTGACAGCGCGCCGTTGGCGATCACGTCGTCAACGACGAATTTCAACAGCAATGGAATAAGCAATGGAATAGAAAATTTGATGATGCCAACGGCCATTGTTACAACGATATGCCAACGGTACGGGCGGACGAACTGCCAATAACGCCGGATGCTGCCCATGGTGTCCCCCCTAAAAACGCAGAAAAAACCTGCCAGCGGTGCCGAACAGGCTTTTTTCATGCCGCTATTTTTGGTACGCCTGAAACGTTCCGTACCATTTGTCAATAAACTCGGGCGCGAACGGCCCTTTCCGCTCTTGAATCCAGCCGATGAGCTTTTGGACGTTGTTTTTTAAAATGCGGTCGATCACATCCGGGTAACTCATCTCACGGCGATGCCGCTCGTATTCGTCTTCATCAAGAAGCATGTACGTCATATCAGGGAACACTTTAATATCCAAATCGTAATCGATATATTTCAGCGCCTCATCATCCCAGACAAACGGCGAGCTTACATTGCAATAATAATATACCCCGTCCTCGCGGATCATGGCGATGATGTTAAACCAATGCTTGGCGTGAAAAAAACAAATCGCCGGCTCGCGCGTCACCCACGTCCGGCCGTCCGCTTCCATGACAAGCGTTTTGTCGTTGCCGCCGATTACATACGCCGGTGTTCCTTTTAATACGACCGTCTCCTGCCAAATGCGGTGGATCGTCCCATTATGTTTGTAGCTATGGATTTGAATGATTTTCCCTTCCCGCGGGTATGCTGGCATCATTCTTCCCTACTTTCCGATGGGAGCTTCTTCTTTTTATTATACCTTTTTTGTTTCGCAAATGGAAAGAAAAGCGAGCCGCCTTGCCGAGGCGAAAGCGGCCTAGCGGTGCAGGGCTGGCGGGCGCGGCCCGCCTCAAGCGCTTGAGGACACCTGTCTCTCAAACACGCGGCGGATGGCTTCAACTTGCTGTTTCATTTGCCGTACTTCTTCGCGAAGAGCAGGGGTCGGCGCTTCGCGTTCGAGTTCCTGCAACTGACGGGCAATCTCCTGACAGCGCTCCATTTCATTCCATAAAAACAACGCTTCTTCCCAATCATCCACCCAAACCTGTTCCATGCTCTTGCGATTCTCCCTTCCCCTTTGCCATACAATCTGCTTTATCATTTCGCGGCCAAGCTTTTCAAATCCTTTCACTAATCATGTAGAACCATGACAGTTTTTGTCGACAAAAAAGCAGAGGCATGCTGCCTCTGCTTTTTGCCTTCCCTATCTGGCCTGTTGCCCGCGCTCTTTTGACAACGTTTGCTGCTATGAGCGGTCAGTGGCGCCGGCCATTCATAATGCCTGGTTACTGATTAACATTTTGCGCTTTGCGCGCCTCTGCTTGAGCGTTTTGTTGTTTAACATGTTGCACATTCGTCTCAGCCGCAAACTCAGTGCCAAATTGGCCAGCTTGATTAGCTTGAGCAGCTTGAGCCGATTGTGCATTTTTTTGTCGCACTTCTTGAATGTTCGTGCCAGCGAATGTTTTGTTCGGTTGTTTGGCCATTGTTCTCACCTCCACGTGCTTTACTATGCCCTGGAGGTGACCGTTCTATCCGTCAACATTATAAAAGTAAAGATCTTCCGCCATCGACAATGATCGTCTGTCCGCGGATCATCTCGGCGGCGTCAGACAATAAAAACAAAACGGTGTTGACAATGTCTTCCGGTTTCACCAAACGGCCAGCCGGTGTATGGGCCGCCGCGTCGGCAAGCAACTGTTCGCGGTTCGGAAAATATTTCAGCGCTTCCGTGTCCACCGCTCCGCCGGAAACGGCGTTGACGGCGATATGTTTTGGCGCCAGCTCGACGGCCAAGTAGCGCGTCAGAGCCTCGAGCGCCGCCTTCGAAACGCCGACCGCCGTGTAGTTTTCCAAATAGCGGATCGACCCGAGCGAGCTGATGCTGACGATTTTTCCACCGCCGGATTTTTCCATCCGCTTCGCTGCCTCTTGGGCGCAAAATAAAAGCGCTTTGCTGTTGATATTCATCGTCCAGTTCCAATGCGTTTCCTCGAGCTCTAACGCCGGTCGCAATACGCCGGAGGCAGCGTTGTTCACGAGCACATCAACCCGCCCGAATACTTCATCAATGCGGGCGAACATGGCGCGAATTTTCTCGACATCGCCGACATTGGCTTTGACAATAAGCGCTTTTCTTCCGAGCGCTTCAATTTCACGCGCTGTTTCTTCGGCAGCTGTTTTGCTGCGGGCATAGTTGACGACAATATCATATCCTTCCTCAGCCAGCCGCAAAGCGATCGCTTTGCCGATGCCGCGGCTGCTTCCCGTGACGACCGCCACTTTTCCACTCATGTTTTTCCGCTCCTTTACGTATAATATAGCCGAATTCCGCAAACAAAGGAGGCGCAGCCTATGTATGTCGGCCGCGATATGACCGAACTGTCGATGATTCCAAAAACAGAATGGACCGATGACGAACTCGCTTATTTTCACCATTCGTTCCAGCAAATTGCTCCGTATTTAAACGTCGAAGGGCAAACGATCCACCGCGAAATTATTGAAGAAATCGAAGCGCGCGGCGGCCTTGGGCGCCGCGAAGCAACGTACACACACGGCACGATGCCGGTGCCCGATTAACGCAGGCGGCGCGCTTCGCCTGCGCGCTCTTGATATTCGCGCCAAATGCGTTGGTGCGACACAGGAAAGGCGTATGCGTCTAGCTCCCTCGCTGACACTAATCGATACGGTTCGCCCAGCCGCTCGCCGTCAAGCAACTGGCCACTAAACACCGTCAGCTTCCAAATCAAATGGGAAAACACGTGATCAAACGAAGCCAGCGGCTCTCCGAGCTTGATCTTAAGACCATGCTCGTTCAAAAATACCTTCTCCAATTTCTCTTTTTCACCTTCGCCATTCATTTCACAGCCCGGAAATTCCCATAAGTTCGCAAGCAGACCGGTATGGCCGCGCTTGCGAATAAGAATGCGTCCTTCTTCGTCAGCGAGCACAGCAACCGCAAGCGGCACTTGTTTCACCGCTGTTTTTTTCGTTTTCACCGGCAATTCCTCCGGCACACCTTCCGCGAACGCCCGGCAATGGGCTTGCACCGGACAAAGAAGGCACGAGGGGCGGCGCGGTGTACAAACAAGGGCGCCAAGCTCAATCAATGCTTCATTGAATGCCCCCGGATGTTCATACGCCATAATCTCACGGACGATCTGTTCGAATCGCTTTCGCGTCGACGCCTTGGCAATGTCATCCGTCAACAAAAACAAACGCGACAACACGCGCATCACGTTGCCATCGACCGCCGGCTCCGGCACGCCGTAGGCGAGGCTCAGCACCGCGCCGACCGTATACGGGCCGACTCCTTTCAGTTTGGCAAACTCATCCGGGCGATCCGGCACTTTCCCCCCATAATGCTCCTTCACTTCTTTTACCGCCGCATGCAAGTTGCGCACACGCGAATAATAACCGAGCCCTTCCCACGCCTTCAGCACTTCGTCCTCATCGGCGCCAGCGAGCGCCTCTAGCGTCGGAAATTGCTCAATAAACTTTTCGAAATACGGAATGACCGTCTCGACGCGCGTCTGCTGCAACATGACTTCTGACACCCACACTTTATACGGATCGCGGTCTTTTCGCCACGGCAGGTCGCGGCGCTCACGGGCAAACCAATCGAGCAAATCGCGCTGAAACTCGCGGGCAGGAAACCGCTCTGTCCACGTTGTCATCTTCGTTTTGTCCCCCATGATGCCTATTGTCCACCCCATTATACCAAAAAACCCCCAGCGTGGCTTGCCGCACGCCAGGGGGAAATAAAAGGAAATCGTTCTCAACTTTCCTTTGCCGCCGAAACATAGGCGATTTGTTCATGTTGGGCGCGCAATCGGCGAATATCGATGCGCACGAGCATCGAGATAATGAAAGCGATGACAAACAAACCTCCAAAAAAGGCCAAACTCCCTTCATAAGAGCCGGTCGTGTCTTTAATGTACGCAGCAAACATCGGTCCGACAAGACCGGCGGCAGCCCAAGCCGTCAGAATATAACCGTGGATGGCACCGAGTTGCTTTGTTCCAAACAAATCGCCGATGTACGCGGGGATACAGGCAAATCCGCCGCCATAACACGTATACACAATCGTCAGCATCACAATAAACAACCATTTCATGGACACATTCGGCAACAGGAAGAAAATCAAGATTTGCAAAACGAAAAACGCCGTATACGTATTTGGACGACCAATATAATCAGAAGCCGACGCCCAGCCGATGCGTCCTAACCCGTTAAACACTCCGATGGCGCCAACTAATGCCGCCGCGGCTGTTTGGCTGATGCCAATGCTTTCTACTGCCAGTGGTTTCGCCACTGCCAAAACGGCAATGCCACATGTCACGTTAATAAAAAGCATGAACCATAAATACCAAAAACGTCTTGTTTTAACCGCCTCATTGGCCGTCAACTGCGCCAAATCAAGCGAAGGTTTGGCTTTTCCGGCCTTCACTTTTTCCTGAAATCCTTCCGGCAGCCATCCTTCCGGTGGTTTTTCTAAATAAAGCGAGGATAACACCATAATAGCGAAGTATGTAATCCCCAAAATAAAAAATGTATTCTGAACACCTACGGATGCAATTAAGCTGTTCATGACGGGACTCGCAATGGCCGCCGCAAACCCGAACCCCATAATCGCCAGCCCCGTAGCCAAACCGCGCCGGTCTGGAAACCATTTAACAAGCGTAGACACAGGCGCAATATACCCGACGCCAAGCCCGATCCCGCCTAAAACGCCATAAAACAGATACAGAAGATACTTAGAACCGAGAGCAACAGCCAATCCAGAACCAGTCACCCCGAGGCCAAAAAAGATGGCAGCCAATAGCCCCGATTTCCGCGGTCCGTGCTTCTCCACAAAATGACCGAGGAACGCAGCCGATAATCCTAAAAATAAGATGGCAATGCTGAAGGTGAGCGCCACTTCCTGGTCCGACCATCCAAACAATTGTTTTAATGGATTGGTAAAATTGCTCCAGGCGTAAACAGATCCGATCGAAATATGGATGCCGACAGCAGATAAAGCAATAAGCCATCGGTTTTTCATGTCTCCCTTCTCCCCTTTCATCCAATTATAATTCGACTTTCATACGTATACACATTAAACGCTTGCCCGCGCAAAAAGCCGACAACGGTAATGCCGAGTTCTTCCGCCAAATCTAGGGCCAGCGTCGTCGGCGCCGATTTCGACAGCAGAATGCTTACGCCCATTTTCGCCGCCTTCAAGAGCACTTCCGACGAGACGCGGCCGCTGAATACAATCAGCTTGTCTTTCATCGCCACTTGATGGCGCAGGCAGTAGCCGTACAACTTATCAAGCGCGTTATGGCGTCCGATGTCGGAGCGGATGACAACAATCCCGTCCGGCGTGGCGAGCGCTGCGTTATGAAGGCCACCGGTTGCCGCAAAATCGATCGACTGTTCGTGCAGCGCTTTCATTAAGCGCAGACAGTCATTGGCTTTAGCAGTGATGCCGCCAACGATCGTTTTGGCGGTTTTCGCATCATTGTAAAAATAAAATTGCCGACTTTTTCCGCAGCACGAGCCGATGAATCGCTTCGCATAAAACTGCTTGGCCGGCAGTCCGCCTGCGGCGAGTTCGACGTACGCAAACCCCCGCTCCCCGTCCACCGTCATCGCTTTGATGTCTCTATACGTCCGAATGGCCCCTTCCGCAGCTAAAAATCCGACCACCAGTTCATCAAGATGCCCGGGAGTGCAAACGATCGTCGCAAACTCCTCACCATTGACCGTTATTGTCAACGGAAACTCAAGCGCGATCTCGTCCTCTTCCTCAACCAAGCGCCCGTTCCTGTATTTGGCAATCGGCCGCCGTTTCGCCGCAAACCCGCCCACTTCACATCCCCCCTTTTTCGCCAAAATAAAAACGCCGCCTTCCGGACAAAGGCACCGTTTGCCCCTGTCAGCGAAAAGCGGCGGTAGTTTGCGCCCAGCACTTCTGCAGCGAAACCAACGCACATCCGTTTCTGAAACCTGCCAACCAACTGAACAACATCTGTTAGCCGGCCAAGCTTCTCCTATTTTCACCTTGCCTACACTCATAAGCATACCATGAACAGCTGTGAAACACAACCGTTTTGTTCACAAATTTGTCACAATTCAATCGGCTTTTCAAACACAAACACAGAAACGGCCATATCTTCTTCAATTTTAATATCACTGAACAAATGAAGCAGTTTCGAACCGACGAGCTCTTCCATGCCATCCGGCACATGCTGGGCATACACATCTTGAATCATTTTCGTTCTTGCCGCATGCACCATCTCCCGTCCTTCCGGCGTGCGGGCGATAAATTTCTCCGTCGGCGTTAAATTTCCGTGCAAAATCGTAATCGCCAAGTTGTCGACAAAATATGTTTTAATCCGTTCCGGCCCTTTGCCAAACAGCTGTTTACGCACTTTGCGCACAATATCATTAAAGGCGGCTTCCTTTTTCGACATCCCCATCTCTCCTTTCGCCAACGTTTGAAAAACTTCCTATCCATCCATTGTGTTCTACGTTTCGCCATACTATAATAAACTATAGCAAATGTATACATAGTGGAAAAATAATAAGGGTCTCCTTGTTATTTTTCTACGACTCTAGCAAACATTGGATTGGTTGTTTAGTATCGCTGTGCTAAAGAACTACTCCACCACGATGAAGCACGAATCTCATCGTTGGTGGAGTTTTTATTTTGCAAAGGAGGAGCGATGATGGAAGCACCAATGGTGACGGTTACCATCAACGGACGCACGTACCGCGCCAAACAAGGGATGACGATTTTAGAAACCGTCAACGAGCACGGGCTTTCGCACCCGCAAGTTTGTTACACGCCGGAGCTTGGCGCCATTCAGACGTGTGATACGTGCATCGCTGAAGTCAACGGCACGCTTCTTCGCGCCTGTTCGACGCTAGTGGAAGACGGCATGGTCGTCGAGCTCAGCTCACCGCGGGCGAAAGCGGCGCAAAAAGAAGCGATGGACCGCCTTTTGGAAAACCACCTTTTATACTGTACGGTGTGTGATAACAACAACGGCAACTGCAAGCTGCACAACACAGCGGAAATGATGCAAATCGAACATCAAACATATCCGTACCGTCCGAAAGTCCACCCATCCGAGGTGGATATGTCGCACCCGTTCTACCGCTATGACCCGAACCAATGCATCGCCTGTGGGCAGTGTGTTGAGGCATGCCAAAACTTGCAAGTAAACGAAACGCTCTCGATTGACTGGGAAGCAGAACGGCCGCGCGTCGTTTGGGATGGCGGCGTGCCGATCAACGAATCGTCGTGCGTCAGCTGCGGGCACTGTGTCACCGTTTGCCCGTGCAACGCCTTAATGGAAAAATCGATGCTTGGCGAAGCCGGGTTTATGACCGGCTTGGATCAAGAAGTGCTGAGCCCAATGATCGACTTTGTCAAAGAAGTCGAGCCAAATTACACGAGCATTTTCGCCATTTCTGAAATTGAGGCGGCGATGCGCGAACAGCGGATCAAAAAGACGAAAACGGTCTGCACGTTCTGCGGCGTCGGCTGTTCGTTTGAAGTGTGGACGAAAGGGCGCAAGATTTTAAAAATCCAGCCTGTTTCCGAAGCGCCGGTCAACGCGATTTCCACATGCGTCAAAGGAAAATTCGGCTGGGATTTTGTCAACAGCGAAGAGCGCCTGACGAAACCGCTCATCCGTAAAGGCGACGTGTTCGTCGAGTCGACATGGGAAGAAGCGCTCGATCTAGTGGCCAAAAAACTTGGCGCCATTAAGCAACAATACGGCGGCAATGCCATTGGCTTCATTTCCTCATCGAAAATTTCCAACGAGGAAAACTATTTAATGCAAAAGTTGGCGCGGCAAGTATTTGAAACGAACAACGTCGACAACTGTTCGCGCTATTGCCAATCGCCAGCGACGGACGGCTTGTTCCGCACGGTCGGCATGGGCGGCGATTCCGGCACGATTCATGACATCGCTTCCGCCGGCTTGGTCATCATCATCGGCGCCAACCCTGCCGAGGGGCATCCGGTGATTGCGACCCGCGTCAAACGGGCGCATAAGCTGTTCGGCCAAAAACTGATCGTCGCCGACTTGCGCCGCAACGAAATGGCTGAGCGGGCCGATTTGTTCATCCGCCCGAAACAAGGCACCGACCAAGTGTGGCTGATGGCGGTAACGAAATACATCATCGACCAAGGCTGGCACGATGAAGCGTTCATTCGCGAACGCGTCCATTTCTTTGATGAATTCCGACAGCTGCTCGAAAAATATACGCTCGACTATGCCGAACAAACAACCGGCATCGCCAAAGCCGATCTCATCCGCATTGCCGAAATGATTCACGAAGCGGACGGCACATGCGTCCTTTGGGGCATGGGCGTGACGCAAAATACGGGCGGCAGCGACACATCGGCAGCGATTTCCAATTTGCTGCTTGCAACCGGCAACTACGGGCGTCCGGGCGCCGGTGCGTTCCCATTGCGCGGCCATAACAACGTCCAAGGCGCCTGTGACATGGGATCGCTTCCTTCCTGGCTGCCTGGCTACCAACATGTGACCGATGACGCGGCGCGCGCGAAATTTGAAAAAGCGTACGGCGTCCGCATCGATGCAAAGCCGGGCCTTGACAACATTCAAATGCTTGAAGCGGCTGAACGCGGCGAGCTAAAAGCGATGTATATCGTCGGCGAAGACATGGCGCTTGTCGACTGCAACGCCAACCATGTGCAAGAGACGTTGGCGAAACTCGACTTTGTCGTCGTCCAAGACATTTTCTTATCCAAAACGGCGCAATTTGCTGATGTGATCTTGCCGGCGGCGCCGAACTTGGAGAAAGAAGGAACATTCACGAACACCGAACGCCGCATCCAACGGTTTTACCAAGCGCTTGAGCCGCTTGGCGACTCCAAACCGGATTGGTGGATTATCCAAGAAATTGCCAAACGGCTTGGCGCCGATTGGAATTACACCGGCCCGAGTGAAGTGATGGATGAAGTCGCCAGCCTCGCCCCGCTCTATTCGCAGGCGCATTACGACCGGCTCGAGGGCTGGAACAGCTTATGCTGGGGCAGCTATGACGGCGCTGATACGCCGCTTCTGTACAAAGAGCGGTTTAACTTCCCGGACGGCAAAGCCCGCTTTGCGCTGGCCGATTGGGTCAAACCGGTGCAATACCCGGAAGAGTACGATTTGCTCGTCAACAACGGCCGGCTGCTTGAGCACTTCCACGAAGGAAACTTGACGTACAAATCAAAAGGCATCCAGCGCAAGTTTCCGGACATTTTCGTTGAAGTGTCGCCGGAACTCGCCAACGAGCGCGGCATTAGCGACGGGGCGCTTGTCCGGCTCATCTCCCCGTACGGCCGCGTCAAAGTGCGCGTGCTCGTCACCGACCGGGTCAGAGGCAATGAGCTGTTCTTGCCGATGCACTCAACGGCCAATGAGAGCGCCATTAACATTTTGACCGGTCCGCAAACCGACCATCGCACGAATACGCCGGCGTATAAACAAGCCCGCGTGCGTATGGAAGTGCTTGAACGGTCGGGAGAAACGCCGCTGCCGCGCACAAACCCGCGCTTTAAACAGCGTCATCCGCAAAACGGCGTCGAGGTCGAGCGGAAATGGCAACGCCGCGATTACGTGCCGCTCACGGAAGCGGAAAAGGGGGTGAAAATCGGTGGCTAAACCGATTACCGCCATTCAAAAACGCCAGATGACCGAGGAAGAAAAGCGGGCCGAAGCGCTGGCGAAACTAAAAGCGGCCGTCGGCGACAGCGAAGAAGCAGTCCGCGAGCTCTTGACGCTCATCGAGCAGCTGCATGAAAGCGGCCTGCTTGAGGCCGCCAACGCCCTATTAAATGCGCGGGAAGACGTAGCGAAAATCGTCGTCGGCCAGCTCAACCAAAAGCCGGTGACAACGATGGTGAACCACGCGTTCGCCTTGGCCGGCCTCGCCGCCTCGCTCGACCCTGAGCGGACGGCCAAGCTGCTTGAACATATCGCCTCCGGTGCCATCGAGGCATACGAAGAGACCTCGGTCGAACCGAAAAAGGTCGGACTGTTCGACTTGTTTAAGGCGCTCAACGACCCGGATATCAATCGCGCCGTCCACTTCTTCCTGTCCGCACTTAAGGCGATCGGCCAACGGCTTAGAAATGACAGCTGACCGGTTGAGCGGCGGACAACATAGCGGCGAACAAATAGGCCGCTGAAAGAATGGACAGCAACCCGATCAACGAGCAGAAACGAGCGAGGCGCCCCGCCAGGTGCGGGGCGCTTTTCGCTTAGTTAAAGCCGTCCGCTCAAGCATTTTCCCTTCCCTCCGGATGTCCGCAGCAACAATCGATGTCAATTTAGTCATTCTGCCCCTCGCTAGCAGGCGGCATCATGTGGTACACTAGCCATACCATTATTTACTCCGCCGCCCGCCCTTCCACCCTTCAACAGGACGGTTATTGACCGGACTCCGGGCGGGATATACTAACAAACGACGCTGATAAAGGAGGCGCCTTGACGTTGGATACAGGCACACACGTTTTAATGGGAGTGGCGCTCGGCAGTCTTGCCTCGCTTGATCCCGCCATCGCCCACGACCCGCTCTTATCCCACGCCGTACTGATCGGCGCACTCGCCGGCTCGCAAGTGCCGGATATCGATACGATTTTAAAGTTGCGCAATAACGCCAAATATATTCGCAACCACCGCGGCGTGACTCACTCGATTCCCGCCGTCATTCTTTGGCCGCTGTTGATCGTCGGCGTGATGATCGCCGTCTATCCGGATACGGATTGGCTCCGCGTTTGGCTTTGGACGTTCGCCGCCGTCGCTTTTCATGTGTTTGTCGATATTTTTAACGCTTACGGGACGCAAGCGTTGCGCCCGTTCACGAAAAAATGGATCGCCCTTGGCGTCGTTCATACGTTTGATCCAATCATTTTTGCGCTCCATTTGCTCGGGATTGGCGGACTGTTTCTTGGCCTCCACCCCGGTTATACGTTTTTCGGCATCTATGTGCTCGTCGCCGCGTATTACGCGCTTCGCTTCCACCAACAGGCGAACATAAAACGGCTCGTCCGCGCCTCGATCGACGGCGTGACCGAGATCATCACCGTGCCGACGTGGCGGCCGCGCGAATGGCACTTAGCCATTTCAACAGACGACGAATTTTATGTCGCCCGCGCCAAACGCGGCCGCCTTTTCATTCTCGATCGTTTCCAAAAGCGGCCGCTTCCCGACCACCCGGTCATGAATGCGGCGAAACGCGATGAAAATGTCGCCGCTTTTTTATCCTTCTCCCCAGTATATCGGTGGGAAATGAACGAGTATGACGACTATTACGAAGTGCGCTTTACCGACTTGCGCTACCGGAGCAAAGGATATTATCCGTTCGTTGCTGTCGTTCAGCTTGACCGCAACCTCCGCATTGTCAGCTCATACACCGGATGGATTTTCAGCGAAGGAAGGCTGCGAAAAAAACTGGAGCTCGCTCCAAACTGACAATGGCCGCCAGCGCCTGTGTTTGTCCCAACAAATTGCATACATAAGCGCGCCCGGTGATCCCATAATAAAAATACGTGTTGGCCATCCAACACGAGCACGCCATAAGGAGGGAATGTGCCATGCGGAATAAGGAGCACAACTTCCCGAATCAAAACAACAACAAGTTCGAAGGCGAGCCGCGCGCTAAAGCCGAGTATGCGTCAAAACGGGCTGACGGCACGATCAACACCCACCCGCAAGAACGGATGCGCGCCTCGGGTGAACGAAGCGACTTCTTTTAATCGTGAACAAAACCGCGGGAGCATGGCGCCATCTGCCATGTTCCCCGGCATATTCCGCAGCGAGGTGAACAGTCATGGGTCACCATCGGCGCAAGGCGTTTTATGACAACTTTTACTCCAATCCGTTTCAGCAGCCATGGGCCAACCCGAAGCATGCCCACTCGCAAGTAAACGGCGAAACGCAGCAAACGCTCGACCTCATCATTTTAGAGCGGCAGACGCGCAAGCAGTCATAGTCGAAAAAACCTAGGGGATTGCCCCTAGGTTTTTTCTTTCGAACCTCAGCCTGCCTTCCATGCCGCCTGCCGACCAGCAATAGCAGAAGAGGCGCGCTTTCGAGCGCCAACCCTCCCGCATGTCTCCGAGCCGATCAAACGGTATTTCTCCCCTTACGGCAAGTTTGGCTTTCGCAGCAACGAGATCGGCAGCGCTTCCTCCTCTCCGTTTCCTTTCAGCCGCCATCCCCAAGCAAACACCCCTTTTAAATAGCGCACTTTAAAATACTCCCCCGGCGCCCCTTCGATTTCATAGATCTCCCCAGGCTGAAAATCGGCTGGATTCATCATATACGCTCTCGCCATAGCGATTTTCCGCTCATAAACGGCGTATTCGTTCACCATGCCCATCTGTTCCGCCCTGCGCGCTTTTTCCGTTAAGACGGCGATTTCTTGCTGCAGTTCTTCTTTTGTCATTTCGCTATACCGTTTTTGTTCCTCTTTAAGCATGTTGGACCATCTCCCTTTTTTCTTTTTTCAACGGTGAAACAACGCCTTTTTCAGCTTTTTGGTTGCGGCGGTCACCGGTCATCATCTTGCCTGCGCAGCCATTCGTCGATCAAAGCAAGCGAAAACCCCTTCCGGTAAAGAGCTTGGCGCATTTTTTGCTCATAAAGCGGGCGCGGGTGATGCGCATAGCGGCGATGAATCTTTTCTGCCTGAATGTGCAGCGCCTCCCGCTCTTCCTCCTCGGTGCGGCCCCTCTCATCCGCTAGGACGACGGCGGCGACTTCAGGCGAAAACCCTCTGCGCACCAGCTGCTGCTTTACTCTCTCCAAAAAGGCGCGAGTCGACTCCGCCCGCCGTTGTTTTTTCGCTTTTTCGTAAAGCAAGCGGGCCGCCGCAACTTGTTCGCTAAACGAGTATTCGGCTAAACTTTGTTCAATCGCAGACGCGGGCACGCCAAGCCGCTCAAGTTCGGCTCGGATGAGGCGCGGGCCTTTGGCAGATGTGTTTTTTTGCGTGCGCACGTAAGCGGCAGCGAACGCCTCATCATCGACATACCGCTCGGCGCGAAGTTTCCTGAGCACTTCCTCAATGACCGGGTCGGCGACGCCTTTTTTTCTTAAGTGCCCAATCATTTCATGCTCCGAGCGCATCCGATGCGCCAAAAAATAGAGCGCTTGCTGGTACGCTTTTTTTACCCCATCGGCATAGACGATATCGCGAAGAAGGGCGTCATCGATGATCATCCCTTTTTTCAAACGGAACTCGAGCAAGACATCTTGGTCGACCGTCAGTTTTAACGGCGGCTCATCATCGCGGTGAATGACGATCGTAAACCGCTCGGCGTTTTCCTTTGTCACGGCAATGTCGACAATCGTCCCCATCTTTCGTTCCTCCTCTCCTTTATCTTACCATAGAGAGGAATTCCCGACATAAATGGCGAAATGGAAAGAGAACGTGTTTCCGGCGTTCAATCATTTTCCACTTTCTCATGCATAAAATCGTTTATATAAGGAGGAAAAACTATGCACATTGCCATCAATGGCGGAACCGGACTCATCGGTCGGGCGCTCGCCTGCTACTTTTCTGGACAAGGGCATGACGTTTATATTTTCACCCGCTCACCACAACCTTCTAGCGGCAATATCCATTACCTTTCCTTCAACGATAGCCGGAAACCGGACTCCATCGATGTGGCTGTGAACTTGGCCGGCGAGCCGCTCAATCGAAAGCGCTGGACGGCGAAACAAAAAGCCGTGATTGTTGACAGCCGCCTTCAGACTACCGAAGCAATGGTCAAGTATCTCCACTCGCTATCTAAGCGCCCGTCGCTGTTTATTAACGCGAGCGCCATCGGCGTTTACGGCACCTCCGACTCTGCTGTGTTCACCGAGCAAACGGACGATTATGGCGCTGATTTTCTCGCGAAAACGGTTCGAGCGTGGGAAGCAGCGGCCCGTCCAATCGAACAGCTCGGCATCCGTACCGTCTACGCCCGGTTTGGCGTCGTCTTCGCCCGCCACGGCGGCGCCTTGCCGATGATGGTCATGCCCTACCGTTTGTTCATCGGCGGTCGGGTCGGCAGCGGACGACAATGGCTGTCATGGATTCATCTTAAGGACGTCACCCGCGCAATCGCCTATATTGCTGAACATGACAAGCTGTCGGGTCCCGTCAACTTCACCGCGCCCCATCCCGTGCAAATGGACGAATTCGGTCGTACGGTCTCCCGCCTGCTTCGTCGCCCGCACTGGCTTCCGGTTCCTGCGGCAGCACTTCGCCTTCTCCTCGGCGAAATGAGCATGCTTGTTACGGACGGGCAACGCGTCATTCCAGAAAAGCTGCTGCAAGCCGGGTTTCGCTTTTCATTTCCAACGTTAGAAGATTGTCTCACGGATTTGTTTTTGCCGCAAAGCTGACAAAAAATATCCAAAAAAAATTAACAAAAAAGCAATTCCCTTTTTACATCTAATCGTGTATGATAAAGAAGACTTCAGGGCAGTTGTTGTTTATAACCGCATACGGATAGGAATAAAGGGAAGGCAAATGGTGCGCCACCAGCGCTCGCGCTGGTTCTAGTGGGTTCGATTCCCACCCCGAAATTTTTTTAATGAAGTTTTAATAAAAAAATTTCGAGGGTGGTTTCCCGCTAGGAGGCTGCCCTCGGTATCCAAAGGAGGGATTGGCCATGCTGAAAAAGCGCGAGCTGCAAGACTGCCATGCGCTGTATGAGCTGATAGTGCACCCGGATGTCTTCCCTTTTGTGCGCCAGAAAGCCGGCTCGTACGAAGAGTTTTTGTTCATGACGAAACAGCTCATTGAAGCGGAAGAACGCGGCGAGCTCATTTCGCGCACGATCTTGGACGAATGGGGAAACCCGATCGGCACGATCAGCCTCTTTGATATCGAAGATGGCGCCGGCTTTTTAGGGACGTGGCTTGGCAAACCGTACCACGGACTCGGCTACAACCGGCGCGCCAAAGAAGCGTTTTTCCATGAACTATTTTATGAACTTTCCATCGAAACGGTATTTTTGCGCATCCGCAAAGTCAATGTTCGCTCGATTAAAGCGGCGGAAAAGCTGCCATATGTGATGCCAGCCAATGAAACGCGGCGGGCGCTGCTCGAGCAAATCGGGGCGGACGTGTACAATTTGTATGAAATTACGAAAGACAACTATACGCTTTATACGATGCGCCATCCCTCCTTCACGCTTGAAGAGGAACAACGAAAAGAAGCGTAAGTGCGGGAGGCCGCATGACGATCCAAAAAGAGGCTGTCCGTCCGGACATCCTCTTTTTTATGCATAAAAGCGGCTCATATCGTCCAAAATGGAACTGAAGGAATATTGATGCAAAGCGAGGGAACGAGCGATGGCGGAAAAACGAAAACGCGAAAAAGGAAAACATACGCTGACAAGCGCTCAGGAAGTGAGCTATGCCCGCGATTTTAAAATGGCCGACCAAGCGGGCGGGTATACGGCGAAAAAGGCGCGCCATTAGAAACGATTGCTATTTATACAACCGCTTTGTCCTTGCCATCCTAATGAATGAATCGTACGATTCACCACTTTTCGATAGGGGGCATGGACGATGGGCCGATCTCGCGGACAACGGACACGTGACAAAAACAAGGCGACTTTGCCGCAGGTGCCGAAACAACTGAAATCCGACGGCATTGACGTCGAGTATTCCGAAGAATTTGCCGACCATGAAGACCTCGAGGCGCAAGCGCGCGCTGCAGCAGCTGGCATCCGCCGGCAAGAACGCAAACGGTAACCGAACAGGGTGTCCCGCTTAACGGGGCACCTTTTCCTATGACGTGGGTACTTTGCTGACATGCAGACGTTTTGCAGATCATCCATGGCCGGAAGCAAATCGTGCGGTCTCTTCTCCTTGGCGATTCATTTGCCGCTTGCCTGCCATTCCCCCTCCGCCCTCGCTTGCAGGCAGAAACGTTCCTTTGGAATTGAAGATCACTCCCGTTGTCTCAACCGGTTACACCATCGTTTCTCCTTCCAACTGGAGCATTTGGCTATATCGCCTGTAAAACAGTCCAAGCTCCCCTTTGTAATTAGGTTTCCATGGTTTTTCTTTGCCGCAATAATGAATGAAGACCGTATGCTTCTCAATCCAAGATAAATCATGCTTTGGATTCGGCAACAGCTGTAAAAAGTCATAGTAACGGGCGTCGTAATTGTAGCGGTAGCCGTCGACCGGTTTGATTTTGTCCCAATACAGCCCGTTAAGCACATCTTGATCGGGGAGGACGAGCTTAAACCGGTTGTCGCGAATGAACTGATAAATCTCCTCTAGCCGGACGTGTTGCCGCATCATCGCTATGTCCATCATCATTACGCCTGTGTTGAAATAGCCTTTGGCATTCGGCGTCTTTAACCGAAGCTTGTTGAACAAGTTGGCCACTTTCGTGGAATGTGTATGTTCGGCAGCGATAAACCAATTTCCTTCAAAATCCATCTCATACAGTTCATCGATCGGGTTAATGGCGACAATATCCGGGTCAAGGTACAATACGCGCTCGACATCCGAAGGCAGAAACAAATGGGCCGCCAGCCGATAATACATCTCGGCCGTATAGTGACGAAACACCGGAGCATCATGAAACAGTTGTGGGTCGACATAAATCGGCATCAGTTCATGCCCTTGCTTGCGGACGAAATCACTAAGCGCTCGGATCTCCTCCTCCGCAATGCGCGAATAAAGCAAATAAAACGTAAACGGGCGCCGGTTATTGCAAAATAACGAATGCATGAGCACTTTTAACGGCGGAAGATAATTGGCGTCTGCCGTCACTAAAATGCGGAACATGCACCATCACTTCCTTTGCGTCATCGTTTCCCCTTTCTTTACAATTATATATAGATGCAGGCGAATGTTGCGCGCTTTTGGTCTCAGACAACGATGTTTTCTTGCCGACCGCTGCAATCGGTCGCCTCTTCTTTTGTTTGAAAAGGGGGATCAGCTTCTATGCCATCAGCGCAGTGAAACGCATCTTTGCTGTCTCCCTAACTGATTTTGCCGTCACATATTTTCCGGATTTAATATTTAGACTATTTACAATTATCCGATAAAATTTTATAATAACGATAGCGAGCTGTCTCCTGCCAGCTTGGCCGCTTGTGCAGACCAGACGGCCGCACCATCTGTTCGTCCCGTTGCCTATCAGGCAACGTCGGTTGACTGCGTTCATTTTCATATCACCGTCACCAAAAAAAAAGAACTGTGCGGTCTGACGGCATCTCCGCGCCGGGATGCCCCCTCAGTCCGCTTGAGCCGGTTCCTGTTTCGCACCTTTTGCAAGGAACCGGCTTTTTGCATGTGAAAGAAAGGAGGGAATCCGATGGGAGGAGCGCTCGATGGCGTCCGTGTTCTCGACTTGTCGCGCGTGTTGGCCGGTCCATACGCGACGATGATTTTAGGCGATTTAGGGGCCGATGTCATCAAAATCGAGGCGCCTGGCGGGTCGGATGACACCCGGTTTTGGGGGCCGCCGTTTCAAAATGGCATGAGCGCTTACTATACAGCTGTCAATCGCAATAAGCGGAGCATGACCGTTGATTTAAAAACGGAGGAAGGGAGAAAAACGGTCTGTCGCCTGGCGGAAACAGCCGATGTCGTCATCCACAATTTCAAAACCGGAACGATGGACAAATGGGGGCTTGGCTATGAAGCGCTGTCCCGGCTGAATCCGCGCCTCATCTATTGCTCGATCACCGGGTTCGGCGAAACCGGGCCGCTTGCTCCGCTCGCCGGCTACGACTACATCATTCAAGCGATGAGCGGCTGGATGAGCATTAACGGCACCCCTGACACCGGTCCGCTCAAGGTCGGCGTAGCCGTTACCGATGTATTTACCGGCCTGTACGCTGCCATCGCCATTGAAGCGGCATTGCTCGCCCGCGAAAAAACGGGGCGCGGGCAAAAAATCGACCTATCGCTCTTTGACTGCGCGATCGGCGCGTTGGTCAATGTCGCCGCCAATTACTTATTATCCGGCGACATCCCAAAACCGCTTGGCAATGAACATCCGAACATCGTTCCGTATTCAACGTACGAGGCAAGCGACGGTCCGATCGTCATCGCCGTGGGCAATGACCGGCAGTTTCAAGCGCTTTGTTCGCTGTTGTCCGATCGTTCGATCGGGGCCGATCCGCGCTTTCAGACGAATCCAGGCCGCGTCGCCCACCGCGACGAACTCAACCGGCGGCTGAACGAGGAGATCAAACAACGGACGCGGGCGGAATGGCAGCGCCTGCTCGCTGAGAAAGGCATCCCGTGCGGCCCGGTGCAGACGCTGGACGAACTGTTTCGCCATCCGCAAACGTCAGCGCGCGAAATGACGGTCACCATGCACCATCCGGCCGTCGGTCCGCTCCCGCTTGTCGCCAGTCCGCTCAAGCTATCCGGAACACCCGTATCCTACCGGCTGCCGCCGCCGCTCGCCGGCGAGCATAACGGCGAAGCCGAAACCGGATGGCGAAACGGGCAAGCGCCCCAAAGCGGACAGAACGAATCGCCATGACCAATGGAGAGTCACTGCTTCTTACAGCGGCTGGGCGTCCGCAAGCGTTGACTTATACAATCATCTTTCATCAACAAATTCATGCATAGGGGGATCAAAACGATGATGAACTTCGACTTTACACCAGAACAAGAGATGTTGCGGCAAACGGTGCGCAAGTTTGTCGACAAAGAAATTATGCCGTATATCAAAGAATGGGATGAGCGCGGCGCATTTGACCGCAACATTTTCAAACGGCTCGCCGAGCTCAATTTAATGGGCGTCTGCATTCCGGAGCAATATGGCGGCATGGGGATGGACTACAACTCGCTCGCCATCGTCTGCGAAGAGCTCGAGCGCGGCGACACCGCCTTCCGCACCGCCGTCTCGGTTCACACCGGGCTCAACAGCTTAACGCTGCTGCAATGGGGAACGGAAGAACAAAAACAAAAATATCTCGTCCCGCAAGCCCGCGGGGAAAAAATCGGCGCGTTTGGCCTGACCGAACCAAACGCCGGCTCGGACGTCGCTTCGATTCAAACGACCGCTGTCCGCGATGGCGATGACTATATTTTAAACGGACAAAAAACGTGGATTTCCCTTGCTGATATCGCCGATCATTTCCTCGTATTCGCCTATACGGATAAATCGAAAAAGCATCGCGGCATTTCCGCTTTTATCGTCGAACGGACAATGCCCGGTTTTTCGTCGCGCCCGATTAAAGGGAAGCTTGGCATCCGCTCCGGCAACACAGGCGAGCTGTTTTTTGACAACGTCCGCGTCCCGAAAGAAAACTTGCTCGGCGAGGAAGGTGAAGGGTTCAAAATCGCCATGTCCGCGCTTGACAACGGCCGCTTCACCGTTGCCGCCGGCGCCGTCGGCCTCATTATGGCGTGCTTGGAAGCGAGCGTCAAATACTGCCATGAACGAAAAACCTTCGGCAAAGAAATCGGCCGCCATCAACTCGTTCAGCAAATGATCGCCCGCATGGAAGCCGGCCTGCAAATCAGCCGCCTGCTCGTCTATAAAGTCGGATTTTTGAAAAACGAAGGCCGCCGCTGCACGCGGGAAACATCGCTCGCCAAATGGATCGCCTGCGACTACGCCAACCAAGCGGCCGATGACGCCGTTCAAGTCCATGGCGCTTATGGCTACTCGAACGAATATCCGGTCGAACGCTACTTGCGCAACTCAAAAGCGCCGGTCATTTACGAAGGCACGCGCGAAATTCATACGATCATGCAGGCGGAGTATGTGCTTGGCTACCGCGAGGACAAACCGCTGCGCAAAACATTGCCGGCATGGCGGCCAGACGAGGACTAAAACAACTGCGAAACAGCGGCGGCCCCATCTCGCCGCCGCGCACAAAAACGCGGCTGTCCTCATCCGGCGATGAGGAGCAGCCGCCTATTGTTCTTTCTCGTCCATTTTGCAAAATTGTTTGTACAAATCTTTCAGCGCTGCACAAAGCGCGGAATGCGCTTTGCCTAAATACCCCTCGTCAAGCTGAGCCAACAGCTCGTCAATGCCGTCGCGCAGCGAATGGCCGCGAAGCAGCCGGGCGACATAGTCGCGCCCGTGTTCAGTGGCAAGCGTGCACGACGCCTCAACGATCACTCCGTACTTTTTATCAATTTCCGCCGTAATCGTTAACGTATCGTAAAGGCTTTTCGCCGCCATTCCGGCTGGCAGTCGCGCATGGCCGGCGATAAACTGCGTTTTCATTTGCTTTCCCTCTTTCCTTTCTCGCCTGATGTTTACTGCGTCATCTGCCATGTTATTTCGCTGCCCCGTGCCGTTTTCCCTGCCTTTTTGTTGACAATCGGCCAAGGACGAAGGGTTATTCCTCCTGTTGCTAATCGATAATGCGGAACTGCTTTAACATATAGTCAAACCGGGCGCCATGCCCTTCGCTCGCTTCAACAAAATACCGTTGCTCAATAATAAACGCGCCGCCTTTTCCATTTGAAACGACATAATATTTGACGACTTCGTCATTCCACTGATGCCCGGCTTCCCCGTGAATGACATAGCCAGCCACCGGTTCGTTCACTTTTCCGGTTTGAATGATGACCGAGTATTTCTCCTTTACTTCCTGCTCTAGCTCGGTGGCAACCGCCTCTGGAGATCGGTCCGTCACTTGACGAATTTCCATATATACCGGCGGAATGTTGGCGCCCCCTTGATGAAGCGGTACAATCCAGTCGTACCCGTTCTTTGTTTCGAGCCGGTACATACTTTCATCGATGTAAATGATATAGCCGGCTTTCCCTTCATTCAACATCACCTCTTTTTGTTCCTTTTGGCCTTCTATTTCCTCCGTGATCACTTTTTTCGGGGCAAACCATTGCCTCACTTGATCGATCGCCGCCTGGCCAGGGGCGGTGAACAAAAATGCCAGCACAACCGTTGCCGCCACGGAAGCCATCGGCCATACCCACCTGCCTACACGGCGGCGTTTCCGTCGCTCTTTTACCATACGGGAGCGAATATGCACCCATACATCCTCTTTCTGCTCCGCTGCCTCATCCGTTCCGTACAGCAACGCCGTCTGGATCATTTCGTCCCATTTCCGCTCATCCATTTATCGCACCCCTTTCTCCCTCTATTTTCATCCATTTCATTAGTTGGCCTCGCGCTTTAAACAGCCGCGATTTTACAGTATTGACGTTTAAATCGAGAATGTCGGCGATTTCCTCATCGGTGAATCCTTGCAAATATTTCAGCACTATGGGAATACGCTGCTTTTCCTTCAACCGCCCGATCGCTTTGTACAGCTCTTCATACTGTGCAAACGCGTAACGCTCTTCATACGACAGAAAACCGGCAGCTCCCATCTCCTCGTTCAAGATGGCAACAGCGCGCTGTTTTTTCATAAACCGCCGGCATTCATTGATCAAAATGCGGTAAAACCATGGCCGAAACGGCCTAGAGGGGTCAAAGCGCCCGATATGGTCATATACGCGGATAAACGTTTCCTGTACAGCATCCACCGCGTTCGCACTGCTTCCGGTCACCGCTGCCGCCACGCGCAAAGCATATTCTGCGTAAAGCTGATACAATTCAGCGAATGCTCCTTCATCGCCGTGCCGAATCCGCTCGATCAGCTCCCTCTCCATCTCTCCACCTCCCGAAAAGGGGTTTTCACTTTATATACCCGTGATAGCGGCTAAACGTTTTTATTTTTATAAAAAAAAAGCCGCTTGCTTCGTAAACCTGGCAAGCGGCGATCATTTTCCTATTCACATTTAGCTTGGCTACATGGATAAGGCGCGAGTGCTCTCCCATCTCACCCACGCCCCGCTATGTGGATCGATGGAGGCAAGGCGGAGCCAACCGTTTTCAACTTTTTGGCGAAATTCGCCGTTTTCGTTGAGCAACCGTTCGATATAATAAGACGGCGCCTCAATAATGACGAGCAGGCGGAGCGGAGAATGGAACAGCTCGCGGTCAGATGCCGCAACCGACTGCCACGGCAAGCCGGTCAGCAGGTCGCTTCCGTTCCCTTGCATGACGCCGATGCCGCCTGTAACCGTCTGGGTCGTTTTATCGCCGCTTCCGTAGTAGTGCGGTGCGACAGTTGACGCGTAATATTGCAAGTTGATCCACTGACCGACGGTCGCCGGCCCGGCGATAATGCCTGCCAACGCTTCACCGGTCGGATCCTCGCGCCAATCGTAGCTATGCAAAAACACTCTTCCGTCCAAATGGACACCTTTTGTTAATGCCCTCCGGCCAATGAAAAAAGAGGTGTTTCCGGCTAATCCCCATTCCGGACGAACTTCGCTCCAGTCAACCGCGCGGCGCTGCGCTTCTGCCACCGGGTCGAGCGGCATGCCGCCAACATGCGGCAGCTTCGCCATCCGCTCAGCATTCGCATGACGGCTCACACCGTCAAGGACCTGCTTGAGTTGGTCAAACGACCGCTGAGCCGCTTCTGATAACGGCGGCACATCCAACCAGCGCAGTTCGTCAACGGTCGTGATATGTTCCGCAGCGACAAACACCGTCTCCTCCGGAATAACCATTCCCTCTTTTGCCAGCTCGGCTCGCACGCTAGGCAAATTCGCCAATGCGGCAAACACGCGGGCGTTAAATGCTCCGGCGGCGCCGCCGCACGCTCCGCAGTCAAGCGCCGAGGCGTACGGGTTGTTTGCCGTTTCGCTTTCGTGGCCGCAAACGACGACAAGGGGGGCAAACGAGGACGTCAGGCCGATGTTGACAAGCAGTTGCTTAACATATTGGACTTGCTCCTCTTTTGTCAAACCGACCGGCAGTCCGGCCGCTTCGTCCTCGCTATGGCGATGGAGCGACAACATCGTTTTTCGTTTTTGTTCCGTCGTCGTTTCAGCGCGGCGAATAACCCGCCCGGCCCAAGCTGGCGCTGCGCTCCGAGCGAGCGTATGCAAGCCGAGCCATGGCCCGCTCATTTCCGGAAGCAATAAGCCGGCCAATATGTGCTGCTTAATTTTTTTAAACGTTTCACCGACAAAGCGAAGCGCATCGCGCCGGCGGCGATAGGGTTTGGCTTCCTCTTGATCCGCCGTTTCGCGAATTTCATGCTGGGGCGCGACGATCGCCGGGCACGATGGGTGGGCATTATCGCTGTCAAGCGCGCGCGTTTGAATCGGCAAGCCGAAAAATCCCGCGCATCCGTATGTTTCAAACGGCCCAGCTGCTTCCAAATGACGGCGAAACGGCTCGGAACGAACGTCAATACAAAACAACAGCTGAGCTGCGGCCCGCTCCGGTTCGCTCACCGGAAGGCGCGTGGACACCGCCTCTTTCAGCCTTGCTTCATACGTATCTTCCCACGCCTCAAGCCAAAGGTGACGGCGGTCAATCCGCCAAAAGCGATCCGCAAAAGCCAGACGGGCTTGTTGTTCGTCCGGCCGCAAGCGCCGCCAGTCTTCCGGCGCCATTCCGGCCCAATGAAACCAAGCGGCCAACAACGGAAGAACATCGTTCCGATCTCCGTTTTCTTCCTCGCCTAACGGCAAATGCGGGGCGGCAAGCGCCCACTCGAGTGAGAGCCGGACAGCTAAATAACCGATCAATCCGTCCACCTCATCGCCTGCTTGACGCGATCGCCACACTGCCATGCCGGCCCAGCCAGGCAGCGCCAACAAATGCGCTTCCAAATACGCCACTGCGTCTTCGTCCTGCACCCCCAGTTTTTCAAGCGCCTGGCGCAGCGCCTCATTTTGATCGTGCGGCCAATCGAAAAGCCGCTTCCGTTCCTCTTTCGAAAGCGCTGGGTCCGCGGCGGCAAGCTGGCGCCATGCCTGATAAAAACCGCGCTCACGATGCGGAAGCGTCCATGACGCCCCGCTTTCATCATAAAACAGCTTGCACCACTTGATCATCTGTTGATCAAGCCGTTCGGTGATGTTGCCCAACCGTGCGCTGATCGGCCGGACAGCCGTCAGACGCAGCTGCGTCGCCTCCGCCAACGGTGCCAGCTCCGCGAGACCAAACGCTTCCTCCGGCACCGTGTCGTTCCAAAGGAGGGCGCGGCAAAGCCGTTCCGCTTCGTGGCGCGGCGCTGGGAGCGGCTGTTTGTCAAGCCAGCGCTGCAGCCGTCGCTCAACGAACGCAAGATCGATCTCTCCTTTGGCCAATGCTGTATGGAACACGGTCATCGGCGGATACAAGTCGATCCCATACACTTGTTCCAATCGATCGGCTGCATCGGCAAACAGCGACCCTTCGATCCCCATCCACGGATGGCGGGCGATAAATGCCGAAATCGGCCAAAGCGGGGCAATCGCCTTTGCCGCCTCCTTGACCATGTCAGCGAGCGAACGGTCTTGCACGTGATCCCTCTTTAATACTCCAACCGTTCGCTCAAGCGGCATCGCACTTTTATTCATGAGCCATTCCCTCCTTCATATAGGATGCCAAGTAATGCGGATGCGTCTCCATTGCCGCTAGGCGCGGTTCTCCAAGGTGAACAAGCCGCATATACAAACGAATGGCGAGCGCTGACGTGCGCTCGTTCGCAATCCAAGAGACAGCGAGCGCCGCCGCAGCGAATAACATGCCTGCCATCCATTCGAACAGAGCAGTCGGAATGAACACGGATGCTCCTCCTTCACCGAAGAGCGCCATAAACTCATGGCGCACCGTTTCCGAAACGAGCGCCAAGGCGGCGACAACAGCGAAACCAAGCCAACGGCCTTCGCGAAAGTCGGCAAGCCGTCCCCAGGCGACCGCCGCCGAAGCGCCAAGCAGGAGCGCACTTAACAAGCGAGCCGGTTCACCGGGAGCTGCGAACCAAAAGGCTGCCCCAAGCAGTGCGCCAACGATCATACTGCCCCGCCATGAACCTCCCGCTTTTCGATACCCCGCCCGGCCCACTCGCGGGACGACCGAACCGGACTGCAGAAAAAGCGTCGCTTTAAACAACCCGTGCAACACTAAATGCACAACCGCCGCCCCATAAGCGCCAAGGGCGCATTGCACAAGCATGACGCCCATTTGCGCCATCGTTGACGCGACAAGCTGGCGTTTATAGTCAACATGCACTAAGCTGATCCCTGTTCCGATCAAAATCGAGAAAAAGGCGATCATAAACAGTGCCGCATGCGCCTCCGTCCCACTAAAGAGCGGAGAAAAACGCCAAAGCAACAGCCCCCCGGCATTGACGAGCCCGGCATGCATGACCGCCGACACCGGTGTCGGTGTCACTGCCGATTCCATCAGCCAGCGGTGAAACGGCCATTGTCCAGCCGGGATGATCGCCGCCAAAATGAGCAGCCCGTTCATCGCTGCCTTCTCCCAGGCACCTAGACGTGCAAGGTGCTCCACTGACAACGCCGAAGCAAGCCGCCATTCGCCGGTCGCCGCCCCAAGCCAAACAACTACAACGGCGACAGCCAGCCAACTGACGCCAAATACCGCCGCCATCTGCCGGGCGACGAACCGAGCGGGCCCCCACTCTTTTTTCAACCCGGTTAATGCCACAAGGCCGATTAACGGCAACCCCCAGCATATGGCTGTTAAGCGCAAGTCACCACCCGCCCATGTGAGTGAAGCGGCAAATGCAGTCCAAGTCAACAGCGAAAAATAAAGCCGATACGCACGATCACCATGCAAATAACGGATCGCAAACCGTTGAATCGCCCAGCTAAGGAGCGAAATATAGACGCCAGCCAGCCAGGTGACTGTATCAAATCGCCATATCCCGACTTCCACTGCACCGGCGCCGATCCATCCCGACAGCGCTGCCGCTCCCGGCAGAAGCAACAGCCAGACGTGTACGTGCACATACCGCTCCGGCACGCGCGGGAATAGCCATAGGATCGCGCTGGCAAACACAATCGCCACCGCTGCCAGCCAGCCCCATACGAACCATTCAAGCTCCATAAACATCTCCTCCCCTCATCCGCTTGCTCTTTTTCGGGAGAAAAAGAAAAAACCGGCTATGTCAATCAAGCAAGGCGGCCGAAAAAAGCCGTTCCATTGCCTATCGATTGCCCATAGCCGGTTTACCTTCAACCAATCACTAGTGGACTGTTTGAAGATCTCCCGTCGCTCGTTGTGCAATAGACGCCGGTCGGTTTCCCTTCAACGAACCTAAACGGATGTAGGTTTTTTGAAGGGCTCCCGACGATAACGTCCTCTTTATTTATTGTATACTTACTATACAAAAGTTGTTTCAATTATACAACAGTTTCGCCAGCCTGTCATCTGAAAAATTTATTTCGCCAGCTGTTTTTCCAAATCGTTGAACAGTTTAAAGACGATAATCCGCTCGCCTGTCCGAGTGCTTAAATCGGTATGAAAGCTTTTCACCTGTTCACCGGTAATTTCCAAAATCATCTCTTTTAAGTCATCGACCCCTGATTCGACCAAACTCGTTCGCGACCGCTTCACGGCGAGCATCCCTTCCTTTGACTCACAAAGAGTGTATTCGGCAGGCGTCAAAATGCCATGCAAGGAAACGATAATCATATCGCGTAAAATATCGGTTTTGACAGACACCGAGCCGCGGCCGAGAAAATCTTTTTCCCATTTTGTTAATGCCTTGCTGATTTCGGATTCGATCCAGCCTTTGGATTTGTTCATGCCCCGATCCCCCTCTAGCCAACCGGCAGCCTTCTCGCCGCCCTCCGCCGCGTTGCACTGATAAACATAATTATAACGATAATCGGCGGATGACGCTAGAGCAAAATCGCAGGAGCGCCGTTAGAAAGCGAATTCAATCGCTTGTTTGCCGCTTCTTAGCCCCATCGCCATCGCGTTAGGGGCGGCTTGTTGTTCCGTCCATCGAAACGAAATGATCTGAATGGACTGCCTGTCTTGCTTGCACCGGCACACTGTCACCATCATCGGGAGCGATGCGCTTGTTTCCATCGATCAACGGTCACAGGCATCTTTTCACCTCCTTATGTTGATGATATCATGATGCCCGCTTTCATCCCACCCCTAAAGGAATGGGCTTTCTCGCTCGCGGGTCTGTAAGGAAAACCAAGCCCCCTTCTCCCGCCATCGTGCTTGCCGCTATTGGCTGCACCGGAGCGTCCGCAGCCGATTGAGCGCCGCCGCCAGCTCGAAGCGGCGCGGGCGGGCGAACTCACCGGGATGGCCGTTTCGGAAAGAAATCGAGCCAAGCCCATGTCGGTCCCACCGTTCCTCGAGGGCATCGAGCAATTGACGGACGGTCTTCTTGCCGTCAAGCCATCCTTTTCGCTCCATATACAATAATGCCGCAGCAATCGCTCTCGTCTGGCTGTCATCGACGAGCTGCTCAAGCGCATAAAGCAATAGATCGGTTGGGCCGTATTGAATGACATGCCGGCCGCGCGCGGCCGCTTTCGCTTTCTTTCCTTTTTGGCTGTTTAAGCTCTCCGGCAGCGGAATGCGCTCACGAATGCGGCCAAACGACTCTCCGCCTTCCGCTTTCCGCCCCGATGGCATCGTGGCCGCAATCTGTTTCGCTTCGCTGGTCACATCGGATGGAACATACTGTTCCATTTTGATCACACAATCGGCAATCTCAAAATAATCCCCTAACCCTCCGACGACCAGAACGGTGGAAATGCCGTAGTCGTGAAACAGCTGGCGGGCTTTGTCGATATACGGGGTGATCGGCTCGGCTTCTTTCGCAATGAGCGCCTGCATGCGCGCATCGCGCATGAACAAATTGGTAGCGCTCGTATCTTCGTCGATCAAAAACGCCGACGCCCCGGCTTCGATCATTTCGATCATGCTCGCGGCTTGCGAGGTGCTGCCGCTTGCGTTTTCCGTCGAAAAGCGCATCGTCTCCTTGCCGTACGGCAGCGTGCCAATAAACGGGGAAATATCAACATTGGCCACGCTGCGGCCGTCCTCAGCGCGAATTTTCACCGCCCCGCTGTCGGTGATGACAAACTCCCGGCCATCGCCGGCGATATGGTCATACACACCGTGCTCTAACGCCTGAAGCAGCGTCGATTTTCCGTGGTAGCCCCCGCCGACAATGAGCGTGATCCCCTTCCGGATGCCCATGCCTTTGATTGGTTCGGTGCGATGCGGCACCGGAATCGCCACCTCAAGCTCGGGCGGGCTTTGAAACGGCACCGCACCTTTCTTCAGCGTTTTGTCGCTCACCCCGCTTTCGCGCGGCAAGATCGCACCGTTGGCAACAAACCCCACCAATCCGCGCTCATGCAAATAGCGGCGGATGACGTGCTGTTGATCGGCCAGCTCGACCGCCGGTCGGATCTCCTCTTCGCGAAGGCCGTACACCGCCCGCTCGATCACGGCCGGAATTTGTTCGAAAAAGATGCTCTCGGCTTCCTTCGCTAAAATGCGCCTCCCGTTTGCCGGCAAGCCAACCGATAAACAAATGGTGATCGTCTCATCGGCGATTTGCACCGCCGTTCGCTCCAACACCTTCTGCCCCGGCGCGTCGATCCACACGAGCCCGCTTTTTCCCGACCCGCGCGCCCGCGCTGGCCATTGCCGCAATTCATGATGGACGCGGCGTGCCAGCACATCTTCGCAGCGGACGCGGCGCGGTTTCGTATTCGTCCACTCCGATGTCAACACCGTCTTCGTCCGCGGCAAGAGCACCCGAATTTTCGACGGTTCGGCAAACGGGTCGCCTTGCACATGGTCAATTGCAAGTGTAAACGTTGGGAACCGATACGTACCTTCGATCTCTTTATATGCCTTATAGCCTTTTTGGTCGATCGACCGCAGCCGTTGTCTCAGTGTTTCCATCCACTCATCCCCTTTCTTGTTCCCTTTGACTCCTGCCCCTAACAAACACCTTTCACAATGGAATCCAACCTCAAGGCTGCCCAGCCATGCCTAATGGATCTTGCGTGACAACCCCCATAGCAATGTTCAGTCCTTGCCTTTGTTCTAAAACGACCTCCATGCACCATTTTGATTGTACCGCAAACCCGACGCCTTTATCCAGAACCGCCAAAAACGACGGGCCGCCTGCTGCTTACCGATCTTTCATCCCGGTATAAATCAAAATCGCTTCTTTGAAAAACTCAGCCGCTCCCGGATGCACTTGGTCATAGTACGCTTGAAACCGTTCGTCCTCGACATACAGGCGCGCCAGTCCGGCATGCGCTTCCTTCGAATAATGGTCCCACCAGAAGGCGAGCCACTGACGGTGCAAATCCGCCGCCCGCTGCGCCGTCTCTCCGGCCGGGTCGCCATCTTGCATCGCTTCTTTCAAGGCCTCAAGCACATCTTGACTGAGCCGTTCCGCCTCATCAAACTGTTCCTTCGTCATCTTCCGCAGTCTGTCGTTGGAACGATCAACCTGTTCGTCGCCATACTTGCGGCGAATTTCTTCTCCATATTTCCGTTCGTTTTCTTCAATCAGCTGCTCCTTGAACGCAGCAAACTTTTCTTTGTCGCTCATTGTGATTCCCCCTTCTTTAGCGGCAATCGTTTTTTCAACGCTCGCAATCAACGCATTCAGATGGCGCCTTTTTTCCAACAGCTGTTGGCGGTGCTCCCTTAGCGCTTCCAGTTCATCAAAGGATGGAGAATGAACGATCTGTTTGATCGTTTCCAGATCCACACTAAGTTCACGGTAAAAGAGGATTTGCTGCAAAAGATCGACTTCGCGCGGCCCGTATAGCCGATACCCGGCTTCGCTCCATCGCGCCGGCTTCAGCAAACCAATCTCATCGTAATACCGAAGCGTCCGGCTTGTCACCCCCGCCAGTTTCGCCAGCTCATGCACTGTGTACTCCACTTCCCTCACCTCCCTATTCATGACGATACACCTTGACGCAACGTAAAGGTAAAGAGGAAAAAAGAAAAAAGGGCTCACACCCAGCCCTCATCGAACAACCACTGTTTCATTTGTTGAAAGCGATGCCTTTCATCAATTTTTCTTCGTTTTCTCGATATGCGGCATCTTCGTGATCACAATCGGATGGTTCAAATCGACGTTAGGCAACAGCTGCGGCTCGCTAGTTGTTTCCATCGCCCCCGCTTGTTTCACATGAGGCGAAAGCGGCTGATCAACCGAATCGCGGATGATGACATGCTGACGAAACGACGCATATGGTTCCTTTGTTTTGTCCGTCTCAGCCCATTGCGAGGGAAAGACGACAGCACATACAAACAACATTCCCATCGCGGCAAAGAGAAGAACATTTCGCTTCACTCGCACCACCTCTATCCCAATTAGACGATGCCAAAGGTAATTCGTTTCTCCGTTGCCGCTAAACAAAAACGCCATCACCATTACGTCCCGCAAAACGTCCGGTACGGCCGGTCGGACGGCGGCGGAAGTTCCGCGTACTCCGCTTGTTCCGGCGAATACGCGTACGGGTCAGCCAGCGCTTTGAGGAAGCGCTCCATCACGCTGTAGTCGCCGTCATCGACCGCGGCAGCCAACGCCTCTTCAACCCGATGGTTGCGCGGAATGACGGCCGGATTATGGCGGCGCATCCGTTCATACGCTTCTTCCCGCGAGACCGATTCTTGGCTGAGCCTCGTTTGCCAGCGCTCGTGCCACTCGCGAAACTCGGAAGCGTCAAAGAGCGCCATTCCGGTGTACTCGCCTAACGTCAACGCCCGGAACGTGTTCGTATAATCAGCGCGGTACTCTTCCATCAGCCCCAATAAATCCGCGATAAGCCCGCCATCCCCCTCTTGCGCTTCAGCCAAACCGAGTTTCGCTCTCATCCCGTCGAGCCAATAACGATGGTACAACGTTGGATATTGATCGAGCGCTTCCTGCGCCAACGCCACCGCCTTTTTTTCATCCTCATTCAACAACGGCAACAAGCTCTCCACCAATCGGGCTAAGTTCCACCCTCCGATATACGGCTGATTGCCGTACGCATACCGCCCTTCCGTATCGATGGAGCTGAACACCGTCTTCAAATCATACGTGTCCATAAACGCGCATGGCCCGTAATCGATCGTTTCCCCGCTGATCGTCATATTATCGGTGTTCATCACCCCGTGGACGAAACCGACAAGCTGCCATTTGGCGATCAATGCCGCTTGCCGTGCGATGACTTGTTCGAGCAAAAACAAATAGCGGTTCTCCGTCTCCTCACCCCCGGGAAAATGCCGCTCAAGCGCATAATCGGCCAACGCGCGCAGCTCTTCTTTCGTCCCCCATTGCGCCGCGTATTGGAACGTCCCGACACGCAAATGACTTGAGGCGACGCGGGTTAACACCGCCCCAGGCAGTTCGGTTTCCCGCCTAATCGTCTCTCCTGTTGTCACGACCGCCAAGCTGCGGGTCGTCGGAATGCCAAGGGCGTGCATCGCCTCGCTCACGATGTACTCCCGCAGCATCGGCCCGAGCGCCGCCCGCCCGTCGCCGCCGCGCGAATACGGCGTTCGTCCCGAGCCTTTCAGCTGGATATCCACCCGCTTGCCGCTTGGGGTGACATGCTCGCCGAGCAGCACCGCCCGTCCGTCGCCAAGCATCGTGAAATAACCGAACTGATGCCCGGCATACGCCTGCGCCAGCGGCTCAGCCCCGTCCGGGATCCGATTTCCCGCCAGCACCGCCACCCCTGCTTCGCTTCGCAATGCTTCCTCATTCAACCCAAGTTCTTCCGCAAGCGATCGATTGAACACCGCCAGTTTCGGCGCGCGCACCGGCGTGGGGGAAACGCGGCTGAAAAAGCGTTCCGGCAGCCTTGCATAACGGTTGTCAAACGTCCAACCCGCATCCAATTTGATCATCTCCTTTTTTGGCCGAGCTATGGTTTTATTGTATGGCAAAACCGGCGGCATAATAAATCGAAAACACGCGGTTCCCCCCAAAAATTCAACCACCCCTTTTCGACGAAACCCGCCATCTTTTCTCTTTCGCTCCTGTTCCGTTTCGCCTATAATGGCCATGAGGAGGTGAAACGAATGGAAGAAAACACAATCATTCAAGCGGTGCTCCTCGCGCTCGAACAACATTCCGACAAAATCAGCTCGAAAATGCAGGAAATGGAACAGCGACTGCACGATAAAATGCAAGCGATGGAACAACGACTGCGCGGTGAAATGCATGAAATGGAGCAACGACTCCGCGGCGAAATGCACGAAATGGAGCAGCAACTCCGCAGCGAAATCCATGCTGTCGAAACCCGTCTTGAAGCCAAAATCGATTCCCTTCGTGAGGAAATGCAACAGATGAACAGACAACTGAACGAACGAAGCGATCGCCTCGAAGAAGAACTCGCAGACACGCAAACCTCGGTCGAAGTGTTGACCACGAAGGTGCTCCATCACGACCGAAAGCTTCGCCAATTGGCCAAACAAGCGTAGCTCCTCTCGAAAGATTAGCCTTTTTGATCCACCGCAACGAACAAAACCGCTCCTGTTTCATCCTCCTGTTCCCTTTGATGAAATGGAGCGGTTTTCGTCTGAACATGGCGATCTTTTTCCCATCGCGGCCAAATGATGCATTCCTCATTTCACCAGCCCGTGGCGAAACGCATAAATCACCGCTTGCGTCCGGTCTTGGACGCCGAGTTTGGCGAGGATGTTGCTCACATGCACTTTCACCGTTTTGAGCGAAATGAACAATTCATCGGCCATTTCTTGATTCGTCTTCCCTTGCGCCATCAGCAAAAGCACTTCCATCTCCCGGCTCGTGAGCTGTTCGTGCGGCAGCCGCTCTCGTTGTCTTCGCCGGTTTTGCATGACTTTTCCCGCCACTTCCGGCTCGAGCACCGATTGCCCGTGGAACGTAGCGCGAATGGCGTCGGCAATTTCGCTCGCTTTCGATGTTTTCAACAAATAGCTCGTCGCCCCTGCTTCAAGCGCAGCGAACACCTTTTCATCATCCAAAAAACTCGTCACGACAATGATTTTTGCCTCCGGCCATGCATGGATGATTTCCTGTGTCGCCGCAATGCCGTCCATCGGTTCCATCACAAGATCCATTAAAATGACATCCGGCCGCAACTCGAGGGCGAGCTCCACCCCTTTTTTCCCATCTTCCGCCTCACCGATCACCTCCATATCCGGTTGAGCGGATACATACGCCGACACGCCAAGCCGCACCATTTCATGATCATCGACAAGCAGCACCTTAATCACGGTCATCCCCCCTGTGCAAAAGCGGCACTTTCACTTCCAACCTCGTTCCTTGACCTTTTAAACTCACGATTTTCAACATCCCGCCGATTTCCGCCGCCCGCTCATACATGTGCTGCAACCCGTACGAGCCGCTTTTCGAACGTTCCACATCAAAACCAACACCATCGTCCGTGACGCGCAAAATGGCAAACCCGTCCCGTTCGATGAGCAGCACTTCCAACGATTTCGCTTTCGCATGGCGCAACGTGTTAGACAGCGACTCCTGCAAAATGCGAAACAGATGATCTTCCACCCCTTTATCCAGCGGAACATCTTCGATTTTCCACTTCATCTCGAGCGGCACTTTGCCCGCCAATTCCGTGAGCAGTTCGTTCATCCCTTCTTGGAGCGATTTTCCTTTCAACTGCACCGGCCGCAAATGCAAAAGCAGCGCCCGCATTTCCAATTGCGACTGATGAATCATTTGTTCGACCATGGCCAATTGTTTGCGTTGCCGTTCATCATCCAGCGGCATCGTTTCGATGACGGCCGACATCATCATCGAAGCGGCGAACAATTGTTGGCTGACCGAATCGTGCAGCTCCCGCGCCAGCCGCGTGCGCTCTTCAGAAAGAATGCGTTCAACGAGCCGTTCTTCCTGTTCGGCCTTTTCCGCCGCCAATTTTTGCACGCGTTTCGTTTGCTCGAGCCATTGCGCTTGCAGTTTCTCGATTTGTTGCCAAACGTCTTGCAGTTCCGATGGCGGCTCGGTCCGGTAAAGCTCCCCGATTTCACCGCGTTCAATGTGTTCAAGAGCCTGCCTGAGAGCCTCGCACTGCCTGCGCCAAACGAAGTCCAACAGAAGCCCGCTCGCGATTCCAATCAGCAAACAGCCGGCTGTCACAAACAGCAAAAACGGGACCCCCATCACCGTTCTCTCCCACAGCTCCGCCCACGCCCCCAGCGGAAACGCGTACACAAAGGAAACAAATAACAAACCAAAAACGGTCAGCGCTGATAAAACGGAAACGATCAACGGCCGGCTCATAGCCGCTTCACCTCAAGATGGCCGATCATCATCGAGGTGACAATTTTCAGTTTCCGCTCGGCCGCTTGATACGAAGGAGTCTGATAAAGGAACGTTTGATTGAGCAAATGTTCTGTTGCATGCCCAAACACCGTCGCACCGCCAACGACGGACGAATGGACGACTTTTGTCTCCACCTCGTACGGAACAAGCACGCGCACATGACCGATCAACCCGCGCACCATAATCACCGCTTCCCCTTTCGGCAAGACGGTGTTGCTGACATCGATCACCGTATCGCCAATACCGGTTTGAATATTCACATCATCCCATTCATACACATATTCGGGAGTCGCTTGCCGTCCAAACAGCACATTATGAAACAGCGGCTCTCGGCCAATGATTTCCTCTTTTCCACTAGTCGCTTCGGTGATGACTGGCCGAATAACGGTCGGCTGCTGCTTGGATTGAACGAACTTCCAAAGAACGTAAAATAAGCCAGCAACAATGATCAACCGGGCCGTCACCATCGTAAACATATGAAACACGAGACTAATGCCACCGAGCCAAAAGAGCACTTTCCCCCGTTTGCGCGGCCATGACTGTTTTCCGATATAAAGCAAAGCGACCGATAATCCGATGGAAAACAACCATCCGGGATGGAAAAACGAAATTTCAATCGCAAAAAGCACTAGCGCGATCAAAACCGCCCAGCTGACATAATCCGTTTTCTTCCGTTGATCGAGCATGTGGGGAGCCCCCCTGTTGTTCAAAATGAAAAAAGATTGTCTCAAAAGATCATTTTCGTTTTCCTCTTCCTCTCAACAAGGCACAATATATCGTTTTGTTGAGCGTGTTTCGCATACACGGGTATGAAAGAAGGTGCCCCGTTATTTGTTGGGACACCTTCTAGCATATCCGGTTAGTTTCCTTCGTGCAACTGCTTTTCCAATTGGGCAATGCGGGCGTCAATCGTGCTCCGATAATCATCGGACTGGACTTGCTGCTCCAGGCGGTCAAGGTAGGCTTCCGCATCGGCGAACGCCGCCAGCGCCGGGCCGGCATCCCCGTTGATCACCCGATGGATTCGGTAGTGCGCCCGCACCGCGTTTTCCCTTCCCATCAACTCCATGCGCCGCATCTGCATGTCTTTCAGCTTATGCTTCATGTCCTCATATTTTGCTTCCAACTCAAACAGCTCGCGGCTCGCTTGCTCGAGCAGCTGTTTCAGGCGGCCCGCCCGTTCCGCATAGTGCGCTTGTTCGCGCCGGGCAAATTCGGCCAGCTCTACTTCCCCGGCCTGCGCCGCCACCTCCGCCTGCTTGCTTCGTTTTTCCGCCATCTGTTCTGCCTCGCGATGTTCACGGGCAAACTGCTCTTTCAGCACATACTGGCGCTCAAGCAGCTGCCGCACCCGCTCGACTTCTTGTTCACATTGGCGCAAATAGTGATTGAGCAGCGCAATGGGGTTTTTCTTTTCTTTTTCGTCAAGCCATTCATGAAGATCGGCTTCAATGATCGTTTTCAAGCGAGAGAATACACTCACCATCGATTCGCTCCTTTTCCATAAATTTTATTAATAATGCTTCTGCAGCTCCGCCCATTGTTTTTCAAAGTTGACAAACGGGTCGCCTACTTCTGGAACGGCGCGCTCATCTTTCACTCCGTTCCATTTTTTATATACGACATACAACACATATGCTGCGACAAGCGCGATGAGCGCCGGCACATTCGAGGCGCTGGCCACCAACGCCGCACAGCCAATGAGCGCCCACACCACTTTCCCAACTGTCGATGGGGCTTTCAAACATTTCTTGAACGCATAGTACAGCACCGCCAGCGTGATTGCCAGCCCGACAAGCGGCCCGAGATGAAACAGCAACACAAGCAACGCCACCCCGCCGGCAACGAACAGTCCAATCTTTTTTGCCATCCTTTCGCCTCCTTTCGTCTTTCATCATATCGCAGACAACCTGCTTCTCTTCATGTTCCAAAGATATATTTTGACTACGACTCGAGGCGTATTTTTCGTTTGGTAAGGTTGTAAAAACATTCATGAGCAAGCCTTGCCCCACCCCGACACGAAAATGATGGATCAAGGCGGCGCATGTTCACAGAAAGATCCATGGGCAACGTTTTGCCCTCCACCCGGGCATGAAAATCACCACTCACCTAGGGATGCGTTTTTTACTTGAATGAAACGGTTTGAAAGCAATCCCTTTATCAAAAAAGAGCGGCTGTGCTGCTTGGCTTCACCGCCAAGCTTCACTCACCGCTCCTGCGAAAAGGTTTGCTATAGGGAATTTTACTTTGGTATTGGCAAACGTTTATTGTACGTAGAAAAGATCCAGTTTGTGTCTACCCTTTCAACGTGGTTTTTGCCACCGCTTCCACATGCGCCGTGTGCGGAAACATGTCAACCGGTTGGATGTAGTCGACGTGATACGCCACGGCCAAAGTGTCGAGGTCGCGGGCGAGGCTCGATGGGTTGCACGAGACGTAAACGACCTTCTGCGGGCGGACGCGGAGAATCGTTTCAAGCAGCGCCCGGTCGCAGCCGATGCGGGGCGGGTCGACGATGATGACGTCCGGCTTCCAGCCTTCGTTCACCCATTTGGGCAGCCAATATTCCGCTTTGCCGATGACATAATGCGCGTTCGTGAACCCATGTTTTTTGGCGTTTTTCTTTGCGTCTTCGATCGCTTCTGGAATCGTATCCATGCCGCGCACTTCTTTGGCGTCGCGGGCAAGCCACAACCCGATCGTGCCGACGCCGCAATAGGCGTCCACGATCCTCTCTGTTCCGGTGAGAGCGGCCGCTTTTTTCACTTCATCGTACAATTTCACCGTTTGGATCGGATTGAGCTGAAAAAAAGCGCGCGCGGAGAGCTCAAATGACAAATCGCCGAGCGTCTCTTGAATGTATTCGTCGCCGGCGAGCACTTCCGTCTCGTCGCCGAAAATGAGCGATGTTTTTTCGCCGTTGATGTTTTGCACGATCGATTTCACTTCGGGGAGACGGCGGCGAATTTCGTCAATCAGCAGCTCTTGGCGTGGAATGTTTTTCGTCGCCGTGACAAGAACGATCTGGATGTCGCCCGTATGAAAGCCGACGCGGGCGACGATCGTCCGCACGACGCCGGTTCTTGTCCGTTCGTTGTAAATCGGGATGCGCAAGTCTTGCAAAATCGTTTTGATGATGTTCGTCACGCGCGTCGTTTGCGGGTGTTGGACGCGGCATTCCGACAAGTCGATGAGCCGATGGGAGTTGAGGCCGTACAGCCCGGCGAGCACCTTCCCTTCTTTCGTCCCAACTTGAAACTGGCTTTTGTTTCGGTAATGCCACGGGTCATCCATGCCGATCGTCGGGCGGATGTCAAGTTTGTCGACATCGAGGCGGCGGGCGTGGCGGCGCAGCGCCTGAATGACAATGTCGCGCTTCGCCTCAAGCTGCGCTTCGTACGCCAAGTGCTGCAGCTGGCAGCCGCCGCACTGGTCATAGAGCGGGCATGGCGGCTTGATGCGGTTTGGCGAGCGCTTGCGGATGCGCTTGATTTTCGCCTCAGCGTAGGTTGGATGGATGTCCGTCGCCTCGACGATCACTTCCTCACCCGGCAAGGCGCCGGGGACAAAGACGACTTGTTTTTGGAAATAGCCGACCCCTTCGCCGTTAATGCCGATCCGCTGAATGGCCAGGGGGAATTGGTCGCCTTTTTTGATTTTGATGTTCATTTGTCGATTTGCCATATCGGTCCCTCTCATTCAATGCTTCTCCACAAATAAAGAGCCGCGTAGCTCGCATACGGCTTCCATCGTTCGCCGAGCTCCGCCAGCTCGCTGGCGGTCGGCCGCTTCGGAAGACCGAACCATTTTTCGACTGCCCGCTGCAAACCAATATCCGCCGGCGGAAAGACGTTCGGGCGGCCGAGCCCGAACAGGAGGAAATTTTGCACGGTCCACGGCCCGATGCCGCGGATGACCGTCAGCCGTTCCATTACTTCGCCGTCCTCCATCTGCCTGAGTTCCTCAAGCCGCAGCTTCCCCTCGGCAATGAGGCGCGACACATCGACGATATATTCCGCTTTCCGTCCGCTTAGCTGCACGGCGCGCAAATCCTCGTACGAGCGGGCGGCGATCTCTTCTGGGCGCGGTTGACACTCCACACGGCTAAAGCCGTGGGATTCTTGGGTCGCTCACGTCCTCATCCATTTCTGGTTCGGACAACGCCCAAGTTCAGGGGTGTGCCATCACCCCGTCCCATCGGGTTAGGATGTACCCCGATGGGCGGCGCACCTGTGACCAGTGCGCTAGGTTAGGCGGCGAAGCCCGAAATCGCTTTGGCGATGTTGATCGCGCCATTCAAGTCAGCGTGGAGAGTGTATCCGCACTTTTGGCATCGGAAGCGGATGCCGTTTCGGTTCGCTTTCTCTCGATGTCCACATCGGCATGTTTGGCTTGTATAGGTCGGCTTCACCCACTCGACCCGAATCCCTGCCATCTCCGCTTTATAGGCAATCATCGTTTGCAGTTGATGAAACGACCAGGAATGAAGACTTCGTCCCGCTTCTTTGGCCGATGCTGCCCGCTTTCGAATCCCTGTCAACTCTTCCATCCGAATCACGCCAACACCGTTGGCGAGGGCAAAACGGACGATTTGACGGCTGATTTTATGGTTTCGATCCTTCATCCAACGGGACTCTTTACGGCCGATTTTGCGAATCATATGGAGCTTCTTGGCTTTGCCCAACGTTCGCCGCAAAGCCGCATATCGTCGGCGTACAAAGGCGCATTGGCTGCCCTTGAAAAACAACGATTTCGTTCCCACGCTGGCCACGGCGATATAGCGAAGCCCAAGGTCAACCCCCATCACCTTTGTTTCGTGTCGCGGCTTCACTTCAAAGGTGATCGCGATCGCCAAATACCATTTCTTTCTCTTTTTGTAGAGCTTGGCGGCCCCTTGTTTGGCGGTTCCATTGATCAGCCGATTCAGCCATGCTTCTTGATAGGGGCGCGTGACGACCGGCACGCCGATTCGCTTCTCCAGTGCGGGAAAGGAAACCGTGTAGAACGCTCCTTTCTTTTCCACCTTCACGTTTTGATTGTTAAAGCAACACCATAATGTTCGAAACTTCTTTGCCTTTTGTTTTTTCTTTTGGGACTTTACTTCTCGAATCGTCTGATTCACGACGGCAGAAGGAAACCGCTGCGACGAGAACTCTTTAAAAATTTTGCTCGTCGCTTGATTCAGCTTAGGATGATCCAACAGCCAATTCGCAAACGCTGTATTCACTTCTGTCATCCGTTCGTACATGTCTTGTTTGACGTTCGTTGGGTTGTGCAGCTCCAGCCTTAGTGTGATCGTGGGCATGGATTCACCTCCTTGTGGTGATTACAGGATACCGTTTTTTCAGAATCATTCAATATTCAGAAAACGGCTCGCTTTCATCCCACCCCTAAAGGAGTGGGCTTTCTCGCTCGCGGATCTGTAAAACCAAACGCCGTCCCGCTCCTCGCCGAACGTTTTCACAAACCGCTCTGTGAGCCGATAGCCCACTTTGAGATGAAGCTGTTGGTGGATCAAACATTTGACGAGGCAAAAATACAAATCAAAATCAAGCACCAACGGCAGCCCCTCATAACGGGCAAACAGCGGCGCCAGCTCGGTCGCCTGAAAGTGTCCGTGCACCGAAGCGAGCGGCGTCCGCCATTGAAACAGATGAGAAATCCGTTCGATGATCTCCTGTTGCCGCTCGGGATGCAGCCCCGACACGATAAAGCGCGGGGCGTCTTTCGTACCGATGCTTTCTACCGCGACGGGCACCTTTACGTCATCGAGATGAAGCGGCACGGTGATGCGCTGCCGCTCTAGATCAACCGCCAGCAGCGGATCGAGCGCCAATCGCGCCAACGCATGCGCAAAATCGTACGGTGCGGGCACGGTGATCGTTTGCTTCCACATCGTTCTCACCTTTCTCGTTCGTCCGTGCCCTTATTATAACGAAAAACGCCCCGCCAAACCAACGAATCGGACAAGCAGCCGATCCGTTTCTGTTGGCAAGGCGGGGAATGGCTAACCTGTTGTTTTGACCATCCGCAACGCGACAACAATGACGGACACGGGGACAGAAGCCATCGGCGCTGACCATTCTGCACCGAGAAACGCTCACTTCCATGGGCAAACAGGCCGCGCTGAAGGCCTTACGGGCGAAACAGCCACGGATGGAGGCCCATCTTTTTCGCCATCAACTCATCTAAGCTGGCAAACGTATACCCTTGTTTGCGCAAGTCGTCGATCACCTTCGGCAGCGCGTCGGCGTTGTCTTTCGAGACCGAGTGCAAAAGCAAAATCGCCCCAGGGTGGATCTGCTTCATAATTTGGTCGTACGCGTATGACCAGCCGCGCTGGCGGTCGGTCTGCCAGTCGACGAACGCCAGCGACCAAAAGACGTGGTAATAGCCGAGCTCGCGGGCGAGCGACAACGTCCGTTCACTGAAAATGCCGCGCGGCGGGCGAAGGTATGCCATCCCTTTTTGCCCGGTCAATTCCTCTGTCTTTTCTTTTACTTTTTCCAGCTCTTCACGAAACCGCTCTTCGCTTGCCGCCGTCAAATCGGGGTGGTGCCATGAATGATTGCCGATGATGTGCCCCTCGGCGGCCATTCGTTTCACCAAATCAGGGGCGGTTTGCAAGTAATGGCCGGTGACAAAAAAGGCAGCCGGCACGTTCTTTTCTTTTAACACGTCTAAAATTTGCGCCGTATAGCCGTTTTCATAGCCGTTGTCAAACGTCAAATAAATCGTTTTTTCGCTCGTATCGCCTAAATAAAAGGCATCGTATTTGGCGAGCAGTTCGTCAAGCTCTTTTCCCGCTGATGGGGGCTGATGGTTTTCGCTCCGCTTGAATCCCCAATGGATCGGCGCATGGCTTGCCGCGAAAGCGGGGGCAGGAATTAAAGTGAACAGCAACAAAAGAGAAAGAAGCCATTTCATGCGCACAATGCCTCCTTGGCCGCGATCGTTTCCTTGTTTCTTATTGTTTTCCCGCCTCCGCGCTTTACGCGCGCCATTTTTTGCAAAAAAGCCCCAAAAGCGCATGCGGCATACGCTTTTGGGGCCAGGTGATCTTATCGGCTAACCGTTCGTTTGAAATCGCTTCTTTCTTTAATTATTTGAACACCGGTTCTTTGAATTGGGCCAATTTTTCCAGCGATGATTGCTCCACGTCTTTATGCAAGCTGTTGCCGTGCGAATCCATCGTGACGACGGCGGTGAAGTTTTCCACCCGCAAATGCCACATCGCTTCCGGGATGCCGAATTCCAGCAAATCGACGCCTTCCACCGATTTGATGCAGTCCGCGTAATATTGCGCGGCGCCGCCGATGGCGTTCAAATACACGCCGCCGTGTTCTTTTAAGGCTTGCAGCGTTTTCGCCCCCATGCCGCCTTTGCCGATGACGGCGCGGACGCCAAATTTTTTCATGATGTCGCCTTGGTACGGCTCCTCGCGGATGCTTGTCGTCGGACCGGCGGCTTTGACGTGCCAGCGGCCTTCCTCATCTTTCAGCATCACCGGGCCGCAATGGTAAATGATTTGCCCGTTTAAGTCGACCGGCGCGTCATGATCCATCAAATATTTATGAATGGCATCGCGGCCCGTATACATCATGCCGCTGATGCGGACGACATCGCCGACGCGAAGCTGGCGCACTTGTTCTTCCGACAGCGGCGGAACGAGGTCGATGACGCGTGTCTCCCCTTGTTCAAGCGCCGCAGCGGCTTCCGCTTTTTCCAGCTCCTTGGTCAAATCGACCTCTTCGCCGTCTTGGTACAGCCATTCGATGATTTCGCCGGTTTGCGGGTCGATTTTCACGCCCATGCGACGGAACGCCCAACAGTTGTAGGCGACGGAAACGAAGAAGCTCGCCGGGATGCGGTGCATGACGCCGATTTTACAGCCAAGCAGCGTCGATTCACCACCAAAGCCCATCGTGCCGATGCCGAGTTTGTTGGCATTTTCCATAACGTATTCTTCGAGTTGGCGCAATTCCTCAATCGGGTTGACGTCATCGACTGGGCGGAACAGCTGCTCTTTGGCGAGTTCATAGCCTGATGAGCGGTCGCCGCCGATGCCGACGCCGATAAAGCCGGCGCTGCATCCTTGCCCTTGCGCTTGGTACACCGCATGCAAGATGCACTTGCGAATGCCGTCAAGGTCGCGGCCCGCGCGGCCGAGCCCTTCAAGTTCGCACGGAAGGCTGTATTGGATGTTTTTGTTTTCACAGCCGCCGCCTTTTAAAATCAAACGAACGTCAATGTAATCGTTTTCCCATTGTTCAAATTTAATGACCGGCACGCCTTCCCCTAAGTTGTCACCGCTGTTTTTGCCGGTAAGCGAGTCGACCGAGTTCGGACGCAGCTTGCCGTTTTTCGTCGCTTCGACAATGGCAGCGCGGATCGCTTTTTTCATTTCGATTTGGTTGACGCCGACCGGCACTTTAATTTTAAACGTCGGCAAGCCGGTGTCCTGACAGATCGGCGACACGTTTTCGTCCGCCATTTGAATGTTCTCGACGATCGTATCGAGCGCCATCGCTGCCCGTGTGCCGGCGTTTTCGCGCACTTTCGCTCGAGCGATCGCTCGGCGAACGTCCTTCGGCAGCTTCGTTGACGTCTCAACGATCAAGTCATACATGCTTTGTTGGAATTTTTCCATGTCGGTTCCACGCCCTTTCCCTTTTGATCGCCCTATCGGCAGTTGTCTCATCTCCTTCTATTATACTGCTTTTTCTCGGTTATGGAAAAAATCTTTCTTTTCTGTCTCATCAGCTCCATGCCCGTCTCATAGGAATGGGATAGAGGATCAGCGGCTAGAACGATTGACAAGCTGAGCAACTGTTGCCGATAATAAACGTTGAGACTTTGAATGAAAAGAGGAGAAAGACATGCGTTCATCGACCATGCCAGCGATTACACCGGCGTATGACCCGTGGGAGGCGTATGTCGACATTGAAGAATATGGAAAACTTGAACTGACGAATATCGAGTTCACGACAACGACGCTTTGCAATATGCGCTGCGAACATTGTGCCGTCGGCTATACGCTGTCGGCAAAAGACCCCGAGGCATTGCCGCTTGACTTGTTGCTCCGCCGGCTCGAGGAAATCCCGCATTTGCGCTCCTTAAGCATCACCGGCGGCGAGCCGATGCTGTCATTAAAATCCGTTGACCAATACGTTGTTCCGCTTCTCCGCTATGCGCATGAACGCGGGGTGCGGACGCAGCTCAATTCGAATTTGACGCTCGATTTAGCGCGTTATGAACGAATCATTCCGTATTTGGATGTGCTGCATATCTCCCATAACTGGGGAACGATCGATGACTTTGTCGATGGCGGATTCGCCATGATGGAGCGGAAGCCGGCGCGCGCCCAGCGCGAAAAGTATTTTCAGCGCATGCTCGACAACGCGAAAGCATTGGCGAAAGCGGGGGTCTTGGTGTCGGCGGAAACGATGCTCAACAAGCGCACGGTTCGCCATTTGGAAACGATCCACCGCCAAGTGGTCGAGGAAATGGGCTGCCGGCGGCATGAAATCCACCCGATGTATCCAAGCGATTTTGCCAGTGCACTTGAGACGTTGAGCTTAGACGAGTTGCGTCAAGCGATCCATCATTTGCTTGACATTCGCGATGAAAACGTCTGGATGCTGTTTGGCACGCTGCCGTTTTACCCGTGCAGCGGCAACGAAGACGATCTTCGCTTATTGAAGCGGCTGTATGAAAGCAAAAACGTCACCGTGCGCAACGACCCGGACGGCCGCTCGCGGCTCAATGTCAACATTTTCACCGGCGATGTTATCGTCACCGATTTCGGGGATGAACCGCCGCTTGGCAACATCATTCACGATTCGCTGCCGGACGTGTATGACAAATGGCGCCGTTCAAAGCTCGCAAGCGGGCTTCTTTGCCACTGCCCGGCGGCGCGCTGCCTCGGACCGAACGTGCTCGTCAAACAAACCTATTACCGGGATGTCGATTTTACAAAACGCTCGGCACGCGTTGCCCTGTAAAAGCCGCTTGGATCAAGCGATTCGTTTCAAACAACAGACGGCCGATCGATATCGTTCACGCACATATCTCGCCATGAGAGAAGGTGTCCCATTGCCTTTGGGACACCTTCGTTACCTTGGCTGCTCACTGACAACATAAGACACGTATAGACGATCTTGCACCGGAATCCACGCTCCGACACCTCTTGTCGTCACGTTTTTGACGACAATTTTCTTTTTGTTTCCTTTCAAGACAACGTACACTTCGCCGTATGTCACCTTTCCTTTTTCATTCACGGCTGGAGCATACGCATACAAGTAGCCCATTTTTTTCGCCGGCACATTGTAGGGCTGATCTTTTTTCGTGCCGAGGCCGACAACAGTGCTGAATGACAGCGGCAGTTTCGTTTTTTCCATCGCTTTATTTAACATCATTCGTTTCACAGCATCCTCGTTCGGCACTTTCGCTGTCAGTCCGCCGCGGACGTATTTTTGCATTTCTTGTTTATAGTACAGTTTTTGCGCCGTATCGCCGCCGCGGTTATCGAGGAAATTCGTGTTGACCTTTTGGTATTCCCAATTCGTTGACGTTTCAAGCGACTGGTAATTGAGCGGCCATTGGCCTAAATAAATCGTCGCTCGGTAGCCGACGGCCCACGGGGTATTCGTCGCTGACGATTCGTTAAGGAGATGAATCAATTCGGGATTCTCAATTTTTACGTTGGATGATTTTAACAGCTGTTTCGTAAACGAGCTCGGCTCTAAATGCGGCAAATCTTGCGTCGGATTCGGATACGTATTTTCTTTTGATATATCGATCACCGTTCCGGGCGCTGGTTTTCCGGAGGCCGCCAGCACTGGAAACGCCGTCGCATAGAGAAGAACCGCACTCGTCAATAAGGAAACGGCCCACTTTTTCATCCTATTCGCTCCTTTCTGTCCCGTATTCACTGTTATTTTCTTTCAAAATACACTCTTTATCCGCGGCGATGAAAATTTCGTCCTGCTTTGACGCTCCGTTTCCCGCGCATGCGCAAACAAACACCCGGACGGCGGGCGTCCGGGTGCATGCTTACAACAAGTAAAAGCCGATTCCCATAATCGTATAGGCAGCGAGCAATGTCGCCCCTTCAAACCAATTTGTATCTCCATCATTGGAGAGCACAATCATCAACAACACCGAAGCGCCCATCGCGATGAGCTCAGGAATCGAAATTTGTTCATTCGTTTTCATTCCACCTTTCTTTGTAACGTTTTTCGTTGCATTGACCGCCATTCGTATGTACGATGAATACGGACGATACGTCGATCCGCAAAAAAGCGGGATCCTGTTTGTTTCGTTGTCCACCATTTTAGCAGAAATGAGGATGCACGATGCGTTTTGCCATTTTAACCGGAATCGTCGCCATCTCCGGCTTGTCCCAAGGGATGTTGCTTCCGCTGTTGGCCATGCTGCTCGATGAAAGCGGCGTCTCCTCGACCGTTAACGGAGCGCACGCTGCTGCGCTCTATATCGGCGTGCTTGCCATCTCACCGTTTTTGGAGCGCCCATTAGGTAAATATGGATACAAACCAATGATTCTCCTTGGTGGTTTTATTGTAATCTGTTCGCTCATCCTTTTTCCACTTTTTCCTTCATTTTTCTTTTGGCTTATTCTTCGTCTTCTGATTGGGGTGGGCGACCATATGCTTCATTTTGCGACCCAAACGTGGATTACCGACTTTTCGCCGCCGGCTGAGCGCGGACGGCGGCTGTCGCTGTATGGACTCGCATTTGGCCTCGGCTTTACAGCCGGCCCGCTTCTCGCTTCACTCGCCTCGATCAACGAGGCGCTGCCGTTTTATTTGGCTGCGCTCTTCAGCTTCGTCGGGTGGGGTGCCGTCTTTTGGCTGCCGAATGAAAAACCGAAGCCGTTTGAGCGGTCTTCCTCAGCTGCCGGGCGATGGATCGGCGCGTGGAGGTATGCGTGGCCGGCGCTCTTGCTGCCGCTTACTTATGGCTTTTTGGAAGCGGCCATTCATTCCGTTTTTCCGCTGTATGCCTTGCATAAACGCATGAGCGCCGAACAGATCGCGTTGATCTTGCCGTTTTTCTCGTTCGGCGGCATCATCTTTCAGCTCCCGCTCGGTGCGCTTGGCGACCGGTTCGGACGCCGCATTGCCATCATTGGCGCGCTGCTGGCCGGCATCAGCTGTTTTTTGGCCGCCCTCGCCGTTAGCACATCGACGGTCGGGCTTGCTGCCTGCTTGTTTGCCGCCGGGATGTTTACGGGGTCGCTTTTCTCGCTTGGCATTGCCTATATGGCCGACCTGTTGCCGAAAGCGCTCCTTCCGGCCGGCAATTTGTTGTCCGGAATGCTATACAGCCTCGGCAGCATGATCGGTCCGCCGCTTGCCGGCAGCGCCGTCGATGCGGCGGCCGACGCCTTTTTCCTTGCGGTCAGCGCCGTTCTCCTCATCCCGGCCGTTGGCCTTGCCAGACGATGGGAACAGGAAAAAGCGGCTTGACCGCATTTTTTATTTTTTGTTTTTTTCAAAAAAATTGTTGACCATTTTGTTCCTTCTGTTATATAATAAAACCAAGATATAAAGTTACTGTTTTAAAACAGAGTGAAGGAGTGGCGATGATGAGCAGAGCGGAACGGAAAAATATGATCGAGTTTATCGAAAAAGTGCGGGGGTTATCGCGGGAGCAGCTGGCCTACATGACCGACGCGGAAATCGAGTACATTTACGAACGCTATTACCATCATCACGAAGAAAGCGTTGAGTAAAGAGGCTGTTCCGCATGAAAAAGGGCGCTCTGGAAAGAGCGCCCTTTTTCAATGATAGCCGTTTTGGCCGTTGGCACTGCCGCTCGTTTTATGCTTCGGCCTGTTTTTTCCTTTTTGTTTCGTGCCCCCGTCTTTTTTCGTATGCTTGGCCATCGTCATCCCCCCTGTATCAAAATCCCCCACATCGTTACGTTATCCGGTTTTCGGGCCGTTTATGCGCACGTTAGCGCATCCTCTTCCTCCCTTCACGCTCACAATCGAAAATCGCGTTCATTTCTCCGCCTAAAACGAGCACCATGCCGGATAAATAAAGCCAAATCATCAAGACGATCATCCCGCCGAGGCTTCCGTGCATGGCCGTGTAATTGGCAAAATGGTTGACATAATAGGCAAACGCCAGCGACGTCGCAATCCAACCGGCAGTGGCGAATAAAGCGCCGCGCACGACATTGACGCAGCGCAGTTGTTTGTTCGGGGCAAAATAATACAGGGCGGTGAAAACGGCAAACAATAACAGCGAACTCATCGTCCAACGGAATGCATTCCATGCGGTTAAAAAGTGTTCCGATAACCCTAATGCTGAAAACAAAAACAGCCCGATCATTCTCCCGAATACCGGCAGCACGAGCGCGATGATGATCACGGCGATCATCCCGAGCGTCAGCACGACCGACAATCCGCGCGCCACCCAAAACGGACGATTTTCCTCGACGTCGTAGGCGCGGTTGAACGCCCGCATAATGGCGCCCATCCCATTTGAGGCGGACCAGACGGCACCGATAATGCTTAACGACAACAGTTTCCCATTTTGCTCGTCCATCAGGCGATGCACATTTGTCTCAATGAGATGAAGCGCCTCTTTCGGCGCGTATTGCCGTACGAGCGCAAGCACATCTTCATGCGGAATAGGCAAATACGCCAACAGCGTCATTAAAAACAGCAAAAACGGAAACAGCGACAAAAGAAAGTAGTACGCCAATTCCGCCGACAACCGCGGAATTTCATCCTCTATAAAGCGCCGGGCCAACTCGCGGATGAACGTCATGTTCAAGAACATGGGCTGCCCTCCTTTTCCGTTTTTTCAAAACGAGCGCATCCCTTTTTGACACTCTTTATTCGCCCGCGACAAGCTGATGGTCACGGATGATGGCCTCAAGCAAATGCTCGCATCCGGAACGGACAAGATGATATACTTCGGCGAAATTCCCAGTATAATATGGATCCGGCACGTCGTCTTTTTCCCGTTCGGGCACAAAATCGAGCAACCGGGCGATGACGGCCGATGAATTGGGTCCGGCCAGCCGGCGCAAATCGTGTAAATTGGCGGCATCCATGGCGATAATGTAATCAAATTCCTCCAAATCGCAGCGGCCGACTTGCCGGGCGCGAATGCCAGAATAATCAATGGCGTTTTCGTTTAAGATGCGCCTTGTCCCTTCATGCGGCGGCTCGCCGACATGCCAGCTGCCCGTTCCCGCCGAATCAACGGCGATACGCCCATCGAGCCCGCGTTCTTTCACTAAGTGGCGAAAGATCGCTTCAGCCATCGGTGAACGGCAAATGTTCCCAAGGCAAACAAACAACACTTTGATCATCCGAACAACAACCCCTTTCGCTGTTTCGACAGCATGTCTCCTATCGTTAGTCTTTCTTCTTTTTCCTCCGTCTAGACCTTTTATGCCGCTTTCCGGCATATCGTGCACATGCATCTATATTTTACTACATTGTCCGCTTTTCGGCAGGCAAACAAGTCATCCCCCTCCCTATTTTCACCGCCTGTATGGTACAATACATGATATCTTGCCATGAAAGGAGCCAAACGATGGACTTATCGAAACGGTCGGCGGAAAACGTCGAATATATGATCGAGCAGCTGAAGCAAAAGTTGAAAGTGTTGAACTTTGATGCCATTAAGCCGTCCCATTTTTCCGAAGAATGGTATGATGAACTGAAAGACATTTATGAGATGGTCATGAAGCGCGAGACGTTCAGTCCGAGCGAAATGCAGGCGATCGTTGAAGAACTTGGAAACTTGCGCAAAAAATAATGTTCTGCCTTTCGCCAAGACGGCATGCTTAGGCTGCCGCCCATAGCTGAACGCTCCTCACTTTCGTTCATGCCAAGCTTCCCGCATTGGAATGATAAAAAAATAATTCCTATCGAAAAACTAGGATTGACATTGGCGGCAATTGTGCTAAAATTTTAATCAATTACATCCATTACATACGCTTATCAAGAGCGAGGGAGGGACTGGCCCGATGAACTCCGGCAACCTGCTCTGTTTAGCAAGGTGCCAATTCCAGCAAAATGGGTTCCATTTTGGAAGATAAGGCGTCGCTAGTTCTTCCGCTCTTTCCAAAATGGAAAGGGCATTTTTGTCGCCGGGCTGCTGCTTGCTGAGTAAATATCCGACTAATTACGTGGATTTTCTTTGATTTATAAGGAGGGGGAAACGATGCTCACGTATGATCGGTGGGAAACGGCAGAAAAACCGTCTTTTCCGTCTGACAATGAAACAAAAGGAGCGCTTGACGTCCTCGCTTGGGCGTACCGCGAGTACGGCGATGAAATTGTGTACGCCTGCAGCTTTGGCATCGAAGGGATTGTGCTGATTGATTTGATTTCGAAAGTGAAGCCTGATGCAGAGATCGTCTTCTTAGACACCAGGTTGCACTTTCAAGAAACGTACGATACGATCGCGAAGGTGAAAGAAACATACCCTTCCCTCCGCATCGTCATGAAACAGCCCCACTTGACGCTGGAAGAACAAGCCGCACAGTTTGGCGACGAGCTATGGAAACGCGATCCAAACAAATGCTGCGAGTTGCGCAAAGTCATTCCACTGCGTGAAGTGCTGACTGGGGTGACCGCCTGGATTTCCGGCTTGCGCCGTGAACAATCGCCGACGCGGCGTCATGTTGAATACATCAACAAGGACGACAAATTCCGTTCGGTCAAAGTCTGTCCGCTCATTCATTGGACATGGAAAGACGTATGGAACTATGTGTATAAACACGATCTTCCATACAACGTGCTTCATGACCGCGGCTACCCGAGCATCGGCTGCGCCCCGTGTACAGCGCCGGCATCAGACCCGAATGATTTGCGCTCCGGACGCTGGGCCGGCCAAGGGAAAACGGAGTGCGGGCTCCATCTCACATAGGGGGAGAACATCATATGCTCCTTGCGATTGCCTTTATTGTATCCTTTTTCTTCGCCATGAACATCGGGGCGAGCGGCGCGGCCGCCTCGATGGGCGTCGCTTACGGATCGGGCGCCATTCCCCGAAAATCGGTCGCCCTCCTTCTTTGCGGCATCGGCGTTTTTCTTGGCAGCCTCGGCGGCGGAGAAGTGGTGAAAACGATCGGCTCGGGCATTATCCCGTCTTCGATCCTTACCGTCAAAATCGTTGTGATTATTTTAACGGCGGCAACCATTTCACTTTTTGCCGCGAACATCATGGGCATTCCGCTATCGACGAGCGAGATCACTGTCGGGTCGGTCGTCGGTGTCGGCATTGCCTACCAAGTGGTGTACTTTCACAAACTGCTGTTTATCGTCTCGGTGTGGATCATCATTCCGATCATTGCCTTCTCATTTACGTTCGCCGTCGGCAAATGGTTTTTAGCGCTCAAGCGAAAATATCCGCAGCTTGAGCAAGGCCGCTGGCAAAAGACATTTATGACCTTGCTCATTGTCACTGGCTTTTTCGAGGCGTTCTCCGCCGGCATGAACAACGTCGCGAACGCTGTCGGGCCGCTTGTCGGCGCCGGGCTGATCGGGATCGGACCGGCAACGATCCTCGGCGGCTTGTTCGTCGCCGCTGGAGCGCTCCTGCTCGGACACCGTGTATTAGAAACAAATGGGAAGAAGATTACGAACTTTTCCCCGTTTGAAGGGAGCGCCATATCGGGGACTGGAGCGGTGCTTGTCATCCTTGCGTCGCTGTTTGGCTTGCCTGTGCCGCTCACCCAAATTACGACATCAGCCATCATTGGCATCGGCACGGCCAAAAGCGGCTTATCGATCTGGCAGAAGCGAATCGTTGTCCAGCTTTTAAAAGTTTGGTTTGTTTCACCGATTTTTTCCCTTGTCATTTCGTACAGCCTTGTGAAACTACTGCTTGACAGCGACGTCTATACGGTCATCGCCATTTTCAGCGTTTGTTTAGCGACCCTCGGCGTCATCAGCTTGAAAAAAACAATCGCTGAAGAAGAACGCTCGCTTCATGAACATGGCGGAGGCATTTAATTCTAAACATAAACTCTTAACATCTATCATTCCAGGAGGTTATGAACATGAGCTTAAGCATCCCGCATGGCGGCACATTAATCAACCGTTGGAATCCGGACTATCCGCTTGACGAAACATCCAAAACGATCGAACTGTCGAAAGCGGAATTAAGCGATTTGGAATTGATCGGCACGGGGGCGTACAGCCCGCTTACCGGCTTTTTAACGAAAGCGGACTACGATGCGGTTGTGGAAACGATGCGCCTCGCTGATGGCACCGTCTGGAGCATTCCGATCACGCTCGCAGTGACAGAGGAGAAAGCAAAAGAGCTCGCCGTTGGCGATAAAGTGAAGCTCGTTTATGGCGGCGAAGTGTATGGCGTCATTGAGATCGCTGATATGTACCGCCCGGACAAAACGAAAGAAGCCACGTTCGTTTACAAAACGGATGAACTCGCCCATCCTGGCGTGCGCAAACTGTTTGAAAAACCGGATGTGTACGTCGGCGGGGAAATCACGCTTGTCAAACGAACCGATAAAGGACAGTTCGCCGCGTTTTATTTCGACCCTGCAGAAACACGGAAACGGTTTACCGAACTCGGCTGGAACACTGTTGTCGGCTTCCAAACGCGCAATCCGGTCCACCGTGCTCACGAATACATCCAAAAATGCGCGCTTGAGATCGTCGACGGTTTGTTTTTAAACCCGCTCGTCGGTGAAACAAAAGCGGATGACATTCCGGCTGACATCCGGATGGAAAGCTACCAAGTGCTGCTTGAAAACTATTATCCAAAAGACCGCGTCTTCTTAGGCGTCTTTCAAGCAGCCATGCGCTATGCCGGACCGCGTGAGGCCATTTTCCATGCCATGGTGCGCAAAAACTTCGGCTGCACGCACTTCATCGTCGGCCGCGACCATGCCGGTGTCGGCAATTATTATGGCACGTATGACGCGCAAAAAATTTTCTCGAACTTTACGGCTGAAGAACTCGGGATTACACCGCTCTTTTTCGAACATAGCTTTTATTGCACGAAATGCCAAGGCATGGCGTCCACGAAAACGTGCCCGCATGACGCTGAGCATCATGTCGTCCTTTCCGGCACGAAAGTCCGCGAAATGCTGCGCAACGGCCAAGTGCCGCCAAGCACGTTCAGCCGTCCCGAAGTCGCTGCCGTCTTGATCAAAGGATTGCAAGAACGCGAAGCGGTCACCCCGTCAACGCGCTAAAGGAGGAGCATCATGAGCACGAACATCGTTTGGCATCAGACATCGGTCACGAAAAAAGACCGGCGCGAGCGCAACGGTCACCATAGTGCCATCCTTTGGTTCACCGGGCTGTCCGGCTCGGGCAAATCGACAGTGGCGAACGCCGTCTCAAGACGGCTGTTTGAGCTCGGCATTCAAAACTACGTATTAGACGGCGACAACATCCGCCATGGGCTCAATAAAGACCTCGGCTTTTCCGCCGACGACCGGACGGAAAACATCCGCCGCATCGGCGAAGTGGCGAAACTGTTTGTCGACAGCGGCCAGTTTGTGCTAACCGCCTTTATTTCGCCGTTTGCCGAAGACCGGGCACTCGTCCGCCGCTTAGTTGAAGAAGATGAGTTTATCGAAATTTACGTCAACTGTCCGCTTGAAGAATGTGAAAAACGCGATCCAAAAGGATTGTATGAAAAGGCGCGCCGCGGAGAAATCCGCGAATTTACCGGCATCGACTCACCGTACGAAGCGCCGAAAGCGCCCGAGTTGACGATTGAAACACACCGCTACTCTGTCGACGAGTGCGTCGCGCAAGTGATCGCCTACTTGCGCGACCGCGGATTGATCCCGACAGCAGAAACCAATTAATCCTTCCCGTCTCCCGCTCGAAAAAAAGAGCGGGAGATGATTTAACAAAGTCGTTTTCGCACCAAGCCGATCCGTTTACAATGAAAACATACCGTCTTTCGGCGGCGAGCTGGATCATGCAAGAAAGGGCTGAAACAACGATGGGCAAAGTATATCTTGTCGGCGCCGGTCCCGGCGACCCGGAACTCATCACCGTCAAAGGATTAAAATGCATTCAGCAGGCGGATGTCATTTTATACGACCGCCTCATTAACGAAGAGCTGCTGTCGTATGCGAAACCGAGCGCCGAGCTCATCTTTTGCGGCAAGCTGCCCGGCTACCACGTGATGCAGCAAGAAACGATCAACCATTCCCTCATCCTGCACGCCAAAAAAGGAAAAACCGTCGTCCGCTTAAAAGGCGGCGATCCGTTCGTGTTCGGACGCGGCGGTGAAGAAGCAGAGGCGCTCGTCAAGCATGGGATTGAGTTTGAGATCGTTCCCGGTGTCACCTCTGCCATCGCTGCGGCGGCTTATGCCGGCATCCCTGTCACCCATCGCGAGTTCAGCTCAAGCGTTGCCTTTGTCACCGGACATCGGCGCGACGGAAACCGTGAAGATATCAAATGGGAGAGCCTTGCCAAAGGCATTGATACGATCGCCATTTACATGGGGGTTCATCATTTGCCGTATATTTGCGAACAGCTAGTCAAGTATGGCAAGGCGCCGGAGACGCCAGCGGCGGTCATCGAGTGGGGAACGACAGCGTCTCAGCGCACGGTCACCGGCACGCTGGCGACGATCGCCGGGATCGTCGCCAAGGAAAACATTGAAAATCCAAGCATGGTCATCATCGGGGATGTCGTCCGGCTGCGCACCAACATTCAATGGTTCGAACGGCTGTTGGCATCATCCGCGGCCGCTGGCGCGACATCGTGAGGCGGTCGCGATGGAAGCCATTTTATACGTCAGCCACGGCAGCCGCATCGCGGCGGCGCGCGATGAAGCGGCGCGTTTCGTCGAACGATGCAAAGCGGCCATTGACATCCCGATTCAAGAGCTTTGCTTCGTCGAACTGGTGGAACCCGATATCGTTACCGGCGTTGACCGTTGCGTCGCCCAAGGAGCGACGCGCGTCATCGTCATTCCGCTCCTGCTTCTATCCGCCGGGCACGCGAAACACGACATCCCGGCGGCGCTCGAGCGCGCGAAACGTCGGCATCCGTCTCTCGAGATCACCTGCGGCACCCCGTTTGGCGTCCATGAAACGATGATCGATATCATCATTGACCGCATCAGTGAACAGGCGACGCCGCTTGATGATAAATCGATGATTCTGCTCATCGGCCGCGGCAGCAGCGACCCGGATACAAAGCGCGACATCGCCGCCATCGCCCGACGCCTGAAAGAAAAAACGAACGTGCCGCATGTCGATGTTTGTTTTCTCGCCGCCATCCGTCCGACGCTCGACGAAGGGCTTAAACAGGCGAACGCATCCACATACCAGCGCGTATTTGTCGTTCCGTATTTATTGTTTACTGGCGTCTTAATGAAAACGATCGAACAGAAACTAGAGGCGCTCCCTGTTTCCCCCCAACAGTGGCATTTATGCTCTTACTTAGGCTATCATCCGCGGCTCATAACGCTCATTCAACAACAACTATCGTCACTATCGCTTACGAAAAAAGGAGCTTGAACAAACAAGCTCCTTTTTCATGTACTTTCTCCTTCATCTATTATATCATGAAAACAGAGTGATCGTGACGAAGGAGGCATCATCGCCATGAAACGGGTTCATGTCATTGTCGAAGGACGTGTACAAGGCGTTGGCTTTCGCTATTTCGTCCAACACGAAGCACTGAAGCGGCAGCTGACCGGCTGGGTGAAAAACAATGACGACGGGACGGTGGAAATGGAAGCCCAAGGACATGAAAGCGCCCTCCAGCTCTTTTTGGATACGATTGAAGCTGGAACGATGTTTGCCAAAGTCACGCGTATGCACATTGCACCGCGCGACACCCGCCCTGATGAGAAACAGTTCCGCATTATGTACGGGTGATAACATAATTTCCGAAAGAAGTCTCCCGCCTTAAGGAATGTGCAGGGCGATCGCCCAATGAGCAGGCGGGAGATGAATTCAACAACCATCGATGATCAGGCGCAGCGATGTTCACCGGCCTTTTCACCGATCAAGCCGGACGCAAATGGGAAGCGGCGTAACGAAAACACGTCTCTAAAATAGCGCTGTTTGCCTGTTCATTTTTGCGCCGCGCCTCACGGCAAAGCGGATCAAATAGATCGACGGCCGCTTGCGGATATTCTCCGCATATATCTACGCCTAGCACTTTTTTATAGAATAATAGCAGACGCAGGCAAGCGAGCAAGCGGAAAAGCGGCATCCTTCCTTGATCCCAGTTCGTGACCGCGTCTTCGCGGCGAAGCGCGTCTTTATCGATGCTGATATACACGCTTTCGGTCGGGATGGCTTGCAGAAGCGCATTCGGCCATTCATCATGGTCATCAAACGGAAGAACAGTAATATTCGGAGATAAACGGAGATCGCGCGGAGAAAACGATGGACCAACAATCACGACTTTTCGCAACAGCGCATGTTGGAGCGCATGAGCCACCCACGATCCGCATGAAATAAGGCGGTCATCACCCTGTTCAGCGTCCGTATGGTGGTCAAACAGCACAAGGGTGAACGGTTCGTTAATTTCTTTCAACAACAAATACGTGATATAATGATAGTTGCCGCTCCCGATCAGCACCGCCCCGCGGGTTCGCCGCCGGCGCAACCGCTTCTCCATTTCGGCGAGCGCCGCCTCGCTGCAATACAAATTCGTCTCCGGTATATCGATGAGATCAATCCACTCATGCGGAAACCGAAACAGCTGCTTTTGCGGCCGGTATGTGCCATCAACATTCAGCACAGCGACACCGTTGCCTTGAAACCCCATTTCTCCTCACCTTTCCTTTCGCTGAATCGTTGTTCAACGCCTCTAAGGTGCGGATGAGTCCAAGATGTGTCCTCTTTTTTCATTATACAATGAAAGGCGAAATAGTTCCGTTCCTATGCTCTCGTCATGTACAATATATAGAAAACAACTAAAGGAGGGACTTCGCGTGCAGCCGATTGACGCCGCCGCCGTGCAAGAGGCGCTGAACCGCCTTGCCAACCGCGACATATACATTCATTTGGAGACGACGAACGGGGCGTATGCCTCTCACCATAATGAAGGAGTTTTTTCCGCTGGCGCTTACATTCGCAACGCCTGCATCCGCTTCACCCGCGGCAAAATCACCGGCCCAGGGCCATACCGCGTCGGGCTGAAGCTCGATATCGGCTGGGTGTACGCCGAAGGGTTAACCCATTGGGAATGGACGAAAGAAGGACAATTGCTGTTAGCGGGACATGACTATGAAGGAAAACTGGCTGTCGCCCTTGAGCTGAGCGGCAAGCCATTTGCCTAAGGAGGAGCTTCCGATGAACGAACGACATGTACTCGTTGTCTTTCCCCACCCGGACGATGAGGCGTTCGGCGTCTCGGGAACGATCGCCCAGCATGTGCAAAGCGGCACACCGGTGACATACGCCTGCTTGACGCTTGGCGAAATGGGGCGGAATATGGGCGTGCCCCCGTTTGCCAATCGCGAAACGTTGCCGTTAATTCGTAGACAAGAACTAGAGGAAGCGTGCCGCGTTCTCGGCATTCACGATTTGCGCTTGCTCGGCTATCGCGACAAAACAGTCGAATTTGAAGATGAAGAAGAACTGGCCGACCGGATTGCCGCCATCGCAGCAGAAACGAATCCGTCGCTTGTCATTACGTTTTATCCCGGTTACAGCGTCCATCCCGACCATGATGCATGCGGGGCTGCTGTCATTCGCGCGTTGAAGCGGTGGCCAAAAGAACAACGGCCGACCGTTTATTGCGTTGCCTTTGCCAAGAACTGCGAGCAAGATCTCGGCCAGCCGGACGTCGTCCGCGATGTCAGCTCGGTGATTGATACGAAACTCGCCGCCATTCGCGCTCACCGCTCGCAAACGGAAGGGCTGATGCAGGCGGCTTCAAAACGCGGCGACGCGCTCGCCTGGCTGAAAACAGAGCGGTTTTGGACGTACCAGTGGGACGATTAGGCGGAGGGGACTCCGGTTTGAGCGGGAGGGGCTTGGTTCACCCTCCCTATTTTTCTATTAGGCGCGACCCATTAACGCACACAAGCATCGCCACCCCGCTAGGCCGCCGTCGTTCCAACTACAGGAAAATCCCCGCTTCATCGGTCAATTCTCCCTTCAGCACGGTGACCGCTTTTCCTTCAAGATGCACCCTTTTCCCTGCCACCGTCACCCGCACAATACCGCCGCGGGATGAAACTTGATGGCCAACGAGCGTCGTTTTCCCGAGCCTGTCCGCCCAATACGGTCCAAGGCAGCAGTGCGCCGAACCGGTGACGGGATCTTCGGGCACACCGATAGCCGGAAAAAAGGCCCGCGACACAAAGTCCGCTTCTCCCGCTGACGAGCAGCTTGTTACGATCACACCCCGGGCGTCCACTTGTTGAAGCAAGCGAAAATCCGGCTGCAGTTCATACACGGTTTGTTCCGAATCAACTTCCACTAAATAGTCAAACCGGTTTCTCCCGATAAACAGCGGCTTTGCCGCCAAGGCGTCAGTGAGCACCGCGGGAGGCGACTCGTCCAACATCGGGGCTTCACTCGGAAAATCAAGTCGAATCCATCCGTCATTGTTTATAGCCGTCAATACACCGCTGTTCGTGAAAAAGGCAATCGCTTCACCCCGGCGGCGCTGCCCGCGCTCCCACAGCACATGGGCACTCGCCAAAGTTGCATGACCGCACAAATCAACCTCTGCCTTAGGGGTAAACCAGCGCAGACGGTAACCGCCCTCGTGCGGAACGACAAAGGCTGTCTCAGACAAATTCATTTCTGCGGCAACACGCTGCATCCACTCATCACGGGCCGGCTGCGGCAACAGGCAGACGGCCGCCGGGTTGCCGGCAAACGGCTGATCGGTGAACGCATCAACAATGTACATCGGAATCCTCAACCATTCTCATCCTTTCTTTCTCGGATTCGTTCTTTTTCTTTCTTCAACAGGTGTGCGAATTTCTCATCCCAACGGCCGTTTTGTCGGAACGAATCGGCAGCGAGCGCCCGAAACAGCCGTTTTCGTCCCTCGGCGTCATCCACTTCGCGCAATACAATGTCGCGAGCCCGTTGCAAAAACTCAAGATACGGCCCGTACTCTTCCCCATACTGCTCCTCAAGCTCGCGACGAATGCGGCGAGCGACCGCCGGGCTTGCACCTTCAGTCGAGACAGCGATCGTTAATGGACCGCGGCGGACGACAGCGGGAACGTGAAAATCACACCGCTCCGGGTCATCCACGACATTGACGAGTTGCCCGGGCGCTGCCGCCTGTGCCACCGCTTCATTCACCTCGCGATCATTCGTCGCGGCAATCACCAAAAACGCTCCTGCCAAATCGTCTCGGTCAAATCGCTTCTTCTTCCAAACGATCACTCCCTCGGCGGCCAACGCTTGAAGCTCCCGCTCCGCTTCAGGCGCAATCATGACGATTTCCGCCCCTGCCTCTAACAATCCATGAATTTTCCTTGCCGCCACCTTCCCCCCGCCAACAACGACCGCCCGGCGGCCGCGCACCTGAAGAATGACCGGATATCCCATGACACACTCCTCCTCTCGCGGTAAACTTCATCCCTGCCTTAGGCAAACGAAGGATAAAAAAAGAAGCCGTGCACAAAACACGGCTTTTTTTCTATTATATCACCCTTGTTTGACTTCTTGAAGGCATTTTGCCAGCCGCTCGTTTTCCTTTTTCATATACTCAAGCCATTGCGGAAGCAGTTTTTTCATCGCCTCTTGGTCATTGTTCTCCATGGCTTGCCTTGTTTGCTCATGAAGCATATGGAGCTGCTTTTTTTCTTCCTTTGTCATCCAACGTTTCTTTTTATGTAACTGTTTCAGTTCTTGCTTAAACTGCTCTTTCGTTATTTTTTTGTCCGCGAGCTGATCGATGAGCCGGTCAAGAGCCGCCTCACGCTCCTTTTTCAGTTGCTTATGCTTCTCTTTCATCGCCTGTTTCACTTTTTTGTCCTTGAACTGCTCGCGAAGCGCGTTCCGTTCATCCAACACTTTTTTCCACTCGCCAGCCTGCTCTGGCGTATACGTTTGGACCATTTCCATCCACTTTTGCTCATCGAGCGCCCCATGCTTCCACATATGTCCAACCGGCAAATGAACGTTGACGGCTTCATGATGGCCGGCAGCCACCCATGACGGCATCACCAATACGAGAGAAGCAAAAAACGCCAACCATACGTTTTTCATGCTTTTTCACTCCTTTTCTTTTTCGGTTCTTCTCCATGGCAACTTCGACCCGCTCCATTCACCGTTCATTCACGTCTATGGCGATCTCCCCTTTCCAACCATCATTCGTTCCTATTTTCCCCGTTTTTTGGGCATCATTGCATAAAAAGTTAAGGAGGTTCGTCAAAAATCGAACCTCCCCATGTTTATTGAGAGAACATGCCTAGCGGAATTTTTCCTCAATGCGCCGCCCGTAATCGCGCAGCGCCTTTGAGTTCGTCTGCTGCCGCTTTTTCATCAGTTCAGCAAAGCGGAGTTGTTTTTCCGTCCATTTTTTCGTAAGCTCTTGTTTTTTCTCGTCATCCTCGCAACAGCGAAGCAAATCTTCAAGCGTCATCAGTTCTTTTCGCAATTCCGTCTCTTCCGTCACATACCCGGCATTTTTCAGCAACAAATACCCGAGCCGCAACTCTTCGGGAATATGAGAAATATCCTCAAGCTCGAGCGGCTTTCCAAAACCGGGCAAGTGATCAAACTCGCCATTTTTCATCGCCTCGCGAATTTTCTCTTCGGCAATGCGCCAAAATCCATCCATTTCACGTCAACTCCTGTGCCTGCCGCCTCGCATGCTGCTCGGTTAAAAAACGGACAAATTCGTCATACGGAAGCGGCGGGGAAAAATAATACCCTTGCGCCTCATCACACCGTTTTCCTTGCAAGTAAGCCGCTTCAGTCTCTGTTTCTACCCCTTCGGCTAACACTTTTACACCTATATTATGCCCAAGGCGGATAATGGACGGCAAGATGACATCTTTTTTTCCTTGAATATGCTGGACGAACGAACGGTCAATTTTCAGCCGATCGATCGGCAAATCGGTCAGGTAGCTGAGCGAGCTGTAGCCGGTGCCGAAATCGTCCATGCTGATCGTCACGCCGAGCGCTTTGAGCTTCGCCAAAATATCGAGTGCACGCTCCGTATCCATTGTCATTCGTTCCGTAATTTCAAGATCTAAATGGTGCGGCGGCAACCCGGTGTCAGCGAGCAGGCGGGCGAGCTTGTCGACAAACCGCCGGCTTTCAAATTCATACGGTGATAAGTTGACGGAGACGGACAAATGCGGAAACTGATCGATCAGCTGTTTCGTTTGCCGGCAGGCGGTGCGGATCACCCATTCGTTGATCGGAATAATCATCCCCGTTTGTTCGGCGACCGGAATAAACAATGATGGAGGGATCATCCCTTTTTCCGGGTGGCGCCAGCGGATGAGCGCTTCCATGCCGATGACTTGCCGGTCATAAAGCCGAATCTGCGGCTGGTAATACAGCTCGAATTCCCCATTTTGAAGCGCACGCCGCAAATCGCGTTCCATGGCCATCTTTTCATGCAGCCGGTCGGCCATCGGTTCAGTGAAAAAGAGAAAATCGCTCGCCGCTTTTTTCCGAGCCTCATAGCGGGCAATATCCGCCTTGCGAATTAACGTTTTCGCCTCCTCTCCGTCCTTCGGATAGACACTGATGCCGACGTTCACCGTCACATATAGCTCAAGACCGTTGACAACGATCGGTTCGTCAGCGGCTTCAATCAATCGTTTCGCTGCTTCCTCCGCTTTTTCATTCGCGCTATCCGGCAGCACAGCGATAAATTCATTTCCGCTCCAACGTCCGATCGTTATTCCCTTCTGTTCCCGCCAAATGCGGGACAAATAAAGCAACACTTCGTCCCCGACGGCATAGCCGTAAAAATCGTTGATCGTCTTAATGCCGATCACTTCTAAAAACATAACCGCCACTTCTTGCTGAAACCTGTTTGCATCGGCAAGACAACGCTCCGCCGCCTTGTACATCGCCTCTTTATTCGGCAGCCCGGTCAATTCGTCGTGGCTGGTGATATAGTGCATCCGCTCTTCGTTTTGCTTTCGCTCCGTTACATCACGGACAGCGGCGACCGTTACTTTTTGCCCTTCGTAATCGTAGCGGCGCTGCACGACTTCCGCCGGAAACACCGTTCCGTCCTTTCGGCGCAGCTCGATCTCAAACCGCTCCAATCCGCTGTCCGAACGGCCCGGTCTCATCGATCCGTCGACAACGATATCATCGATCGGCAAGTGGACGAGTTCGCTTTCTGTATAGCCAAGCAGGCGGCACGCCGCTTCGTTTACCTCAACAATGTTCCTGGATGCATACACGATGATTCCTTCCATCGTCATTTCTGCCAGCCGCCGCAGCCGCCGCTCATTCGCTGCCAGCGTTTTTTTATAGATGGCAAACGCCCTCCGTTCCATTTGCTGGTGCAGCGCCAACAAATAAATGGAGACGGTGATGAAATAAATCGTCATCATGATGACCGCTGCCTTTTGCCGTTCGTTTTGCAGGCGTCGCTCATACATCTTCGCATCATAATCGATGCCGACAACCGCATCCACTGCCCCATCGGGCCTATGAATCGGCATAAATGCGCTGATGCTTCTCCCCCACTCGTCTGTTGTCGGATGCTGTTCCATCGCAAACCGACCTTGAAACGCCGCTTCTATTTCCGGAAAATCGCGACGGTAAATCGTCCCGGGCGGAACAGCTTGTTCATTTTTGCCGTCGATGCGGCCGTTCCGGTTGTCATCGGCCGCTGGAGCGACAACAAAATACAACTCACCGTTCCCGTTCTTTTTTAACGTATATACACTAAGCACGCGGCCATAGTGCTGCCATCGCTCAAGAGCAGCCAGCATCGTATGATACGCGGGCAGACGGCCCGCGTTTTCATCAAGACGATCATGCCCCATGGCGGCCAAATCGCCGGCGATCATGCCGGCGATTTGCTTCGCGCTTTCCTTATATTCTTCACGTTCATGATTCTCTGCTTCATCGATATAAGCCATTCCAGCGCCTAAAAGAAAGAGCGAACATATAACGAAAACGGCGGTCAGTTTCGGCGCCGCCCTCCATGGCGGCAATGCCCCGTGCCGCTTTGTCATCCGTTGGGCATACATATAGACAGCACCTGCTGTCAAGAGAAACCCGAACATGTATACGAGATACTCAAACTTATTCGACATGAATCATCACCATCATAGCTTTTTCGACGTTCTTCTTTCATTATAAAGTCCTTGTTCCCTACTCGCTTCCCTCCGCCGTTCCTATTCGTTCGACACCTTCCGACATTTATACATGAGTCATAGGACCGAAGTATCAGAAAAGCCGTATCACTGTCGCCACAAAAACGAACATCCAATAAGGAACATAGAAACAGATTTCTACAAGCCATTAAGACTAGGTCCTATATTTGTAAACGCATTGTAACATTATTTAATTCAACTGTAAAAAACAAGACCATTTTCCTCTGTTATACTGTAGTCAGATAACGTCGAATGGAAAAAGATCTTGTCGGGGGTTAGGGAAAATGAAAAAATGGCTCACTCTTTTGTCTGTATCTATGATCGTTCTATTTTCCTCCTTCTTTGTAAGCACTTCCAACTCCAATGCAGCGGCTAACAAAACACGGCTGATCGCCGAAGCAAAAAAGCTTGTCGGCACTCCTTATCGGTATGGCGGCACGACACCAAAAGGATTCGATTGCTCGGGATTTATCTACTATGCGCATAAAAAAGTTGGCGTCACCTTGCCGCGCTCTTCCAAAGAGATGTATAAAAAAGGGTCATACGTACATAAGTCGAAATTAAAACCGGGGGATTTAGTATTTTTTGATACTTCGAAACGAACAAAAGGCGTCTCGCACGTGGCGATTTACATCGGAAACAACCAAGTCATCCACGCTGTTTCGCGCGGTGTGAAAATCGACAATTTAAACAGCAGCTACTGGAAAACGAAATACGTCGGGGCCAAACGATTGTAACGGTTCCAGCGAACGAAAAGCTCTCTGTCCTATTAGGCTCACCTAAATAGGCAGAGGGTTTTTTTATGGCCAAAAAAAAGCGGCTCTCCGCAACCGGAGAGCCCAATATCTATTCATAGGGGATCGGGGGAATACTTGGAAAACGTTACGGTATTATTCATTTCCTACCTTTTTGTTTTTTATACATAAAAACAAAAAAATTTTTTACACTTCCTGCTCTGAATAAGCCACATAAACCATTCATGGGCATCCGTCTAAAAGCCAAACGGAAAAAGTCGTCGCCTCTAGTTGGTGTGGGACAGAACGAGGAAATGGGAAACCGATGTGACAAAATTGCTCCATTTGAACCCCATCGTTGAGAAGCATGTGTCCTCGTGCATCACCGTCCTTCTCGCATGACAGACATAAATAGACAATCTATGTCGAATGTTATAGATGATGATTTGTTGTCCGTTCATCGATTTTGGATAAAGGCAGGTGTTTTCATTGTTTGCTTCTTCAGAGCTGGGCATCGATTTAGGGACGATGAATGTCCGGCTGTTTAGTCAAACGAAAGGGCTGCTGTTTGACGAACCGGCGGCAGTCGCCTATAACCGTCAAACGGACAAGCTGATGGCGATCGGCAACAAAGCAAAGCAAATGATCGGCAAAGCCCCGTCCCACGTCGAGGTCACCTATCCGCTGCGAAATGGCGTCATCGCCGATTTTGACCAAGCGAAAGCGTTGTTGCAGCAAGTCTTCAAACAATCGAGCAAACAGCTCGGCCTCGCCTTCAAAAAACCGAGCATCGTCATGAGCGTTCCGTTTCACGCCACCTCCGTCGAGCGCCGCTCTTTTTATGAAATCGCCAAACATTGTGGAGCGAAGCATATTCATTTCATTGAAGAGCCGGTCGCAGCGGCCATTGGAGCTGATTTGCCGGTCGGTGAACCCGTCGCTAACGTCATCGTACATTTAGGGGCTGGCAAAACGGAAGCCGCGATTATCTCATTTGGCGGCGTTGTTGCCTGCCGCTCGCTTCGCATCGGCGGCAACCAGCTTGATGAAGACATTATGCAATATGTTCGCCAGCGCTACAATTTGCTAATCGGCGAACAGACGGCCGAACAAGTGAAAATCGAAGTCGGCAGCGCGCCGGGAGCTGGCTTGGCGCAAACGATGACCATTCACGGCCGCGATTTTGTCACCGGATTTCTTAAGGCCGTTTCCCTTGATCCGGCTGAGGTGCAACATGCCATCAAGGAATCGCTTCTGCAAATCGCGGAAGCCATTCGCGCCGTCCTTGAGGAGTGCCCAGCCGAACTAAGCGGCGATATTATCGACCGCGGCATTGTTCTCACCGGGGGCGGTGCCTTGCTTCACGGCATTGAGCAATGGCTCAGCGCTGAACTGCATGTGCCGGTGCATGTGGCACCAAACCCGGCCGAGGCGGTCGCCATCGGCACCGGGAAGGCGTTGCGGGCGATGCCGAAACGGCTCGACGCGGTGCTGTAGCGAGCTGATTTCCCTCAAAAACGAGCGGACAGCCGCATGGTGCAGCTGGACTCCTCACTATTCATCATGAAAACCATGTTTCATCGTTCGGCAACATAGCGAACGAGCGCAACGGAGGGCTTCACTACCATAAAGAAAAACCCCGCGCCCATGGCGGGGTTTTTCTTTTATAACGGGACCTTCTTCCCTTTCATCACGTTTGGCGCAGCCGATCTGCATCGAAATGACACCGGCCTCGCCTTATGAGGTTTGCCGGATGCGTTCTTCCCCTCTTGCCGCTTGCGCCCCTTCGGCCGCCTCAAGCAGCAAATCGACAAGATGGACAGCGCGAACGCTTTCTGTCAACCCGGCTCGCTCGATGCCGAGCTTCATTTGCAGCAAACACCCCGGATTGGCGGTGACGATCGTCGTTGCCCTCGTTTGCTTTGCCATTTCCATTTTATAGTCTAAAATTTGCATCGACATCTCGGGTTCAACCAGATTGTAAATGCCGGCCGAACCGCAGCAGCGGTCGGCGTCTTTCATTTCGCGAAACTCGACCCCTTCAATCGCTTGCAACAGGCGGCGCGGGGCTGCTGCTGTTCTCATCACGTTGCGCAAATGACACGAATCCTGATAGGTAACCGTTTGCGGCGCAACGCGAAGCGATAGTTGGTGAAACCCGAGTTCGACCAACACTTCAGAAATGTCTTTGATTTTCGCCGCAAACGCTGCCGCTCGGTCGCGCCATTCGGGATCGTCCTTTAACAAATGGTCATATTCAAGCAAAAACGCACCACAGCCGCCGGCGTTCGTCACAATATACTCAACGTCCAACTGTTCAAAAGCAGCAATGTTTCGCTTCGCGAGTTCTTTCGCCAGCTCTTTTTCCCCACCATGCCCGTGCAGCGCCCCGCAGCATCCTTGGGATGGCGGAATGATGACTTCACAACCGGCGAGCTGCAATAGACGCATCGTCGCATCGTTTGTCGTCATAAACATCGTATCCATCAAACAGCCGGTGAAAAAGGCGACCCGTTTTTTTGCCGAACCATCTGGATTCAGGCGATGCGGCCGGTTTTTCAGTTCTTTTGCGGTTGGAACGTCGGGCAGCACGCGCTCCATTTGTCGGAACGAAGCGGGCAGCAGGCGAAGGAGTCCGGTTTTGCGAACAAGTGTCTGCAAGCCGGAGCGCTGATACCATCCAAGAAACGACGCGGCCTTTCGCATCCGCTCTTGATGCGGAAACAGCCCGGCAAAGACAAACTTGCGCACAAGCCGGACGTGAAGCGGCATCCGCTTATGTTGGGCAATGATATCGCGCGCCTCTTCAAGCAAATGGCCGTAGCGGACGCCAGATGGACAAACTTGTTCACATGCCCGGCAGCCTAAACAGAGGCTAAGCGACCGTTCGACTTCCTCATCCGGCTCGATCAGCCCGTCCACGACCGCTTTCATTAAGGCGATCCGCCCGCGCGGCGACTGAGCTTCTTGCTGCCCGGATTCAATGTACGTCGGACACGACGGCAAACAAAAGCCGCAGCGCATGCAGTTCATCAATTCATCCTCGTCCATCCGCTCTTGAAACGCTTTTTGAATAAGCGCTTGGTCCGTCTTCGATGTCATCGAGTCACCACCACCCGTTTTCTCGTACTTTTCGCGAACACTTTGCCTGGATTCATAATGTTGTTCGGGTCGAGCGCCTGTTTGATCGCCTTCATGGCGGCAATGCCGGCCGGGCCGAGCTTCCATTCCAAATACGGCGCTTTCATCGCCCCGACGCCGTGTTCACCAGTGATCGTTCCCCCTAATTCAATCGCTTTGGCGAAAATTTCTTCAAACGCTTTTTCAACCCGTTCCATTTCTTCACGGTTGCGGGCATCAGTCGGACAGGTCGGATGCAAGTTGCCGTCGCCGGCATGGCCGAACGTACAAATTTTCAGTTGATATTTCGCAGCGATCTCATTGATGGCTTTCACCATTTTCGCAATTTCCGAACGCGGCACGGTCGCATCTTCTAAAATCGTCGTCGGTTTCAAGCGCGCTAGCGCCGATAGCGCCGCCCGTCTCGCCGTCCGCAGCGCCTCAGCCTCTTCCTCTGAACGGGCAAGCTCAACGGACACAGCTTGTTCCGAACGGCAAATATCAGCCATCTTTTTCATATCGCGTTCCACCACTTCTTTTGGCCCATCCTGCTCAATGAGCAAAACGGCTTTCACATCGGTCGGCAAACCGATGCGGGCGTAGTCCTCGACAACTTCTAACGTCGGCTGATCCAGAAACTCCAATGTGGCCGGGATGATTTGATTGGCAATGATTTTCGACACAGAACGGGCAGCCGCCTCTAAATCTTGATAAAGAGCGAGCATCGTCTGCTTCGTCTCCGGCATCGGGATCAGTTTCAACGTTGCTTCGGTGACGATGCCAAGCGTTCCTTCCGATCCGACAAACAGGCGAGTTAAGTCATAGCCAGCCACATCTTTTGCCAGCTTGCCGCCGGTGCGGATGACATCGCCATTGGCCAAGACGACTTCCAATCCAAGCACATAATCGCGCGTCACGCCATATTTCAGCCCGCGCAGACCGCCGGAATTTTCGCTAATATTGCCGCCGATCGTCGAAATTTTCATCGACCCCGGATCCGGCGGATAAAACAGTCCTTTTCCCTCAACCGCCTTCATGAGGTCAAGCGTGATCACGCCCGGTTGAACGGTCGCCGTCAAGTTTTCTTCGTCAATTTCTAAAATGCGGTTCATATGTTTAAACAGCAGGACGATGCCGCCTTCAACCGGACATGTGCCTGCGCAAAGGTTCGTTCCCGATCCGCGCGGCACAATCGGGATGCGATATTCGTTGCAAATTTTCGCAATTTCCGCTACCTCTTGTGTATTTCGCGGCGCAATGACCGCATCGGGAAGCGATTGGAACTGCGGCGTCGCATCGTAAGAATAAACAAGCCGTCCTGCTTTCGTATCATCGTAGTTTTCCGCCCCGACGATTTGAATCAACCGTTTTTTCGCTTCGTTTGGAATCAACTCTCTCACCTCTCCAGAGTGATTGGCGCTCGTTGATAGCGGAAAAGGGGCCGGGCTTGGCGCCTCTCTTCCCCCTTCGCCAAGCCTCGTCCCCCCTTCGTTGCCGTTATGGAATCATCCATGACAATACCGTCGATTGCAAATAAACGAGAATGCCAATCAAGATAATTAAGAACAAGCTATGTTTGACTGTGAAGCGGAACAAGTCGGATTCTTTGCCCGTCAAGCCGACAGCTGCGCAGGCAACGGCGATCGACTGCGGCGAAATCATTTTCCCGACAACCCCGCCGGATGAGTTGGCCGCCAATGCCAACACCGGATCCATGCCGATCGATGTCGCCGTCACTTTTTGCAAGTTGCCAAACAATAAGTTCGACGACGTATCCGAACCGGTAATAAACACGCCGAGCCAGCCCAAAATCGGCGAGAAGAACGGGAAGAACGACCCCGTTTTCGCCAACGCCATCCCGAGCGTCGTGCTCATGCCTGACGAATTGGCGATATAGGCAAAGCCGACGACCGAAGCGATGGTGATAATCGGATATTTCAGCTCATTCAACGTTTCCACAAACGTTTGCGCCCAGTCTTTCCATGAAATGCCGACAATGAACTTTGTCACGACCGCCGCCAGCAAGATGGCCGTGCCGGCCGCACCAAGCAGTTCAAGCTTATACACCGCCGCAATCGGCTGACCGCTCGCGTTCAAAATCTGGTTGTTTAAGCCCGGCACCGGCGGCATAAACGTCAAATGCGAACCAATGGCATTGACTGCCTTCAGCAACGCGTTTGTTCCTCCATAGTGACCGGTGAGCGCCGCCTTTACCTGCGGGATGCCCCAAAGCGAGATCAGAGCTGTGAGCACGAGGAACGGCGACCACGCGCGGAACACTTCCCCACCGCGATGCGTTGCACGAGCCGCTTGCCCGGCAGCCGCCACCTCCGACTCCGTCGCAAAACGGAATGTACTTTTCGGCTTCCAATATTTCAAAAAAACAGCCAACGCGACGATTGAAACGAGCGAGGACAAAATGTCCGGCAGTTCCGGTCCTAAAAAGTTTGACGATAAATATTGCGTCAGCGCGAACGACACACCCGAGACGATAATGGCCGGAAATACTTCCACGGTCTTTTTCCAGCCCGCCATAATGAGCACGAGATAGAACGGAATGAACACCGATAAAAACGGGAGCTGCCGCCCAACCATTTTCGAAATTTCCATCGCCGGCACGCCAGTCGGCCCTTCCATGGAGATGATCGGAATCCCGACCGCCCCGAACGCAACCGGGGCCGTATTGGCAATCAAACAAATGCCCGCAGCGTAAAGCGGGTTAAACCCTAACCCGACCAGAAGCGCTGCCGAAATCGCTACCGGTGCGCCAAACCCAGCAGCCCCTTCCAAAAACGCCCCGAACGAAAAGGCGATAAGCAGCGCCTGAAGCCGCCGGTCTTCGGTGAGTGAAACGACGGAGTTACGAATGATGTCAAAATGGCCGGTCTTCACCGTCAGCTTATATAAAAAGACAGACGTAATGATGATCCAGCCGATCGGCAACAGCCCGTACACCGCGCCTTGCGTCACCGACATGACCGCCTTTCCAGCAGGCATTCTGTAAGCGATCACAGCCAGCGCAACAGCAAGCAGCAACGTCGTCAGCCCCGCAACATGCCCTTTCATCCGTTTGACGGCCAACGCCCAAAAGAAATACAAAATCGGAATGAGTGCGACAATGGCTGATAACCAAAGCTGATCAGCAATTGGCGTAAAATCTTGCTTCCACTGCATGCGGTTTTCTCCTCCCCTTTATGCCCGACTTGGCGGCGTTTGCAAATGATCGCCCGCTTATCTTTCTCTTTCACTCTTCCAGTCATCAGATGACCGGATAAGAAACGCCGTCTGTCTCAAATTATAAAAGCGTTTTCGGCAAAAGACAATAGGTGTTTTTTCATTTTTTTGAACTTTCCATTCACTGCACCCTCTCCCCAGCTACAAAAAGCGCTTGTCTCGGCCCATGATGCTGTATCATAATAGACATTGCAGGAGATTTCCTTCCTCACAATCGGAAATCTACTTTAAATCGTATTTGAGGTGAATCCATTGGCTTTTAAACGGATTAAAACAAAAAAAATTTATGAAGAAGTGGCCGAAGCCATTTTTGATATGATTAAAAACGGGGAGCTAAAACCCGGTGATAAACTCGATTCCGTTCAGCAGCTGGCCGAACAGTTTCAAGTTGGACGGGCCGCCATTCGCGAAGCGCTCACTGCGTTGAAGGCGATGGGGCTGATCGAGCTCAAACAAGGAGAAGGAACGTACGTGCGCGAATTCGATCCAACGATGATGACGTTTCCCTTATCCATTGCCGTCTTAATGAACAAGGAAGATATTTGGCATTTGCTTGAAGTGCGCAAGCTGCTTGAGGCAGGCGCCGCCTCGCTCGCCGCCGCGAAGCGGACGGACCGCGACCTCGACGCCATGACAGAAGCGCTTCGACAGATGAAAGAAGGGATCGGCAGCGATGAGCTTGGCGAGAAAGCGGATTTGGCCTTCCATATGGCCATTGCGGCGGCGTCGCAAAACCCGATGCTTATGAGCATTATGAACAGCGTTTCCGGCATGATTGTCGAAACGATGCGGGAAACACGGCGCATATGGCTGTTTTCAAAACAAACGACGACCGAAAAGCTGCTTGCCGAACATCAGGCCATTTTCGAAGCCATTCGTGATCAAAATCCGGACGCGGCTCAGGCGCGCATGCTTGAGCATTTGACCAATGTCGAAAACGTGCTCCGCCGCTACATTCGCACTCAGCAGCCAAACTGAGTGCGTCTTTTGCAAAATAGAACGACAAATCTGAAAAAATCGTTTATAATAGACATATAGTCATCAGATGACCTGCTCATCCAACTAGATAAACAGGAGGGAGAATACATGAAAGTATCGTTATTCGTCACCTGCCTCATCGATCTCTTTTATACGGATGCCGGCAAAGCGACCGTCGAACTGCTCGAGCGGCTCGGCTGTGAGATTGATTTTCCGGAGGCGCAAACGTGCTGCGGACAACCGGCATATAACAGCGGCTATGTCCAAGAAGCGAAAGAGGCGATGAAACAAATGATGCGCGCGTTTGCCGATGCCGACTATGTCGTCACCCCATCCGGTTCATGCGCAGCCATGTTAAAAGAATACCCGCACATCTTCCATGGCGACCCGGAATGGGAAGACGAAGCGAAGCGCCTAGCGGGGAAAACGTACGAGCTGACCCAATTTCTCGTTGACGTGCTGAACGTCGAAGATGTCGGCGCCTCGCTCCCCGGGCGGGCGACGTACCATACGTCCTGTCATATGACGCGTCTTCTTGGCGTGAAAGAAGCGCCGCTCCACTTATTAAAACGTGTCAAAGGACTTGAGCTCGTTCCGCTGCCGAACGCTCATCAATGCTGTGGGTTTGGCGGCACGTTTTCCGTCAAAATGGGTCCCATTTCCGAACAAATGGTAGATGAAAAAATCGGGCATATCGAAGAAGTGGACGCCGACTACATAATCGGCGCCGATTGCGGTTGTTTAATGAACATCGGCGGGCGCATCGAGCGGCTTGGCAAAGCGATTCGCGTCATGCATATCGCCGAAGTGTTAAATCAGTGCAACGAAAAGGAGGGGAACGACGATGCCGATGAAAATCGAAAACGGGCCGTTTTGGAAACGGGTCGAGGAAAACTTGCAAAATGATTTTATGCGCGGGGCGGTCGCCGGCATGCAAGACCGCGGCTATGTGCGGCGGCTTGGCGTCATTGAAGAGCTCGGCCATTGGGAGGAGTGGCGCTCGCTCGCCGAACAAATCCGAAAGCATACGCTCGAAAACTTGGACTATTATTTAATGCAGCTTAGTGAAAACGTTGCCAAACGGGGCGGCCACGTCTTTTTCGCCCAGACGGCCGAAGAAGCGAACGACTACATCCGCCGCATCGCCTTGGAAAAACAAGCAAAAAAAATCGTCAAATCAAAATCAATGGTCACCGAAGAAATCAACTTAAACCCGGTGCTTGAGGCCATCGGCTGTGACGTTGTCGAAACTGACCTCGGCGAGTACATTTTGCAAATCGATGATCATGATCCGCCGTCGCATATCGTCGGTCCGGCGCTCCATAAAAACAAAGAGCAAATCCGCGATGTCTTCCGTCGCAAGCTTGGCTATGATAAATCGTCGGATCCCGTTGAACTCGCGCGCCATGCCCGCGAGATGCTGCGGCGCGACTACTTGACGGCTGACATCGGCATCACCGGCTGCAACTTTGCCATCGCCGAATCAGGCTCGATCACGCTCGTTACGAACGAAGGCAACGCCGACTTAGTGACAGCGCTGCCGAAAACACAAATTACGGTCATGGGAATGGAGCGGATCGTTCCGACATTTGAAGAAATGGAAGTGCTTGTGAGCATGTTGACACGCAGCGCCGTCGGGCAAAAATTGACTAGCTACATCACCGTCCTCACCGGCCCGCGCGACGAAGGCGACGCTGACGGACCGGAAGAGTTCCATCTCGTCATCGTCGACAACGGGCGCTCATCGATCTTAGGCACAGAGTTTCAGCCGGTGCTGCAATGCATCCGTTGCGCGGCCTGTGTCAACGTCTGTCCGGTATACCGCCATATCGGCGGCCATTCGTACGGCTCGATTTACTCCGGCCCGATCGGTGCGGTCTTGTCGCCGCTCTTAGGCGGCTACGACGACTACAAGGAGCTTCCGTACGCGTCCTCCCTTTGCGCCGCCTGTACGGAAGCATGTCCGGTGAAAATTCCGCTTCATGAGCTGCTCATCAAACATCGTCAAATCATCGTTGAGCGGGAAGGAAAAGCGCCGGTCGCGGAAAAACTGGCGATGAAGGCGTTTCGTCTCGGGACCGCCTCACCGTCATTGTACCGGTTCGGCACGAAGTTGGCGCCAAGCGCCTTCGCCCCGTTTGCCGAAGACGGGCGCATCACAAAAGGCCCCGGCCCGCTGAAAGCGTGGACAGAAAGCCGCGAGTTTCCGGCGCCAAGCAAAGAGCGGTTCCGTGACTGGTTTCGCGATCGTCAAAAAGGAGGGAATCCATCATGACGCGTGGTACAATTCAAAACCGTGACGCGTTTTTACAAACCATCGCCGGACGTCTCGGAAGAGCCCCCCGCCTGTCCGGCGTCTCCCGGCCGCAATGGGATTATGCGCCGCAATGGACGGTGTTTGCCGGCTATAGCCAGGACGACTTGCTGATGGCGCTTCGCAAACAGTGCACACTCATTCATACAGACTACATCGAGACAACAAGCGCCGAACTGGCCGGCGTGCTGAAGCGACAAGTAGCGGCCTACGGCGGCGGGCCGGTCATCGTGCCAAACGATCCGCGCTTTGCCGAGTATGGCTTGTCCCCCTTGCTTCAGGACGAATGGCCGGCAGAACAAACGGACGTTCACGTGTGGAATCCGGCGCTCGGCCGTCAAAACATTGACGCTGCCGAACAGGCGAACGTCGGCATCGCCTTTAGCGACATCACCCTCGCCGAATCGGGAACGGTCGTGCTGTTTTCCCGCAATGAGCAAGGGCGGGCCATTCACTTTTTGCCAAAGACGTATATCGCCATCGTTCCGAAAAGCACCGTCGTGCCGCGCATGACGCAAGCAGCGGCGATCATTCACGAGCAAATCGAAAAAGGCGCCCTCGTCCCGTCGTGCATCAACTTCATCACCGGCCCGAGCAACTCCGCCGACATTGAAATGAACTTGGTCGTCGGCGTTCACGGACCAATGAAAGCGGCGTATATCATTGTCACCGACCGTTGACCAAAATGAAACGGTGCCCCTTGATCGGGCACCGTTTTTTCGCTCAATATTGCCGGCCGACATCGACCGCATTGTCAAGCGGTTCCCCAGTTTCGATGCGGCGGAGCGTGTCGAGCAGGCAACGGGCGGCGTCCTCCGCCGCGGTGAGCGCCGCGATATGCGGAGTGATAATGACATGCGGATGCCCCCATAGCGGCGAGTGCGGCGGCAGCGGTTCTTCTTCGAACACATCGAGCACGGCGAGGCGCACGTTTCGGTTTTCCAATGCGCCGACAAGCGCCGCCTCCTCGACCGTCGCTCCTCGGCCGACATTGATAAAACCCGCATTATGCAGGCAGGAAAAAAACGTCTCATCAAAGAGATGATGCGTTTCCTCTGTCAGCGGAAGCGCGGCGATCACCCAATCGGCGCGAGCAAGCGCTTCTCCCGCCTCGTCATGGCGGTAAACAGCCGAAAACGGCGGCGTGTCTCGGCCGCTTCGCGAGACGCCGACTGGCGAAACCCTAAACCAACGAAGCGTTTCCGCAATGCGTCGGCCGATCTCACCCGTCCCGTAAATGACAATCCGCTGTTCGCCGAGACGCTTCGGGGCGACCGGCTTCCACTGCCGCTGTTCTTGATACCAGGCATACACGTCATGGCATTGGGCGTCGCGCAGCAAGTAGCTGAGGCAATATTCGGCGATCTGCTCGCCAAATGACCCGATCGTCCGCGTCAGCAGCACGTCCGGCTTCCATTCCCGCTTCCACAAAAACGCGTCGACCCCCGCGCCGAGCGAATGCACCCAGCGCAAGCTGGCGAGCGAAAACGGCCCGGCCGGCCGAAAGCCGATGTACGCATCCGCCCAGGCGAAATCATCCGCTTTCAGCTCCTCCTCGGCGACAAAACGATATTCCTTATCCGGCCGCTTGTCCGGAAGAAAGGCGGCGAGTTCATCGTAAAGCCGCCCTGTCACAAGAATGCGTCGAATCTCCATCGCTTCCTATCACCTCTGGCGCTGCAAAGAAAACGCGTTTGCTTAAATGAGCGTCCCCTCTTCGCGCTCTGCTTTTTTATTCGCAATATAACCGGCAGTCAAAACAAAAATCGTCACACCGGCCGCGACGGCATAGACGAACGGGCCATGCGAAAGATGAAGCAAGTGGAGCACCCCTTCATCCCCGACGATCATCTTCCCGGCCGTCCACGCCAAAATGCCTGACCCAACGTACGCGACCCATCGGTGTTTTTCCATCACCCGGACGATCGCTTTGGAGCCGAAAATCATGATCGGAATGCTGATGGCTACCCCGAGGACCAGCATGCCAAGGTGCCCTTCAGCCGCCCCGGCGACAGCAACAACGTTATCAAGGCTCATCACTGCATCAGCGATGATAATCGTCATAATCGCCTTCAACAACCGGTCTGATGATTGTACGTTCGCTTCCTCTTCCCGTTCGACGAGCACTTTATAGGCGATCCATACGAGCAGCAATCCGCCAAGGAAGTGAACGAACGGGATGTTCAGTAAAAAGACAATGATGGCTGCAAACAAGATGCGGAGCAACACCGCCCCCGCTGTTCCCCAAAAAATCGCCTTGTTTTGCTGATGTTTCGGCAGCCGTCGCGTCGCCATCGCAATGACGACTGCATTATCCCCCGATAAAATGATATCAATCGCAATAATCTTCCATAATGCCAACAGCGCCGCGGCTGAAATCGTCAACAGAAGCCACCCTTTCCCCTTTCTCTCTTTTTCATCTTACCGCAAATCTGCAAGGGGAACAACTTTGAGAGACTGGTGAAAAATGACCGATCTCGCCGAATCCGTTCATTTGACAAAAGAGGCGCTGATTTTACAAAGGTTTCTCAGCTTGGGAAAGGGCGCTTTTCACGGCTTTTTCATGACATCACTACCCTTTTCGAACAGCTCACCAATGCCCTCGGCCTAACGAGAAAGCAACTGGAAGGAAAGACGGTCAAATTTTGCAGAAAAAATTGAAGGAAGCAAGCCACATTCACCGAGGGCGGTTTCCCGATCTCTAGCGGAACAAGGCGGTTCAAGGTCTATCTAACTTCCGTTTTTTGAAATACCGCTCCTTGAACGCTCCCCCACCTGCGCCCGTCATGCCTCTTCCTTTTCTAAGCTTTCGTTTCATCGTGGAGAAGTTGATGGTTTGCCCTTTCGCTCAACCATGCCGCCACCGCTTCGATGTCATCGGAAAACACCCGGTCCGCCACAATGGAAGGGACCATGCGGCGTACCTCCTGATAAAACTGGCTTGTTGACGGCGCCAACTGATCGATGCCGCGCTCCTCTACCGCTTGCAACGCACAAATGAGCTCGATGGCCGCCACTTTTCTCGCGTTTTGCACGATCATGTACGCATGGCGGGCGGCGGTCGTCCCCATGCTGACATGATCTTCTTGGTTGGCCGACGACGGAATCGAATCGACGCTGGCTGGATGAGCGAACGTCTTGTTTTCCGATACGAGCGAAGCCGCGACGTATTGCATAATCATCGCCCCCGATTGCAAACCGGGCTGTGGGCTTAAAAACGGCGGCAAGCCTTCATTAAGCTGCGGGTTGACGAGCCGTTCAATGCGGCGCTCGCTCATGTTGGCCAGCTCGGCGACCGCGATTTTCAACAAGTCCATGGCGATGGCGATCGGCTGGCCATGAAAGTTGCCGCCGGAAAGGACATCTCCGTTCGCAAAGATAAGCGGATTGTCAGTGGCAGCATTCATTTCGATTTCGAGCGTTTCTTTCACATAGCGGAGCGCTCTGAGCGACGCCCCATGCACTTGCGGGATGCAGCGGATCGAGTACGCATCTTGCACGCGCCGCTCCCCTTGCCTTGTTGTGAGATGGCTGCCGTCCAAATAACGGCGCATCCGTGCCGCCACTTCCGCCTGCTCCGGAAATCCGCGAGCTTCGTGGATGCGGGCGTCAAAGGCATCGGTCACGCCATAAAGCGCCTCGATCGTCAATGCGGCGATCCGCTCGCTGTCGTAAGCGAGCTGTTCCGCCGCTAAGTAAGCCAAAATTCCGACGGCCGTCATCGCCTGCGTGCCGTTAATGAGAGCCAGCCCTTCCTTCTCTTTCAGGGAGAGCGGCGGAATTCCCGCTTGCGAAAGCGCTTGAGCGGCAGGCATCCGCCGGCCTTGATACATCACTTCTCCTTCGCCGACAAGCGCCAGCGCCAAGTGAGCCAGCGGCGCCAAATCGCCGCTCGCGCCGAGGGAACCTTGCTGGGGCACGATCGGATGAATGCCGGCGTTCAAAAACGTAAGCAGTTGCTCAATGACCGCCGGACGCACGCCGGAACACCCTTTTAACAAAGCATTCGCCCGCAACAGAAGCATCGCCCGCACCACTTCCTCAGCAAACGGCTCGCCGACAGCACAGGCGTGTGAGCGGAGAAGATTGATTTGCAGCTGCTCAAGGCTGCTTCCTTCAATGCGCACATCAGCGAGTTTGCCAAACCCAGTATTCACCCCATAGATCGTCCGTCCGCTGGCAATCGCCTGTTCCACAGCCGCACGGCTTTTTCGAACGGCTTCCATGCTCTCCAAATCAGCCGCCACCGGTTCTCTCCCATAAATGACGCGTCTTGCCTCGTCAAGCGTCAACGAATGCCCATTCAACACGATCATCACTTTCTCCCCTTTCCTTCATGTCCAAAAACAAAAGGAGGCGCCCCTGCCGTTTCCGGCAAGATTCGCCTCCTCGTGACTCATTGCTTTAGGCTGATCCGTCTCTATTGAATGATCCGAGCCGCCGCGTTATATATGATTGATGCCGAGCCCGACCGCCTCATGCTCGAGCCCGCGCACCGGGGCCCCGATCGTTCCGTACAAGGCGACGGCGATCCACTCCCCTTCTTTTGGCTGTTCATACGGCGTGCCGCGCACGACGGCGAAACGAAGACCGGCCGTTCTCAACAAATCTCCTAGCTCCACCTGCCCCCTCGTCACGCCGTGCACCGCCTCTAAAATCGCATGATACAAGGCGTGCATCTCGCGATACAAGCCGCCGTCAACCACTCCATGCCGTTTTGCCGCCGTCTCGATCGCCGCAACGATTTTTTGCAGCTCCATCGCCCCGACCCGCCCTTGGCAATAGCGCCAGGCGAGCGCCTCAAGCCGATGAAGGACCGGGCCTTTCTCTCCTTCGTCCAACATCGCCAGCAGCAATGCCAGCCGGCCGATGCGCGCTTGTTGTTTCTCCATCGGTTTCTACACCTGCTGGTCTTTTTCTCTATTGTATGACGGCAATGAAAACGATGTCAATTACATTTTCCATATTTTAGTGTATTAAATCGTTAGCACAGTAAATATCTATTTCCGTTTTTTGGATTATATGATATCATATAAATATCAAATAAATATTATGATGAGGAGGAACAAGTATGAGAGAACAAAATGCATGGCGTGTGGATGGATTTATCGGCATCGGCTGCATTGCCCTCTTGCTGATGGCTAGCTTTATCAGCTTGATCCAGGCACAACTCTTATTGGCCATCGTCTGTTTCGTTCTTGCAGCCTTGCTCGCAACCGGCATCACGATTGTCCAACCTAACCAAGCCAAAGTCCTCACTTTTTTCGGCCGCTATTTCGGTACGATCCGCGACAGCGGGTTGTTTCTCACCGTACCGCTCACGCTCCGGACGAAAGTATCACTGCGCGTGCGCAACTTCACGAGCAGCAAACTGAAAGTTAATGACACGCAGGGCAACCCGATCGAAATCGCCGCCGTCGTTGTCTTCCGTGTGGTCGACTCCGCCAAAGCGGTGTTTGACGTCGATGATTACGAACAGTTTGTCGAGATTCAAAGCGAAGCGGCCATTCGCCATGTCGCGACGAAATATCCGTACGATACGTTTGAAGACGACAACGAAATCACGCTGCGCGGCAATGCGGATGTCATTTCCGATGTGCTTGCTGCAGAACTGCAAGAGCGTTTGCACGTCGCTGGGGGCGAAGTGATCGAGGCGCGCCTCACCCACTTGGCATACTCTCCGGAAATTGCAGGCGCCATGCTCCAACGCCAGCAAGCCGCCGCCATTTTGGCGGCTCGGAAAAAGATCGTCGAAGGAGCGGTGTCCATGGCGCAAATGGCGATCGAACAACTTGACAAAGAAAACATTTTAGAGTTAGATGATGAACGAAAAGCGGCGATGGTGAACAACTTGATGGTCGCGATCGTCTCCGAGCGCGCCACCCAGCCGGTGATCAACACCGGCAGTCTATACTGATGGTTGTGGAGTACGATGACAAAGAAAAAACAGTTTCCTTTGCGCATTGACTATGAATTGTATGCCGTCTTGGAACAGTGGGCGCAAGAAGAATTCCGCAGCGTCAACAGCCATATCGAGTATTTGCTGCGGGAAGCCGCGAAGCGAGCCGGACGGCTCGGGAAAGGAAAAACGGATCAACAAAGAAGCTAGCTGTTAACAGCTAGCTTCTTTGTTTTTCAGTCATGGGCATTTGTTACAGAAATATAATGATAGCAGAGCCTGTTTTGAAAGGGGGCGAACCGATGCCGCATCCGCTGCCGCCGCTTGCCTTTTGGCAGCTCATCACGCCGCCGTTTCGCGCCGAAACAGGCGTGCCGCCGTCACAGCTTCCCATCTACGCTGCAACGACGCCTGCACCTCCCCCGTTTTTGCCGTACCGTTCCATCCGCTACACATCTTCGTACCCATCGTACCAGCAGCTGCGAGCGATCATCACGACCGATCATTTATCCTTCGTAAGGAGATGACATCATGGCTTGGGAGACGCCGCGCGAAGATATGAGCGTATATACACAAGGCGAAATAGACAAATGGGTGTATTCCACTTGCGGCATTTGCTCAAACGGCTGCGGTTGCTACATCGCGGTCAAAGACAACCGCATCGTCGGCATTAAAGGCAATGTCTACTACCCGGTCAACCGCAGCCGGCTCGGCCCGAAAGGAGAAAACCAATGGTGGGCGAACAACAGCCTTGACCGGCTGACACGGCCGCTCATCCGCAACCGAAGCGGAACACTCGTACCAGCAAGTTGGGATGATGCCCTTTCGCTGCTGGTGGAAAAAACGAAAGAATTGCTTTCCGCTCATGGCCCGGAGAGCATCGCGGTTTACCATAGCGGGCAGCTGTATTTAGAGGAATATTATACAATTGCGAAAATCACCCGCGCCGGTTTGCGCACCCACCACGTTGACGCCAATACAAGGCTATGCACGGCAACAGCGGAATGGTCGCTTATCCAAAGCTTCGGCGCCGACGGCCCTCCTGCCTGCCTTGACGACTTGGATCTTGCGGAAGTCATCGTATTTATCGGCCGGAACTCGAACGAGACGAACACCGTCCTCTGGGAACGGGTGCTCGATGCCCGACGGAAGCGCGGCACCAAAATCGTGGAAATCGACCCGCGCCTTGATATCAGCCAAAAAATGGCTGACTTATCGCTCCAGCCGAAAAGCGGCACGAACGTCGCCGTCTTAAACGGGCTGATTCATTTGCTCATCGCCAACGGCTGGATCGACCGCAGCTACATCCAACGCCATACGGTCGGATACGAACAGCTGGAGCGAACGGCCGCCCGCTACACGCCTGAATTGGTGGAACAAATTACCGGCGTGCCAGAACGCGATTTGCGAACGTGCGCCGAATGGATCGGCACGTCAAAAACAACCGTCACCGTACTGCTGCAAGGCGTCTATCAAAGCATGGACGCCACGGCCGCCGCATCGCTCGTCAATTCGATGCACTTAATCATGGGCAAAATCGGCAAGCCTGGGGCGGGGCCGTTTCAGCACGCCGGTCAGCCGAGCTCGATGTCCAACCGCGAAGTCGGCGGCGCCGGCTTTTACCCCGGATACCGGAACGATGAAAACCCAAAACATTTGCAAGAAATCGCTGATTTATGGAATGTCGATGTCGAGACGCTGCCGGTCGGCCCGCAGACGCATGTCATGGAGATGCTTCGGATGATCGAGGAAGGGCACATCCGCATGTTTTGGGTGATCGCCACTAATCCAGCCGTTTCCCTGCCGAACCGCAAGCGGGTCATCGAATTGTTCAAACGGGTGTTTCTTGTTGTCCAAGACCCGTTTTTCAACGAAACGGCCGAGTTCGCCGATCTCGTTCTCCCGGTCGCTTTATGGGGAGAAAAAGAAGGCACAATGACAAATTTGGAGCGTCGCGTCAACGTGCTTCGCAAGGCGGTCGACCCGCCGTTCGGCTTGCCATCCGATTTGGAGCTGCTTATCGAATTTTCCCGGCGTATGGGTTTCCGCGACCGAAGCGGGCGTCCGCTCATCACCTACCGCACACCAGAGGAGGCATTTAACGAATGGCGTCTCGTCTCAAAAGGGCGTCCGTGCGACATGTCGGGCATGACATATGAAAAAATCGAGCGGCTTGGGGGCATTCAATGGCCGTGCAACGAACAATATCCGGAAGGAAAAAAGCGGCTGTACACCGACAACGTGTTTCCGACGGCTGTCGATGAGGCCGAGTCATACGGCCGCGACCTACAGACAGGACGGGCGCGGACGCGCGAAGAGTTCGCCGCCATCGGCGCCAACGGACGCGCCATTTTATACGGGATCGACTGGTCGCCGCCGCTCGAATGGCCGGATCGTGAATACCCGTTTTGGCTGAATACCGGGCGCAACGTCTTCCATTGGCATACGCGGACGAAAACCGGGCGGGCTCCGCTTTTGCAGCTGTCCGCTCCGGAAGGGTATGCGGAAATTCACCCGGATGACGCCGCCCGCTTGAAGATCCAAATGGGCGATTGGGTGCGCGTCTCAAGCCGCCGCGGCGAAGTGATCGTTCGCGCCCGCCTCACCGACTCCGTGCTGCCGGGCATGGTGTTTCTTCCGTTTCACTACGGGTCAGTGCTTGAGCAGGAAGCGGCAAACGAGCTGACACTCGATACGTGGGATCAAGTGTCAAAACAGCCGCATTTTAAAAACGGCGTTTGCAAACTTGAAAAATGGCTAAGGAAAGAACGGGATCGCCATGAATGAACAACGGGACAATCGAAAAGAGATGAGCGGTCTGCTCAGCGACATTCAAGCGGCCAATGAAGAGATCCAGCAACAGCTGCGCCCATACGTACAAGAACATCGGTACATCTACCCGCTTTTTCAACGGCTCGCCGCATTGGCGGAGGAGCTGGGCGAACACGTCGCCGCCCTTCTTGGCGGACCGCTTGAACGAAACGAAGCGAAATACCATCTAAGCGTACTGTTTCGCACTGCCGAAGCCATGGCAGAAACGAACGAGATGCTCAAAGCGGTCGGTCGATTCCACCCGAGCGTGCCGCTTCAAGCGCTCACGTACGCGCTTGTGCAGCTCGTGCCGACGGTGGCTGCCGCTTACGGCCATTATGAAAGTGTATTGATCGTCACGCCGCGTTTTCAACAGCTTAACCGCCTTTGGCGCCATGCGGAAGGAGGATAAGCATGGAAAGCTACTATGCCGCGCTCAATGCCATGGCCGCCGCGCCGAACGATGGTGTATTCGCCATCACGATTGACGTGGAAGGCTCGGCCTACCAAAAGGAAGGAACATGGATGTGGATCGGGGCAGACGGAAAGACAACCGGCTTATTAAGCGGCGGATGCCTCGAGGAAGCAGTGGCCGCGCACGCCCTTGAGGTGCTGTCAAGCCGACAGGCGGCGGCCCTATCGTTTGACTTGCGCGCAGAAGATGACGGAGGGTGGGGGCAAGGAAACGGATGCGACGGCGTCATCCATGTTTGGCTTGAGCCGGTCACAAGCCAGACGAAACCGGATTGGCTTGCGTTGAAACAGCGCCTTGACCACGGCGAACATGTGCTGATGGCGCGAAGCATCGCCCAGACTAAGGAACCACCGTTTTTCCAAAGCGAAACAGGCGAGCGCTTCGGCGGCTATGTTTCACCGCCGAGGCCGGAATGGCTCAAAGCGTTGCATGGCACACCGTTTTTCCGCGGCCAGAACGGGGTGCAGGAAACAGACAGCGGCGCGTTTTACATCCAACACTTTTGGCCGAAACCGCGCCTCGTCATTTTCGGCGCCGGCCCGGACGCCCCGCCGCTCGTCTCGGCGGCCAAAGCGGCCGGTTTTTCCGTCACCATCAGCGACTGGCGCCCGGCGTTTTGCCAGCCGTCGCACATACCGGACGCGGACGCTTGGGTTGTCGGCTTTCCGCATGAAACGGTGCCGAAGCTGCACCTTACTGAACGCGACTTTGTCATTATTATGACCCACCAGTTCGAGCGTGACCGAGAACTTGTCCAATGGTTAGCCGACATGCCGCTCGCTTACCTTGGCGTGCTCGGGCCGCGGCGGCGCACGGATCGCCTTTTTCCTTCCGGCTCGGCTCCGCCGTTTGTCCGTTCACCGGTTGGACTGTCGATCGGCGCACGCAGCCCCCAGGAAATCGCCATTAGCATGGTTGCTGAGCTGATCAGCGTCCTTCGCGCACAGCCGATGGAGGCCGCACGATGAGCGAGGGTGCAATCGCCGGCATTTATTTAGCCGCTGGGCAGAGCCGACGGATGGGAGCGGATAAGCGCGCCTTGCCTTGGGGAGATGGGACACTCGGGGCAGCCGGACTCAAGGCAGCGCTTCGTTCCTGCCTTTCACCCGTCATCGTTGTCGTGCCACCGGCCGACGCGCTCGTTTGGCTTCCTGACACGCTGCTGGGCCATGACAAATGCCGCCTTGTCCGTTGCGTCGCCTGTCATCGCGGACAGGCGCATTCCCTTGCCTGCGGCTTGCAAGAGGCGATCGCACAAGGGGCGGACGCCGCCGCTATATTATTGGCGGATCAGCCGTTTGTCACGCCGAAAGCGATCGATGTTCTTGCCGTTCGTTATCGCCGGCACCGCCCTGATTACATCGCCTTTTCCCGCTCTGGCACGCCGATGCCTCCGGTCATCTTTGGGAAGCAGATGTTCTCTTCCCTGCTGGCGCTTGAGGGGGATGCAGGCGGACGCCGGCTGTTTCGTGACCCTCAGTGGCGCGGCCTCTTATACGAAGGCGGCGAGCCGGTTGGCATGGACATCGATACAAAAGACGATTATGAGCGCGCTGTCATCTATCGGGAAAAAAAGGAGGGACATCCCCGTGGCCGTCGGTAAAAGCATCATCCGCAAAGAAGCATGGGATAAGGTGACCGGCCGGGCGAAGTATACGAACGATTTCAAAGAACAAGGAATGCTTCACGCCAAGCTTGTCACTAGTCCATACGCCCATGCGCGCATCATCTCCATCGAAACAAGCGCAGCGCTTGCCGCCCCCGGCGTCCGCGCCGTCCTGACCGGCGAAGGGCTGCCGCTCACAGGCGAAGACATGCGCGACCGCCCGCCGATCGCCGCTGATAAAGTGCGCTACTACGGCGAAGTCGTCGCCGTTGTCGTCGCCGATACATTGGCGCAAGCCGAACAGGCAGCCCGCCTCATCCGCATCATCTATGAGCCGCTGCCAACGGTCGGCTCGCCGCGCGAAGCGCTGAAAGAAGGCGCTCCCTTGCTTCACGAAGAGCTCGGCCGTTACGAAAAAAACAAAACGACCTACCCTGAGCCAGGGACAAATATCGCCCATCGGACCAAAATCCGCAAAGGCAACATTAACCAAGGGTTTGCAGAAAGCGACGTCATCATCGAAACGAGCGTCTCATTCGCCCCGTCCGATCACGCCGCAATGGAAACGCGCTGCGCTACAGCAGAAATTTGGCCGGACGGCACAATCCATATTACTGCTTCGTCGCAATCGCCGTTTATGATCAAGAAGCTCATTCATACGTACTTTGGCGAAGAAACCGGCAAAATCATCGTCCATACACCGCTTGTCGGCGGCGCTTACGGCGGCAAGGCGCCCGTACAGCTTGAACTGCTCGCCTACCTCGCCGCAAAGGCGGTCGGCGGACGAAAAGTGAGCGTCTGGAATGACCGTGAATGTGACATGGTCACCTCACCCGTCCATATCGGCCTAGAGGCAACGGTCAAAATCGGTGCGACAAAGGACGGCGTTTTCAAAGCGATGGAAATTGTCTTTTTGTTTGACGGCGGCGCTTATTCTGACAAAGCGATCGACGTCAGCCGCGCCGCAGCCGTCGATTGCACCGGCCCGTACCACGTCGAACACGTCTGGTGCGACTCGCTTTGCGTCTATACGAACCGTCCGTATGCGACGCCGTTCCGCAGTTTCGGCCATTGCGAGCAGTCGTTTGCCATTGAACGGGCCATCGATGAATTGGCAAAGGCGCTTCAGCTTGACCCGTGGGACGTGCGGCGCAAAAACGCCATCCGCCCAGGGCATACGACCCCGACGCAAGTGCGGCTCACGAAAAGCAATGTCGGGGATATGGCGGCGTGCCTCGATCGATTGCGCGAACTGATGCGCTGGGACGAGTGGCAGCGTGTCGAACTTAACGCCTATACCGTCCGGGCAAAAGGCATCAGCGGCGGTTGGAAAACGTCGACGATCGACACCGACGCGAGTTCCGGCGTCATTTTAACGTTCAACTCCGACGGCAGCGTCAACGTCATCTCCGGCGTCGTCGAAATCGGCACAGGCACGAAAACGGTGCTCGCGCAAATGGTCGCCGAACGGCTGAAAATGAACGTGGACGACGTTCATGTCAAAATGGACATCGATACACAAACGACACCGGAACATTGGAAAACGGTGGCGAGCCGCGGAACGTTTATGGCCGGACGCGCGGCCTTGGCCGCCGCCGATGACGCCATCCGCCAGCTGAAAGAGATCGCCGCCTGTGTGTTGCGGTCTGCGCCCGCCGACTTGGAAGTCGGCTTCGGACGCGTCTTTTTGCGCGATGATCCGGCCATTTTCATCCCAGTAAAAGACATTGCCTACGGCTACAAATTTCCAAACGGCAACGCCATCGGCGGGCAAGTGATCGGGCGCGGCCACTACATTTTGCGCCACTTGACTCCGCTTGATCCGGAAACCGGCGCCGGAAAACCGGGGCCTGAGTGGGGCGTATGCGCCGAAGGGGTCGAAGTGGAGTTCAACCGCCGCGATTACACGTATCGCGTTGTGAAAGCATACGCGGTCATTGACGCCGGCAAAGTGCTCAACCCGAAAGCGGCGCTCGGCCAAGCGATGGGGGCGATGAGCATGGGGTTAAGCTTTGCCAGCCGTGAAGGGTTTCTTTTTGACCAAGGACAACGTGTCTTAAACCCGCAGCTGCGCACGTACCGGCCGATCCGCTTCGGCGAACATCCAGCATACATCGTAGAGTTTGTCGAAACCCCGCAAATCGACGCTCCGTACGGTGCGCGCGGCATCGGCGAACACGGCTTGATCGGCATGCCCGCCGCCTTGGCAAACGCCTTATCGCTCGCCGCTGGTGTGCCGCTTAACGAACTGCCGCTCATTCCTGAACTCATTTGGCGGAAACAGAAAGGAGACGGCTATGGTTCCCTTTGACTTTGCCTACTACCGGCCACAGTCGATCGCTGAAGCAGTGGCATTGTTTATGGAAATGGAACAAAAAGGGAGACGGCCGCTGTATTATGGCGGGGGCACGGAGATCATCACCCTATCCCGCCTCGGCTTCGTTTCTACCACCGCTGTCATTGACATCAAAGCCATTCCCGAATGCCGCGTGCTTGACGCCGGCAACGATCCTCTCGTGCTCGGGGCGGCGCTGCCGCTCACCGAGCTCGAGGAAGCAAATCCGTTCCCTTTGTTGACAAAGACGGCGAAAGAAGTTGCTGACCGGACGGCACGCAACCAAATTACGCTCGGCGGCAACCTATGCGGGCAAATTTTTTACCGCGAAACAGCGCTCGCGCTGCTCGTCGCGGAGGCAGATATCGTCATCGCCGGTCCGGACGGCGTCCGTCAGTCCCGCATCAATGATTTGTTTCATCAGCAGCTGCAGCTCGGCCGCGGCGAGTTTGTCGTTCAAGTCAAAGTGCGCCGCTCCGATGCGGAACTTCCCCACTTTCACCACAAGCGCCGCAAGCAAGGTGAAATCGGCTATCCGCTTGTCACCATCGCGGCGCTAAAAAAAGACGAAGCCATTCACGCCGCCTTTAGCGGCGTCTGCCCGTTCCCGTTCCGCTCGGCTGACGTCGAGGCGCACCTCAATGACCGAAGCCGCCCCGCAGCCGAACGGATTCAGGCGGCGGTTAACGCCTTTCCGCGCCCGATTTTGCATGATATTGAAGGCTCGGCGGACTATCGGCTGTTTGTCGCTGCCCAACTGCTCGAGGATGCGCTTCGCGAGTTAGGGGAAACCATCTAGACGGGAGGTTCACATACGGACATGGAAGAAACAACAAAACGGGAGCTTGTGCTGCACATTAACGGAGAACAACGAACGGTCGCCGCCCGTCAAGCCGACACGCTGTTGTTTGTCTTGCGCGGCGGGCTCGGGCTGACCGGGGCCAAACCGGGCTGTTTAAACGGTGACTGCGGCGCCTGCACCGTCTTAGTCGACGGCACGCCGATCAAATCATGCATGATGCTGGCGATGGAGACAGTCGGCAAAGAAATTACCACGATCGAAGGGCTTGGCGATGCCCCTATTCAGCATGCCTTTGTCCGTCACTTCGCCTTTCAATGCGGCTATTGCACCCCCGGTTTTATTATGAACGCCCATGCGCTCATCGAGCGGCATCCGGGCGCAGATCAAGCGACGATTCAAGAATGGCTGGAGTCCAATATTTGCCGCTGCACGAGCTATCAGGAGATCGAGGCAGCGATAAAGGAAGCGCTTGAAGCAAAAAAAGCGGACATATAGCCCTCACATAACCGGATATCCCGAGTCTAGCGGGGATATCCTCTTTTGTGCGACGTTTTTTCCATCCCATTCCAAATGCCTATTGACAAAAATATAACGTTCACGTTAATGTGATCCTTGTTTACGAACTATGTGATGGAAACATCACCGTATGAACGCGGCGTCACTTCTGGCATGTACAACTTCGTCCGCTGGATGGGAGCGGCCATCGCTCCGGTGCTGTCCGGCGCCATCGGCCATGCCATTTCCGCCAAAACGCCGTTTATGGTCGCCATGGCGCTATCGCTTGCCGCTTTCCTTTTCTTTGCTTGGCGCAAACGGGAGCCATCGGCGACAAAAACCGCATAAAAGCAGGCCGCACAATCGTTGTGGGCAAAACGAAAACACGACCGTTTCCCGCCGGGAAACGGTCGTGTTTTCTAACGTGATCATTTGCCTCTTCCCATCACTCCATGCTTTTTTATCAACGAACCGTTCTCTTCTCGCTAATCACTACCCCGCGCTTTTTCATTTCGTCGATGTACACATCTCCGGGAACGATTTGCTCGGGCGGATAGACGCCGCGCTTTGTGATCACCCCGCACCCGATGAGCTGGGCGACGACGGAAATCGTATAGGCGGTGGTGCGCGCCATCGCCGTCACCTTGTGCTCGCGGTCGTTGAACGTGACCGTTTCATATTCAAACACCGTTTCTTTTCCATCCTTCCGCCCGCCGACGATCACCCGAAGCAAGACGACATCATCTTTTCCTTTTAAATCGAGCAGCGGAGTCAATACGGCAAGCAGCACATCACGCGGCTTGACTTTGTGGCCGCCCACTTCCACTTCGACATCGTTGCGCGTCAAATGCAAATCAACGAGGAGTTTAAACTTTTCCGCATGGCCGCGATAGCGGATCGTTTTATATTCAAGCCGCCTCAAGTTCGGAAACGAGCGTGACAGCGTCGACGTTCCTCCTGATGTATGAAACGCTTCAAGCGGCCCGAACCGGTCGAAATAAATCGGCTCGACCTCGGAAAGGGACGGCACTTCTTGCCTTTGGCCATCACGAATAATGAAGGACGGATCGGTGTAATGATCGAGAAGCCCTTCCAACGAAAACACATGGTTATACTCGAGCGGCGGTTCAGGACGAACAGGAATGCCACCGACGTACAGTTGAATCGATTCGACCTCATCAAGCCGGCTTGCGCCATACCCGGACAAAATGTTGATCATTCCCGGAGCGACGCCAAGATCGGGGATGATCGTCACCCCGGCTTCCCGGGCTTGGTCATGGAGCTCAAGCACCCGGTCGGTAATATGGCCGATATGCCCCCCTAAATCGACCGAATGAACGCCCGCAGCGATCGCTGTTTTTGCCACTGTTTCGTTAAACCGATAAAACAAGGCGTTGACAACTACGTCATGCCCTTTCATTAAGTCGGACAGCTGCCGCTGATCACCGGCATCCACCCGCACGGCGGCAAGCTTTTCGGACTGAAGCTGCCGCACCGCCTGCTCCGCTTTGGCCAACTCGACATCCGCCAGCGTCACCGCCTCAACGCCTTCACTTTGCGCCAAATCGCGCGCCGCTTCTTTGCCCATCAACCCTGCGCCAAGCACGAGCACCTTCACCGTTCGCTTCCTCCTCTATCACCGATTCTTTTTCACCCGTTCACATGGCGGCTGCTTTTTTGCCTGTTCGGCCACTGTGTTCATCCATCACGTATGTTCACTTCTCGTTCATCAACCATAGAGGCGACAGGCCGGTTCAATCACCCGTATCGATTTGTGCTCGTTGCAGCTTGCCGCTGAAGTCGACATAAATGCTTCGCCATTCGGTAAACACATCCAGCGCAGCGACGCCGGAATCGCGGTGGCCGTTGCCTGTTCCTTTCGTGCCGCCGAACGGCAAATGAATTTCTGCCCCCGTTGTCCCTGCGTTGACATACACAATGCCCGTATCCAAATCGCGCATCGCCCGGAACACGTTGTTGACGTCACGGGTGAAAATAGCGCTTGACAACCCGTAGTCGACACCGTTGTTCACGGCGATCGCTTCGTCCAAACTGCGGACGGAAATGATCGACACAACCGGACCGAAAATTTCTTCGCGGGCGATGCGCATATCGGGCGTGACATCGGTGAAAATCGTCGGCGCGTAATAAAAGCCGCGCGCGTAGTCCCCCTCGCGCAAGATGTGGCCGCCGACGAGCAGTTTCGCTCCTTCTTCCCGGCCGATGTGCACGTAGCGGTCGATTTTTTGCAGCGCTTCTTCATGGATGACCGGACCGACTTTGACCGTTTCGTCCAGCCCGTCGCCGATTTTCAGCGTCTTCACCGCTTCAAGCAGGCGCCGCTCGAGCTCTTGTTTCACCCGCTCATGGACAATGACCCGGCTGCACGCCGTGCACCGCTGCCCCGATGTGCCGAATGCGCTCCAAACAATGCCGTCGACCGCCAATGTCAAATCGGCGTCATCCATAACGATCACTGCGTTTTTCCCGCCCATTTCAAGCGATACTTTTTTCAACAGGCGGCCGCATTTCTCAGCAATCTGGCGGCCGACGTCATTCGAGCCGGTAAACGAAATGACCGGCACGTCCGGATGCTCAACAAGCGCGTTTCCTGCCGTCGGGCCATCGCCGTGAACGACGTTAAACACGCCATCCGGCAGACCGGCTTCAGTGAAAATCGCCGCCAGCTCGCGCGCCATAAACGGCGTTTCAAGCGCCGGCTTCCAGACGACGGCGTTGCCGGCGACGATGGCCGGAAACGACTTCCACGTCGCGATGGCAATCGGAAAATTCCATGGAGTGATGATGCCGACAACCCCGACCGGCACGCGGACGCTCATGGCAAACTTGTCTTTCAGCTCGGACGGAGTCGTATCGCCGAACAACCGCCGCCCCTCTCCCGCCATGTAAAACGCCATATCGATGCCTTCTTGCACTTCGCCGCGCGCCTCTTCGATCACTTTCCCCATTTCCATCGTCAGCAGCCGGGCAAGCTGTTCCTTTCGCTCCTTTAACAACAAACCGACTTTATATAACACATCGGCCCGTTTTGGCGCCGGCACGAGCGCCCATTTTTTTTGCGCCGCTTTCGCCGCTTGAACGGCGGCATCGACATCAGCCGCTGCCGATAATGCCGCTTCCCCGATCGTTTCCCCGTTTGCCGGATTCACCACCGGCGCCCATTGCCCGCTTAAAGCGGGTTGCCATTTTCCATTAATAAAATTCAACGCTTTCATAACCATCCTCCTTTGCCTATTGGTTCGCTGTACAGGTGCTTTGCCACATTTGTCCTTTTCATCACATTGTTCGTGATCTCAATCGGCCCCCATGCGAAAACTCTGCTCAACCGCTTTCATCTGTCCGGCAGTCTCATCGTAACGGACAATTGTTCCGGTTCTGTCATCACCTCAATCACAGTCGGTTTCGCCGCGGCAAGCGCCTGCTTAAACGCAGCGGCAAACTCATCGACCGTCCCCACCGTAACGCCGTTGGCGCCTAACGCCATAGCCAATTTCGCAAATGATACTGCGCCCAGTCCGCTGCCGACCACCCGTCCAGGGAACTGAAGCTCTTGGTACATACGAATCGTTCCATACATCCGATTGTTAAACACGAGGCTGATGACCGGGACGCCATAACGGGACGCGGTCTCCAGTTCGGCCGCCGTCATGAGAAACCCGCCATCGCCTGATAACGAAACGACCGGCCGCTCTGGATGAACAAGCTTTGCGCCAATGGCGGCCGGCAGCCCGTACCCCATCGCACCTGATGTCGGGCCGATATACAGATGCTGTTCCTTGAACGAGAAAAACGTGTGCAGCCAGCCGGCAAAATTACCGGCATCGTTCGTAATGACACCGTCATCCGGCAGCTGCGCTTGCAGCTCGGCGATGATGGCTTCTTGCACGTTTCGCGGCGGCTGCGGCCGTCTTGCTGTTTCCTCATAGGCGCGCCGGCGCGCCAAGACCCATTCATTCCATGATGGGACGATCTGCCGCCCTGACAGCGCGCACAATGCTTCACGGGCGTCGGCTGCGACAGCGACGTCCGCGGAAAACACTTTGCCGAGCGCCTCCTCGTCGATATCGATATGGATGAGCGTCTGATGCGGCAGCGGCCATGTGTAATCTTGCGTCGTCACTTCCGATAACCGCGTGCCGATCGCCAAAATAAGATCCGCCTGCTTGGCCGTCTCAACAACGGCCGCTGGTGCGCCAAGGCCGAGGTGGCCGACATAAAGCCGGTGGTCATGGGGAAACACGTCATGGCGGCGAAACGCGGCAGCGACCGGAAGAGAATATTGTTCAGCAACGCGGCGCAGCGCCTGCTCAGCGCGCGCCCGCTTCACCCCGCCGCCAGCGACAATGAGCGGCCGGCGGGCAGCGGCGAGCGCCGCTTCGATCCGCTTCACCTCATCATCCGCCGGAGCGGGGCACGGCGCATCCATCGCCAGCAACACCGCCTCAGCGACCGTTGCCGTAAACACATCTTCCGGAATCGAGACAACCACCGGCCCGGGCCGTCCCGTTTTCGCCACCCGAAACGCCCGTTGCACGAGTTCTGGAACGCGCTCAGGGTCGGTGATCTCGACTGCCCACTTCGCAAGCGGACGAAACCATTCGTCTAGTTCTACCTCTTGAAAGCCTTCACGGCCGCGGAATCGGCGGTGCACTTGTCCTAACAGGACGACAAGCGGCGTCGAATCTTGACGTGCTGTATGAACCCCGATCGCCAAATTGGCCGCGCCGACCCCGCGCGTCGCTAGGACAACACCCGGTTTGCCGGACGCTTTCGCATACGCCTCAGCCATAAACGCCGCTCCGCCTTCATGGCGGGCAGAAATGAATTGGAGCGTCGGTTCATCGTACAACGCATCCAACAGCGGCAAATAACTTTCTCCCGGAACACCAAACAAATGAGAAATACGCTCTTGTTTTACACATTCGATAATCGCCTGCGGGACAGAAAGGCCGCGCACGATCCGCTTTTTCATGGCCGTCCCTCCCAGTCAATCGCCTTCCAGCGCCGGGCGGCTTCGAGCAGCCGTTCCGTCGGGGCGGCGAGCGATATGCGCACATACCCTTCCCCTGCTGAACCAAACGCCGTCCCTGGTGTCACGATCACCCCAGCCTCATCAAGCAGCCGGGCGGCAAACTCAGCGGCAGAGTAGCCAACCGCCGTCGGCACCCAAAGGAAAAACGTCGCCCGCAGCGGCCGGACGGGCACGCCCATTTGCCAAAGCGCGGCCGTCATGGCCTTCATCCGCTCTTCATAAATGCGGCTGTTCTCTTTTGCGGCTTCGATCCCTCCCCGCAATGCAGCGGCTGCTGCCTTTTGCACCGCTAGAAACTGACACGTATCGATATTGCTTTTTAAGATAGAAAGCGCCCGAATGGCCTCTTGATTGCCAACGATATAACCGATGCGGCAACCAGCCATGTTATAGCTTTTCGACAAGGAACCAAATTCGACGGCAACTTCTTTGGCACCATCGACTTGCAGCACGCTTGGGGCAGAGGCGTCACCGAATGTCAACAATGAATAAGCTGAATCATGAGCGATGAAAAAACGGTGTTTTTTGGCCAGCGTGACTGCTTCGATGAAAACATCGATGGCGGCTAGTGATGCTGTTGGATTGCTTGGATAGTTTAACAGCATGATGTTGACTCGGTCGTATGTGGACGGATCAATAGCGGAAAATTGTGGTGCGTAGTCGCAATCGGCGTCGAGCGGCAAATCGATCGGCGTGCCGCGGGCAAGGTGAATAGCGGTGCGATACACCGGATAGCCCGGATTCGGAACGAGCACCGCATCCCCCGGATCGATCAGCGCCTGCAATAGATGGACAATGCCTTCTTTTGAGCCGATCAAAGCGAGCACTTCGGTATCCGGATCAAGCTTGACGCCATACTGCCGCTCATAAAAGTCGGCGACGGCTTCGCGATATTCGCGGCAGCCAGCATACGGAGAATACGTATAATTGCGCGGGTCGTCAAGCTCGCGCTTCATCGCCTCAATAAGAAACGGCGGCGGCGGCAAATCTGGCGCGCCGATGCCTAAGTCGATGACATCAATGCCTTTTTGCGCCAGCTCGGCCTTTTTGCGCTCAAAGGCGGAAAACAAATACGGCGGCATTCCTCTCACTAAGTCGGAAGCCATCTTCATCGCAGCCTCTCCCCCCTTCGATTCGATTGTTTGGGGCGCGGGACAGACAAACGGCAGGGCGTTCGATGCCGACTGAAGCCGGATCATCCCTCGCCATCGTTCGAACACGTCTGTTTAGCGAATGGTTTCTCTGATCGCTGGAACCGTTGCTTTATTGGGCACGTATCATTTGTCTTGTCTAGCTCTTCTCCTCTTGTAAACCATTTTATTATTCATTTGAAACAATTAGAATATCGATCGAGGCGAATGAATTCTCTTTCACCGCGCTTTTCCTGCCTTTCTTTTCACGCTAACGCTGTACAGGCATAATATCCAAAAGAAAAACCGGGCGCCTAGTCACGCCCGGCACACATATGCAGCCTCTTCTTACCGATAGAGCGACGAACCGCTGCGCACAAATTCGTTCGCCTTTTCTTTCATTCCTTCTTCTTTGATTTTCCGTTGCAGCTCGTGCGAAATGTTCATCGAACAAAATTTCGGCCCGCACATCGAACAAAAGTGGGCGGTTTTCGCCGCCTCAGCCGGCAATGTTTCATCATGGTACTCCCGGGCCCGCTCCGGATCGAGCGATAAGTGGAACTGGTCGTTCCAGCGAAACTCAAAGCGCGCTTTTGAGAGCGCATCGTCGCGCTGCTGGGCGGCCGGATGCCCTTTCGCCAAGTCAGCGGCATGGGCGGCGATTTTATACGTAACGACTCCGGCGCGCACGTCCTCTTTATTGGGCAACCCTAAATGTTCTTTCGGCGTCACATAGCAAAGCATAGCCGTCCCGTAGGCGCCGATGATCGCGGCGCCAATCGCTGATGTAATGTGGTCGTATCCCGGCGCGATGTCGGTGACAAGCGGCCCTAACGTGTAAAACGGCGCCCCATGGCAAAGCTCTTGTTCCCGCTCGACGTTTTCGCGGATTTTCTGCATCGGAATATGCCCCGGCCCTTCGATCATCACTTGCACGTCATGCTCCCAGGCGATGTTCGTCAGCTCGCCGAGCGTCTCGAGTTCGGCAAACTGCGCTTCGTCGTTTGCATCGGCAATGGAGCCCGGCCGCAAGCCGTCACCGAGCGAAATGGCGACATCATATTGTTTCAAAATCTCGCATATTTCTTCAAAATGCGTATATAAGAAGTTTTCTTTATGATGGGCCAAACACCACTGAGCGATGATCGAACCGCCGCGCGAGACGATGCCGGTCGTCCGGTTGACGGTGAGCGGAATGTAATGAAGCCGCACGCCGGCGTGAATCGTCATGTAGTCGACCCCTTGTTCAGCCTGCTCAATCAACGTCTCGCGGTACACGTTCCATGTCAACTTCTCCGGCGCGCCGCCCACTTTCTCAAGCGCCTGATAAATCGGCACTGTTCCGATTGGAACCGGCGAATTGCGGAGAATGTATTCACGCGTTTCGTGAATGTGTTTCCCGGTCGATAAATCCATCACCGTATCGGCGCCCCAGCGCACTGCCCAGAGCAGTTTTTCCACTTCATTCTCAATCGAGGAAGAAACGGCCGAGTTGCCGATATTGGCGTTAATTTTCACATGAAAACGGCGGCCGATGATCATCGGTTCGCTTTCTGGATGATTAATATTCGCAGGAATGATCGCTCGGCCAGCGGCAACCTCCTGGCGAACGATTTCCGGATCAATTTGCTCGCGAATCGCGACAAATTCCATTTCCGGTGTAATGATTCCTTTTTTGGCGTAATGCATTTGCGTTACCACTTTTCCCGGCTTCGCCCGCAGCGGACGTCGTACAAACGGAAGCGACGACGCACGGCTGCCGGTTGCCTGCGGCTCCGTTTCTTCGACATCGCCGCGCTCAACAATCCAGTTGCGGCGAAGAAGCGGCAATCCTTTTTCTACATTCGGTTCAAAATCAGGATCCGTGTATGGACCGGTTGTATCATAGACGCGCACCGGTTTGTTTTCTACCTCTCCTTGCGGCGTTTTCGTCGGCGACAACGCGATTTCTCTCATCGGCACGCGCACGTCCGGACGCGACCCTTCAATGTACACCTTTCGGCTGGCTGGAAACGACATAAACGAGCGGATGTTCTCCATGCGGCTTTCCTCCTTAAATATGGATAGGTTTGGTTGACCTGAAGCCGCACCAGCAAAAAGAGAGGCAAAAACAGAGGGCGTTGATATGCAAAAACGGGTCCCGCAAAACGGAACCCGATCAAGGCAAAAAGGCCAAATGAACAGCCTAAGCGTCCATCTGTTCCCGCTGCCTGCTTCCCTACGCTGGCATGACCCAGATCAGGTTCGAAGGGTCAAAGAACTTCATCGCGTTCTTTTCTCAGCCCGGCTCTCGGACTCCCCTAGCAGATAAGCGTATGACAATGATGACTGACTTTTTTTATTTTACTGCACAACAGGCAAATGCGCAAACCATTTTGTTCCATGCCGTAGCTTTACAAACACACTTTTTCTCTACTCATACTGAAAATTGCTTTAGCATCGCCCGCATCTCGCCCGCCATCTGGCCGAGCGATGTCGACGAAGAGGCGATTTCCTCGACAGAGGCCATTTGTTCTTGGGTTGCTGCCGATACATTGGCAGCGCTAGCGGCTGACTGTTCAACGATTTGGGTCATTTGTTGGAGCGACTCATCCACCTGGCGGGCATGGCCCGTCATTTGTTCAATCGCGGACGATACTTGTCCAATTTGTTCGCTTACTTGACTGACCGCTCCGCGAATATCGGCAAACGACTGACCGGCGGCAGCGACGACGTCCAATCCTTGCGCCACTTCGGCGACGACCCGCTCCGTCGAGGCGATCGCCTGCTTCGTCTCTTCTTGAATGTAGCCAATGAGAGCGGAAATTTGCTGCGCTGAGCGTGCGGACTGTTCCGCCAGTTTCCGCACCTCGCCGGCGACAACGGCGAACCCTTTCCCTTGTTCGCCGGCGCGCGCCGCCTCGATCGCCGCATTGAGCGCCAGCAAATTCGTCTGTGACGCGATGCCCGTGATCGCTTCCGTAATTTGCCCGATCTCATTCGAGCGCTCCCCGAGCCCTTTGACGACTTGGCCGAGCGATTGAACGTGGTCGTAAATGAATTGCATTTGCTCAGCCATTTGCGTCACGGACTGCTTGCCAGCCTCTGCCTTTGCCGCCGTTTCTTGGGCGCTGTATGCCACTTCTTTCGTGCGGTGGGCAACGTCAACGAGCGTTTGGGAAATGTCATTGACCGATGCCGCTGTACCGCGGGACGCATCCGCCTGCTCTTCCGCGTCGGCAGCGAGCCTTTCCATCGTTGCCGCAATTTGTTCTGTCGCTCTCGTCGTCTGGTCAGCGACCGTAGCCAGCTGGCCGGAAAACTGCGACACTTCGTCGGCATGGTGTTGAATGCGGCCAATTACCTCTTGCCAAGCGTCCGCCATATCGTTTAACGATGCGGCAATCGGCCGCAGCTGCTGCACCTTGTCAAGCGGCACGCGCACCGTTAAGTCCCCGCCTGTCATCTTGTCTAAATATTTGTTAATAACGGCGATCGGAGCAACAAACCGTCGGTAATTGAGCGTTGCCGAAATGAAGCCGACAATCGCGCCAAACAGCAATGTACCAGCCAATGTCCACCAAAACGCCGCCCCGCGAATGCTGTTGGCCAGGCATATCGCAAGGCTGATCGCCGCTGTGCCAGGAATGACGACGAACATCGTGCGAATGATATAAGCGCTTAACGACAAACTGTTTTCCCCCTTTTCTATCGTCCAAAAACTTTTTACTATTACTATCACATTGACATATTCGTCAGCACACATTTATTTTCCTTCTTTGTGCCCGCTCCGACAGCTTGAAATAAAATTTGTATTGCCAGCAAAAAGGAATTGTATTAAAATAACAATTATCTTATAAATATTCATTTGCTAGATCAATAGAATGGAGGATCATTCATGGATAAAAAGAAAATGATTGGCGGGGCGCTTGCCGTTGGTTTGCTGGCCTTTTCCCCTTGGACAGCTGCGCAAGCCGAGCCGGTCAAATGGACGAACGTCAATGCGTTTGAAGAACAAAACGGAAGCTTGTTTAACCAAGAAAACTATGACTTTGTCAAGTTTTCACAAATCGGCGCCAAACTGAAAGAAATCGAAAAGCGGTCGAACCGCGTCAAAGTGGAAGTGAGGGGAACATCAGCGAATGGTTATCCGCTTTATGTCGTCACGATTGCCGACCCGTCGACGCGCGGCAAATTCGGCAAAATTCAGGCGCTTCGGAAGCAAATGTTCAAAAACCCGGGCAAAGCGCAAGAATGGTTGGCGAACAACGAAGACTTCAAAGTGCCGATCATGATCAACGGTTCGATCCATGGGACTGAATTTGTCGGTACGGACGCCATTCTTCAACTGATGGAACGGTTCGCCACACAAAACGATCACGTGACGAAACAAATTTTAGCGAACACCGTCCTCATTTTTAACGTCGTGCAAAACCCGGACGGGCGCGTGCAGGCGACGCGGTTTAACGGCGCGGGAATCGACTTGAACCGCGATTTTATCACCCAGTCGCAACCGGAAACGCGGGAAACAGTAGAATTAATCAAAGAATGGAATCCGATGGTCTTCCTTGATACGCACGGGTATGTCAAAAACTATGGGCCAAACCTGCAAGGGCTGATCGAACCTTGCACGCCGCCGCATAACCCGAACTATGAATATGACTTGTACATCAAATGGGCGCTCGAGCAGGCAAAAGCGATGGAAGCGGAAATTCTGGCCGACAAAGCCTCTTATCAAGGCGAACTGTACAAATCGATGGAAGGCGTCTATATCCCGTATCGAGACGATGCAGCCGGCTGGGATGACTATCCGCCGATTTTCACGCCTATGTACGCCATGTACCATGGCGCTTACGGTCATACGCTCGAAGCGCCAACTAACGATTGGGACGGCGTGCGCTGGCAATACAACGCGATTATGGGCGCGTTGAAATTCGCTGTTGAACATAAGCAAGAAATGATCATCGACCAAATTGAAATGTTTAAACGCGGAATTACGTTCAACCATCCGCATCATCCGCAAGGCTTTTTCCCGAACGCCTATATTTTGCCGGTCGATGAAACTGATCCGACCGTCACGTTAAAAGCGGTTGAACATCTGCTCCGCAACGACATTGAAGTGAAGCAGGCGGCGCAGCCGTTTACCGTAGGCGGGACAACGTATCCGAAAGGGACGTACATCGTTCCGATGGATCAGGCAAAAGCGGGCTTAGCCAACACGATGCTTTGGGATGGCGAAGACATCACGGACGATACGCCGGCGATGTATGACATCTCGGCATGGAGTTTGCCGGAATTATGGGGATTTGCGGCCATCCCTGTTAACGAGAAGGTGAACGTCCCAGCGACAAACGTAGGAAACGTCCAAGTGCAAGGGTCGTTAACCGGGAAAGGCCCATACCTCATTCCGAACAGCTCGGTCAGCGCCGTCCGTCTCGTGAATACGCTGTTGCAACAAGGCATTGCCGTCAAACGCGATGAGCGCGGAAACTTCTATGTGGAAGCGCCGGCCAACCGCATCGCAGCAGCTGTGAAAGAATCGGGACTGCATATTTCTACCGCCGCTGTTCCGGCTGATGCCGAACCGATTACAAGCGTCCGCATCGCCCTGTTGAAGGACGGCGGGATGAATAAGCAGCAATCCCATTCCGGCACGAAGCTGGCGCTGCAGCGCCTCGGCTTCCAAGTGACTGAATTGACGCCTGTCGAAGTGGCCGCAAACGGTCTTGATGGATTTGACGTCTTTATTTACAGTGGCACGGAAAACTTGATTTCTTTCAAATTGAGTGCCGCGAATAAAGAGTTTGGCTTGCAAAGCGAAGAGCAGTACCACGCCTTCAAAGCAAACGTCACCGCATTTGTCCAACATGGCGGCAAATATATCGCTGTCGGCGCTGGAGCGTCAAGAGCGACCTACACGCTCGGCCTCACCGATGACACGATTCATATCGGCGGCTCAAACAGCAACGGCATCGTCCGTGTCAACTACAGCGGCACAGGGACAACCGTCGGCTACGGCCAAGGCGACATCGGCTTTGTGTACCGCCCGGTATGGTATACAAATACGGGCAATGATATCATCGAAGCGACATTGATGAACGATTCAGGCTTCTTCGTCGCCGGGCATTGGAAAAACCGCGATGCTGCCCAAGGGGCGGCTGTCATTGTCCGCGAACGAAACGCCGACGTCACGTTGATCGGGCTTGAAGCTGGATTCCGTGACCATACTGACTACCTGTTCCGCCTGCTGGCGAACGCCATCTGGGAAAACAAATCGATATGATCCAAAACGGGGGCTTCGACAATGGGGCCCCCGTTTTCACTTTTGTACTGCAACAAAATCGCCTGATGATCGGCCATCCAATCGAACGAACTAGTCGGTTTTTCTTACTGCCCGCTTCCTCCCCTTGTACGGAAGGACCATTTTTTTGTTCCATGTTGAAAATGATAATCATTTGTATTATGATTTTTATCGAAATTGATAATCGTTATCAAATGGAGGGGTCCCATTGCATTCGATCAGCCTCTTTCTTGATGAGGAAGAGAAAACATATCAGTCTTTACAAACGATTGACCCGCCGCTGGCCCGTTTGTTTTGGTCTATTTTGCCAAATAGCCGGCGGCGCATCGCCGGCCGGCTGCTGCAGGCGCTCATTCGCGAACGGCTCATTCCCCCTGAACGGGTCATCTGGAAGCGCGCCGGGGAAGAATGGGAACTTTTCATCCCACTCTCCGGGATAAAACAGATCAACGCGGCAGTAGCCGAACGGTTCAGCCTCGGTCAATTTGTCGTCACGCATCTTTGGCTGCTCGACGGAAAGGAGCGAAACCCCCTCTCCTCTCCTTTGGAGCTGCTTGAGCTTCTTCGGAGCGAAGGGCTCATCGGCTTCGCGCCAAACTGGAGCGGATTTTGCGCCGAAATCGCCAACAGCGTGATTAATGACGCGCTTGTCCAAGCCGCGGCCGAGCGGCGACGCTGTCGATGGCGCGATACATACGGATCAACGTACTCGTCTTCGTTCGAGTGGGTGCGCGCTCAGCCGCGGCCGTTCAGTCCGCTCGTCTTTTACGAACAGGCGGTCATTGACGGGCATACGTTGCACCCGTGCGCCAAAACAAGGCTTGGCTTTAGTGTCCAAGATATGATTGACTATTCACCGGAATGGGAAGCGAACGTCGCTCTTCCCTTGCTGGCGGTGCGCCGCAGCCATTGCCGCTTCGTTTCCTTTTCCTATGAACGGATGGCGAATTGGGTTTACGAACAAGATGAAACGTTGCAGTCCGTTGTACAAAACGCGTTGCGGGCATACGGCCTGTCTGAATGCGAATACGACGTCATCCCTGTTCATCCATGGCAATGGAAGCACGTCATCCAACAGCGTTTCCAAAACGAGCTGGCCGCACAAACCATCGTTCCGATCGATGGCGGCATACTGCCTGCTTATCCGCTCGTTTCCGTGCGGACGTTTATGATCCCCGGCGTTTCCGGCGATCATTTGAAAACGCCGGTCAACGTGCAAATGACAAGCGCCATCCGCATTGTATCCCCGGCGGCGGCAGCCAATGGGCCGCGATTATCGGCATGGCTGGCCGATGTACTCACAAAAGAACGGCTCACTCCCCGCTTTCGGATCGTCAGTGAAAAGGCAGGCATCTGCTTCTTGCCTCGCGGCCGAACGGACGAGGAGGCAGCGGCTCTGGGCAAACAGCTCTCGGCCATCGTCCGGGACAATCCGGAACGCGGCCTGAACGAAGGGGAGATCGCGCTGCCGGCCGTGGCGCTTCTTTCTCCGTCTTTCCTAAGCAACAAACCCGTGGCGGCCGAACTTGTCGAGGAATATGCGGAAGATCAAGCGGCAAGCTCCATGCGTGAAGCGGCTTTGTCATTTTTTCGTCAATATGCGGAAACGCTCATTCCGCCGTTGCTCGTTCTTTTATGCAAGTACGGAATCAGTCTCGAAGCCCACTTGCAAAACAGCGTCCCTGTCTTTCGCCGCGGTGTGCCTCAAGCGATGCAAGTTCGCGATTTAGGGGGCATTCGCCTTCATTCCGGTCGTTTCGGACGCCATCGCTACCCGCTCGATGAGCTCGCACCGTCAAGCATTGTGACAGCGGATATCGCCGAGCTGCAGCACACATTCACCCATGCTGTCATTCACAACCATCTTGGCGAGCTGATCGCCTGCTTGTCTCGCACATTCTCTGTTGAGGAACCGCTCTTTTGGCAGACGCTGGCCGACGTGATCGAAGAGGCGTTCGCTTTGCTCGCCTGCGACAGCGAAAGCAAAGAACAGGTCAAACAAGATCGCGAAGCGCTATTTTCCCCGGTGCTGCCGATGAAAGCGCTCGTCGCTATGCGCTTAACGGACGATCTTCGCAACCATTTCATTGAAACGGCCAATCCGCTGGCCAAATGGAAAAGGGAGGAATGAGAACGATGAGCACCCGTTTATTCGCCCCGGCGGCTCCTATGACGCTTTATCCGCACGAGCAAGAATGTGCACAATTCATCCGGAAACGGTTCCCTGACCGGCTTCCTGCCTACTTCCGCCATGTCGAGCGGGCGCGAACAACGATGTTGCAACGAACTGTCGCCGCGTTGCTGCGGGAGGACGTATTCGGTCTATACTCCCATTCCTACAACTTGCAAGTGATCGGCTCAGTGTATCTCACGAACTGGCACGGGCTGACGCCGGAATGGGAACCGGTCGTCCGCCAGCTGCCGGCCGCCCATTTGCAGGAAGGGATCATGTATAAATTGTTCCCCGTTGCCCCCGGCCAATGTTTGCTGATCCCGATCCACGGCGAATCCGCTTTCCGCCAATGCGACGTCGGTGAAGAAATCATTTGGGTTAGAAACGGCATTCAAACGGTCCAAGACGCCGTTTCCCTTCTTTCCGTGCTAGCGCCGTGCATCAAAGCGGCCGGCGAGGAACACGCATGGGCACAGCTGGCGAAAGAATTGGAAAACGGAACCGCCAACTTGGCGCTTGCCTATTGGCACTTTGAGGAAACTTGCCGGATGATGCGGACGGAAGCTGACGACTTGTTTGCCTACATTGAACAGCGGCGGAGCGACCCGTCATTTTGCCCGACACTGTTTTTCGAACAGCTTTGCATTGAAGGGCATCATCTCCATCCAAGCGCCAAAACGAAGCTGCCGATGTCTGCGGAGGATGTGTTTGCCTACTCGGCGGAGTTTGGCGGTCGACCGCAGCTGCAGATCGTCGCCGTCCGACGCAATTTGTGCGAGTTCCATTTTGACGGATACGAGGATCCGAACACCTTCTTGCTCGACCATTTTCCGGCGCTACGCGGCCTGGTTGCAGAACGCTTTCGGCAAGCGAACAAGAGGCTGGAAGACTATGTGCTCGTACCTGTCCACCCTTGGCAATACGAGCATATCATTCCTGACACCTACCGTGAGGAACTGCGCGACGGCCGCCTTTGGCTGATCGAAGGGGCAACGATCCCGGCGCAGGCGACCGCCTCATTCCGGACCGTTTTGGCGAAAGAAGCGCCGTTGTATATAAAAACCGCCGTCCATAGCCAAATGACCTCGACGGTCAGGTCCATTTCACCCCAGTCGGCCAACAACGGCGCGGCGTACAGCCGGTTGTTTCGCACGATTATGGAAAGGGAAAACATATTGTCCGGCCTCTTTCTTCCCGTTTGTGAAATCGGCGGCTGCTCGTTCCGCTCGGAAGACCCAAAAAAAGCACGGAACTTATCGGTCATTTATCGTGAAGGGATGGACCGTTTCATCGGCGAAGGGGAAGTCGCCATTGCCGGCACCTCCTTATATGCCCCATCTCCATTTAGCGGCCAGCCGATCATCGTGGAGATCATCGAAGCGTACGGCCGCGGGTGCGGCCAGCCATCGTCCCACGAAGCGGCGCTTTCCTTTCTTCACGAGTACGCCGCCATCGCCGTCCGCGGCTTTTTGACGCTGCTTGTCAAATACGGCATCGGACTCGAAGGACATTTACAAAATACGATTCCTGTCTTTCGACAAGGAAAACCGGTCAAATTGCTGTTTCGCGACTGGGGCGGCATCCGCCTGTACCGGCCGCGCCTTGAGCGCCAAGGGCTCGAGATCGATGTCCGGCCGGAATCGATCACCGTCACCGACGATTTGCGTGAAGCGCAAAACAAAGTGTTTTATACGGTCTTTCAAAATCAGCTTGGGGAAATCATCCGGCACATCAGCCGCCGATGGGGCATCGCTGAGGAACAAGGCTGGGCGTGCGTCCGCCGCCAATGTGATGCGGTGTTTGCCGAATTGGCGAAAGATCCGAGCCTAACGTTAGCGGTGGACGAAGACCGCGAAGCTTTATACCGGCCGTTCGTCGACCATAAGGCGCTGACAAAAATGCGGCTGCAGCCAGAGGCGAAGACATATTGTTTCGTTTCCGTGCCGAATCCGCTAGCAATAAGCCGATAAGGGGAATTCGATATGCTTCTGACATCGAAAAAACCGTCCCCTTCCTTCGCATTATTTTGGCGCCCGTTCCGTATTTATTGGGGCGGAACGCTGCCGGCCCGCATCGGGGAGTGGGCTGATTTCATCGTTTTAAACTGGGCCGTGCTGCAGCTTTCCCGCTCGCCGCTCGACCTCGGCGTTCTCAACGTTTGCCGGCTGCTGCCGATTTTTCTATTCAGTTGGCTCGGTGGCGTGCTCGCCGACCGCCTTCCGCGGCGCCAAGTGCTGGCCGCCTCCTTGCTTGGCATGGCAGGTTTTACTTTGGTGATTGCTTGGTTGCTGTGCGAGCCGTCTTTACTCATTTGGCTGTTTGCCGCTGTCTTCGTCCGTTCGGTTTTTATGGCCATTGAGACGGCGGTACGCAATGCGTATATCGCTGATCTTGTTCCAGGCGCGGCACTCTCGAGCGCCATTTCACTGCATACCGCCGCGCTTCATATCGGAAAAATGTTCGGGCCGGCGGCGGCCGGATGGTGGCTCGCTTCGATGGATGGCGTCCCGCTGCTTGTCGTCTACAGCGCGATGCTCATTATCGCCGCTCTTGCGGTATCGTCTTTAGAGGACGGCCGTCCCCGCCGCCCGGCTGTGCGTCCGGCGGAAGGCGACAAAGGGGAAGCCATCCGTTATATCAGGGACACCCCGCTCATCCGAGCGCTGCTCGCCCTTTCGGTCATCCCGATGACGTTCGGCTTTGCCTATTCGGCTATCACCCCGCTTCTTGTTGACGCGTTGGCCAAAGGTGATGCCGAGGATTTCGCCTTGCTGCTTTCCGTCTCATCTGCCGGCGCACTGCTTGGCACGACTTGGCTTTCCTTTCGGCCGGTCAAGGCGGTCGGCAAATGGCTGATCGTTTCGTTGCTCGCCTTTTCTTTATCGTTGCTTCTATGGATCGTCTCGTTTGAACATCAGCTGCTTTGCCTTGCCGCCATGGCGTTGGCCGGGCTGACCGGGCAACTGTATCGGACGCTATGCCGCCTAGCCGTCCAACTGACCGTTCCGGATCAGTTGCGCGGGCGGATTATGAGCATCGCCTTAATGGACCGCGGCTTCATCCCGCTTGGCACGCTTTTGCTTACCGCCATTGCCGAGTACGCGGGGGCAAAAACCGCCGGCTATGCGATGGGATGGCTTTGTCTTCTTTGCGTCCTTGCCTTTTGGCGGCGAAAAGAACTATGGAACATCTCCACAGGAGGACGAACATGGAACGATTGAATACTGTCATTCAAACGATCGCGAGCCGCAAGACCAAACAGCGGTCTCCGCTTTGCGCCTATGTGTATGACTTGGGAGGCCTGCGCGCCCACACAGCCAGCTTATCCGCCCCGCTTCCCCCTTCCGTGCAGCTCTTTTACGCCGTGAAGGCGAACGCGGATGAGCGCATCTTGAAAACGATCGCGCCGCATGTCACGGGTTTTGAAGTCGCCTCGGGCGGCGAGCTGCAAAAAGTCCGCCGCCTGTTTTCCGATGCACCGGTCATTTTCGGTGGGCCGGGAAAAACGGATGAAGAGCTTATCGCAGCGCTCGAGGAGCGCGTAACTCTTATTCATGTCGAAAGCCTTTGGGAACTGCAGCGGCTCAGCTGGATCGCTGCCGAGCGGCAAACGACCGGGCACGTTCTCTTGCGGGTCAATTTGCGGCAAGCGGCCTCAGGCGCGACACTGCATATGGCTGGAAAACCGACCCAATTTGGCATCGACGAACGGCACATCGCCGAAGCCATCCGTACAGCGATGCTGCTTCCGTCTATTGATCTGCAAGGATTTCATTTTCACTCGATGTCTAATCATACCGACGAGCAGGCCCATCTTTCTTTTATCGAAACGTGCCTGTCGTTCGTCGCGCAAGCGGAAAAAACATACGGGCGGCCGTTTTCGGTCGTTAACGTTGGAGGCGGAGTCGGCGTCCATTACAACGACCCGGATCGGCAGTTTCACTGGGATTGGTTTGCCAAAGAGCTAAACTCTCTGCTGCGCCGCCATGCTTCCCAGCATTGGACAGTCATTTTCGAACTTGGCCGCTTTATCGCTGCTCATAGCGGATATTACGCTGCGGAAGTGCTCGATTTAAAAAACAATTATGGAACGTACTTTGCCATTCTTCGCGGCGGCACCCATCATCTCCGGCTGCCGGCGGCTTGGAAAATGAACCATCCGTTTCTTGTTATTCCGATCGACGAATGGCCTTACCCGTTCGGCCGCCCGTCTTTGTTTAACGAACGGGTGACGTTAGCCGGCGAGTTGTGCACGCCAAACGACGTATTGGCTCGGGATGTGCCTTGCGCCCGTTTGCGCGTCGGTGACATCGCGCTGTTCCGCTGTGCCGGCGCCTACGGCTGGGACATTTCCCATCATGACTTTCTAAGCCACCCGCACCCGGAATTTATTTACCTTGAGCCTTCGACATAACAAAGCGGGCCTCCATTTGGAAGCCCGCTCGTTTCCTTGTTTACACCGGCGGCTTTTCCGTTGTGACGTACGTGCCGGCGATAAAATCGTGAATCGACCGTTTGTCTTCCCTTGCGGCCACCATAATCGCGCTGATGATCAGGCCGATGCCAAACGTGATAAAATAAACGATTCCACCGACGAACGAGCGCAAAAACATCGTGCCGATGCCGACTTTGCCGCCGTTGACTTTCGCGATTCGAATGCCAATCATCCGTTTGCCGACCGTGTACCCGTACCAAACGGCTGGAACAATTAAGGCGTAAAGCAAGTTGGCCAAGGTCGTAAACCAGTTCGTTTCCATACTGCCCGTAATCAAATAGCCGATGACCGAAATCGGAATGCCGACCACAATAGCGTCCAACAAGCTAGCCAACAGCCGCTTCCAAAATCCAGCCGGGTTCGTCACCGCCATATGCCTTCCCCCTTCCTGCCTTTTCTATATTGTATTCGTCATCAACAGTACAATTGTCATTTTAACCTAAATTCAGGCAAGAAATCCATACGATCAAGGGCGGTCAAGACTTTCCGGTCCAGAGTTCTGAGCCATCTTCGAATCGGCGAAGACGAAAAGTTTCCCTAAAAGGGTGGTATTTGTGAAAAATCCGTATATAGTAAACTAAAAAGCATTCCCTTTGCGTGATGAGCTCAGCAGCTGGCATGGGCAGACGGCGACATTTTTCATGAAAGGCATGACAACGTATGTGGGAGCTTATTTTCGTATTTGCCATTCTGTTTGTCGGCAGTTTGATTCAAGGGGCGAGCGGATTTGGTTTCGGCTTGTTTTCTATGGGGCTTTTGCCGATTTTATTAACCTTTAAGGACAGCACATTATTAGTGCTCGCTTTGACGATCCTTATATCACTCCACGTGGCGGTCAAGTTCAGAAAATCCATTCGCGGCAAAGACCTTCTTTTGATTTTGAGTTTCGCCTTAGCGGGGCGCGTGTTGTCATTCTTTATCCTGAATTTCTACGGCGAGACAGAGGTCATGCGAAAACTGTTGAGCCTTGTGCTCATTGGGATGGTCATTTATCTTTATATGAGCGAAAAAAACGCTTATGCCCCATCATTTGAAAAGCCTGTCTTTCCTATGTTGATCGGTCTGATCGGCGGAATGATCGGGGGAATCTTCGCCGTAGGCGGTCCTTTTTTCGTCTTTTACTTTCTGATGCGCTATAAAGAAAAAGAAAGCTATAATGCCAATCTCCAAGCGTCCTTTGTCATTATGAATAGTTTTACGATCGTTTTGCATGGCATTCATGGAGACTTTACCGATTCGTTCGTTCTTTACTTTTTGCTTGGGGCCATTGCTGTATTAGCAGGTGTACGCGCAGGGCTGAAATGGTTTGAACGCCTGCCGCATACACGGATCAAAAATGTGGCTTCTTTCATTGTGTTTGCAGCGGGAATGAATTTGTTGATCTTTTCGTAGCATGTGAAAAGGATGCCCGAAAAAGCGGGACATCCTTTCCACTCATACATGGGGAAACCGACCATGATCGCCGTATCGGCCAGGCTGATATTGACAGTTTTTCTCCCCTCTTTACTTCAGCTTAGCGACCACCGCCGAGAAATCGTCTGAAAGCGGTTCTTTTTGGACAAAATGGCGGCGCAGGCGAGCTAACAGCGCACGCTCGTCGAGCGAAACATACGGCGCCAGCGCATCGCGAAACGCCTCGATATTTTTCCGGACAGAACCTACCTCCCCTTCGATGGCTCCATCGGAATACAACACAAGCGTCGCCCCCGGTTCATAACTCAGCTGACCGCTATCGATGAAAAGGAACGGGAGCAGCCCGATCGGCGCACAACCGCGGTCCAATTCGGCCACCGTGCCGTCCGGCTGGAACAAAAACCCCGGCGGATGGCCGGCCGATGCATATTCGATCACCCGTTCCTTCACATCAACAAGGACATACACGGCGGTGAAATAATACGTCATCCGTCCGTTTTCATGATACAGCTGGCGCATATGCCGGTTCAGCTCGCTGAACACTTCTTTCGGGACGATCCCTTTGCGGATGATGCCGTTAAGGAGCGAGCGGACCGACATGCAAATCAGCGATGCCGCTGCTCCGTGCCCCATCACGTCCATTAAAAAAATGCCGTACCGCTGTTTGTCGATCGGATACCATGCATACATGTCGCCCCCCAGCTCCTGCGACGGGATGTATGTTCCAGCGATGCCGATCCCATTGGCTGACAACGGCTTGCTTAATACGCGCTTCTGCACTTCGCGGGCCAGCTTTAAATCATCCTTCATTGCCTCAACGTAAGGCGACTCGCGGAACGGGCCGGAAAACAAAAACAAATAAAAGGAAATGCCCCCTTCTTGGTCGTGAACGGCTCGCACCGTCGTTCGCCTAACAGACACAGATCCGTTTTTCCGCCGCCAGCGCACCCGTCCTTGCCATTCCCCGCCTTCGTCAATTCCAGTTTTGATCACTTCGTAAAACCAGGAATCATAATAGCCGGCATAAAGCGTATGCAGCGGCTGACCGATGACTTCTGCACTGTAGCCGGTGATTTTCGTAAACGCCGGGTTGACGAACCGAACGGCGAACTCGCCGTCGGTCACGAGCATCGCCTGTTCGATCATGGCGTACACTTGCTCGGCGAGCCGAAGCTCGTCCCCCGCTTTTTTCACTTCAGTAATGTCCGTGACAAAGCCGCTGATCAATTTTTCTTCCTCCGCTCCGCCAAACACGGGAACCGTCCGCTCAAGCACCCAGCGCACGGACCCGTCCCGCTGGTTAACGATGCGGTATGTTTGCGTATTCACTCCAGCTTCCCAAGGGAACGCCCACTTTTCCTCCGCTTTAGCGCGGTCATCGGGATATAATATTTTCATCCATACATCCGTATCATGATAAAAGGAGGCCGGAGGCAAGCCGTATAGCTGTTCACATGACGAAGAAATAAACAATACTTTCCTTTGATCCAGCGCCGCCAGCCAGTATACATCATCACGCGGTCCGAACAGCACGTTCATTTTTTCGAGGCTGTCGAGCAGTTCCCGCCATGTGAAGTCTTTGTAGTGTCGAAGATATTCCAAAAACCCGTTGATCATGAAACGTCATTCTCCGCTGAAATAATCGATCGCTTCCTTTTCTGTGGCGAATAATTTAATAAACGAAGAAAATTTGACAATATGGAAAATTTCCGCGAGCGACCCTGTCACTCCGGCAACGACCAGTTCTTTTTGCTGGGCTCTGGCGGCCATCACGCTGTCGGCGATCATGCCGAGCCCGGCGCTGTTGATGTAGTTGACCGCTTCCATGTTAACGATCAACTGGTCAGCCTGTTCGGCTAACAGCCGTTCAAGCGCTTGGCGAAACGATTCCACATTATTTAATGTGATATCTTCTGTCCATGTCAGTGTGCAAATTGCCCCTTGTTTCGTCTCCATCCTGCTTCCTCCAATGGTCACTCATTTTTTTTGCATTTGCACATGCAAAGCAAAACGTTATTTCCCGTTCGCTTCACGTATACATCGTCGACAATATGGGCGATTAGCTGCAGCCCTCTGCCGCGCGGCCCGGTGTTCACGCCGTCGGTTTTGGCGACGGAAAAGCATCCCCCTCGCTGCTTCACAATAATTGTGAACTGGGTTGTGTCCATTTTCCAAAATATTTTAAACGGTAGTCTTCCTGTTTTTTGACAATATTCATACGCGTTCGTACACGCTTCCTCCGTCGCCAAGCGAAGAAAAAGGCAGTCGCGCGGCAAAAATCCCACTTCGTTTGCCAGCTGCTCGGTAATGTCCATCGCTTTTAAAATGTCTGCCGTTTTCATGATCGTCATCGTTCGGATCATGATCACATGCTTCATCGGCATTCCCCTATCTTTCTTTGCTTGCACGCGCAGTCAAACGCAACATGGCAGCTTTTTCACTATAACACGCTCGGATGCTGGGAAAAACGGATTGGAATGCTATCTTTTCTTCCTTATTGTTCCACCCCTACAGGAAAAATAGTGCTTATTAATAGTGCTTATTTACTATATTATCATTATAATACAAAATGGATTCCATTCCAATTTCCTACACTTTTTGTCCCCAGCGTTCGCTTTCGAATACAACACTTCCTTAGCTCGCATGATAAAAAAGGAACATCATGGCTCCTATCGTCCGATGATGCTCCCCTAATGACGCTGCCGGCGGTGACTTAGCTGATACACAAGGGCAATCAGCTGCGACCGGTCGTTGACACCTATCTTTTGAAAAATATTCGTGATGTGATTTTTCACTGTATGGACACTGATGAACAGTCGTTCTGAAATTTCGCGGTTGCTGCAGCCTTGGACAAGCAGTTCAAGCACATCCATTTCCCGAGCCGTCAGTTGTTCAGACAACATTTGAACATTGACCGCCTGTCCGCTCCCGCCTTGAGCGGCGCCCTTCATCATCATCGCTCCGACGGACACTAGCGCTGTCATATACACTTCAGCTTCTTTCGCTTCGTCCGTTTCCTTTAAATGGACCGCAAGAACGCCATAATGACCGTCGCGGACAAAAAACGGCACCTCCATTACTGTTTTGTCTCCTACTTGGCGCAAAGCCGGGACTTGGTTTTTCGCCGCCTGTTCAATGCCGCAGCCATAACGGCGGAGCACATCATCCCGGTAACAAGACGCCATTTCATTGGAAATCGCCCCCTCATGAACGATGACTGTCTTGCCGCCGCACAATATCGCGCAAACGAAATCGCCATAAGCAAGCTCGATCGCGAACTCGGCCATCATGCGGACGATTTCTTCCTCCTGTTGTACAACGCGCATCGCTCGGCCGATTTCGATTAACATTGATAAGCGCATGAAATGGCGGTCCATTTTTGCATCAGCGGCCGCACATCTTGCAAGCAAATGCCCGTATTGAACGAGTGCGGCGCCAAGCGGCTGCATTGCCGCCGGCAGCGAAGAGGCAGTCTCGCTGCCAACAACGACCCACCCTTCCGCTTTTCGCCCATATACCGCCGGATATACGATCATCGCCTTCGGACGGATGCCATGACGGACAAAAAACGAAAAGCGCGGATCTAACGCCGCATCTTGAAAATAAGCAGGATAGAGCGGTGGTTCGGGGAAAGAGAGCGGCGGAAACAATTCATCAACCATCTTGCCATATAGCTGCCCGGCTTTCCCGCCGCTCGTTGCCGCCACCACCCATCCTTGCTGGCGCTTTTCAATATACAACGCCATATCAAGGCGCTCGTTCATCTTGCGCAGCTGATGAAGTAGCTTGTCCGCGCCATTTAGGGCAGCGCGATCGGTTACCGCCGTTTTCAGCAGCTGTCCGTATTCATTGTACCTCTGTTTGCGGCGCTCGCCGCCAATCAGTTCTCCACAAATAGCCGCCATCTTTTCGATCTCGTTCAGCTTTGCTTCGATCGCCCGAGCCGGCAGCGCGTCTGCCTGTTCGATGGCGGCCGTCCACTCCCGGGCATCGGAAACTGGCTGTTCGCAAATGAGCCATTTCGTTTCTTCTTCTACAAACACACCAGCCCAAATCCAATATTCTGCCCTCCCGTCGACAAACACAGGAGCCATGATGCTTTTCATCCCTAAATGCCCGGCTGGTACAACAGCCGGCCGACGCCACCCATCAACTGCCAACTCCTCGGGGCAAAAAAGTGATGAGGCCCCCTTTTTCGCAGCAAATAAAACGAGCTCCGCCAGCTCGGTCATATTCGATACTTTCGTTACTGGATTGCCGCTGCTATCCACAATCATGATGCTTAACTCCGTTAATGACGCATACGCATCTTGGACATATTGCAACAAATCATTGATCGCCAATTCGCCCTCAACTCTCCTAAATCATGTTTTTTATCCTTATCTATTATGGACAAACGAACTGCAAGAAATCAAGTTTCCGCCTCGGGCGAAAGCAAAAACAATCCGGCGCGGCGCCCGCATGAAACAGGCGGCCGACGCCGGAGAAAATCAGTGTCGTATAGGCTGGTGAACAAGCGGACGGCATGAGCCCCACCTGCTAGAAACAAAGTTACCAATTGACATGCAGCTCAAGCGCACGCAAACCATCAGCCAGCTGCCGTTTCATCTCCGCCAACGCTTCTTCTGTCTTCGCCTCAGCGCGCAAGACAAGAATCGGTTGCGTGTTCGAAGCCCGCACCAATCCCCAGCCTTCATCGAATTGAATGCGGGCGCCATCGACATCGATGATTGGATAACGTCCGGCAAATCGGTTTTTCACGGCAGCGATGGCCAAAGATTTTTTCTCCTCTGGGCAAGCAACACGGGTTTCCGGTGTCGCCACATAGTGCGGCACATCGGCAAACCATTCAGAGAGCGGACGCTCGTCGTGCGATAAGAGACGAAGCAGCCGCCCCGCAGCGTACAAGGCGTCATCGTAACCATAAAATTCGTCATTGAAGAAGAGATGGCCAGACATCTCACCGGCAAACGGAATGGACGGGCGGCGCCGCAACGTCGCTTTTACGTGCGAATGGCCGGTGCGATGGAAAAATGGTTTTCCGCCAAGACGCTTAATTTCTTCCACGAGCGCTTGCGAACATTTTACCTCAACCGGCGCCCTAGCTCCCGGATGGCGCTTAAGAATGTCGCGCCAGAACAATATCATCAGCTGGTCGCCCCAGCGGATTGTGCCCGTTTCATCCACAACCCCGATCCGGTCGCCGTCACCGTCAAATGCGATGCCTACATCCGCCTGCTCCTTGCGCACCGTTTTGATCAAATCGGCTAAGTTTTCCGGCACGACCGGGTCAGGATGATGGTTCGGGAACGTCGGGTCGGATTCGCAATAGAGCGGAATGACATCACAGCCCCACTCTTTTAGCACTTTTGGCGCAATGATCGACGGGGTGCCGTTGCCGCAGTCGACGACGACTTTCAGCTTGCGCGGCCCGAGCTGGATTTTCTCCTTCAACATCTTGATATATGCCCGGGCAAAGTCAAGCGTTTCCTCGCGCCCACGCGCCGTTTCCGGGGGCGCCTGTTTTTGGCTCAGCCGCTCCATCGCCCGCCGCAACGCTTGAATGCGTTCACCATAAATCGTTGTTTTCCCCATAGCGATTTTAAATCCATTCTCGTCGCCCGGGTTGTGGCTTGCCGTGACGATCATGCCGCATGCAATGTCTGTGTTGTATAAGCTGTAGTAAAACATCGGTGTCGTCGAAAGCCCGATATCAATGACATCGCAGCCGCCATCGAGCAACCCGCTTTTCAGCGCCCGATGCAGCGCCGGCGACGACAGGCGATTGTCATGGGCGACGACCGCCTTCCGTTCGCCTTCATTTTGCATCATTTCGGCAAAGGCCCGTCCGAGCCAATAAGCAAACGACTCATCGAGCTCCTCACCGGCACGCCCGCGAATGTCATACTCTTTAAATACGTGTGCCGGCCATGCGAACGGTTTCGTGATCGATGTCTTCATCGAAAACCACCTCCACCGAAATCGATTGAGCGATCGCTGCTGTCAACAAGTATGATAGTGTTGATTCCGCCCCCCGATTCGGGTTCGGGCCGTTCGGACCAAGCCCATCGCAACAGCTGCCGTCGCTTCGGTCGGCTAGCGGAACGTTGCCATCGTTTTTTCCGTAAAACCAAGCGAGACAGCGACGGACAACATCTCGGTACCGCCCGCCTCCCGTCGCCCAATACGCTTCGCGCGCCGCCAAGGCGAGCTTCATCACGTCAAGCGGCTGCTGATCCCAATCGGCACGGTAGCGGCGGCTGCACCAACCGCGGTTGCCGATCGGGCGGATCGTCCCCTCGGCTCCACTCATCATCTCTATTAAAAAGGAAAGACTTTCTTCCGCTACCTCCCTCACCTCTTGCCTTGGCGCACGCCGGTACGCCGTCCAAAGCGCCCACGGCAGCACGCCGTTCCCATAAGTCAGCTCCGGCTCGTACCAACGCCAGCCGTCGTCCGCATGCGTCCAATACGCCGCAAGCAACCGCCGCTCAAAGCGCCCGGCCAGCGTCGCTAATTCCTCCTGATCGACACCAGGTGGGCTTGCCTTCTCAAGCAAGGCGCCGCAAGCTGCCAAGCCCCAAGCGATGCCGCGCAGAGAGCGAAGCTCCCACGCCGCCGGCATCCCCCGGCGCAGCACATCCGCGGCCGCCTCGCGCCGCGCCGGATCATTCAGCTGGATGTACGCTGTCGCCGCCGCCCAAAACGACCGCCCGAAGCAGTCTTCTGACGGCGTTTCCGCCTCTTTCGTCCGGTCGAAGAAAAAATTGTTATGGAATGTTCCATCATCGTTTTGTGCCCAAAGCAAAAATGCCAAATACCGATCAAGCAAGCGGTACAGCCGTTCCGCCATCCGTTGATCCTTAAGCAGGGCAAGCCACTCTAGGCACGCCCATATGGCACGGGCGTTGTCATCAGTCGAATAGCCTTCGCGCCGGCGCGGAATGCGGCCGAGGCCATGCTCGAGCAGCCCGGTGTCGTCAGTCATGCGCTCGAGATGGTCGAACTTAATGACTGACGAAGTCAACCGCCTTCACCTCCCTGCTGTGAGCGGCAGCGCATACGCGCGCAAATAAGGCGACATGGTGTTCGCCGACGCGCGGCCAATGCGTGTTTGCCCCAATTTGGCGCACGATCCCCTCCCAGCGCTCCAACTCCGCCTCGTCGGCCAACAGCTGCGCGAGCCGTTCCTCCCAGATGGCCGTGTTGCCATAGGGCAACAACAGCTCTTCGCAACCTTGCAATAAATCACGCGCATGCTCGTACGGCGTTGAGACAACCGGACGCCCGACACCGACCGCATAGGCGAGCGTGCCGCTCGTGATTTGTTGCATGCCAGGGTACGGGGTGACATACAAATCGCACGCCGTCAAATAATCGATCAGCTCTTCCTCAGTGAAATACCGATCTTCCATGCGGACATGACCATCGAGTCCGAGCCGGCGAATCAACGCTTTCAGCTCCTCACGGTACGCCTCGCCTTCCCGTTTCTTCACTTCCGGGTGCGTTTGTCCAGCGATGACATACAGCGTTTCCGGCACCTTGCGGACGACGCCCGGCAGTGCGGCGAGCACGGATTCAATGCCTTTGCCGCGGCTGAGCAGGCCGAACGTAAACATCACTTTCCGGCCGTGAAACCCGAGGCGGGAGCGCAGCGATTCGCGTTCCTCGCCTCTTGGGCCTGGGGCGCCGTGCGGAATGTAGACGATTTTTTCCTCCGGAAGGCCGAACGCCTTTACTAAGTACTTGATAGCTTGACGGTTCATGACGATAATCGCATCGCTTGCCGCGGCGATCTTCTCCTGAATCGGGCGATACGGCGGCTTAGGATCGGCAAACACTGTATGAAACGTCGTCACGAGCGGTTTTTGGAGCGCCGCGATGAAATCGAGAATGTATTCGCCAGCCTCGCCGCCAAAAATGCCAAATTCGTGCTGCAGGACGACGACATCAATCTCACTTTCATTCACTCGCCTGGCCATCTTCGTATAAGCGGCGCGGTTTTGCGTCGGAAGCGGCCAATACGCGTCGTTGCCGCGATAGGCGTCATCGCCATCGCTTTCGTTATAAATGACAATCACCCGGTCGCCCGCTGACAGTCCGCGGACGCTGTCGATGCTTTGACGAAGATGTTCGGTAAACGTGGCTAATCCGCACTTGCGCGGCGGATATGTACTGACGTACGCAATTCGGGTCATGCTTGCACCGCCTCCTTAAACTGATTAATAATTGAACCTTCGAACACTTCTCCAGCCGGTGTCACCGTCCGATAGCCGAAAATGCTGTTTTGCAGACGGCTGCGGTCACGAATAAGGGAGCGATCCCAGACAATCGTATGCGCGCAATGAACGCGAGCGCCGATTTGACAATGGTCACCGATGACGGCATACGGACCGACGACCGCTTGATGGCCGATTTTTACATTATTGCCAATTAACACAGGAGGTACAAACAGTACACCCGAACTAATCTTGACATTTTCTCCAACAAACACGCCCGGCTGAATCTCGCGCCCTTTGATCGGCAACGGAAACTCCCGGTTCAAGGCATCCCAATGCACTTGGCGGTAACGGGCCGGCGTTCCCATATCGCGCCAATATCCACTGCTGACAATGCCGTAAACGCCGGTGTTTTCTTCGATCAAGCGCGGGAACGTTTCGCGTTCGATCGACACCTCCTGCTCAGCCGGAATGTAGCGCATCACGTCCGGCTCCAAAATATACATGCCGGCATTGATCCGGTTGGATGGCGCTTCCTCACGGCGCGGCTTCTCGATAAAGCGCAAAATTTGTCCGCGGTCGTTTTGTTCAACTACTCCATAGGAGGACGGATCGTCGACTTCCGTTAAGACAATCGTCGCGATGCCGCCGTGTTGCCGGTGAAAATCAAGCAGAGGAACCAATTGCGGCAAATGCACGATATCAGCGTTAAACACGAGGAATCGTTCGTCAAGCCAACGTTCGGCATTTTTAATCGCCCCGGCCGTTCCGAGCGGGAACGGTTCAAGCGCGTATGTAATTTTGACGTTCAAACCCTTCCCGTCGCCGAAATAACGGCGGATCACTTCTGAACAATGGTGAGCGGCGATGACAAATTCATTGACTCCTTGATCGCGAAGATGGAGAATGAGGTGCTCAAGCCATGGCCGATTCGCAATCGGGGCCATCGGTTTGGGGATGTTTTCGGTCAATGGGCGAAGACGCGTACCTAATCCTCCTGCCAGCAACAATGCTTTCATTTCGTCATCCCTCCATACGATTTTTTTCGCAAAAAACAGACAATCATCTTGATGGATGAACGAGAAAATGAAAGTGGTTCATAGATTGCTAGCACTCATCTAAGTCGGTTGCTAATAATAATATACATAATATTCCTTCTCTTACGCAAGCAAAATGATTGTCAGATGGTGTCGATGAATAATTATTCATTGTTTACAAGTTTGGAAGCTTGGATTCCCTCCCTCACCCTTTCTTTGCGGTATAATGAATACCGTTAATGCTATATATATATGTGAGGGAGGAGGAGAATACGCCATGATTTCTTCATCTTTCTGTTACCATGTCGGTATTGCCGGCGCCGGTGCGTTCGCTGAATTTCTCGCCGGCGCGCTCGCACCGCTTCCTTCCTTTCATCTCGCCGCTGTCGCCGGGCGGACGGACACCAAACGCCGGCGCGTCATCGACGCTTATCTTCGCCGAAAGCCGCAGGCGGGCGATGTGCGCGAATACCGCCAAGCAGAAGAACTGATCGCTGATCCGCATGTAGACATCGTCATTCTGACCACCCCACCGCACTTGCACGCCCCGCTCGCCAGGCAGGCGCTTGAGAAAGGAAAACATGTACTGCTCGAAAAGCCTGGCGCCCTTGCTGCCGAGAAGCTCCACGCCAACACGGAACTTGCCAATCGCCGACAACGGGCGCTGGCCGTCAATCTCGTCTTGCGCTACCACCCGCTTGTGGAGGCCGTCAAACAACTCATCCACCATGCCCTGCTTGGGACTGTAGATTATGCGAGCCTACACAATGCGGCCCACCGCGTCGCAAAAGGCCATTGGTTTTGGGAGGAACGGCAAAGCGGCGGCATTTTCATCGAGCATGGCGTCCACTTTTTCGAAGTCGGGCGCGACTGGTTCGGCGAGGCGGCCGGAGCACGGGGCTTCGCCTTAACGGATCCGGACGGCACACGGCCGCGCGTCGGAGCCACTGTCATCCACGAACAGGGCGGCCGCCGCATTCCGGTTCACTATTACCACGGCTTTACGATGGACCTTGCCGCCCCAGAATCAACGCATTGGGATATTCATACAACACGCGGGCGCATCACGCTTGACGGCTGGATTCCGATGCATCTGTCCGTCTCCGGTCTCGTCCCGGCCGATGAGGCGGCGTATATGGACGCTTTGCTCGATACCATTCCGAAACAACCGTCCGCTCGCGCCATCGAACAAGTCAGGCAAGCGGCCGACCGCCTGTTGCCGTCGGTTCCGCCGTCAGACGCCCCGCACATCCCGTACGAGCGCACGGTTACTCTTTCGGACCGCCACGGCTGGTACGAGGCGATCGCTCAAGCGCGCTTTCTTGACTTTTGCCGCTTGATCGAAAATCCGAATGAACGCGGTCTTGTCACGCTGCAAGACGCCATCGCTGACCTCGCTTTGGCCGAAGCGTGCACCGTTGCGGATGAAGCGATCAACCCGCTTTCCACCCGTTGACACAGCAAAACAAAAAAGCCTGGTTGCAACTACATGATAAACGACCGCAACCAGGCTTTTTTCATCTCAATCGGCGACAACTTCCCCTCAACCGAACGATTGAAGCGCATCCGAACCTCAAAAACGCCCTCCTGCACTTCCCGGTCCTCCTTCCCCGCTTAACAACGCCTCAACCGTGGGGAGATCAGCCGGCGCCCATGCCAGGGCACGAAGCTGGGAGAGCGGCACCCATCGGAGCTCAGCATGCTCCCGCACCTGTGGCTCCCCAGCAATAAGACGGGCTTCATACGTCCGCAAATGGACGATGGCGTGCTCATACCCATGGAACACATCGGCCAACAGCTTACCAACCGAAATGGTGCAACCAAGTTCCTCGCGAATTTCCCGAACTAAAGCCGCTTCTGGGCTTTCTCCTTCTTCCACTTTGCCTCCTGGAAACTCCCAAACGTTCGGCAATGACATATTCGGCCCGCGCAACGCGCATAAAACGTCCCCCTGCTTACTGCGGATGGCTGCCCCAACCACATGAATGACTCGCTTCATTGCGAATCCGCCTTTCTCATCCATATACGCTATTTTAGCAAAAATCACTTTGTTTTCCAAAATAGTAGAACTCCTTTGAACATTATGTTATAACAAACATAGAACCTTTTTACTAGGAACTACGTATTCCCGAATAAGGGAAGAAAATAACCGACAAGGGGGAGAATCGATTGTTTAAAAAACTACTAAGCTCCATCGGCATCGGATCCGCTACGGTCGACACGAAACTTGCTAAAGCGAAATACGCCCAAGGGGAAACGGTCGAGGGGGTCGTTGAGGTTCGCGGCGGCAGCGTTGAACAGCGCATTGATGAAATTTATTTAGCACTCGTCACCACATACATTCGCGAAATCGATGATAAGAAAGTCGAAGAAAAAGCTGTACTCGCCCGGTACAGAGTGTGCGACTCCATAACGATCCAGCCGAATGAAACAAAAACGATTCCGTTTCAATTTGCCTTGCCATATGACGTACCGGTCACACTCGGATCTTCCAAATCATGGCTGCAAACCGGCCTTGACATTAAAATGGCACTTGACCCGCAAGACCGTGATTACCTCACCATCGAACCGCACCCGCTCGTCGCAGCATTTCTCGAGGCAGCCCACCAGCTGGGATTCCGCCTCCGCCATGTGCAGTGTGAACAAGCGCCGCGCTATTGGCAACGGCGGCTGCCGTTTGTCCAAGAGTTTGAATTTCGACCGACAGGGGGAGCATTTCGAGGCCGCCTTGACGAATTGGAGGCCATCTTCTTTGTTTCCGAACATGGAGTGGAAACCATTTTAGAAATTGACCGCAAAGCGCGCGGATTCGCTGGATTGCTCGCCGAGGCGCTTGACATGGACGAAACGCTCGTCCGGTTTACCTACGGGCCGAACGATATCGAATCATTGCCGCAACTGCTGGCCAATGCCATTCGTCAATATAGCTGAACCGAAAAAGCAAAAGGGGCCATCGGCCTCTTTTGCCCCATAATGAAGCAAATCGACAACTTGCCCCTATGTCCCCTCTATCGCTGCTCTACAGACAAAACAGCATAGTTTCTTTCAACGAAAATGCCAGCAAGTACTTAGGTCGTCCATTGATCATGAACAATCCCAACCAATCTCCATAAGCCGCCCTGTTGCTCAAAGACAAGGCACAAGCTCTTCCAATCCATACCGTCATATTGCTCGTCAAAACCGGTAAAATGAAACTCCACGAATACTCCATTGGGATATACTTCATGAATGTTTTCTAGTGTATTCCCTTTGCCGATCACGATGTTGTTTCCAATCATAAGGCTGTCTCAAAAGGTCGTTAAACCGACCTTTTGGAGACAGCCTCTGTTTCTTTTCTTTCCTATTTGGTTATTTATTCCTTTTTTTGAAACGAGAATTTCTCCTTATTTCTGAATTTTATCCTGTTTTTTCTTTGTTGGATCGGTTGTGGCCGCCCACTTTCTCAAATTGTGGGCAGCACAAATAAGCCCCCATTCCAAGGTAATTTTTGGGATCCCTCTTAACAAAAAGCGCTGAAATTGCTGGTTGTGCTTGATTTGCCCAAACACCGGCTCGTTTTCGATTTGTCGTTTTCGGTACGTCGCCGCCCCTTCTTCCTTGGACAGCCGTTCACGGATCTCCTGCCGTTGTTGTTGATTTTTCAAGGAAACGCGGATGGTTTTCGTGTCTTTGCCTTTGGCGCATGCCGTCTGAAACGGGCATCCGGCACAAGCCGTACAACGATACGTCCGTTTGACGGTAACATACCCGTTGTCGGTCGTTTCCTTCCGTTCATACAAAAACACCAACCGTTCCCCTTTGGCGCAAATCCACTCGTCCAACTCCTCATCATACGTCATGTTCTCGATTCGGCCGATCTCCTTCGCCCACGCTTTCGTTTGTTCCCGATCCAACGTGTTGTACTTGATCAGGGCGACGATCTCCTTTTTCTCACCGTACGTGTAGTTCTCCTCACTCCCATAGGCGGAATCCGCAATGGCTTGTTTAGGCATTGGACGCCCATAGGCGGCCAATTGCTCCAAATGCGGGATGAAACATCCGGCATCCCCTGCCCGTTGATGGACGCTAAATCCCGTGATGAATGGGTTCTCTGTCCCAATCTGCACATTGTACCCCGGTTTGAGCTGGCCGTTTTTCATATGGTCGTCCTTCATCCGCATAAACGTGGCATCCGGATCCGTTTTCGAAAAACTGTTCCGTTCGCCTAATCTTTCTTTGTATTCTTCATATTTTTTCTTACGGGGGAGAAGATCTTGTTCCAATTGCCGTTTGGCTTTCTTTAACGTACGATTCTTCGGCTCTTTCTTTAGGCGCTCTTCCACTTGTTCGATGACGGCTTCGATCCTTTCGGACGTGATCGGTGAAGCTTCCAGCTTTTCTTGAAAATCCCCCTCTTGTTCCGCCTCTTCATCTTCTTTCGTCACCTGTTCGATCGAGGCAACGATTTTCCGGAATTTCTCCTCCAGTTTCTGATCGTACTTTTCCGTTGATTTGCGCCAAACGAATGTGTATCGGTTGGCATTGGCTTCGATTTTCGTTCCATCCAGAAAATAATCCTCTAACTTGACCAATCCTTCTTGACGCAGAAGATCGACAATGGAGAAAAACGTTTCGTAAATGACGTCCTTCATCCGTTCCGACCGAAATCGGTTGATGGTGCGGAAATCCGGTGTTTGATGGCCGGATAGCCACATAAAGTAAATGTTTTCTTTCAACTGCTTGGCGATTTGGCGAGAGGAGTAGATCCGATTGGCATAGGCAGACAGGATGACTTTCAACAACATTTTCGGATGATAGGCTGGACGTCCTCCGCCGGGATAGAGGGAAGCAAGCAGAGCCGGCTCCATTTTTTCCACTGCTAGATCCACGATCCGGCAAAGATGATGTTCCGGAATGAAAATGTCAAGATCCATTGGCAAAAGGAGTTGATCTCGGTTATAATAAATGTACATAAGAAAACCGTCCTTTCTTTGGTAGGGGTGTGGTGACTCTATTATACCAAAAGAGGAACGGTTTTCTTCTTTTTTATCCAAAAAAGTGTCCCAAAAGCGAACGCTATGCGAACACTTTTGAGACATCCTCCATAAACAAACTTTTGAAAATAATCGCTAAACGTCATCATGATGGGCTCCCCAGACCCATCAAACGTACCGAAACGATAAATGCGGCTGCTTTCCATGAGTGAAGGGAGCTCGTCTTTTGCAAACACGACATCGTTGGCGATATCGACATGGCCATACGGACTGAAACGCACCCCTTTGTCCGGATGAACGTACATCGCAAGCCGATCCATATCCTTCGCCTTCAGCGCCTCGACAATCGCCAATGCGGCCGACAATACCCTTTCATCGTTCATTGTTTGCCACTCTGCCGCTTTTTTGGCCAACTCTTCGTTCTGCTGTTTCAGCTGATCAATGAGCTGCGCCTGTTCTTGTATTTGCTGGTTTAGTTTGGCTAGATGCGCTTTGCCGCCCGCCTCGTTCACGCAATCAGAAACTAGCAATAAAAAAACCAGCCCAAATACCGACGTCTTTTTCACCGCCTAATTCCCCCTTTTTCTTTGAAGACCATTTTATACGATACCAATAGCGAAAAACACCGTCCCCCTTGTCCGTTCTTCCATGTCCGTGTTCTGAAGCGCAAACAAGGATGGCAATGCATAACTTCTATATTTTATGTTACCTCCCCTTTTTTGTGCATATATTGGATATGGATGACATACTCCTATCGCCGGCGCCGACGCCTAGAAGAGAGGGGATTTCGTCAATCATGCGGCACCAAAAGATGTTTCTCCGCTACGTCAACCTTGATATTTGAAGCTTTCCAAAAACACTGGCGTTAAGAAACAGCGATGTTCATCGAACTTCTAGAGGGGGCTTTCTACGCCATCTTCTTCACTGTCCAAAAGCAAAAGATTTCCGCCGAAGGAAGGTGACCGTAATGAAATTCCTAGAGATACTAAATCGTTTAAAACGAATATTCACAAAAAAAGCCGTACGAAACCACGCAAAAATAAAGAGCACAAAAGAAATGTATTCTGTGAAAGGCGATAAATACAGCCCCAAACGTCACGCCCTGCATATGAGTATTGTCCATACGATCATGAAGCAAGCCCCTTCTTCCCTAAAAACGGAAAGACCCATCGCCATTCTCATTGGTGGCGGAACGGCTTCTGGAAAGACGATGATGCGAAAAACGGTGATTGAGAAACAATTAGCTGAAGCAGGTGTACAGGCAATCATCGTAGATCCCGACGACATAAAAACCTACATTCCCGAATATCACTCACTGCAAAAAAACCATCCAAATGATGCTGCCCGTCTCGTTCATAAAGAATCCCGGGACATTAGCCATTTATTATTGAAACAGCTGATTCGCCATCGCAAACATTTCATTTACGAAGGAACCATGGCTAGAACGAAGGCATATAAACATTTGATGAAGAAGCTAAAAAAGGCCCGTTATAAAGTGCATATTTATATCGTAGACATTCCGCTCGAATTAGCTAAACAACGGGCTGAGGAAAGGGCAAAGATGGCCGGAAGAAAAATTCCTGATCAAGTAATTGAAAATACACACAAGTTAGTCCCTCGAACGTTTCAAGCCATCAAGGACTTGGCCGATCGTTACTATGTATATGACAATCAAGACAAACTCGTACTTATTGCCTCTAACGATTACATAGAGCCCATCTTATACAAGAAGTTTTTAAAAAAAGGAGAAGCATAATAAGAAATAGGCGGCAAACTGTGTCGTGCAACCGCGCCGCAGCCGCTTTTTTTACTTACGTACTTCATTTTTCTTTTTCATGTACACTTCATACTCTTTATGCCACAGCTTCCGCATCCCGTACAAAATAGAGAAAGCCCAATAGGCAGCCGGTTCGTGCATGATCATCGAACTGAATGGAAGGGACGTTAAAGCTTGACGCAACATCTGATCGGCTTGACGACTAGTCAAGTTGCCGATCGTCATCAATTCATCACGGATTTCGCGCAAAAATCTATCGTTTCTAACGTTTTCCGAGGCCTGTCTATGACTCCACAACTGTTTTAACAAAACCGCTTTCATAGATATGTCTTCCGGCTTGAAAACAAGGATATCTAATGTGGTCAAACAGTTGACGGCCCGCATGCTATTTAGAGAAAGCTGATCTTTTGTATGGGAAACTTTTATTTTCTCCATATTAGTCAAATGCCCCTTAGCTACCGGTCCATACACGTAATCGTAATCATGTCTCTTCCCCGTACGGCAATTGAAAACAAACTGTTCCCATGATCGTTGGTGACGCACCCATCCCGGCTCATGGGGCAAAGAAAACTCTTTTCCGTTTAATTGCCGCAGTTGCTTTACATTCAGCTCATACACTAAACAAGCTGGAATTTTGATCTCCGGATGATGGAAATACTGAGACTGACTCATATTAAGCAAGTCTAGTAAGTGGGGAGAAATTTGCGGATGCATGGCTCGAATTTGCGCCCAGTTTTTGGCTTGCTGGAGGTTTAGTGTAACATAAAAACCTTTTCCGAAATCAGTCAGTTCTCGTTGTACATCAAGCCGTATTCCGATCTTCTCGATGATCTTTGCGGCGAACAGATTCGTTCCGTGATAAACTGTACATGTATCATGAGCGGGAAGCATAGGGAGACTTTCCCTCCCCTTCATTGGAGATGATCAAACGTAGTCCGTATATACTTATGAGAAAGAAAATCGATGTATTACCTGAAGGGCTGATGAACAACTGTTCCGCCACGCAATGCTTCTTAAGCACGGCGAAGAGCAGATTCAAAACGCTTCTCTACGTAACAATCCCTCTTACGTCGCGTTTACGACTCCATCGAGCCTTCTGGACAGATTCCATGTTGCAACCAGCAGCGCCAAGGAAGGACCCCGCCTTCCGATGAATAACATCCCCTTTCAATAGACAACCGTCTACCGAAAGGGGATGTTCAGCAACTCCAGTATCACCTTACCCTATTACGCTTTGACCGTCGTATCTTTATCTTTCGGTTTCGTAAAGGAACGATACGCCTCAATGACGAGGAAGATACACAGGACAAACAAGATAAACCCACAAACCACAAGGAACATATTGCCGTTTAAGAAATTCGTTCTCATGAAGACGAGCAACGCGGAAAGCGTCACAATAAACATAAAGATCATCGGGATGATCGTAAACCACGACTTCGTCCCTCTTTTAACAAGCCAGACGCTGACGGCCAGCAACGCCAACGCGCCAAGCATTTGGTTAGCAGAACCGAACAGCGGCCATAAATCGCTCCACGTTCCCGAGAGCGCCAGCGCCGCCGCACCGACGACGATCACTCCTGTTGCTATATGAGGATTGGCAAACGTCTTGGATCTTCCTTCCGCAAACTCTTGCACACCGTATCTCCCAAGCCGCGTCGCTGAATCTAACGTTGTCATGAGAAAAGCTGAAGCCGCCAGAGCGACAAAGGTCGTACCTGCCGCTTCTGGGATTCCGAAATGGCTCATAAAATACCCGAGACCTGCAGAGAAAGCCGGAATCGGTCCACCCAGCTCAACGAGTCGCTGTGTGAACTGCTCCGTCGTCAAATACGCTACCGAGCAGACAACAATCACCGCCAAAAACCCTTCAATCAGCATCCCACCGTAGGCGATGAAACGGCCGCTTCGTTCGTTGTCAAGCTGCTTAGCTGTCGTGCCGCTCGCCACCAAGGAGTGGAATCCAGAAATCGCGCCGCAGGCAATCGTAATAAAGAGAATCGGGAACAACGGACCTAACTTCTCATTGTAAAAGCCGGTGAATCCGGCGAGCTGAAGCGTCGGATTCGCAAAAAGAATGCCGATAAACCCACCGAATATCATGCCATACAACAAATACGAGTTCAAATAATCGCGCGGCTGCAAAAGCAACCAAACCGGCAACACAGATGCTAAATAAGAATAAATGATCAGGAAAAACACCCAAAACGTCGCGCTCATTTTAATCGGGAACACCATGCCAATCCAAACGCAGGCAAACATGACAATGACACCAATGATGCTCGCCAACACAAAATTGACGCGCATTTGGTTGACAAAAAAGCCAAACAACATCGCGACGAAAATAAACAGTAGGGAAGCAGTCGCTGCCGCCGGAACGTTGGCAAACGTATCGGCAACCAACACAATAAACACGCCAACAACAAGAATAATGGTCGCTGTAGAGAACGATAAAAACAATGTTTGGCCGCGCTTGCCGATATACTCTTTAATAACCGTGCCGATCGACTGCGCTTTGTGTCGGATCGATGCTTGCAGCGAGGCATAGTCATGCACCCCGCCAAAGAAAATGCTTCCTAACACAATCCACAACACAGCCGGAATCCAACCGAATACCGCCGCGGAAATTGGACCGACAATCGGACCGCCGCCAGCGATCGTAGCGAAATGGTGTCCAAGCAAAACGGGCCGATTGGTGGAAACATAGTCCTTCCCGTCCGCCATCTCGACGGCCGGCGTCGTCCGGTTTGGGTCCACGCCGAGCTTACGATCAAGATACTTGCCATACGTAAAATAAGCGACAATAAAGGCAATCGCTGAAATTAGCAATAAGGCCACCGCGCTCATAGGCTAATTTTATCCTCCCTCATTAGAGTTTCGATGGACTTGACAAAAGACCTTCCCTTCGGGTGAATATGCACGTTTTTTTGATTAGGATGGAGAATGGCGATATACGTCTCAATCCACCCATGCCAGCCAAATTTTAAAAATTTCACTTTTCGAAACCTCCTCACCTCCTTCAAAACCGCGTCATCGAGCTTGCCATCGGCAATAATTAGACCAAGCACAATCGTGGACATATGTTCTGTATGTTCTTGGATAAATTGATGCTTATATTGATCAATGACATCCTGAAATCGCCTGACAAACGCTAACGAGACAGGTTCGTTTGCGACAGTGGCAAAAACAAGTTGTTGATTTTCCACGCCGTACACTTTCATCTTTTTCGTCACCATATACCGCTCGTCTCTCCGCTTGTAATGGGCAATAAACGCGAGGGGGAAATCGCTGATTTGTTCATCGCGGTATACATCAAAATATAACGTGAATTTGTTCGCTAACTCATGGGCAAAACGGGTCAACCGATCTCCCTCCATTCGTCCTCCCCCTCTTTAAAAATATTTGAACCCTTCCACCCGAATCGTTTTAAAAAAGGGTGGACCAGTCAGTTTCACCTTCAGGTGGTTTTGTTTAAACTCCATCCCTTTTTCTATAAAACACGTAATCCCGTGTTGAACAATCTTTTTGTAAAGGTTTTCATTTTCAGGTTTCTGAAATTCAATCCACACTTCCGATGCCGGAACACAACAATGGTTCGCTTGGAACTTTGAAATCGTTAACACACTTCCTTTCTCCCTCAGCCATTCCCTGGCCTTATCATCGATGCAAATGGAGTAATCCATCATTCATCCCGCCCATCAGCACCTTATTGTTTTTTCTGTATATTCTATACATTATATTATACATTAGTTTTATCTAAAAATATACCCCTTTTCTTCCCCCTATGCCAAGGAGTGATTTCATCGAAAACATGGCGCAGAAAGATGTTTCTTTAATGAACAAACCTTGTTGTTTACAGTTCTCCAAAACTAGTGGCTAACAAACAGTGATGGCGAGAGGGAGTAAAACGTTTGATACACCCTGCTCCCCTCCTTCGTTTGGCGGCATTCTCAACAGCGATACCGGGCGATTCAAAGGCGATATTCCCCCTCTGCCGTCAATGCATAGCATTGGTAATATCCATGACGATGCAAGGGGTGAAGAGTTTAACAGCGGGGACACTGCTTCACGAGAGGGAAGTCATTCTCTTTCCCGCGATCGGCATACGTTTGGACATCAATGCCGAAGTCATGAAATGGTACCACGTCCCCCCTCCTTGAAACGAATCGAAATCTCTGTCCGAAATCATTCACAAAAACTTAGCACATTCCTTCAGAAAAGGAGATAGGGCTTTCTGAAAGAATGTGCAAAAAGGCGGCTCAAAAGCCTTCCTCGGCCGTGATGCCGAGGTTTTCTTTGTGGATAAACTCGGTTTTCAGTTTTTTCACCAATTTCTGCGCTTCTTCATCTTCTACTTTCGCTTCGGCAAACGGCTTTTTGCTTTTTCAATCACTTCATCGTTAATATCACACACCGACACGTCAATCCCTATAAAAAAGCCCGATTCCCTCTCGCCAAGGGAACGAGCTTTTCCTCATGATGATTTTACAAGCAACGCACAGCACTCAACGTGCGCGGTATGCGGAAATAAATCAACCGGCTGGACCATTTTCAATCTATATCCAAATGGGACCAATTCGGCCATATCAGCTGCCAACGTCTCCGGATTGCACGAGACATACACAACCCGCTCCGGCTGAGCCCGGCCGATTTTGCGCATCACCTTCCCGCCCGCCCCCGAACGCGGAGGATCCAAAAGCAACAGCTCCGGTCTTCCGAACTGTTCGAGCACCTCATCGATGCCGCGCCGGGCGTCCCGCGCCAAAAAGTACGTGTTGTCAATGCCGTTGTCTTTCGCGTTGCGTTTGGCCGATTCGATCGATGTTTCCACAATTTCAATGCCAGCTAACGCCTTGACCCGCTTGGCGAACGGCAAAGAAAACGTGCCAACCCCGCAGAAGAGGTCAATCATTTTTTCATGCGGCTGCGGGTCTCCCATTTCCAACGCCAGTTCGACTAGTTTGGCTGCCTGCACCGGGTTCGTTTGGAAAAACGTATCAACCCAGAGACGGTAACGGAACCCGCACAATTCGTCATAAATGAAATCACGGCCAGCCAACACGTGCGTTTGTTCCGCCTGAGCGCGGTCCGCCCACGCCCGGTTCTCAAGCCAAAGCAAGCTTTTCACTTCCGGAAGCGCCTCCGTGATCCGTTCCGCCAAGTCAGCGGCTGCTTGTTTCAACTCCCCTTCCGGCGCTTCGGTCGCAAAAAGCGCCACCATGACTTCCCCGGTCGCAAACGATTCGCGCACCATTAGGTGGCGAAGCAGCCCTTCATGCGCATCTTTGTGATATCCAGGCAGCTGATGATCGCGCGCCCAACGCGCCACCTCCATGGCCGCTTTGACGATCTTCTCGCCGGCGATGAGGCATGTCTCCAACGAAATTACTTGCCGGAAATTCCCTTGCTCGTGCAGCCCAAGCAACCCCTCCGGAGAAAACGTAAACTCCATTTTATTGCGGTAATGCCACGGATGCTCCATCCCGATCGTCTCGCGCACAGCGTTCGGGTCAAATCCGTGCTGCTCTAAGAGCGCCTTCACATGCTCTGTTTTATGCCGCAATTGCCCTTCGTATTGCCAGTGCTGCCAGACACAGCCGCCACAGCGGTCAAAATGCGGACAAGGCGGTTCCAGCCGTTCTGGATGCGCCTCGATCACCTCTTCCAATCGAGCATTGGCCCTCCGGCGTTTCGGCCGATCGATCAACACCCGCACCTTTTCGCCAGGAAGCGTGGATGGGACAGTGAGTTTGAGCTTTTTTCTCTTTCCCTCCTCTTCGTGCCAAACGACCGCTTGCCCGGCTCCTTTTTTATCTAACTGATGAATGTCCGTAATGAATAATTGTTTTGCACGATCTGTCAACGGCTTTCCTCCTTCCAAGATGAGCGGTGTGTTGTCACTCTTTATGTATTGTACACGATGGACGGACGAATACAAAGCAACTGCCTGCCATGGATGCCCTATCAAATATTTATCGTGGTCTTTTAATAGTTAAATAATTCAGATATAACAATCTATTTATCAATGACTAATATTCATGTTAAACTACTCATTGTTCACCAATGAAAAACATTTGTATACGTACGGTGGAATTCGTTCTTATGCACTCATCATGAATGGTCAGGAGGAACGTTATGAAGCAATTCATTGCCAAATGGAATCGAGTCAGCCTCGTCAAACGTATCATTGTCGGCATCATCATCGGGATTATACTTGCAGTTACCGTTCCGGAATCGGCAAAATGGATGTCCATTTTCGGTTCGTTATTTGTTGGCGCTCTAAAGGCGGTCGCTCCTGTATTGGTGTTCTTTCTCGTGATCTCAGCCATTTCTCGGCATCAAAGCGGGCAAAAAACAAACATTCAACATATTCTTATTCTATATGGGTTTAGCACGTTCTTAGCCAGTCTCACTGCCGTCGTAGCCAGCTTTCTCTTTCCGGTTCATTTATCATTAACCGAAAGCGCTAAAGACGTTTCTCCTCCCAGCAACATAACGGAAGTGCTTCAATCATTGCTGTTTAATATTGTCGATAACCCTGTTCACGCCTTATTGAATGCGAACTATATCGGCATTTTGACATGGGCTGTATTGCTTGGCATCGCATTAAGGACCACGCCGGAGACGACCAAAAATGTCATCGCCCATTTCTCTGACGCCATTTCGCAAATTGTCACATGGGTCATCAATTTCGCCCCCATCGGGATCATGGGGCTTGTTTTCGATGCCATTGTCACTAACGGGCTTTCCGCTTTGATGGATTATGGGAAATTATTAGCTGTTCTTCTTGGGACGATGTGTTTTGTGGCATTCGTTATGAATCCACTCATTGTCTTTCTCAACATTCGGCAAAATCCGTATCCGCTCGTTTGGAGATGCATTCGGGAAAGCGGGGTCACAGCGTTCTTTACACGCAGCTCAGCCGCAAACATTCCTGTAAACTTGCGGTTATCCGAAACACTTGGTCTCAATAAAGATACGTATTCGATTTCGATCCCGCTCGGAGCAACGATTAATATGGCTGGCGCCGCTGTGACGATTTCCGTCTTAACGCTCGCTGCGGTTCATACGTTGAAAATTGAAGTTGACTTAGGCACCGCACTCATTCTTAGCGTTCTTTCCGCCATCGCCGCCGCGGGGGCATCCGGTGTCGCTGGGGGATCGCTCCTCCTTATCCCATTAGCATGCAGTTTGTTTGGCATCCCGAATGATATCGCCATGCAAGTCGTAGGGGTCGGTTTCATCATCGGCGTTTTGCAAGATTCATGCGAAACCGCCCTAAACTCATCCTCGGATGTCCTTTTTACCGCAACAGCTGAATATGCGAAAAGACGCAAAGAAGGAAAACAAGTGGCCATCAAGGCATAATGGCATCCCCCTTCGCATGGTGTTTGAAAAGCGAAATCGGGGCCATTCAAGTTGTCCCGACCGGAGACGACCATGAAAACGCAATTTACGAACGTTTCGGCCACCTATGAACTCGCAGTTGCTCTCGGCGCTGTCTTGGGCAAAGACGCACCAGCACAACAAGCTGACGATGATACCATGCCGACATCATGAAAAACACTGTCCGACCGAATCCGTTCGTTTCTCGTTAACGTCCAACACGACCATCCGCAAAGGCTCCTTAAAAGCCGAAAGCAACGATGTTGAAAAACTGCTCCGCAGACCGGTGGCGCCGATCAACAGAGCGCTGACGCAAATCGTTTTGGAAATCGATAGAACCAACCACGAATATTCATCGAAAACCGGCCGTACAAAATAAGCAAACGGCCGGTTTTCCATCCTCTACATTCCGCTCGGTAAAATATCACCAAAATATAGACTTGATTTTCATTTACATATAACGCATTAAAAAAATAACAAAGGACGCTAATCCGATCGACACACCGAAAAGACAGAGCGCCGCCCATTTCATGTCTTTTCTCTTTCGCACAAAACCATACACAAACAAAATGGCTGAGACAACAAACAAAAATAGGATAACGGAAGAAATGCCCACGTTCGTCACTCCTTATCTTGTCCAGAAAATATCCTATGCTCCTTGTAGATCTTGAGATGCGAACTCCCCCCGTAAGCGTTGGATTAGCCATCCCGCAGTTCTAATAGAACGACTTTCACATAATGGAACAATGAAAAAATCGCCTTCCAATCGACCGGGTTAGCTTGGACAACTCAATGTTATGCGTCCATTGTTCCAAGTAAACCCGTGCTTGATGGCCGCTCGAGATATGTGAGGGACTTAACCCTCTCCCGCGCCCAACGCTCACTTTCATTCCCCCCTAAAGGGCTTGGTTTTCTCACTCCCGTTCTATAATAAGCAAAGAAAAATGATTTAGCATTTGCTTTATTGCGCAATTCGCCTGTCAGCATGCCTCTATGTACCTCCTTGTTATTTCCAATCTCCATTATATACGGTTTTCGGCACAAAAGAGGAAGAAAAGCAAGTTTTATGTCTGCCAAATCTTGCGCCAGCCGATGTTGAAGGTTGACTGACTTCTATGCTAGTTTTACGCACGCACAGGGTTCGTACGAGATAATGAGCTCCTTCACTTTTTTCGCTCCCTTCGTCTCCATCTGGCTCACCTCGTTTCGCCGTTTGGCTTCCTCCTCTTCGGACAACTGCAAATACGTTTCAAAAAACCCCAACAACAGCCGTTGCTTCGCCTCATCGAGTTCGAGGCGGACGAGCATGCGCAAAAACTCCTTTTTCACTTCGACTTTTTCCTCTTCATTATACCCCATTTTGCTTAATAAGGCAGCGGCGACGGGATTGTCATGGCGAATGTATCCGCGCCATGGCAGTTTACGCAATTCGATTGTTAGAAAGCAAAAGTCGAGAACGGTCAAGAATGGAAATTGGATCATCAATGAGGAAGGTTCATCATAGTGTTCATCGTAACTGAAGATGGCGATCAGGAGAATGCGGCGGCGGTACTTTTGGCGCAAGTGGCTGAAGTAGATGAACATTCGTTCGGAGAACGTCCGCTGCATGTAGCTTTGGTGTTTAACATGGACAATGACGAGCACGTCTTCCCCTTTTCCCTTTGTTTCGACTAACAAGTCGACACGGTGCTTCTCCCCGGCTGTGATGTCGGTAAACAGTGCTTCGGAGAGAAAGGAAAGGTGATAGACGTCGATGTGCTCGTACACGTCGGGAAAGAAAAGAAGCAAAAACTCTTCAAAAAACGTCGACAGCAGCTCTTTGAACAACCGGTCATGGTCAATTCGCTATTTGGCCACGTTTCCCCTCCTTGCGGTATAGGATTCGTCATATCGTATTCTTCCTCTCCCCAACTAATTCCTTCTTCATCTTCTCCGTTTTTTCGTCTCCATGATGCAACAAAACAGCCGAACACCTTTTGTTGTACAAACAATAGGCCGGATGGACCGGCCCGTTGCCTTTATTTCAGCCGAACCCTCGCCACACACTCCACATGCGCCGTATGCGGAAACATGTCGACCGGCTGGACTTCGATCGTTTCGTAACCGCCATCCTCTAAGATGCGCAAGTCGCGGGCCAAGGTGGCGGGGTTGCACGAGACGTAGACGACGCGCGGTGGTTTCATGGCGATGATCGTCTCGAGCAGTGCGGCGTCACAGCCTTTGCGCGGTGGGTCAACGACGAGACAATCGGCACGGATGCCTTCTTCGTACCAGCGCGGGATGACATCTTCGGCAGCGCCGACAGCGAACGTGGCGTTCGTGATCCCGTTGAGCGCCGCGTTGCGTTTGGCGTCTTCGATCGCTTCGGGGACGATTTCGACGCCGTAGACATGCTTCGCTTTTCTCGCTAAAAAGAGCGAGATCGTACCGATGCCGCAGTAGGCGTCAATGACTGTCTCCGTTCCGGTCAGCTCAGCGTATTCAAGCGCTTTGTCGTACAACACTTTCGTCTGTTCCGGGTTGACCTGATAAAACGAACGAGCCGAGATGGCGAACTGGATGTCGCCAATTCGGTCGGTGATGAACTCACTTCCCCATAACACCCGCGTTTTTGCTCCGAAAATGGCGTTCGTCCGCTCAGGGTTGATGTTTTGCACAATCGATTTCACGCCCGGAATGTCGCGGATGATGTCGCGGACGATCTCTTGTTCGTGCGGCAAATGGTTCGTGCGGGTGACAAGCACGACCATCACCTCACCTGTTGCCGCACCGTAGCGGGCGACAATATGGCGGAGCACGCCGCGGTGGGTGAGTTCGTCGTACGGCGGGACGCCATAACGCTCGGCGATCCGTTTCACCGCTTGGACGACGACATCGTTTTTCTCCTGCTGGATGAGACAAGCGTCCATGTCGATGATTTCGTGACTTCGCTCTTTGTAAAATCCGGCAACCAGTCCCCCTTCGCGCTCACCGACGGGCACTTGCGCCTTATTTCGGTAGCGCCATGGGTTCTTCATCCCGATAACCGGATGGACGGTGACGTGTTCTAGCTTGCCGATGCGGGCGAGCACTTCTTTCACTTGCTTTTCTTTCGCCTTCAGCTGGCCCTCGTAGCTTAGGTGTTGCAGCTGACAGCCGCCGCATTGATGATAGACGGAACAGGGCGGCTCGACGCGGTCCGGGCTCGGTTCGTACAGTTCGATGAGGCGGCCGTACCCGTACCCTTTTTTCACCTTGATCACTTTCACGTTCGCCCGCTCGCCGGGAAGCGCATTTTTCACGAACAGCGGAAAACCATCCACTTTCGCGACGCCGAGTCCGTCGTGAGTCAAATCGGTGAATGTTACGTCATAGTAGTCGTTTTTGGCGACCGGTGCTTGTTGTTTCGCCATGTTGTTCCCCTTTCTGACCATCCTGTATGTTTAGCGTGCCCTTTCTGGCGTGAGGACATAAGAAAAGAACAGGCTTATGGCCCTGTTCTCACTTGTTCTGCTTTTTCTTTTGGCATGAGTACTTCGAGATGGCGGTATAAGTTGACAAACTCGCCCGGAAGCATGCCGCCGAATTCGCCGTCTAAGTTCAGCTGCATCGGCGAGCGCACTTTTACCCGGTTTGCTTTCGTATAAATGATATGCGGGTCATTGATATGCTCCCCGCGCGCCGCCAGCGTGACAAGTCGAATGAATTCGGCCAAACTCGTTTTCTTAACGATGATGAAATCAAACAGACCGTCATTGAGCGACGAATCAGGCGCCAGCTTTTCAAAGCCGCCAACTGAGTTGGTCAGCGAGACTAAAAACATCATAATTTCGCCTTCAAATAATTTGCCGTCATACTCAATTTGCGCCTCTGTTGCCTTAATGGACGGAAGCATCTCGATTCCTTTTAAGTAATAGGCCAACTGGCCGAGCATCGTTTTCAACTTGCTGGGCACTTCATAGGTGAGCTCGGTCAGGCGTCCGCCGCCCGCGATGTTGATGAAATACCGTGTCTGGTCTTCATTGGCGACAGAGCCGATGTCAATGGCGACAGGTTCACCCGTGGCGATCACCTCGCACGCCCCTTCAATCGAACGCGGCACACCGATGGCGCGGGCAAAATCGTTCGTCGTCCCAACGGGGATCACGCCGAGCTTCGGGCGGTACGGCTGATTCGCAATGCCGTTGACCACTTCGTTAATCGTTCCATCACCGCCTGCGGCCACAACGAGGTCAAATTCCCTCTCGGCGGCTTGCCTCGCTGCTATCGTCGCATCCCCTGGCCCTTCGGTGGCGTGGCACGACGTTTCATATCCAGCCTTTTCTAATCGGACGAGCACATCGGGCAAATGGCGCTTAAACAGCTCACGCCCCGATGTCGGATTATAGATCACTCGAGCTCGTTTCATTCATCATCAACCTACTTCCTCTTTTCCATCCTTGAAAAGGAACCTTCCACTATTTCACATCATAGCGAAACAACACTTTCTTCGCAACTCCGAAGAATGTCGTGATGGACCGCAAAAAAAGCGCCCTTGGTTTGATCAAGGACGCCGTGCGCCATCACTCATTGGGCTTTGCGTTCTCAGAAACTGTTGGCGCGTTCGTTGGCTGTACCGCTGCCCCGCTTTGGGCGATATTTTCGAGCAACTGCTTCACGTCGATGCCGGTCGATGCTTTTAACGTCTCTTGCAAGCTCGCCATTAAGTTAGTCGCGTAACCTGTGACACGGTTGGCACCGCCCCCCGCTCCTGAGCCAGTATCGACAATCGTCAGCTTCTCGATGTTCGAAAGCGGGCTCGCCACTTGTTTGGCGTATTCCGGAAGCATTTTGATGATCATGTCGAGCACAGCCGCCTGGCCATAGCGTTCGAACGCTTCAGCGATTTTTTGTTTCGCTTCCGCTTCGGCGAGACCTTTCAGACGGATAATTTCCGCTTCTGCTTCCCCTTTCGCTTTCTCCGCTTCCGCTTTCGCCAACCCGTCGAGGCGGACGCGCTCGGCTTCTGCTTTGGCCAGCGTTTCGACGCGGTATTTTTGCGCATCGGCTTCGGCGATTTGTTTCGCCTTTTCCGCTGCCGCTTTTTGCTCGATCGCATAGCGTTCGGCGTCGGCTTTTTTCTTCACTTCCGAATCGTACTGGCGTTCGCGGCGTAAAATTTCTTTTTCTTCCAACTCAATTTGTTTTTGCCGCTCGATGATTTTAATTTGCATTTGTTGGGCGGTGACTTCCTGCTTCGCCTTCGCTTCTTCGAGATGGTACGCTTGGTCGGCGCGCGCTTTGGCGATGTCTTGTTCTTGGCGGAATTCAGCGAGCTTGAGCTGGTTGATTTTTTCCGCCTCGGCGATTTCCGTCAGCCGCTCGAGCTCCGCCTTGCGCGCTTCCTTATCCGCCTCAGCCCGCTTGATGCGGGTCTCTTTTTCCGCCTCGGCTGTCGCGATATCGGCATCGCGCTTCACTTGGGCGATGCGCGGCTTCCCGAGGGCGTCAAGGTAACCGTTTTTGTCGCGCACGTCTTTGATCGTGAACGAGACGATGACAAGCCCCATTTTGGCGAGATCTTGTGAGGCGACGCGCTGCACTTCTTGCGAAAACTTGTCGCGGTTTTTGTAAATTTCTTCAACGGTCATCGACCCGAGAATGGAACGGAGATGGCCTTCAAGTACTTCGCGCGCTTCGTTTTCCATATCTTGGCGCGTTTTGCCTAAAAACTGCTCGGCTGCGGTGGCGATTTCGCCGATCGAACTCCCGACTTTAATGATCGCCACTCCGTCCGCCATGACGGGCACGCCTTGTTCCGTATACACTTCCGGCGTTTGCACATCGAGCTTGATTGACAATAAACTGAGCGGCTCGGCCTGCTGGAAAATCGGAACGACAAACGTGCCGCCGCCGCGGACGATTTTAATTTTGTTTCCTGATTCGTCAACATGAACGTTTTTGCTTCCTAAGTAGCTGCCTGTGACAATAAGCGCCTCGTCCGGACCGACCGTGCGATAGCGGGCGATGAAAATGGCAATGAGTCCAACGAGAAGCAAGACGACGACGCCAATGACAATCAACCATGGCGCAACCATGACAGTTCCCCTTTCTTTGTTTTAGATGGAAAGATGATACGGATCGTGCCTCGCCACCACAGCGACGCCGTTTTCCATTTGCACGATGATGACCTCTTCCCCTGACGGAATGGCTTCATTATTTACGCTCTTCGCCGCTTTGGCCACCACACCGCTTTTGCGGGAGATGAGAATTTCACCAAACCCATCCGGCGGCACGGACACGATCACCTTCGCCAGCGATCCTTCCAATTCGGCATCTGTATACCCAAGCGACGCCTCAGCCGACCGAAGCGGCAAAAAAACGAAAAAGTGCAATAAGAGCACGATGACAAGCGCCACTCCCAAACTCAGCCAAACGATCCAACGCGACGCCCAATCCGTATACCATTCCGCCAACAGACCGACCGCACTTGCGACAATGAAAAACGATAAGACGAGTTGCGGGCTGAACAGCGGATGATCGGCCACATCGAACAGACCGTCAAGCACATCGCTGAAGAAAAAATACAAAACCGTCAACAATGCACTGACCACCAGCACCGCTCCGTATACCACTTCAGGCGGATGACCGAACCACATCTCCCTCCCCTCCTTTCTCGTCAACGATGTATACGGCCGAAGAACCAGTTGGTTTCATCATTTTTCCATCATCATCAAAATTCGACAAATTGTTTTCGATTTCCTGTATTTCAGCCGTTTATTTCAAAAAATCGCCGCCGTATTCTTCCGATCGCTATCTTCAGCTATGACGCCACTCGTAATGAACCTTCCTTTTTCACTGTGAAGTTTCCGTTTTTAACGTTCCCGATTTCCGTTTTTTGACCATCGAATGGTGCAAACTCCCGTGGCGCGAGTACATCTGCCATGACAAACCCGGTCGCCGCCGCTCTGTTAAGCAAAATGGGGGATAATGAAGATGAGAAGGTGAAAGTGAATGCTCATCCACCTTGAGCTCGATGAGGCAAAACAGCGTCTGTTGTTCGATTTTTTCGAAACATATTTACGGTTATCGGATGAAGAAGAAATCCGACTGCGAAATGAGGTGAATACAATGGAGGAGAAAAGAAGGCGGCCAAAGTCACGGAACTCATCGTCTCATACGAGCAGAAAGGCATGGAGAAAGGAATCGACAAAGGAATGGAAAAAGCAAGGCTGGATGTTGCGAAACGAATGTTGGCAAAAGGATAGGATGTCGACACGATTCATGAACTGACCGAGCTGCCGCTTGAAAAGATTGAACAATTGAAGAAATAATACAGGGGCAAAAGCCTTCCTCCCTGGCATTCCATCCCGAATTGCCGTCCCTCGATCTCTCCAAAACGTTGAGAAATCCCCTAGGGAGAAAGGCCTCTTGATCGCTGTTTCCATCCATATTTTGGCTGACAGCCCGATCGTCTAAAGCCCCAGCCGCTCCAGCTCGCGGTCAAGCCTCCCCGTCAGCATGAGCCCGTACATGCGGAAGTCAGCACGTAGCGACCAAAGCGGATGGCCAAAGGTGGCAGGCTTGTTTCCTTCGATAAAAAAGTGGCTGAACCAAGCGAGTGCATAGGCGGCGATTGGCGCACCAAGCAGCCACCATGCGTTCTTCGTCACGATCGCGATGATCGCGAACAAAAAGACAAAACTCGTCCCGGCAAAATGCCACCACCGCGTCGCTCGTTTGCGGTGCTGGGTCAAATAGAACGGCCAAAACTCTTCATAGTCGCGAAACTCCATTTCCCTCTCCCCCTTTCGCTAATAATTTGATTATACTTGTCTGGAGCATTCTTTTTCATCCACTCTATTTCTTTCTTCACCGCTTCTTGATCAACAGGTTCATTGATTAAATTTATGATTTCCTGACGCTCTTCTTGCTGTTTCTTGTCCATTTCTTGTTCCATCTGGATTTTTACCTTATTTACTTGCACCCCCGACTCAGCATACACCAACGGAACACCCGATGTGCAAATGAGGCTCAAAGCGACAAGTGGAGAGAGCAAGAAAGATTTTTTCATAAAATACAAACACCTCCGTTAAATCAATATATTTACAATTAAAATTCTATTAGAAATACAAAAAAAAAAAAAAAAAGAGTATTTATTACTAATGGAAAAATAGTCATATATTCACAAAAATTAGAGGGTACGAACACTCTCCCACCTGCGCTCACGCTTAGAGTTGGGGAATTATTGGAAACGCCCGCCCCACGGCAGGCTGCCAGCCAAGCCGTCCCCGTGCGTCCCATGGTTCGGCTGCCTTGTGACGACAGCAAACGAAGCCCTTCCTTCAAAATAATTCCGAGCAGCGTTATGATCCGGGTCATGGGGCGCCCCCACTCTCGGACATGCAACGGCTGCACGTCGTCCTGCCAGCTCTCGCAATATGAGCAGAATCGATACAAAGTGCTGACGACACGGATCAACGTACACCCGTCTCATTTCGCTTTATACTCCAGCATCATGAACAAGCGCTCCACACAAAAAATCGCCTCTTTCCCACCAATTCGGTGGGAAAGAGGCGCTGTCTTCTTACGACTGGCTGCTTTCTCTCGCTTTTAAGGCGACCGATACGGTCGTCTCAAAGCCGTCGCGGTAGATGGTCACTTTCATCCGGTCGCCGACCGATGTTTTCGTATACAAATATTTGCGCAAGGCGCTGACGCTGTCGATTTTCTCACCGTTGATCGCCGTGATGACGTCTTTCGACTTCAGTCCGGCTTCAGCGGCTGGAGAGAACGGTTCGACCGATGTGATGGCCGCACCATATGTCACGTTGGACGGCAATTTCAGTTCATCAGTGCGGACGTCATCGGACAGATCGGCGACATCGATGAGCTGCACGCCAAGGTATGGGCGTTTGATTTTCCCGTCTTTCATGAGCTGTTCGACAATCGGTTTGACATTTTCGCTTGGGATCGCAAAGCCGAGCCCTTCAACCCCTGTTTCCGCGATTTTCATGCTGTTGATGCCGATCACTTGACCCGCGCTGTTGATGAGCGCGCCGCCGCTGTTGCCCGGGTTGATCGCCGCATCGGTTTGAATGACGTCGATTTCCCAATCACCGGCTGATGTGGACACCGGCATCGTTCGTTTGCCGCTGACGATCCCTTCCGTCACCGTCCGCGACAAATCCAGCCCGAGCGGGTTGCCGATCGCCGCGACAGGCTCGCCGATTTTCACCTTCGAGGAGTCGCCGAAGCTCGCCACTTTCGTCACACCATCAGCGGGAATTTTCAAGACGGCGAGGTCGGTGAGCGCATCGGCTCCGACGATCTCGGCTTTCACTTTTTTCCCGTTCGCGAGCGCCACTTCGACTTTGTTCGCTCCTTCAATGACATGGTTGTTCGTCACAATATACGCCACATTGCCTTCTTTTTTGAAGATGACGCCCGAACCCGTTCCCGCTTCGGTATCTTGTGCTTGTTCGGAGAAAAAGTCGACTTGCTTCTGGATGTTGACGACGCCGACGACGGCATCAGCCACTTTGTTAATGGCGGCGATCATGTTCGTGTTGACGTTCGCCGTCGGCTGCAATGGCAGCGCTTCGCTTTTCGCTGCCGTTTCGGCTGCGGTGTTTTGAGAATGGGTTTCACTCTGAATCCATTTTGGCGCCACATACCACGTCGCCGCGCTGCCGATCACCGCCCCCGCGACGGAAGCGGCCAGCCATGACAGAAAGCGGCCGCGCCGTTTCGGTTGTGGAGCGGGCGTTGGTTCAAATGGCGTCATGTCCATAGGTCATCTCCTCCCTTATGATACATCTTCATTGATATCCAAGCATAAGACCGCTTCGGGCGCATGCTCGCAAAACAGCGAAAAGGCGGATGAAACACAACCACATCTCCGACGTCCACCGGCCGCGCAGATAAGGAAGACCATCTAGTCCGACGCTTTCCTGCCTGCGTCATACTATAGATGAGCCGCATCTTCTGTTCCTCCCTTTTCCTCTTCGTCTATCATCATAGCCAAGGAAAGTGAAAAAACGGTGAAAAAAACAATCTCGTCGGCTCGGCTTTCCTTTGTCCTTTCGATTTTCACCTTTTTTTCACGCGGATTTGCTATGATAAAAATAATGATGAAAAACAGGGGGAACGGCCATGAAAGTGTTGCTGGCGGAAGATGATCTCCATTTAGGGGAATTGATTGTGCACTTATTAAAAAAGAAAGGAATCGACCATATCGATTGGGTTCAAGAGGGCGAAGACGCATACGATTACGCGATGGCGGAGTTTTACGACGTCGTCGTGCTCGATTGGATGCTTCCAAACGGCGATGGGGTGGACATTTGCCGCCGGTTGAGGCAAAACGGCTATACGGGCGCGATTTTGATGTTGACGGCCAAAGACGCTGTGCAAGACCGCGTCACCGGACTTGAGGCGGGGGCGGACGATTACTTGGTCAAACCGTTTGAAATCGATGAGCTCGTCGCGCGCTTAAAAGCCCTCGCGCGGCGGACGTTCGTCCCGCTTCAAGAGGAAACCGTGACGTTCCACAGCTTCACGTTGAACCGGACAAGCCATACGCTCTACCGCGGCGATGAGGAAATTTTCCTCACCCCGCGCGAGTTTCAGCTCCTTGACCTGCTCGTGCAAAACCAAGGCCAAGTCGTTCCGCGGGAGACGATTTTGGACCGCGTCTGGGGCTGGGATGCGGATGTGTCGATGAAAACGATTGACGCGACGATCAAATTGCTCCGTAAAAAACTGAAAGATGATGTCATTCAAACGGTGCGCGGGGTGGGATATAAAATTGATAAATCGATGGAATGAATGGCGCGGCTGGCTGCGCCGCTTAGGAAGCGCCGACTTGTTCCGCCGCGCCCATTGGCGGCTCACAGCGCTTTACAGCGGCATTTTCACCTTGTTTCTCGCCTTGTTTATCATGATCGCCGCTGCACTGTTTTACTGGATCACCACGTCTGATCAAGAGCGGCGCATCACCCGCCTCGCCGAGCAAGAGGCGAATACGATCGAGCAGTTTTTACTGAAGCAGAGCGATTTTGACTTGTTTAATGATGAAAGCGTCGTCCTGCTTAGTGAAGATCAACTTTTCTTTTACGTGATCGGCTCGAACGGCGAGCTGCTTGCTGGAGATGAAGTTCATCCGCGCCTGCGCCCGTATTTTTTGAACGCGTTATCCCATTTCAAGATGAATGAACGCACCCCCGTCTATATGAACGTATCGCTGCCGGAACACATGCCCGGCCTGGCGCGCGAGGCGTCGCGCGACTGGCGCGTGCTCGCCGCCGCCCGCCCGCTCGTCATCCACGGCGATTTTGCGGGCGTGCTGTACATCGGCATGGATGTCACGTCGTTTTTTGCGGTGTTCCATTGGCTGCTTGTCGTGCTCATCGGCTTGGCGGTGTTGTTTCTCGCCGTCGGCGTCGCGCTCAGCTTTTTTATGTCCAAGCGCGCGATTGCGCCGATTGAAGAGGCGTACGAGCGGCAGCGCCAGTTCGTCGCCGATGCTTCGCACGAATTGCGGACGCCGCTTAGCGTCGTCTTTTCGTCTGTTGAGGCGCTCACGTTGGAAGAGGACGTCATGAAAAACGACTTTGCCCGCCGCTTGCTCGACCGCTTGCGTGAGGAGCTGAAGCGAATCACGAAACTGATGAACGACCTGTTGACGCTCGCCCGCGCCGATGCAAAGCATGCCGCACTGGAACTGGCGAAACAGACGTTCGATTTCCGTCCGCACGCCGAGCGCACGTTCCAACTCCTGTCGGAACTCGGGGCAAAAAAACAGATCAAGATGCAGCTTCACGCTCCCGAGCCAGCAATCGTCACCGCCGACCCAGACAAATTGACGCAGCTGTTGTACATTTTGCTCGACAACGCGATTAAATACACCCCCGAAGGCGGCGAAGTGACGCTGTCAATCCGCACCGAGCCGAAACAGTTCGTCCTTTCCGTCAAGGACACCGGCATCGGCATCCCGCCTGAAGACATCGGCCGCATTTTCGACCGTTTTTACCGCGTCGACAAAGCGCGATCACGCCAACAAGGGGGCCACGGCCTCGGCCTGTCAATCGCCAAGTGGATCGTCGAGGCCCACGGCGGCACGATCCATGTCCAAAGCCAACTCGGCCAAGGGACGGAGTTTCTCGTCCGCCTGCCTGCTTAGGCTTTGCAGCGCACTGCGAGTGGCAGGCGGCAAGGCGCGTCTTCTTTCCGCTTGAAATCAGAAGGCGCCCCGAGCAGATCAGGGCGCCTTCTGATTATGACGGCTACATGACCGGCTGTTTTCTCACACCCCAGCATTTTTTCGAAAAACGAACGTTGCCCTGTGTTAGACGATGCAACAAGTGGAATATCTAAAAAAGCCATCTTAGGCTGTCTCCTGCCCGCATTCATCTCCCACTTGCCCACTGGGCTGCGCTCTTCTCGTTCCTTGAAGAGAGAGTCTTCTGCCGGGAAATGATAAATCGACGCAGCCACGATGGCATTGACATAGGGCATGACCAAACCGCCGGCATCGCGGATTTCGAAAACAAGAACACAAACAAAGCGCCGCCAACATCAAACCGATACGACCCAACCACGTCTTTCTTTCCTCACCCACAATGTCAAGCGAAAATCACCGTCCATCTTGCGGCGGATCCTCTAATGGATGATATGTTCAACAGCCCTTCAAAAAATGTTCGCTTTTCACCTCATTTTCTCCTTTCCTTTCTACAATACAAACCGTAAGCCAGTCCACCACTACACAAGGAGGTGACAAGATTGAAGAAAGCTCGAGCGTTTTTTCTGCTCGCCCTTGTCGTCTTGGCGGGAGTCAGTCTGTTCCATCTTTTCGCCCCGCACGAAGTGATGGCGCACGGCCGTCCAGTCGCGCCGTTTGACGGCATGTACGGCGGAGTCGAACATCGCCATCGGGAGTTCATCATGGAACGGCGCGGGGGCTGGATGATGCCGATTTTGTTCATGCAGTGGCTCCTCCCGCTCTTGCTTGTCGGCGCGGGGGCATTGTGGCTCGCCGCGGCGCGGTCGAAGCGCTGGATCGGTTGGGCGCTCGCCGCTTTAGGGATTGCGGCGCTGCTGCCAAAATGGGTGCTGATTTTGCTCGCACTGGCTGCTGTATATGCCTTAGGGCGGCGCCAAGGGCGCAAACCGTCCATCGCTGAAGCGTGGGCGCCGTCACCGCCTTCCGTTTCCGCCGATTGGCTCGATGAATGGGAAAAAACAATTCAAAAGGAGGCCAACCAACATGGGTATTTTTCGCCGAATCAAGACAATCGTTCTCGCTGAAGTGAACGAACAAATCGACCGCTGGGAAGACCCCGTCGTCATGACGAAACAATATTTGCGCGAACTCGAACAGCAGCTCGAACAAGGGCGCCAAGCGCTCGCCCAGCAATGGGTCGCCGAGCGGCGCTATGAAACGCTCATCACCCAAGCGGAAGCGACCATTGAAAAGCGAAGCCGCCAGGTGAAACTGGCGCTTGAGCGCAACGAAGAAGCCGTCGCCAAACTCGCGTTGCGCGACAAGCTGCTGTATGAGAAAAAACTTGAGGCATACAAACAACAATACAACGCCATCAAAGCGAAAACGGCGGAAGTCGCCAATCGGCTCAACCAACTGCGCGAGCGGTACGACGAACTTTCCGCCAAGCAGCTGGAACTCGCTGCTCGCGTCAATGCCGCGCAAGCGTTGAAACAAATCGACTCGGCGCTCGCTTCCTTTTCCGCCGACGAAGCGCTCCGCGGGTTCGCCCGCATGGAAGAGCGCGTCATCGCGCTGGAAGCGGAGGCGGCCGCCGCTCGGTTCGGAACGAACGCCGTGTTGTCCCCTGTGCCGTTTGAGGAAGAAGTGGAACGCGAACTGGCGAAATGGAAAGACGCTCAAGCCCATAACGCCTAATGTCCCCCCTCCCCCCTTTTGACATAGATGACCCCCTTGCCCCGCAGGCAAGGGGGATTGGTTTCTTCCGCTCTAGCTTCATGGATGAGCAAAATCATTTCCTTCATTTTTCCATCGTGGTAAAATCATTAGAGAAACGAAATAATTCAGGAGATGACCTCACATGGACTGGAAGCGAAGCGTCCGCATTTTATGGCTGTGCAATTTTATGGTTTCGGCCGGGATGACGATGGTCGTTCCCTTTTTATCGCTCTTCTTATGGCAAATGGGGGTCACCGAGCACCATGCCTTAAGCATGTGGACTGGGCTTGTCTTTTCCGCCACCTTCTTATCGGCGGCCATCATGGCGCCGATTTGGGGAATATTTGCGGATCAATATGGCCAGCGCGCGAACCTCATCCGCGCGGGGGTCGGCATGGGGCTCCTCACCGCCTGCATGGCGTTCGCCCATTCGCCAATGGCGCTGCTTGTGCTTCGGCTTCTTGTCGGCTTTTTCTCCGGATTCATCACCGTCTCGTTTTCCTATTTGGCCCGCGTCGCCCCGAAAGACCATAGCGGCGAGGCGCTCGGGACGCTGCAGACGGGAAGCATCGCCGGAAACATTATCGGGCCGCTCATCGGCGGCGCTTTGTCCGACCTATTCGGCTTCCGCCCGGTGTTTTTAGTGACCGGGCTGTGCATTTTGCTTACGCTCTTGCCTGTGATCTTTTGGCTCGAAAAAGATCCGGTCGTGCCGCAGACAAGAGAAAACAAGGCGAGCTTCAAAGACGTGTTCGAACACCGGCCGCTCATCCTCTTGTTTGTCGCCACGTTTCTCGTGCAAATCGCCGTTCTCGGCGTCAATTCGATGATGACGATTTTCGTCCAATCGTTGGTCGGCCATTCTAGCAATCTCGCGTTTTTATCAGGGCTGGCCTCCTCGATCACAGGGATCGCCACGATCATCGGCGCACCGTATTTAGGAAAGCTCGGCGACCGAATCGGGCAAGAGAAGACATTGCCGGTTTTGCTTGTGTTATCCGGCCTGTTCGCCTTGCCGCAAGTATGGACGGACCATCTTTACGAGCTGTACGTCTGGCGCTTCTTGCAGGGGCTTGTCGTCGGCGGCGTATGGCCTGCCCTTCAGGCGCTCATCAACGCGCAAAGCCCGCGCCGCATTCAAGGAAGGGTGTTCGGCGTCACGGCAAGCTCCCGCTTCCTCGGCAATTTGACCGGCCCGACGGCCGCGGGCGCCATCGCCGGCCTGTTTTCCATCGCTTCGATTTTCGCCTTGTCCGGTCTCTTGTTGATCGCCACCGGCGCCTTGGTCGGCTACGCCCACCGCCGTTCGTCCACCCCGGGGCGCGAAGGGATGAAAGAAAAACTCGCTGCATGGACGCATCGCCTTCATAGTCGGCACTAAGCGCCCTGTCGCCATCAAACTGAGATGGACGCCTCGCTCAGCTAGAAGCGCTATATCGAAACGAAGCCCCCTATCGGAATCGAACACGAAGAAGGTGTCCGCAAAAAGTGGACACCTTCTCTTACATGCGTATCAAGCAATCGTCTCTCATCGTTTCATCCAAGGATCAGCCCTTTATTCCCCCGCTGAAGCAACGAATACGGAATCGCTTCCCCGACGCGTCCGTTTCGTCCGGTCGTCGTCTCCGCCGTCGTGAGCGCATTCCAAATCGCTTCTTCCGTCGCCTCGATCGCGGCTTGAAACAGTTCATTCATCAGCGGCGCATCATCGTGGACGAGCGGAGGGACGGGTTGAAGAACAGAGTCAGAAAAGTGGGGGATCGTATAAGCGGTGGAAAAGGCAATGACGATATCGCCGCTCCCGTGATGGACATGGCTTCCCGTCCGCCCGAGCCCCACCGCCGCCCTTCGCGCCAACCGCTTCAGCTGCCGCGCATCAAGCGGCGCATCGGTCGCGACAATCATCATAATCGATCCAGGCGGCACGTCCCGCTCATCAAACGACGGCGGCACATACGGCACGAACCGCAGCTCCCCACGCCGCCCAAAATTGCTCACGACCAGCGCCCCGACCGTATACGTCCCGCCCGCGATCCGCGATGAACTGCCCACGCCCCCTTTCCAGCCAAAGCACATCATGCCCGTCCCCGCGCCGACCGCTCCTTCTTCCATCTCCACCCGCGCCTCGGCAATCGCCTGTTTCGCATGCGCCTTCGTCACCGAAAGCGCCCGCGCCGTGTTCAAATAGCTGTCATTGCATTCCCCGACCACGATGTTGACCGACCCGGTCGCATCCCCAATCTCCGGCGTCATCGCAAGCATATGCTCGAGCGTCCCTTGCCAAACCGTCCCGACGCTGAACGTATTCGTCAACATAATCGGTGACTCGATCGTCCCCAGCTCCTCGACTTGCACCAACCCGACCGTTTTCCCAAAACCGTTCAAAACAAAACAAGCCGCGGGCACCTTTTCCAAAAACCAATTGCCCCCATGCGGCAACACCGCCGTCACCCCAGTGCGGATCACCGTCCGTTCATCCAGTTCCTCCCGAATGGTCGCATGCCCAACCTTTACCCCAGCCACATCCGTGATTTGATTCCGCTTCCCCACTGGAAGCGTGCCGATGGAAAACCCGAGATCGCGAAGTTTAGAGCGCATTGCAACCTCCGTTTACTTCCGAATGATGTAAAGCCAACTGATGGAAACAACTCCAAACGAACCATAAGCTTGGACATTGAACGCTCTCCCACCTACGCTCACGCGTGGAAGTGGGGGTCTCCTCGGCGGGAGATGATAAATTCCCAAATATTTTTTCCATATCTTTGTTGAATCGACATCATCATTTTTTTGGTTTGGCTGCAACCCAACAGTCTGTACCTACTCATCCGGTTCGAATGATTCTTTTATTTCAAAGTTTCAATCCCTCATAGGTACGATAAAAACCTTCGACATGTTGATCATTTTCATCCCAATCCAATACAATTTCAATCCCTCATAGGTACGATAAAAACGAAACTGGAGCTTGCCGCCCACTCATTGTCACCGTATTTCAATCCCTCATAGGTACGATAAAAACCCCAAAAATGCTTGTTGTATCAAGCATTTCGCTCTAGCACTGTTTTCAGTATACCAAGTTCCAAAAATTCTGTCAATAACCTTCAACCTCGATGGCTGTAAGTCTGAGCCGCCAAAAACTATTGTCGTCGATCCCCCGGGGTTTTTGCAGGATTGGAGGTCGACGACAATCTTGCGGCTGGTTTATCCACTTGCGAGGCGAAACATTCCAAACCCTTGTGAATTTCGACTGCCAAGACCGACGTGGTACAAAAATGTCAACTGTTCTGGCGAAGAACAAAGGCGATAATGTCCCATCCAGCCTGTAATATACATGTCCTTGAATAGTGTGACCACACGATGACGCCGATGAACATAGATCGGTTGAATCGATAATCGTTCCGCTGGCGGAACACCATAGTACGCTGCATATTTGTGACAGAAATTCAATTCAATCAAGTGGGGGAATACCTCATCATCAGGATCAAAAAATTGCGTTTTCTTTCTCCCATCCATCGTCTCATATGTGCTGTATACGGTCAGTGGAGAAAGCATGACAACGTCAATTTCATGCTCCCGTATGTCAACGCTCTGCATTCTGACACTTTTCACTTCAATCAACTGTCCGTAAAGCTCAATCTCCCTTTGCAGCAAGAATCTCTGCCCAAGTTGTTGAGTCAGCTCTGGAAGAGCGGTATCGATATGCCATTGGAAATTCCCCAAAAAATGAATTGTTTTCCTTTCTCGATCCACTTGATGCGTTCCAAATAAACGGCTAAAGGCAAACAGTTTAAATGAACGTTTCCCGTGACGGAATCCCCTGTCATGCAAAAACGCGGCTAATTGTTCATTTTCTAACGAACGGTACAATAATCCTTGCAACAAATGCTGATAATGCAACGGCAAGGAAACCGTCCCTTGCCGTCCGCTCATGGTCACTGTCAATCTCACGTTTTTTCCTGCCTTCCTTAGTGTATACCATTTGACTTATAGAATGAATTGGATCTCTGTCAATAGAATGGACACAAAAAATTGAGAGAATTACGCAGAAATACGATACATACGTTCGTATTGATTGGGCGTCAAGTACCCAATCGCAGAGTGAATCCGTTTCCCGTTGTAGAAACAAGTGACATATTCAAAAATGCGCTTTTTCGCCTGTTCACGCGTCTGGAATTTTTCCAGGTAAATCAGTTCCTTCTTCAACACGCTATGAAAAGATTCGATACAGGCATTATCGTAGCAATTGCCTTGCGGCTCATACTGCTGGTCATGCCGTATTTTCTCAAACGCGCCTAGTATTCATGCGACGCATATTGGCTTGCCGCGATCGGAATGATGCAACACTTCACCGCGCGGTCGTTGGAGGTGGTAGGTTTGATCCAGCGCTTGGATGACCAGTTCCTTCGTCATCCGCTCGTCCATATGGAAACCGACGATTTTACGCGTACATAGATCCATAATGCTCGCCAAATATAGCCAGCCTTCATGTCGCGGATCACTTGGTCATCGGACTTCAGTTTCCCACTGCCTGGAAAAGCTTACTGCCCGCTCTGCTTGTACTCCGCCATCCAGCGGTACAAGGTATTGTCGTTGATTCCCAGTTCCCGGGCGACCTGTGCCACCGGCTTGCCTTCTTCCAGAATCATTCGAATGGTTTGTAATTTGAATTCCTTGTCGTACGATTTACCCATTTTGGACACCTCGAATCCATTTGATTTTATTTTCGCAATCTCGATTCTCCGTGTCCACTTTTTAGTCTAGCACCACGGGACGTTTCTCTTTTTCCTTCAAACATGATTTTACTCAAATGCACCGATTTTAAGGAATACATGAAAAAAGCGCTTGCATTTTCCGAATTTACCCATTATTATAGTAATAGGATCATACCACAGCAATGATCTCAGGGTTACTATGATAAGGGCTTTCTGCCTAAGGCAGACTGACCCGCGGCGTTGGGGATCGCCTGTCGCCCGCTTTTAGCGGGCATTCCCCATCCTTGCGCAAACTCAGACCTTGGCGGAAAACGCTAAGGTCTTTTTTACTACATAGCTCTATTAATGGGAGGGGATCGAAGTGAGATACAAAATCGGTCTTGATATCGGCATTACCTCGGTGGGCTGGGCAGTCATTAATCTGGATATTCCTCGCATCGAAGATTTAGGCGTCCGCATCTTTGACAGAGCGGAAAACCCGCAAACGGGAGAATCACTAGCTCTTCCTCGACGCCTCGCCCGCTCGGCCCGGCGTCGGCTGCGCCGCCGCAAGCATCGTCTTGAACGCATTCGCCGTCTGCTCATCCGTGAAGGAGTCTTAACGAAAGAAGAACTGGACAAGCTATTTGAGGAAAAGCATGAAATTGGCGTCTGGCAGCTGCGCGTTGAGGCATTGGATCGAAAATTAAACAACGATGAGTTGGCTCGCGTCCTCCTTCATCTAGCCAAGCGGCGCGGCTTCAAATCCAACCGCAAAAGCGAGCGCAGCAACAAAGAAAACAGCACGATGCTCAAACATATTGAAGAAAACCGAGTCATTCTTTCTGGCTACCGAACCGTCGGCGAAATGATTGTGAAAGATCCAAAGTTTACGCTCCATAAACGCAATAAAGGAGAAAATTACACAAACACGATCGCCCGCGATGACTTAGAACGTGAGATCCGACTCATTTTTTCCAAACAGCGCGAGTTTGGAAACATGAGTTGCACGGAAGAGTTTGAGAATGAATATACCGCCCTCTGGGCGTCACAACGTCCTTTCGCTTCCAAAGATGACATTGAGAAAAAAGTAGGTTTGTGTATATTTGAACCGAAAGAAAAGCGGGCGCCAAAAGCAACATACACATTCCAATCGTTCATCGCCTGGGAGCACATCAATAAATTGCGGCTCGTCTCCCCATCAGGCGCACGGGGGCTCACCGATGAGGAGCGCCATCTTTTATACAAACAAGCGTTCCTTAAAAATAAAATCACCTATCATGATATTCGGACGTTGCTTAATTTGCCTGACGACACTTACTTTAAAGGCATTGTCTACGACCGGAACATGCCATTGAAGCAAAACGAAACCATCCGCTTCCTTGAACTCGACGCCTATCATCAGATTCGGAAAGCCATTGATAAAGTGTATGGAAAAGGAAAGTCAAGTTCGTTTCTTCCCATCGATTTCGACACATTCGGTTATGCCTTGACATTGTTTAAAGATGATGCCGATATTCGCAGCTACTTGCGAAATGAATATGAACAAAACGGGAAACGGATGCCAAATTTGGCGGACAAGGCATACGATAACGAACTGATTGAGGAACTGTTGAACTTATCATTTACAAAATTCGGCCATTTGTCGCTAAAGGCGCTCCGCAACATTCTCCCGTATATGGAACAAGGTGAGGTCTACTCTTCGGCTTGTGAACAGGCGGGATACACGTTTACAGGGCCGAAGAAAAAACAAAAAACGGCGCTGCTTCCGACTATTCCGCCGATCGCCAATCCGGTCGTCATGCGCGCGTTGACACAGGCGCGAAAAGTGGTGAATGCCATCATCAAAAAATACGGTTCGCCAGTATCCATTCATATCGAGCTAGCTCGCGATTTATCACAAACGTTTGACGAACGGCGCAAAACAAAAAGAGAACAAGATGAAAACCGGAAGAAAAACGAAACCGCCATCCGCCAGCTCATAGAATACGGGCTGACGCTAAATCCAACCGGTCTTGACATTGTCAAATTCAAACTGTGGAGCGAACAAAACGGGAGATGCGCCTACTCACTTCAGCCAATCGAAATCGAACGACTGCTTGAACCTGGTTATACGGAAGTAGATCATGTGATTCCATATAGCCGAAGCTTGGACGACAGTTATACAAATAAAGTGTTGGTATTGACAAAAGAAAACCGCGAAAAAGGCAACCGCATTCCTGCCGAGTATTTAGGGGTCGGAACCGAACGCTGGCAACAGTTTGAAACATTTGTGTTAACGAACAAGCAGTTTTCCAAAAAGAAGCGGGATCGGTTGCTCCGGCTTCATTACGATGAAAGCGAAGAAACGGAATTTAAAAACCGAAATTTAAATGACACCCGGTATATTTCACGATTTTTCGCCAACTTTATTCGTGAACACCTTAAATTCGCTGACAGCGATAACAAACAAAAAGTATACACCGTCAACGGCCGCATTACCGCCCATCTGCGAAGCCGCTGGGATTTTAACAAAAACCGTGAAGAGTCCGATTTGCATCATGCGGTAGATGCCGCCATCGTCGCCTGCACAACGCCGAGCGATATCGCCCGAGTCACCGCCTTTTATCAACGGCGCGAGCAAAACAAAGAATTGGCTCAAAAAACGGAACCGCAATTTCCGCAGCCTTGGCCGCACTTCGCTGATGAGCTGCGGGCGCGTTTATCAAAACATCCACAAGAGAGTATAAAAGCTCTCAATCTTGGAAATTATGATAACGAGAAACTCGAATCGTTGCAGCCGGTTTTTGTCTCCCGAATGCCGAAACGGAGCGTCACAGGGGCGGCTCACCAAGAAACATTGCGGCGATACATCGGCATCGATGAACGGAGCGGGAAAATCCAAACTGTTGTCAAAACGAAACTGTCCGAAATCAAACTGGATGCGAGCGGACATTTTCCGATGTACGGCAAAGAAAGTGACCCAAGGACATACGAAGCGATCCGCCAGCGGCTGCTTGAGCATAACAATGACCCGAAAAAGGCGTTCCAAAAACCGCTGTACAAGCCAAAAAAGAACGGGGAACCCGGGCCTATCATTCGGACAGTGAAAGTCATCGACACGAAAAACCAAGTCATCCCGCTCAATGATGGCAGAACCGTTGCCTACAACAGCAACATCATCCGGGTCGATGTGTTCGAGAAAGACGGCAAATACTATTGTGTCCCTATCTATACAATGGATATGATGAAAGGGATCTTGCCAAACAAAGCGATCGAGCCGAACAAACCGTACTCTGAGTGGAAGGAAATGACGGAGGACTATACGTTCCGATTCAGCTTGTACCCGAATGATCTCATTCGCATTGAGCTTCCTCGGGAAAAAACAGTGAAAACAGCCGCAGGCGAAGAGATTAACATTAAAGATATGTTTGTCTACTACAAAACGATTGACTCAGCCAACGGGGGATTAGAGTTGATCAGCCATGACAACAGTTTCTCGCTCCGTGGCATCGGTTCAAGAACCCTCAAACGATTCGAGAAATACCAAGTAGATGTGCTTGGAAACATCTACAAAGTGAGAGGGGAAAAGAGAGTTGGGTTGGCGTCATCTTCTCATCCGAAAGCCGGGGAAACTATCCGTCCGTTACAATCAACTCGTGATTGAACAGGAAGAAAAAGTTTCTATCCCGTTGGAGGATATTTGTTCCATTGTCATCGAAGAACAAGCCGTAAGTATAACTGCAGTTGCTTTAAGCAAAATGGCGGAGTATAACATCACCCTGTTCACTTGCGACCAAAAACGGCTCCCCAGTGGGGTGCTGCAGCCGTTCCAAAAACATTCTCGCCAAGTGGGCGTGCTGCACATGCAGTACGCCTACTCCAAGCCTTTTAAAAAACGAATTTGGCAGCGAATCGTGATCCAAAAACTAATGAATCAAGGAAAATGTTTGGAGTTCCTGAACAAAGAAGGAGCAGATGAACTATACCGCATCAGCAAAACCGTCGACTCTGGAGACAGCAACAACCGCGAGGCGTACGGAGCCAAAAAGTACTTTCTGTATTTATTTGGAAGTGAATTCACCCGACGAAGCGACTCAGTGGTGAACGCTGCTTTAAATTACGGATACGCCATTATGCGCGGACTCGTCGCCCGCTCTCTCGTCGGGTATGGCTTTTTCCCGTGCTTGGGAATTTACCACGATAACGAGTTGAACAAATTTAATCTCGCCGACGATTTTATGGAAGTATTGCGCCCGCTCGTCGACCTATACGTGGCCCAACATATTCAACCGGACGATGAATTTTCTCCGTCCATTCGGGCAGACTTATATAATTTGGCCAATATGGACATACTAGTGAATGGAGAAAAACTGACCGTCGTGAACGCGGTGGAAGAAATGACAAAAAGCTTCGTCACTGCAAGCCGGAGCCAAGACCCTTCGTTGTTGAAATTGCCGGAACTTCTCCCGTTGCAACTGCACGTATATGAGTAAGTTTATGCGGTTGCTCGTCTTTTTTGATCTCCCCGTCGTGACCAACCGGGAGAAGCGTGAATACCGGCGATTTCGCACATTCCTACTGAACGAAGGGTATGATATGTTGCAGTTTTCAGTCTACAGCCGCGTCTGCCACGGACACGAAGCAACGGATAAACACTTGACAAGATTAAAACGCAACTTACCCCCTCAAGGATCGATTCGGGCGATGGTCGTAACGGAAAAGCAGTACGCAAAAATGCAGCTGCTTCTCGGGGAACCAACGGCACAAGAAAAGAAAATGACATCCACCCAGCTAACACTTTTTTAAAAAACGGAAAGGGTTCCCCCTTTTTGCATAAGCACATTTGCATTTTTTGAAAGCAAAAAAGCCTGCGATCCTTGAGATTGCAGGCTTTTTTGGATACGTATTATACCACAGCGATAATCTCAGGGGAACTATGACAATATGTCTTGTATGTGTTGCTCGGTAAGATTATACCACAGCGATAATCTCAGGGGAACTATGACTACGGTACTGTTTGGAAACAAAGCTCGTATTATACCACAGCGATAATCTCAGGGGAACTATGACCGGCCAAGCGGCGGTTATCAACCGTGATTATTATACCACAGCGATAATCTCAGGGGAACTATGACTAAAGCGACCGGCGTACGTCATGATGTCAATTATACCACAGCGATAATCTCAGGGGAACTATGACGTCGAACTCGGCGTGAACCCGGCTGTTTGATTATACCACAGCGATAATCTCAGGGGAACTATGACGGTCGTTCCGTCCGTGCGAGTCGTCAACAATTATACCACAGCGATAATCTCAGGGGAACTATGACACTCCGTCCGCCCAAAAGGTGAGCGTTTAATTATACCACAGCGATAATCTCAGGGGAACTATGACCCTTTCCGCGTGCTTCATGAAAACCTTGTAATTATACCACAGCGATAATCTCAGGGGAACTATGACGTGGGTTCGGGTGTTACTGGTAATATATATATTATACCACAGCGATAATCTCAGGGGAACTATGACTCGTCGGAGGCGAATAGCAACCGAAACTACATTATACCACAGCGATAATCTCAGGGGAACTATGACCGTCCCTGTCGTACGATTTGCGTACACCGGATTATACCACAGCGATAATCTCAGGGGAACTATGACATTGATCTGCTCCTTTTGCTGTTCCTGATAATTATACCACAGCGATAATCTCAGGGGAACTATGACTACGAAGGCGGATGTTATCTAGTCGAGGTGATTATACCACAGCGATAATCTCAGGGGAACTATGACCTTATCGCCCCAAAAATCTTCTTCAGTAATATTATACCACAGCGATAATCTCAGGGGAACTATGACTATTCCCATGCAGTGGGCATCCGTGCCAGAATTATACCACAGCGATAATCTCAGGGGAACTATGACAAAAAGACGAAGAAACCGACGAAAAAGATGATTATACCACAGCGATAATCTCAGGGGAACTATGACCCACTCACCGTCATGAAACATTTTACCGAAATTATACCACAGCGATAATCTCAGGGGAACTATGACGATGTTTTTGTAACGGTGAAACCAGAAACTATTATACCACAGCGATAATCTCAGGGGAACTATGACCGATGCCGGCGTCGCGTAAGTACGTGGCCAATTATACCACAGCGATAATCTCAGGGGAACTATGACCGATAATGTAAAGGTGTTCAACATTAAACGATTATACCACAGCGATAATCTCAGGGGAACGATGACGAAGGGGACATTGTGGACGATGACGAAGCAATTATACCACAGCGATAATCTCAGGGGAACTATGACTTGAGCAATGATCTGATTGAACGGGAGCATTATTATACCACAGCGATAATCTCAGGGGAACTATGACGCAGAAAGGCCAGTAATTTCACGAACCCGCATTATACCACAGCGATAATCTCAGGGGAACTATGACCGTGCTTGTGCGCGATTGGCTTCGCGTACGATTATACCACAGCGATAATCTCAGGGGAACGATGACCCGCGTCTACTGTTACCGTGCCGCCGATAAATTATACCACAGCGATAATCTCAGGGGAACTATGACTATCGAACGCTTCTTCTTCAGACAGCCACTATTATACCACAGCGATAATCTCAGGGGAACTATGACCGTACATCCAGACTGTCATCCGCGCATATGATTATACCACAGCGATAATCTCAGGGGAACGATGACAAGAGCGGAGTTTATCGCCTCCATCCAGACATAAAAATCACGACTCACCAGTGTGATTTTCACGGAAAAAGCGGCTGAAATCGAACATCATGAAAAAAGGCGGTGGTTGACCGCCTTTTTGTTCTTTTCCTCTTACTCATTCAACGGGAAACACCGAGGTAAGATGGATATTCTGCCCCTTTTCTCTTACTCGCTCAGCAAGCGGCGAATTTCTTCTTCAGAAAGATCGACCAACCGGGCAATCTCGACGGCCGTCATCCCTTTTTGTGCCATCGTCTCAATGAGCCGCTTCATTCCTTGCTCAAGGCCGCGTTTCCATCCTTCTTCCATCCCTTCCTTCTTCCCTTTTTGCTCGTAGGAGATGATCAGCTCCAGCACTTTCTCTCTTTCTTTCGTTTCCATCGCCTTCACCTCGCTTTGCAGCTGTTGTTCCTCTTCCTCCGTCAACTTCACGTACGTCTCAAAAAACCCAAGCAGCAACCGCTGCCTCGCCTCATCCAGCTCCAACCGCACCAGCATGCGCAAAAACTCTTTTTTCAGCTCCACCTTCTCCCTTTCAGTATACCCCATTTGACTGAGCAGCGCAGCCGCAACCGGATTGTCCTGCCGGATGTACTCCCGCCAATGCTTCTTCCGCAGCGCCACCGGAAAAAAGCGAAACTGCAGCACTTCGCCAAAGGGAAATTCCATCGAAAACACAGACGGTTCCTCGCGGAGGGAATCATAATGGAAGACAGCGATCGGAACGATGCGGGTTCGGTAGGTTTCATACAAGCGGCTGAAATAGAGGAACATGCGCTCGGCAAACGACGGCTGGACATACCCTTGCGTTTCCACGTGCACGATGATCAGCCCGTCTTTGCCTTTCAGCTTCGTCTCGACCAGCAGATCGACGCGGTACTTTTCGCCGGCCGTCACATCGGTAAACAGCTCTTCGGATAAAAAGGACAGATGGTGGAAATCGATATGCTCGTGCATGTCGGGGAAAAAGAGAAGGAAGAACTCTTCGAAAAACGTGCGGATCAGCTCTTTGAACAGCCGATCATGGTCAATCGCCATTCGATCACCTCACCTTGATGGTCTCTCTTCTTCTATTCGCCATCCCCAAGGCGGCATCCTGCTCACAATGAGAAATTCCTCATAGGTACGATAAAAACGAACGATCCCTTTCACTTGCAGCCCTTGTTTGTAGTTTCAATCCCTCATAGGTACGATAAAAACTGCAGCAAGCGTTTCGAAATAGGCTGTAATCAACTGGTTTCAATCCCTCATAGATACGATAAAAACCAAAAACCGCTGCCATAACAAGCTTTCTCCCGCAGCCGCAACTTCAGCATAAAACATCCCGAATATTCTGTCAATCAAGCCCATTCATGATGGCTCTAGAGATTAAGCGATCAAAACCAATGTCGTCGACCCCCTAGGGTTTTTGCGCGATTGGAGGTCGACGACAACCAAGGAGTGCTTCCTGGTGGCTGGCTTGCCTTGTTTCCCGATTGCTGTTTGCCTAAGCGAGGACAAACGCTCGTCCTGCGGCGCATAAGACCGAGATACCGCCTGCTCATCCACCGCGGGCAAGACGAACACAAATATTGGAATCCCAACGCTTGCATGAACAGGGGCGAGTGCTAACTTTTTATGTCTCGAAGTAGTCGGCCGATGATCGCCTCTTGGTATCCCGCTTTTTCCGTTTTCACCATCGCTTCTTTCACTGGCTGCAGCGACGCTGACGCTACGGAGGCGAGTTTGGCGAGCCGCTCCGGAGGCAAATGAACCGTTGGGGTGGCGGCGAAGTAGTCATCGACGCTGTAGCGCCATAGAACAGCCGCCAAGCCGTATCGCCCGAGAAAACGGTCGGCCATTTTCAAACCTTCCGGGTCAAAGTCGCCGGAGTAATGCAGCTTGGCTCCTGAAGCCACGAGCAAATCAAGGAGGCGCATCGTCGCTAAATTCATTTGCCCGTTCGTACAGACAAGCGGGGCGTGGGTGTCAAGCAAGGTCGAGAAAACGCCCGCGTTTTCCACGACATATACGATGCCGCCGTTGGCTGGATAGGCGCGAATGAGCGACAACACGTCCCTTAGCGGTGCATTCAATGCGCTGTTGGCTTCGACGGCAGCGGTGAAGACCGGGTGAGGGCCTTTCTTCGTTTCGGCCAACAAGTTGGCGCAGGTGGCAAAGTTCAAAATATCCTCGCGGAGCAGGCCGACGGACTGCAGCAATTCATTGACGCTCTCTATAGAGGTCACATCCCACTCGCCTGGCACGGTCGCTTGCAAGGCCGACAGCAACACCTTGCCGGGGAGCGTTGACAGGTCAAAGGCGTGTGGATCGCCGGCGATGTGCTGGGCAAACAATGGGAGCCGCTCATACGAGCCGAGCGGCAAGCGGCGAAGGGCGGCGCCGACAAGACGGATCGCCGCCGCCAACTCTTCGCGGTTTGCCTCATACGCTGCTTGGATGAACCTTTGGCCACAAATGTCTTCAAGCCAAGGGTGCTCGTGGGCGAGGTGCCCGAAAAACCGCTCCCGCTCCTTTTCGGCCGCCTGGCGCTGTTCTTTTTTCGGCACGAGCGGCTCACCGAAATAGCGCTCGAGCAGCTCGATGAGGCCAACGCCGGCAAACCGTGTTCGTTCGAGTTGCTGTTCAAAGGCGGGCAGGGAAACGCGGGAAACGTCTCGGCCGAAAAAGGCGGCGATGGCTTCTCGCTCGTTCTCGCTGAACGATGCCAAGGAGACGACGCCACCAACACGACCGAGCGACTCGTATTTCCTCTTCATCTCGACAAACAAACGGTGAAAGCCCAACTCGGAACGGAAAAAGGCAGCGGCCTCTTCGGCCCGGTTCATGTCTCGATCAACTCCCATTCTTCCTCATTCGCTACTAATTGCTTGATGCGCCCGTTCCAATAATACTGGATGACGGTGACAAACGGCGCATTGCGCGGGCGGACGAGCTCGCAAATCGACAGGGCCGGCACGGTGTCGTAATCACCCCAAAGCGCCTGCGAGTTCATGATGTAGTTAAAGCCGAGCTGTTCAACAAGGCCGAACATCATGCGGATGTTGTTTTCATCGACACCGGCGAACGCTTCATCAAGCGAGATGATGTACGGCGCATCATCGCCTGCTTCTTGATAGCGTGAATACGCCGCCGCAAACAGCGGAATGTACATCGCCAACGCTTTCTCCCCACCGCTGAACCGATAAAAGCGCTGATTTGTCAGTTCGCGCTTCGGTTCGTGTTCTTTTTCATAGTAGAGGGTAAACGAAAACCATTTCCGATAGTCGAGCACTTCTTTTATAATTTGATGAAGCGTATTGCCTTGGCCGCGTTCCTCAAGCAGTTCGCGGGCGCGGGCGATTTTCGAGCGGAAATGGTTCGTCACCCGCTGCAAATCTTCCTCCTTGAGCAGCCGTGAATCCATCCGCAGCAATCCCACCAGCTCTTTCGTGTCGAGCTCGTCTTCGGTCTCCGCCGTTTTCGGCTTCCATTGAATGGATAGAGCGAGGCTCGATGACGTATCAATTTCGCTCATCCGCTTGTTCATGTCGTTCACCCATCGCTCCGCGCGTTGGATGCGGCTGCGCAAAATGCGGCCGACCGACTTTAAAATGACCTCTTCGTACAGTTCCCGGTCTTGTTCTTTCATATACTCGTGCTGCAACGCGATTTCCCGCTCAACTTCCGCCAAGACGACAGACGGCGTGGCACGCTGCCCTTTGTAGTCAAGGAAAATGACGTTTCGCTCTTGTTTTTCCCGCCAATCAGCTGCTTTCATCGCCATTTCGTCGTCCGGCGCCGCGGTGCTCCATTCTTTCTCCTCGAACGGCAGCGATTCGAACGTCGCCCGGTATTCAGTCAAATTGGATGATTCTTGGAAAAAGATTGTGTTCAGCCGAGCCAGAAGCGAAGAGCGGCTGTCTTTCAACGTTCCCCCATACCGCTGTTTCGCTTCGCTCGCCTGTTCGCGAAGCGGACGCGAACGGTCCAGCTCCACCAACTTGAGCGCCGCTTCACGGGCAAAGGCCTGCTCCCATGCGGCGACCAGCTCGCGAGCGAACGTTTCCCGTTTCTCTCCTTGTTCCCGTTCTTCGGCGAGACGGGCAAGGCGCTGCTCGGTCCGCGCCCGCTCGTTGACTAGACGCGGAACTGCCTCGCGCAGGGTGTTGAGCCGCTCCCGCACGCGGGCGATTTCTGCGCGAATGTCATCCGCCCCCATTTGTTGGAGCGTTCGTTCGATCTCAGCCATGCGGAGGGCCAAACGTTCCTCTTCATCGAGCAGGCGGTTCCGCTCCCCTTTGGCCTCATCGATGTCATCGCGGAGCGCCTGCAGCTGCTCGCGCTGCTGGGCGATCATCGCCGCCACATGGAGTGCTTCCCGAACATGCACTTCCAGTACATGCAAAAAGCGGAGATACGATTTCATCGCTAATCGGGCTCGTTCGCATCCTTCCACGGAAAACGCCACATCAAGCCCTGCAGATTGCTCACGCAACGTTTGCTTGAGGTGCTGCCACTCGCGGGCGAGACAGGATACTTTTTCTTGTTGCCGCTGCCAGTCGCGCTCTTTGCTTTCCGCGCGACGGCGCGCTTCCTCCCGTTCCTCAAACGCCACGCGCACATCGCGGTCCGATGGAAACGCGGCAAACCACTCCGCCAATGCGGCTATATGAGCTTCCACCGCTTTGTGTTCCGCCTGCAGGCGGTCAAGCGCTTGCCGCAAGGAAGCAATCTCCTCTTCCAATGAAGCGATCTTCTCCATCCGCCACCGCTGCCTTGCCGCGCGGCCGATGAACATGGCGCGCTCGCGGGCGGGCGCATGACCGCGCACGAGACCAAGCGCATAGCGTCCAGCTTCATTAAGCGTCATGCCACCGTCTTGCGTCTCATCGGCAATGACGATACTGCGAAGCACGGCATCAATCCGCTCCACAGCGACAGGGACACCTGCATCTGGTTGAAGATAATCAGCCAATGTATGCGCCATATGCATCGGGTTCGGGACGAGCACCCGGTCATACGTCACCGCCACATCGCGGTCAATGATCAGCGCATCGAGCAGTCCGGCATGGGCGAGCGCCGATTCGATCCGCTCGCGGACAGGCTCCGGCACATGGTCGAAAAATTCAACTGCCGCATACAGCGGGACGGAAATAACTCCTTGTCGCTCCAACTCTGTGCGCATGGCATCCGTCTGTGGATCGCGTTCCGGTTCTGGGTCTTGTTCCATCTGCCAATGGCGAAGCTCCTGCTCGCGCTCGGTGAGTTGGTCGCCAAGCAAGCGCATTTCGTGTTCAAGCCGCCATTTTTCATCGTTTTTCTTCCCGACGGCATCATAATACGCCGCTGCGAACGGCTGCTTGAGGTCATCAATGGAATACTGCTCATACAAGCCGTCCGTCTGTCGCAAAAACGTCTGAATGCACGCTTCGTCCGCCGTGACGCCGCCGCGCTCCAGCCAAACGAGCACTGCTTGTTCCCACCGCTCTTTTTCTTGGTCAAGCAGTTCGTCCCATTTCCGGTATTGATGCCGCCATTGGTCAACTTCCCGCTGCAGTTCGCCCGCTTCTTTGCTTGCTTCTTCATAGCGCACTTGCATTCCTTCATGACGACGCCAAAGGTCGGCGAGCGCTTCGAGCCGTTCCGCATGACGGTCCGCTTCCTGCTCCCAAACTGTAAACGGAAACTCACGCTGTTGGCGGCGATGGCGGAGAAAATCGTCTTCATTCACTTCATGGTCGGCAAACGCCCCTTCGTCCGCGTCGGCGCGCAACTGCGCCAGCGTTCCTTCTACCTTCCGTTCCAGCTCATCGAGGCGCGCTTCCGCCTCATCGATTTGATGGCGGCGCTGCCGTTCAAGCCGCTCCTTCTCTTCGATCACCTGCTCTTGCCGCTCCCGCCGCCTCGCTAGGTCGCGCTGCTGTTCCTTTAACTCTTCGTGCTTTTCGGCTTGTTGAAAGACTTCATGGCCCGCAAGCTCCACTTCCCGTGCACGCAACACGTCTTCTTCCCGACCGAGGCGGGTGATCTCCTCATCCAGTTCATCGAGCCGCTGCCGCGCTTTGTTCTCCTCTTCTGACCTTGTTCGCTGCTCAGCGGCGAGCTGTTCGGCTCGTTGGACCGCTTTCTCGTATTCCATGGCTTTTTCGGCAATCATATATTCATTGTAATGACGATATTGATCACAAAGCCGCTTCAGCGCCCGCTCATCGCGCTCGAGCTGCTCCAGCTGCTGCTTTGCTTGGTCCATATTTTCAATCGTCTCGGACAAATGGCGCAATTCCTCATCGGTTAACGGCGGCAATGAGCTTTCCAAAATTTCGTAAATCACCGTCGGCTTGAAATCTTTCGATAATTTCGGACTTCGCAATTGAATCAACAGCTCGATCAACTCTTGAAACGCCTCGAGCGATTCGAAGCGGAACACATGCTTATTGACCAGCTTCATATATTCTTTTTGCGTTTCGACCACCGTTCCCCCGGCGCCGAGCGCATCGACGAGCTCGCGCTTTGTCAAAGGAATCTTCTCGCCTGTTTTTTCTTTTTTGTACAAGTAAACATCATGGCCGATGCGGCGGTTGTCCAAAATGACAAAGCCCCAAAAGTCGAGATTTTTTTGCCGTTTCGCTCGCAAGCCGATGCCGGTCGTGAGATATTGATCGGTTTCAGTCCGCTTATATTCGAGAAACAAATAGCCGGTTCGCTCATCGCGGTTGACGACATCTTTTTCCCCGAGCAAGTAATCTTCCATTCGCCGCGCCCGCGAACCGAACGGATCGAGCCGGTCGGGCGTCTTTTTCCCGTCAAGCAGCACCGGGATCAAGCTTTGCATCGTCACCGATTTGCCCGCTCCATTGCTTCCGCGCAAAAACAACTTTCCGTCGGCAAAATGAAAATATTGTTCATCATAATACCAGAAATTGATCAATCCCGCGCGATGCAACATCCATCGATCCGCCATCATGGTTCCCTCTCTTTCGCTTGAAAATCGTCCGGGTATCGACCGCACAGCCGCCCAAGGAGCGGGTAGAGGACGACCATGCCCGTCTCAGAATCCGCGTCTGCCATTCGCCATGCTTTCAGCTCCGCCAACACCTCGCGGGCTAACTCCGCAAGCGATGCTTCGCGATGCGTCTTCCCCCATCCAGCTTCGTAGCGATGCTTCGTATCGGCGAGCCATTCAGAAAACTGCGCCGGCGTCAGCCAAAGTCGCCCGTACTCGTCCGGCGGAAAGGACGCCAACCGCTCGCGGACGACGGCGGCAAAATGAAGGATGATGTCAGACGTCCCTTTTAGATCGGGAAAGAGCGTATACGGCGCCTGCCGTTCCGGAATCGTCAACATGGCGACATTTTTGTACAGCTCATATCGAAACGGCGTATGGGACTCAATATCCTCACGCAGCCGCTGCCGGAAGTTGCGCAAGTAATAAAAATCTTGCTCGTCGCCTTCCGTTCGGTGCACAGCCGGCGACAAAAACAGCTTCCGGTACAGACGATGACGCCGGTAATCTTGCGGCGACGCTTTCCATTCTTCCGCCAACAGTTCGTCAATCGACGTATATTGCAGCAAGTCTTTCGGATATGTGCGCATAAAATAGCGCGCCAACACCGGCACTTCATAAAGCGCTTCTTCATCCGCATGTTGCGCGAACGCTTCAATCTCTCCATCCATCCGACGGATCAGCCCGATTTGTTCCGCTGCTTTCAGCACGCGAATGAGCGCGCGCCGCTGGGAATAGTTCGTCCAATCGACCGGCACATCGCCCGGATACATGGTGCGGATTTCCTCGCATACATCGGAAAGCAAAAATTTTTCTTCAACCGCCTTGCTTTCAACATACGCCATCAAGCAGCAAAACAGCGCGTAATCGAGCGGCTCTTGAAACGACGGAATCCCCATCCACGGCTCCGGCTCGGCTGGAATTTTTTCGAGCTTCGCGAAATGCCGGTGCACGATCAATCGGTAGCCAAACTTCTCCTCGATGTATCTCTTGAGCACGTGTTCGCGTTCGCGGACAAGCTGATACCGTTCCGGGTCGGCGTCGCGAACGATCCAAAATTGTTCAAACAGCGCCGCCAACGCTTCTTTTGCTTTGTCATCAAACGACGCCTCCATCTTCGCTCCCTCCTTTCGCCATCACTTCGATTTCGTAGTTGGGCATCACAAGCGTTCCGTCTTCAGCGCGAAGGCAAATCGTGCCGTGTCGACGAACAATGCGGATGTCCCAGCCGTTCTCTGTTTTCACGGTTGGCTGTTCTTTCCCCATGGCTTTGGCGATCCAGGCGAGCAACGTCTTCCGTACGTACGGGGGCACTTCGCCGAGTTCGGCCAGCACAATTTTTCCGTCTTTCACCAGCTGTTTCAGTTCGGCTTCCTCGCGTGCTTTCTCCTCCAAATAGCGGCGGCGCGCTTCTTCTTTTTCCTGTTTTTTCTCCTCGATCGCGTGCGGTTTCTTCTTTTCTCCATAATGGCGCACGCGCGGCTTCGTCACCCATTCCATCGGCCCCTCTTCCCAAACATCGCGATACATATCGTCTGTCGCCTCATTGTCTGCAATCACATGTTTCGTATGGAAGCAGCCGAACACGACCGCCGACAAACAGTGTGCCTCTTCGATCGAGGACAGCTGCGAAAACCAGCGTGCCAAGTGCAAATAATCGCCTTTGCGGCTGCGAAAGTGGTGATGCCGCTCACCAAGCCGCTGCACAATGCGCGTCAAGCGACGAATCGCTTCGTTCGTCTGATGCTGCAAAAACGACAGCTCGCTTTCGTGACCGTCCCGACCTAAAAACCATTCGCGCAAACTGCGCCACGTCTCGCGCTTTTCTTCGATGCATTCGGCGCGCGACGGAGCGCTGTCGGCAAAGCGTGGAATCGATCGCTCATAATCGACTACGTGCTCAATGAACCGGTTCACCCCTTCGTCTGGAAGGTCTTCCAACAGCCGCTCAATTTGCATCGACGTCTTCTGTAAGGCGACGATAAAATCACGCAAATAGGCGGTAAATTGTTCCTTGTAAACGAGAAACGATTCCGCCGTCATCCGTTCTTCCAAATTTTCGCTATGCAAATAGGCGATATAATCGGCCGAATGGTGAATGATTTTTTTGAAATAATCAAACGTCTCCTCCCACACCTGGTGTATTTCGTCCGGTTTTTCTTGGAAATTAGCAGATATGATCGTTTCCATGCGAGAAAGGGAGGCGTACAGACGGTCAAACCGCGTTTTCTCGAGCGAACCGCCGAACGAGTCGCCCAACTGTTCGAGCGTGCGAATCATTCGCTCAATTTCCACCGTGTACGGGCTGCATTGGTAGCGAAACCGCTTTTTCTTAAACTCTTCGATCGTCCGAACATGGGAAGTCTCTTGACGGGCGATCAAATTGTTCCATTTTACAAGCTGATCGAGGTCCTGCTGCAACTCATCCTCGGTATAATCCACAAATTCGCTATGCTGTTTCAAAAACGCATACACTTCTTCAGGGAACAAATATTGCCGCATCCGCTCGTGCTGAATGTAGAAATAGCGTAAAATCGCGCGATAACGGTGTGCATTTTCCGCCGACAAATACTTTGTTTCGACAATCGGCTTCAGCCATGAAGCATCCATCTTCGTCCACCTTCGCCTCTCCTTTTCCTACTCATTATTGTAAGGTTTGGTTCTTTCTTTTGCTAGTGAAAGCCATTTTTCCGAATGTTTCTCGCCATCCATGCACTTTTTTGTAAAATAGAAACAAAGAGCAAGTGAATCGATATGGAAGCGCTATTGCAGAAATTTTGCATGAGGTGAAAGCGACGCGCGCAGCGGTCGAATCGCTCGAACAGCGGGTTGGTTCCTTGGGGGAGCAGGTGGTCAATCTCAATGAGCGGACAGGCGCCCTTGAAGCGCAAGTGGCCGAACTCAACGAGCGGACGGGTTCCCTTGAACAATAGTTCGCTCAACTGAACGAGCGGACAAGCAGCCTTGAGCACCAAGTCGGCCGACTCAATGAGCGCATGGCCACTGTCGAACATCAGGTCGGCGAGCTCAATGAGCAGACGAACACGCTTGCACAGCGAATCGAGTTGCTTGATGAGCGCACAAACGAAACGAAGGCAATGGCCGAAGCGCTCCGTCACGGGCAAGAAGTGCTGGCCGCCAAATACGAGGCGGTGGCCCACGACTTCCACCAAATGAAAGGCGACCTCACCCATATCACATCCATCCTCGAAGATAAGGTGTTGCCTACCCTCGCGGAACATGAAGCGAGACTGCACGTCCTAAACACCCGCGTCTTCAAAACGGAAAGCGCTCTTCATCGCCTCGTTCACGCGCGAGGCGATGTCCAAACATAGATGATCCACCCATTCTCAATCCGACGGCTCAACGCTACCGTTTTTTATTCCGTCCGGCCCGAACATCTCGAATTCGGAGTATTCAAGAGAATCCGAGAGCATTCCCGAGCATTTGTAAGCATCAATAAGGAGAGAACACCTCTCACGGCGAGAGCAGGTGACAGGCGGATAGATCGGCTGATACCAAATTTGCCAGCTGCACCCAAATTGCGTTATCCTTTTTATTGTGACGCTTTTTCACCCCTCTGCGTCGTTTGGCCGCTTTTTCCCCTCTTGTGATATTATCCAAAAAAGGAGGAATCGTTTTGCGTAAATGGTTCATGTCATTGCTCGCTGTCGGGCTTGTGTTCGGTCTGGCTGCCTGCAGCGGAACAAGTGATGCAAAAGGAAAAATCGTGATTACCGGAAAGAAGTTTACTGAGCAAGTCATTTTGACGCATTTACTGGCGGAGTATGTGAAGGCCAACACCGATTTGGACGTGGAAGTGAAGGACAGTTTAGGCGGCGCGTTTATGCTCCAGCAAGCCATTGAAAACGGGGATGTCGACATGTATGTCGAGTATACGGGGACAGGGTATTTAAACATTTTAAAACAGCCGTACGACCCCGCAAAAACGCCCGAACAAATCTATAATGAAACGAAGAAGTTATATAAGGAAAAGTACAACATCGCTTGGCTCAAACCACTCGGATTTAACAACACCTACGCTTTGGCGATGCGCAGAGACCTCGCGGAAAAGCTCGGGGTGAAAACGTACTCCGATTTGGTCCATCATTCGTCCTCCCTCACCTTTGGGTCGGACGCCGAGTTTTTTGAGCGAAGCGACGGCTATGACGGGCTTGTCGATACGTACGGATTCCATTTCAAAAAAACGGTCAACATCGACCCGGACTTGCAATATGAAGCGGCGAAAAATGGGGAGATTGACGTCATCACGGCCTATACGACCGATGCAAGAATAAAAAAATATGATTTGGTTGTGCTAAAAGATGATAAGAACTACTTCCCGCCGTACCACGCCGTGCCGATCATCCGTCAAGAAGTGTTGGATGCCAATCCAGAACTGGAGGAAACGTTGAACAAACTGGCCAACATCTTAACGGACGAAAAAATGATGGAACTCAACGGCGAAGTAAACTTGGAAGGAAAACGGCCGCGCGAGGTGGCGATTGACTTTTTGAAATCGGAAGGACTGATCGACTAGAAAGCGAGGAATGTGGATGATTCGGTTTGACAACGTGACAAAACAGTATGAGGATGGATTTGTGGCCTTAAAAAATATTAATCTCGAAATCCGCAAAGGCGAGCTCGTCGCCTTGATCGGGCCGAGCGGCTGCGGGAAAACGACGACGATGCGAATGATCAACCGCCTGATCGAACCGACATCGGGAAAAGTGTATGTCGATGGGCAAGACATTTCCGCGCTTGACCCGGTTGAGTTGCGGCGCAACATCGGCTATGTTATCCAACAAATTGGCTTGTTTCCACATATGACGATCGCGGAAAATATCGCACTCGTACCGAAACTGAAAAAATGGGAAAAACACGCCTATGAAAAGCGGGTCGATGAGTTGCTTGAACTCGTCGGATTGGATCCATCGACGTTCAAGCACCGCTACCCGTCAGAGCTCAGCGGTGGCCAACAGCAGCGCGTCGGCGTCGTCCGCGCGTTGGCCGCTGAACCCGATATCATTTTGATGGATGAGCCGTTCAGCGCCCTCGATCCGATCAGCCGCGAACAGTTGCAAGATGACATCGTCCGCCTGCAAGAAGAGATCCACAAAACGATCGTCTTTGTCACCCATGATATGGACGAAGCGATCAAAATCGCCGATCGAATTGCCCTGATGAAAGATGGGGAAATCGTCCAATTTGCGACGCCGGACCAAATGCTCAGACGGCCCGCCAACTCGTTCGTCCGCGAGTTTATCGGGGAAGACCGTCTGCTGGCCCGCCAGACGGCCGTGCCGACAGCAGAAGACTTAATGTCCGATGCCGTCGCCACGATCGCACCGCGGCGCGGTTTGGCCGAAGCGTTCCGGCTGATGAAGGCGAGAAAGGTCGACAGTTTGGTCGTCGTCGATAAAAAACAATCATTTCTTGGCATCGTGACGCTCAAACAAATCGAACAACGATACAATGAAGAACATTTGCTTGTCGCTGATATTGCTGATTACGATGTGACAACATTGCAAAAAGAAGCGGATGTGACAGACGTCGCCGCCTTGTTCCAAGATCCGGACGTGCGGATCATTCCAGTGCTTGATGGCGACCGCCTTGTCGGCGGCATTACACGCTCGAGCATGATGCGCGCGCTCGCTGAGTGGACATTTCAGCAGCACGCATGAACCAAGGAGGGAGACAATGGAATTATTGCAGACGTTTATTGAACGAAAGGAAGACATTTGGCTCGCTTTTCAAGAGCACGTACTGTTATCCGCCATTGCCATGGGCATTGCCATCGCAGTGGCCGTGCCGCTCGGCGTCGTGTTGACGCGGTATCGCAAACTCGCCGAGCCGATCATTGGCATCGCCGCCATCATCCAAACGATTCCGAGCTTGGCGCTGCTTGGGTTTATGCTGCCGATTTTCGGCATCGGCAAACTGCCGGCGATCATCGCCTTGACGCTTTATGCCTTGCTTCCGATTTTGCGCAACACGTACACTGGCATTCTTGGCGTCGACCCGGCGCTCGTTGATGCCGGACGAGGAATGGGGATGACATCGCGGCAAATTTTATGGATGGTCGAGCTTCCCCTCTCGCTTCCGGTCATTATGGCCGGCGTGCGCACCGCGACGGTGCTGACGATCGGCGTCGCCGCCTTAGCGACGTTTATCGGCGCCGGCGGACTTGGCGACTTGATCGACCGCGGCTTGCGCATCGCCGACAAAAACTTGATTTTAGCCGGCGCCATCCCTGCCGCCGTTTTGGCGATTGCCTTCGACTGGCTGCTGCGCAAAGTGGAAAAGAAAGTGACGCCGAAGGGGCTGTAATCAGCCCTTTGGCTCCCCAACTTGCATCGGAACAACGCTCTCCCCTGCTTCCCCGCCCCGGAGCGGGTGGGTATAGTAAATAGGCATCACCCTTGATGTTCGTATCAATCAAAACAGATGCTTAGGTCCAACATGAATGCTCGTAAATTCTTGTTTGAGCAAGGGTACAAAACTGAAGAAGTTCGGCACATTTTTAGCTGCCATAAATAAGATTTGAAAATCATTGTGGGTTGGGTGATTCCCAACCCACCCATTATATGTTTGGTTCACTAATCAACCACCTCGACATTAGGGACGCTACCCCTTACGATGATTCATCCGCCTCCCACTCCCTAGGTGCGGATCACAGCAGCCCCCCTTGGCCATTTTGTTTCCTTACCACACGTGACATTAGCTTAACCTCTCGAATCGATCGAGATTTCCAATCATTCCTAAACATTTTCGTGTATGAGCCAATGAAGAGCGCTGATCACCGCAACAACAAGTGATCCATCAAGGTGCGAAACCCCAATCTGTAAAAAACATCATCCATGACCTAACCAAACGGACGAATCAGCCCCTTTTCCTTTCGCTCGATGATACGAATTGCCAAAAAACGAAGCCTTCATCACGGGCTTCGCACGCCATCCAAGGGTGCGACTGGCACTACTCACACCAAGATCGTCAATCGGTTTGGGGCATTCGCTCGTTTGACTGATGGTGCACCCCTTCACGCAAGCGTTTCCGTTCGCCTTCCGCTTGTATGACAAGAAGGAGGAATTATATTGAAGTTATTCTCTAAATTATTATATCATTTTTAGTTTGTTTATTGATGTTATATCTAACGGAACTTTTTACGATAGAGCCTTACGTAACTTCTGGGAACGGAAATCCAGGGCTTCTTATTATTACTCACATTTCGCACCCTTCCGACAAAAATCGGGAGGATTTTTTCGTTCCGACGTCGAATCATCCTTGACAAATAAGGAACGTAAAGGAGTTTTTCTCTTATAGCTGTTCCAGTCGAAGCGGTCTATCACAATTCTTATTTGAATATCATAAGTGCTCTATTCAAGAAACTGGACCTGCCCCAAGTGATTGACCATCTCGTTCCCGTCGATTCACAGTGCCAGACTCGAGTCAGCGAGGCCGTTCAGGCCATCCTCTACAATGGGGTTGACGGTCGGCAAGCTCTCGTTCACTTGGAACATTGGGCTCAGGAGATCGATCTGGAGAAACTCATTCGTTCCGGGCTCCATCCTGGTTGAATGACGATGCCCTGGCTCGTCATCTCGACCGCTTGTATGAGGCCGGTATTCATAAGGCCATCAGCACTTGCTTGATTCAGATGGATCGCAAAGAAGGCCTTCCTCTCTGAGCCTTCCACGCCGATACGACGGACAAGACCGTATGCCCAAGAGATCTTGAAGCTGTATAAAGGGCAGATCTCGGTGGAAATGAACTTCTCTTTCTTGAAAGATCCGTTTTTTCACGGATGAAATTGACGTCAAAAAACCAGAACGGGTCGCCGTATTAGGCTACTTGTTTTTGTTGGCCTTGGCCATTTACCGCGTTTTTCAGCGCCGAGTGCGTCCGTTCATTCCTCCAGAACACCCGTTGAAGGGTCCTGGAGGCCGCAAGCTGACCCGACCGACGGGACAGGCGATTTTTCAGCTGTTTCCATATGTGAACATCGTCTGTTCCAGCTGCCGGATGGGCAAATCCAACGCGCGTTAGGGAAACCGCTCACCCCTGATCAGCGAAGGATTCTGCAAGGATTGGGCATGGATGCGAGCATCTACGTGTAACGTGATACGGAACGACCATCGATGGTCAAAAAAGGATTGCCATCACTCGTTATGTTGGTCGGAAAGCGATTCTAAAAAACGAAATAAAAAATTCTTTCTTTACAACCCTGTTAGGGTGCGAAATGTGAGTTATAACAAATAATACAAAAAGGGGACAAATAGAGAGAAAACAAAAAATGTGGCTGGCCCAAACTTCGACCAGCCTTTGAATGCTTGCCTACTATTCGCTATCTCGCAGCCACCCCCTGACTCTGGCGGATGGCTTGGCGCAAATCGTCTAAAATATCGTCGATCGCTTCGGTGCCGATGGACAGGCGCACAAGGCCCGGAGTAACGCCGGCGGACAGCTGCTCGTCGGGGCTCAGCTGCTCGTGCGTCGTGCTGGCTGGATGGATGATGAGCGATTTCGAATCGCCGATGTTGGCCAAGTGGGAGAACAGCTTGACCGAATCGATCAATTTTTTCCCCGCTTCGACGCCGCCTTTGATTTCAAATGTGACGATCGCTCCTTGCCCGTTTGGCAAATACTTTTTCGCCAGCTCATGCGACGGATGGCTTGGAAGCCCTGGATAGCTGACCGATTCGACGGCCTCTTCCGCTTCCAAAAACTTCGCAACGGCGAGGGCGTTTTCGCTATGGCGCTGCATCCGCAAGTGAAGCGTCTCCAACCCTTGCAACAGCAAAAAGGCGTTAAACGGCGACAGCGCCGCTCCTAAGTCGCGCAACAGCTGAATGCGCGCTTTCGTGATGTACGCCGCTTCGCCGACGGCATCGACATACACCAACCCGTGGTAGCTTGGGTCGGGTTCGGTGAACTCCGGAAACTTGCCGCTTCCTTTCCAGTCAAACTTGCCGCTGTCCACGATGACGCCGCCGATCGAATTGCCGTGCCCGCCGATGAACTTCGTTGCGGAGTGGACGACGATATCGGCGCCGAATTCAATCGGCCGCAGCAAGTACGGGCTGGCGACCGTGTTGTCGACAATGAGCGGAATGGCGTGGCGATGGGCGATGTCGGCGACCGCTTCGATGTCGAGCACATTGGGTTGCCGATCGTTTCGGCAAACACCGCTTTCGTTTTGTCAGTAATGGCCTTTTCAACGTTTTCCGGATCGGACGAGTCGACAAACTTCACCGTAATGCCAAACTTGCGCAGCGTATGGGCGAACAAGTTGTATGTGCCGCCGTAAATGGACGAGGACGAGACGATTTCATCGCCCGCTGAGGCGATGTTGATGATCGAATAAAACACCGCCGCCTGCCCTGATGACAGCGCGAGCGCCCCGACGCCGCCTTCAAGCGCCGCAATCCGCTTTTCCAGCACATCGTTCGTCGGGTTCATAATGCGCGTATAAATAAACCCTTCCTCTTTCAGCCCAAACAAGTTGGCCGCGTGCTCACTGTCGCGAAACACATACGAGCTCGTCTGATAAATCGGCACGGCCCGCGAGCCCGTTTCCGCATCCGGTTTTTGCCCGGCGTGGATGGCGAGCGTTTCCGGACGGAATGTGCGTTCATTGCTCATGGTTTCCTCTCCCCTCTTGTTTTTCGCCTCTCTTCTCAAGCGCTTCCACATCTATCTTCACATTAGTTTCGTCTATCAATAAAAATCTACCATCCGTAATGATCATTGTCAATTTTGTTTTTAGAATAGTCAAAAAATATATAAAGAAAAGAGCTGCCCATTGGCAGCCCTGTCTTTTTCTTATCGTTTATTTATTTCTTCCACTAACAGCTTGTTCACAAGCGGCGGGTTGGCTTGTCCTTTCGTCGCTTTCATCACTTGGCCGACGAGGAAGCCAAGCGCGCGGTCTTTGCCGTTTTTGAAGTCTTCCACCGATTGCGGGTTGGCGTCGAGCACTTCAAGCACGATTTTGCGCAGCGCTCCTTCGTCGGAAATTTGCACGAGCCCTTTTTCTTTGACGATTTTCTCTGGGTCGCCGCCGTGTTCGACGAGCTCTTTGAACACTTTTTTCGCGATTTTCGACGAAATCGTGCCGTTTTGGATCAGTTTGATCATCCCAGCTAGGCTTTCCGGTGTTAAGGCGATGTCATGGAGCTCTTTTTGCTCGGCGTTTAAGTAGCCCGACACTTCGACCATGAGCCAGTTGGACGCCAGTTTCGGGTCAGCGCCGTTGGCGACCGTCGCTTCAAAGAAATCGGCCATTTCTTTCGTCAAGGTAAGCACTTTGGCATCATATTCCGGCAAGCCCCATTCTTCGACATACCGCTTCCGGCGGGCGTCCGGCAGCTCCGGAATCGAGGCGCGGACTCGTTCTTTCCATTCGTCGTCAATGTAGAGCATGACCAAGTCCGGCTCCGGGAAGTAGCGGTAGTCTTCCGATCCTTCTTTGACGCGCATCAAAATCGTCGTTTTCGTCGCTTCGTCAAACCGCCGCGTTTCTTGGCGGATGACGCCGCCGGAGAGCAAAATTTTCTCCTGCCGTTTCGCCTCGTACTCGAGCCCCATGCGGACGAAGTTGAACGAGTTTAAGTTTTTCAATTCGGTTTTCGTGCCGAATTGGTCCGACCCGAGCGGGCGGAGCGAGATGTTCGCATCGCAACGGAGCGACCCTTCTTCCATTTTGCAGTCGGAAACGCCGGTGTATTGGATGATCGCCTTTAATTTTTCCAAATACGCATACGCTTCTTCCGGCGAGCGGATGTCCGGCTCCGAGACGATCTCAATGAGCGGCGTCCCTTGGCGGTTAAAGTCAACAAGCGAGTAGCCGTCGCCTGTGTGCGTCAGTTTGCCCGCGTCTTCCTCAAGGTGAATGCGGGTGATGCCGATTTTTTTCTTTTTCCCGTTCACTTCAATTTCAATCCAGCCGTTTTTGCCGAGCGGCTGGTCGTATTGCGAAATTTGGTACGCTTTCGGGTTGTCCGGATAAAAGTAGTTTTTGCGGTCAAATTTCGTCTCCGTTGCGATTTCGCAGTTGAGCGCCATCGCTGCCTTCATCGCAAATTCGACCGCTTGCCGGTTCAGAACCGGCAGCACGCCCGGATACCCTAAGTCAATGACGTTCGTTTGCGTATTCGGGGGCGCACCGAATGCGTTCGGGCTGCTTGAGAAAATTTTCGATTTCGTTTTCAGCTCGACGTGGACCTCAAGTCCGATCACCGTTTCAAAATTCATCGTCGATCCCCCCCTTACAACACCGGTTTTTGCTTATGGTAGTCGGTCGCTTGTTCAAAGGCGTGAGCGACGCGATAGACCGTGCTTTCATCAAAGTGCTTGCCGATGATTTGCAAGCCGACCGGCAAGCCATCGACAAAGCCGCACGGCACGGAAATCGCCGGCACGCCGGCAAGGTTGACCGGAATCGTCAAAATATCATTCATATACATGGTCAGCGGATCGCTCGTTTTCTCGCCGATTTTAAACGCTGGCGTCGGCGTGGTCGGACCGATGATGACGTCGTATTGTTCAAAGACGTTTTCGAAGTCGCGCTTGATCAGCGTCCGCACTTTTTGCGCTTTTTTGTAATACGCGTCGTAATAGCCTGAGCTTAAGGCAAACGTCCCGAGCATGATGCGGCGCTTGACCTCGTTGCCGAACCCTTCGCTCCGCGTCAGTTTGTACATGTCGATCAAGTTTTTCGCGTTGTCGGTCCGATACCCGTAGCGAACACCGTCAAAGCGGGCAAGGTTGGCCGATGCTTCCGACGAAGCGAGCAAGTAGTATGTCGCCAGCGCGTACTTGGAATGCGGCAGCGACACTTCTTCCCATGCCGCTCCAAGTTTCTCGAGCACGTTGAGCGCGGCAAGCACCGACTGGCGCACGCCTTCATCGACGCCTTCGCCTAAATATTCTTTCGGAACAGCGATTTTCAAGCCTTTGATATCGCCTGTCAACGCCTCGACATAGTTGGGCACCGGGATGTTCGCTGAAGTCGAATCCATCGGGTCAACGCCAGAAATCACTTGCAGCAAGTAGGCGTTATCTTCCACTGTGCGCGTAATCGGGCCGATTTGGTCGAGCGATGACGCGAACGCGACGAGCCCGAAGCGTGACACGCGGCCGTACGTCGGCTTCAATCCGACAACCCCGCAAAATGCCGCTGGCTGGCGGATCGAACCGCCCGTATCCGAGCCGAGCGAAAACGGTACTTCGCCTGCTGCCACCGCCGCCGCCGAACCGCCGCTTGAACCGCCCGGCACGCGCTCTAAATCCCACGGGTTGCGCGTCAGCTGAAATCCGGAGTTTTCCGTCGATGAGCCCATAGCGAACTCGTCCATATTCAGCTTCCCGATCGTAATCGCGCCCGCGGCGTTCAGCCGCTCCATGACGGTCGCATCGTAAATCGGGTCAAAGTTATATAAAATTTTGCTGGCGCATGTCGTACGCAATCCTTTGGTGACAATGTTGTCCTTAATGCCGATCGGCAAGCCAAACAGCGGGTGGGTTTCCTCGCCTTTTGTCAGCTTGTCGTCAAGCTCTTTCGCTTTCGCCCGCGCTTGCTCTTCGTTTAACGTTAAAAACGCCTGCACCTTTTCTTCCACTTCACCAATGCGGCGATACGATTCCTCTACCAATTCGGAAACCAATACCTCTTTTTTCTGCAGCAGCGTATGTAATTCCGACACCGTATGGTCCAAGAGCGACATAAATCCCCCTCCTTACTCTAAAATAGCGGGCACGCGGAACTGACCGTCTTGCTGATCCGGCGCGTTTTTCAACACTTCCTCGCGCGGCAGTCCAGGCGCTGGAATGTCCTCGCGCATCACGTTTCTCATATCAAGCACATGCGAAGTCGGCGGTACGTTTTCGGTATCCAATTCATTCAACTGCTCGGCAAACGTAATGATGGCATCAAGCTGTTTCGTAAACATCTCCGCCTCTTCCTCCGTAATCGCCAACCGCGCCAAGTCGGCGACATGCTTCACTTGGTCAATGGAAATTCGCGACATCGTGTTCACCTCCGATATAGTCGACCTTTCACAATACTATGATGATACCAAAATAAAAGGAAATAAAGCAACATTCCGGCTAACATTTCCTTTGTTGTCCATTGACAAATTCGAACATATGTACTATAATGGCCATAATGTATGAAAAAGGGGGATGATGACGATGAGTGAAGAGTTGTTCGCTCAAGTGCTCGACCGCTTGAACGCCATGGACGGGACGCTGCAAAAGCTCGTGGAAGGCCAAGAGCGGCTCGAGCGTGAACAAATCGCCATTCGCCAGGAACAAGAAGAAATCCGAAAAGAGCAGCAGGAAATCCGTTTGGAACAACAGCGTCTACGCCAAGAACAAGATTCGCTTCGCGCCGGGCAAAAGGAATTGAACGGCATCGTGGCCGCTCTTCTCCACCGCCAAGACGAAACAGACGCCAAACTAGAAGCTCTCGCCGCTGATGTCCACCATCTTCACCAAGAATTTGCCTCATTGAAACAAACGGTGGACCGCCTCGAACAGAAGATGGATTCCCGCTATGAGCAATTGGCTGCCCAAATCGAAGACATCAAGCTGGACTTGAATTTTATCGCCCACCGCACCGTCGATAACGAACGCATCATCTACAAGCTTAAAGAAATGCTGTTCCGCTAATCGACCTTCTCTATAAGGGGGAAGTTCGCCGCCATGAACGTCGCGTTTGACCATCTCGTCCACCTGACCGAGCACCCGGAACAGGCGAAAGACTCATTTGAACAGTTAGGGTTTACGGCCATCCACGGCGGCCGCCATTTGTCATGGGGAACGTATAACGCGTTATGCTATTTCGCGCCGCTAAGCTACATCGAATGGATCGGCATCGCCGATGAGCAGACAGCGAACACCTGCCAAAATCCGCTCATTGCCCAACTTGTCGCTGATCGCCAGGAGGGAAACGGCTTTTCACAATTCGCATTTCGGACGGACGATATCCAACAGCTGGCCGCACAGCTCAAAAGCAAGGGATTCACTCCGATCGGCCCGCTCCCTGGCGGCCGCCAACGCGATGACGGCAAGTTATTGACGTGGTCCATGCTTTTTCTTGAAAACGACATCAACGGTGCGTTCCGCTACCCGTTTTTCATCCAGTGGGGCGACCGCGATGACGTGCGGGTGAAGGAGTTGGCGCCGCTCATGCGCCATCCGATCGGATCTCCCTCCCTGTCGTCCATCAGCATCTATACGCTTGATATCGACCGCGCCATCAGCGGCTACCGTCGGCTGTTTGACCTGCCGGACCCTAATGTTGGCCACGATGAGGCGGGGACCTATGCCGGGCTAACGGTTGGCGGCGTCACCCTCCGCTTTTACCAAGCAGACGAAACCCCGTCGACAAGGCCGTTTGCCTGCCGCATCATCGGCAGCAAGCCGCAGCGCCGCCTCGAGCTGGCTGGAGGAACGTATATCTTTTCCGAATCGTAACGGATACTTCCACATATCCCCCTTTGCCGCTGAATAAAATGGAGTAACCGCATTTTCGCCATCGCAACAGGCAGATAGAAAAGGGGGAGTCCACTAATGTCCCATCCATATGTTTCTCCAAAACTATCGATGGAAACGATGGTCTCGATCATTCGCCATGGCTTAAAGAAAACCGCAACGCCCCAACATATCATTATCATCGGCGCCGGAATGGCCGGGCTTGTCGCAGCGTCATTGCTGAAGCAAGCCGGGCATCGCGTCACGATTCTTGAAGCGTCCGAGCGAGTCGGCGGCCGCATCTACACGCTTCGCTCCGACTTTCGCAACGACCAGTATCTTGAGGCTGGGGCGATGCGCATCCCTCACACCCATCAATTGACATTGGAATATATCCAAAAATTCAACTTGCCGCTCCACCCGTTTATCAACAGCACCCCGCGCGACATTTTATATTTTCGCGGCGTCAAAGCGCGCCTTAGCGAATACGAGCGCCATCCCGACCTCTTCGGCTTTCCCGTCGCCCCTCACGAACGAGGCAAAACCGCTTCCGAGCTGTTGCAAATGGCTATTCGTCCGGTCATTCAATTCATTGAACAAAATCCAGAACAACATTGGCCGATTGTCATCGAACGGCTCGACCGCTACTCGCTGGACGCCTATTTGCGCTACAACCCGTTCGGCCTACCGTTGTCCGTGGGAGCCATCGATATGATCAAAGCCGTTCTCTCGTTGGAAGGATTCCCCGAACTTTCGTTTCTTGAGATGTTGCGTGAACTGATGGTGCTGTTTACGCCGAATATTCGCTTTTATGAAATTGCCGGCGGCAACGATCGGCTTCCGAAAGCTTTTTTGCCGCAGCTGAAGGACGAGATTCTCTTTAGCCATAAAGTGCAAAAAATCGTTCAAAACAAAAACAGCGTCACGGTGCACGCCACCCATACAAAAATTTTTCAGCCGTTTCAAATCACGGCCGATCGAGTGATCGTCACCATCCCGTTTTCGATTTTGCAGTTTGTCGACATCGAACCGCGCCATTCGTTTTCCGAACACAAATGGAAGGCTATTCGCGAACTTCATTATGCCGGTTCAACGAAAACCGGCATCCAGTTTAAAACACGATTTTGGGAAAAAGAAGGGATGTTCGGAGGAAAAACCGTCTCCGACCTGCCGATTACGTATACGCAATATCCAAGCCAAGGCATTGGCACGGCAGGACCTGGCGTCGTATTGGCCAGCTATACGTGGGAAGACGACACGATCCCGTGGGACAGCTTAAGCGATGAAGAGCGGCTTGAATATACGTTAAAAAACTTAGCCGTCATCCATGGCGAACAAGTCTACCGTGAATTTGAAACGGGAACGAGCCATAGTTGGGTGCGCTATCCGTACTCCGGCGGCGCCTTCACGATGATGAAGCCGAACCAAGTGACGGAGCTGTCGCCGTATATCGCGACTCCCGAAGGAAGGGTCCATTTTGCCGGTGAACATGCGTCCACTCATCACGGCTGGATTCAAGGAGCAATTGAATCCGGCATCTGCGCCGCGTATGAAGTGAACAACTCGCCAGCTTAGCAGCATCTCTGTCGGCGGAGCGGTCAACCGCTCCTTCATGTTCCAGAACAGTGATGATGGCGGAACGTCTTCATCCGCTCATACAGCGTCGAAACATCCGCAGCGCTGACAATCAGATCGAGATCTTCCAGCGCGGCAAATCCGTTTTCGACCGTATGCCGAAGCAAGTCAAGGAGCGGGTCGAAAAAGCCGTCGACATTGAGCAGGCCGATCGGTTTTTGGTGAAGGCCGACGCGCGACCACGAGAGCACTTCAAACAGTTCTTCGTACGTTCCGTATCCCCCGGGCAGAGCGATAAACCCGTCGGCCGCCTCGTTCATTTTCGCCTTGCGCGTATGCATCGTATCGACGACCAACAACTCGCTCAACCGATCATGCGCCACTTCCCGATCTTTCAAAAACTGCGGAATAATCCCGATAACGCGCCCTTGGTGGCTTAGCACGGCCTCGGCCACCTCTCCCATCAGCCCGGCCTTTCCGCCGCCGTAAATGAGCGTAATGCCACAGCGGGCGAAAAACGCTCCGAGCTCCCGCGCCGCTTCTTTATATTTGCCGTTCTGTCCATAGCTTGATCCACAAAACACACAAATGGCTTTCATTGATATCCACACCTTTACCCGCGTATTTTTGGAACAAACGCCCCCGTTTGGATCCCATCATGACAAAGGCAACCGTTTCCATCCGATGTCAAAAAAATGTCTCTGAACCATCATTTTACCAATCCTCCGTCCGTCAGGCAAAGCGCTATTTCCACTGACTCGCTCCATGTTAGGCGAAACCGACACGCAGCGTTATGGATTGCGCATTGATCGAATACAATCACCGCAGCCATGTTCACAGACTTAGAAGGCTGGTGAAAAACAGCGATCGCCTCTGGCTGACGTCGGATGACGTGAAACGAGAAGCTGATACCAAAAGGTTTGTCTATTTGAGAAACAAGGCGGTGAAGCAACCTGCTCCTTTAATCACCGGGCTTTTAGAGCCGCTCTCTTAGCCGCCCCGAACCTTTGATCGTCTAAACAAGTCGTCTCTTGTTATTCGGTCATGGCCTAAAAGGCTGGTGATTTAATGAGAAAACCAGTGCAAAACCGATTCTTATCAAATTGAGAAGCCTTGTAAAATCGGCTTTTTTCCGACGAACTCCATCGATTTCACAAACATCATCGTTTGTCACCGGCCTTCTAAACGCTTCACATCAACAAAACATCCTCCCCAGCTGGTCCGGAGAGGATATTGCGTCATGGTTGGTTCGTCATCTATTGATAAATATGCACAAACGGCTCGTTCGCTTTCGCTTCACGTACGATCAGGCTTTCCGGCTGGCCCGCTGAAGAAATGTAGACGTTGACCGTGATGTAGTCCGGAAATTTTTCCATCACAAGACCGGTCACGTATTGGGTAAACCCGATCACTTCCGCTTTCCCATAAAACGGAATCGTCATGTTGATCGTCAGCTTTTGGAGCTGATCGTTGACATACAGCCCTTTGCCGACGATGCCGGTGTAGTTCGGGAAAAAGTCCTCAACGTCTGATTTAAAATTATTGAATTTCAGCCAGTCGTCGCGGTGGTTTTCTTCCGCTTCATCAGACGGGAATAAGTAATATTCCTCGTTCACCGCTTCCCATTTGTCAATCGTGCTGCTTCCTTCATCGATATGGGTGACGGCGAAAAAATGCCCCGGGGTGACGGACGAGCGCGGCGCTTGTTTGTATAGGGCAATCGTGATTGGCACACTGCCAAGTCCTTTTATATTTCGCAACCGTTTCAGCACCTCGGCGGCAATCCGCTTTCCTTCCCGTTCAATGACATCGTCTTTGATTTTCACCTCGCGCGGATAGCCTTGCTCGGTCGAATAATAGTGGACGGAGTTTAACGCCAGGCCAATGGCGACACCGCCGAGTCTCACCTTATCGTTGTCCACTTTCACTAAATAGTCGTGTTCCAAAATACTCGCCAAATAAATCGGGCTTTGCTTATTTTTTTGCTCGTTCGTTCCCGTATCGCTAATCGGCGGATTTAAGCCGATGTTGTCTTCCGGCTTCATTTTCTCTTCTTTCAGCTGGCTGTTCGTCCGCTTACGGGCGAGCCATTTTCCAACTGTCTCACCGTCTAAATATTGCCCCTCTTGGAACAAGTAATCATCCGGAGAAAATTGTTCGGAGGCCAAGCGCATGAGCCCGGTCTCAAATTCATCGACATCAAGGCGCGTATTTAAATCGTTGACCACCTGTCCGCGCGCACCGGACGGTTTAAACGGCAAGATGACGCGATAATGCGAATCGGAAATGTTGTATTTTGGAATGACGGCTTCTTGCTCTTTGCTTCCTTTTTCTTGTACCACTTCTTCGCCCTCGTCAAATTTTGGCGCGCACGCGGACAACAAACAGGTGGAGGCGAGCCCAAAGGCGGCGAGCCGCTTTCGGGCCCGCTTTGTCCAACAGCGGGCAACCAAGCTGCTAATGATTGAGATTCGTTTCATTGTTCCCCCCTGCTTATCTCTTGCAAAAATCGTGTTTCATCCCAAATTTCGATGCCAAGTTGCTGGGCTTTATCGAGTTTCGACCCTGCCTCTTCGCCGGCGATGACGATGTCGGTGCTGCGGCTGACGCTGCCGGTGACACGACCGCCAAGCCGCTCGATTTGTTCTTTCGCTTCATTGCGTGACATCGATGCGAGCTTGCCGGTCAAGACGACTGTTTTGCCAGCCAGCACCGATGAGGATGGCGTTTCAGCTGTCCGTTTCCGTCCTTTGTATGCCATGTTGACGCCGTAGGCGCGCAACTCCTTCAACAGCTCGGCCGCTTCCGGCTGGGCAAAATAAGCAGTGACCGAGTCAGCCATTTTTTCACCGATTTCCGGCACGGCCATCAACTCATCTTTTGTCGCTGTCTCGAGCCGCTCCATCGTTTCGAAATGTTCGGCCAACAGCTGGGCGGCTTTTGCCCCGACGTAGCGGATGCCAAGGCCGAACAACAGACGCTCAAGCGAGTTTTGCTTTGATGCTTCGATCGCTGCGAGCAAATTCGCTGCCGACTTTTCGCCCATCCGCTCCAGACTGACAAGCTGTTCTTTCGTCAGCCGGTACAAATCAGCGACATCGCGGACAAGGCCGGCGTTAAACAGTTGGGTAACGACTTTTTCTCCTAACCCTTCTATGTTCATTGCCGACCTTGACGCAAAGTGAATGAGCCGTTCGCGCAGCTGAGCCGGGCATTTCGGGTTTAAGCAGCGGAGCGCCACTTCCCCCTCCAGGCGAACAAGTTCGCTTTCGCATTCCGGACAGTGCGTCGGCATCGTAAACGGCACTTCGTCCCCGTCGCGCCGATCGACGACGACACCAACGACTTCCGGGATGATATCGCCCGCCTTTTTAATAATGACAGCATCGCCAATGCGGATATCTTTCTCACGAATAAAATCTTCGTTATGAAGGGTGGCGCGTTGCACGGTCGTTCCGGCAACGCGAACGGGCTCCAAGATCGCAGTCGGGGTGACAACGCCGGTGCGGCCGACATTCACCTCGATGCCGATGAGCGTGGTGACCACCTCTTCAGCTGGGAATTTGTAGGCGATCGCCCAACGTGGACTTTTCGCTGTCGCCCCGAGCTGTCGTTGTTGAGCAAACGAATCAACTTTAATGACGATGCCGTCGATCTCGTACGGCAGTTGCGGCCGTTTTTCGTGCCACTCGTTGACAAACGCGATCACTTCATCGATCGTGGCGCAGCGCCGCCGCTCCGGATTCACTTTGAACCCGAGCGTCTGCAAGTAGCCAAGCGCCGCGCTATGCGATTCAATGCCCAGCTCCTCGGCATTGGCTAGCCCATAGACGAACAAATCGAGCTGACGCGAGGCCGCCACTTTCGGATCGAGCTGGCGGAGCGAGCCCGCCGCGGCGTTGCGCGGATTGGCAAACAGTTCTTCTCCGCGCGCTTGGCGCTCCTTGTTGAGACGCAAAAATGACGCTTTCGGCATGAACGCCTCGCCGCGCGCCTCCAGCGACACCGGCTCGTTGAGGCGCAGCGGCAGCGAGCGGATCGTCTTCAAATTTTCCGTAATGTCTTCCCCTGTCGTTCCGTCGCCGCGCGTCGCCCCTTGGACGAAATAACCGTCTTCATAGCGGACCGAGACGGCAAGGCCATCAATTTTCAATTCACACACATACGCCGTCTCACCGACTTCTTGGCGGACGCGGCGGTCAAAATCGCGCAAGTCGCCTTCGTGAAACGCGTTCGCTAAGCTCATCATCGGGACTCGATGCGTCACCTTGCGAAACGCCTCAAGCGGCGGGCCGCCGATGCGCTGAGTCGGCGAATCGCTCGTTTTTAGCTCCGGATACTGTTCCTCAATGGCGATGAGCTCTTGCATCAACCGGTCGTACTCGGCATCCGGGACAGACGGCCGGTCAAGCACATAATATTCATATCCGTAGCGGTTTAACCGTTCGCGCAGCTCGGCCGCGCGCCGTTCGGCTTGTTGGCGGTCCATACGTTCACCCGTTCTCCTTTCTTACACTTTCTCAATCGGTGCAAATTTAGCGAGCAGCCGTTTAATGCCGGTCGGGCTTGGGAAGGCGATGTCGAGTTCTTGGTCGTCGCCTTCACCGCGGACGCTGACGACGGTGCCGACCCCCCATTTCCGGTGGTTCGCCCGATCGCCGACTTTCCATGCCCCAACGGCGCCGTTTCCATGCGAACGCGAAACGACCGGACGCGAAGCGGCCGTCTGACGACGCGAAACCGTCTCGAGCAAATGCGCTGGAATTTCATCTAAAAAGCGCGACGGTGGGTTCATTTGAATGTTGCCAAACAACGTCCGCATTTGCGCGCTCGTCAACACGAGCTCTTCTTCCGCACGAGTGATGCCGACGTACGCCAGCCGCCGCTCTTCCTCCATCTCGTCTTCGTCGTCGAGCGAACGGTTGTGTGGAAAGATGCCTTCCTCCATACCAATCAAAAAGACGACCGGAAACTCGAGCCCTTTGGCGGCGTGAAGGGTCATTAAAACGACCGCATCCCCTTCTGCCGTTTGGTCGCCGCCGTTTAGCTCGTCCAAATCGGAAATAAGCGCCAAATCGGTTAAAAAGGCGACGAGCGATTTATCATCGCTGACGTTTTCAAAATGCTTGGTCACTGATAAGAACTCGTCAAGGTTCTCAAGCCGGCTTTGTGCCTCAATCGTCCGCTCCGCCTTCAGCATGTCGCGGTAGCCGGATTTGTCGAGCACTTCTTCGACAAGTTCAGTAACCGAGACGTATTCCTGCAGCTGTGTCCATTGCTCGAGCTGGCTGCGGAACGCCGCGAGCGCTCCGGCCGCCTTTGCACTCAGGCCGATCATCTCGAGCTCTCCAAGCGTTTCAAACAGCGACAGCTCATGCTCCGCCGCGTGGCGGACGAGCTTATCGATCGTCGAGGCGCCGATGCCGCGCTTCGGCACATTAATGATGCGAAGCAAACTTAAATCGTCATCCGGATTGGCAATGACGCGCAAATAGGCAAGAATATCTTTAATTTCTTTCCGGTCATAGAACTTTAAGCCGCCGACGATTTGGTACGGAATGTTCGCTTTTAACAACATTTCCTCAATGACACGCGACTGGGCGTTCGTCCGGTACAGCACCGCAAAATCGCTGTAGCGGCGCACCCCGCGCTCAACCGCCTCTTGGATGCGGCCGGCGACAAACTGCGCTTCGTCTGCTTCGTTCATCGCATCGTAATAAATGATCGGCTTCCCTTCCGGATTTTCCGTCCAAAGCCGCTTCGGCTTCCGGTTGACGTTATGTTCGATCACTTCGTTCGCCGCCTGCAAAATGCGCTTGGTCGAACGGTAGTTTTGTTCAAGTAAAATGACTTTCGCGTTCGGGTAATCGCGCTCAAACGATAAAATGTTTTGGATATCCGCCCCGCGCCAGCGATAAATCGACTGGTCGGCATCGCCGACGGCGCAAATGTTTTGGAAGCGCTCGGCCAGCTTTTTGACAAGCGTGTATTGAGCGCGGTTCGTATCTTGATACTCATCAATGTGAATGTACTGAAATTTATATTGGTAATATTGAAGCACGTCCGGCACGCGGTCAAACAGCTGGATCGTCGTCATGATCAAGTCGTCAAAGTCAAGCGAATGGTTTCGGAGAAGGCGTTGCTGGTATTCTTGATACACATCGCTGACAATGTTTTCGTAATACGTCGATGCCCGCTTTGCGAATTGTTCCGGCGCGAGCAGATCGTTTTTCGCTCCGCTGATCGTACCTAAAATCGTCCGTGGTTCAAATTTTTTCGGATCGATGTTCTTTTCTTTTAAAATCGTTTTGATCACCGAAAGCTGGTCGGTTGGATCGAGGATCGAAAAATTGCGGTTAATGCCGATGCGGTCAATGTCGCGGCGTAAAATGCGAACGCACATCGAATGGAACGTCGAAATCCAGACGTCTTCCGCCGCTCCGCCTAAGAGCGCCTGCACGCGTTCCCGCATTTCGCGCGCCGCCTTGTTCGTAAACGTAATGGCCAAAATGTTCCACGGCGCGACATGCCTTTCCGCCATTAAATACGCGATCCGGTGCGTCAACACACGCGTTTTCCCGCTCCCCGCCCCGGCCATAATGAGCAGCGGTCCTTCCGTCGTTTTGACCGCCTCTTGCTGCTCCTTGTTTAAATGAGCGAGCAACTTTTCGGACAAAAAATTCATCGTTTCCACCACCAATAAAACATATGTTCTATTTTACACCATTGATTCCATTTTCGCCAGCGATCCGCTTGACCGCTTCCACCGTCGCCAACGCGCTTTCAAACGAATTGTAAACGGCGTTGCCGACGACGACCGTATCAGCATAGCGGGCCATTTCCGCCGCCTGTTCCGGCGTCGTAATGCCGCCGCCGTAAACGAGCTGCGTTCGGCTGAGGGCTCGTTTCACTTTTTCCACTAGCAGCGGATTGCCGTACGCGCCGCTATATTCAAGATAAAAGATCGGCAGCTTGTACAGATGCTCAGCGAGGCGGGCATACGCCACAACATCATCGTCATCGAGCGCTGTATCGGCCTCCGTCAGCTTCGCCGCCTTGCATTCCCGGTTTAAAATACAATAGCCTTCGGCGAAAATTTCATCCCAATTCATGACGTCGCCATACTGTTTCACCGCCTCATGATGACGGCCGATCACCCACTCGACATGGCGGCTGTTTAACACCATCGGGATGAAATACGCATCAAACCCCGGCGTCAACGCCTCCATATCGGTCACTTCGAGCGCGCATGGCACCGAGAAACGACGGATGCGGGCCAATAAATCGAGCACGCCATCGAGCGTCACTCCATCCGTTCCGCCGACGATGACGGCATCCGTTCCGGACTCACAAAGACGCTCAAGGCGATCGTCATCGATCGGCTTGTTCGGGTCTAGTTTAAACACATGGCGCCAAGCGCGAATCTCTTCCATGGCAAAATCCCTCCACGTCATTACTCCATTGTTTCATTATAACAAATCCACAAAAAGAAAAGGAGTTCCTTTTCAGATGGAAGGAATCTCCTTGCAGCGCTAGACGTTATGCTTCGTTGGCCGTCTCGTGTTCTTCCTCTTTAATGCGGTCAAGCGCCATCGCGTAGGCGTCATTGCCGTAATTGAGGCAACGTTTGACACGCGAAATGGTCGCTGTGCTCGCCCCGGTTTCCGTTTCGATTTTATGGTACGTATACCCTTCGCGCAACATGCGCGCCACCTCGAGCCGCTGAGCGAGCGCTTGAATTTCATTCACCGTGCATAAATCGTCGAAAAAGCGGTAACACTCCTCTACATCACGCAGCGACAAAATGGCTTTAAACAGTTGATCAAGCTCTCTGCCGCGCAGCTTATCGATTTGCATGCCTGTTTCCTCCTTACGTTTAGCGAGAAAATGTTCTAATCCACGACGGCCATGTGTGTCTCTCCGAAAGCCGCCTGCGGACATGTTCTATCCACATCAACCCATCGGCCGATCCCAGCCTCGCGGTGAACAAAGCGGGCTGTCCCGTCATTTCCATTGCACGATCGCCAGCTCTGGAACGATGTTGATCCACGTCTTCCCCGGCATGAATCCAACCGGAGCCCCGTCGCGGTACGGCAGCAACCGCCCATCGACGTTTTTCCATTCGATCGGCTGGATGACGCCGTTTTGTAACAAGTAGCCTTTACCGCCGGAAGTTACGTCAATGTCACGCCGTCCGTAACTGTCGATCACTTGGTGGCGGGCGGCCACGATCATCACATTTTGCACCGCGACCGGGTCATGCGTATCGTAATCGATCGTTTGCTCACCGCCGCTGTATCGGTAATACCCTTTTTGTTCCGGCGCATATCGGTATTCGACTTGGGCGTACGCCCGGTGCGAATAGATAATGCGAACCGTCTCGGCCTTCTCCCCGCTTGGCTCATCGTCGCGAAACGGCAGCGGGGCAATATCATCTGTCCACGCATATCCGTTTTGCTCGGCTCCTTTTTCAATGTCAGCGAACGTAATGTATGAATTGTGCGGCGCCTTGCGGAATGAGACGCGCTGAAACAGCGTGCCGTCATAGAACAATCCATTCAAATAGTCAGTCCCGCCCCGCTCAAGCCGCTCTCTTGCCTCCGGGCTCCAGCCGTGGCAAACGTAAATCGCATGGTAGCCGTCGCTCAAGTCAATATAGTAGTCGCGCGCGCTGCGCACCGGTCCAACCCGCTCGGGCAGCTCGCTTTGATACAGCGCTAAAAAGCGGGTGATGTCTCCCTCGGCGAGCACCTCATACACGATGTCCGCCTGGCGGAGGCCCGACTGCGGACGCGCCTTCGGATGATTGTTGATCATGACGCCGACGACCCGTTGATGAACGTCCCCCTCTGCCGGCAATCCGGTCAGCGGAAACGTTTGTTTCTCCTCTCCCGGTGACTCGGCCGGCTGCTCATGCACCGGATTGGGCTTGGCCGGCTCAGCTCGTTTTGGCCCGCTTTCGGTGGTGCAGCCGCCTAGTAACAGCACCGCGCAACTGATGGCAAACAGCCAGCGTTTCAATGGACACACAACCTTTTTCTTTTTTATTTTACCGCATTATCGAAGGAAAGAGTACCGTTTTGTGCATCACATCATAAATGCCGCGCTGGGTAATGCGCACGTATGGCAAATGAGTTGACTGTAAAAAGAGCAGCGAGTACACCGGATCCTCAAAATGATATCCACGTTCCCGCAAAAGACGGACGAATGTCTTTTCCTCGTTCATCAATGGTTCCATGTCCAAGGTGGACGTCATGCCGCCAAGCGGGAGCGGAAGCTCAAATAAAATGGTTCCGTCCTCAACGAGCACGATGCCGCCGCCGATGTCCTTCATCCGCCGAAACGCAAGCATCATATCTTCCTTATGTTTGCCGATCAAAAGGAAGTCGCCGGTGTTCGAATATGAGCTCGCTAACCCGCCGAGCGCCGATGAAAATCCTTTCAGCATCGTATTGACGCGCCAGCGGCCGTTTCGGTCAAGCAACACTAAAAAGCATTCGTCATGGTCGTGGCCTAACCGATCGCGCGATGTATCACTGGACACGGAGTACGGCTTTAAAATGACCGCATTTTCCATGCGCAGCCCCATCGGCATCGAAAACTGCAAATCATCCCATTCCAACTCCCATGACAATGAAAGCGGCCGAATGCCAAACTGTTCCCATTTCGGTGCTGGCCATGCACCTGACGGCTCCCCTTCCCGCTTCACCCATTCGCCTTTGGCAAGCACCTGCACTGGCGTCGGGTCATGGGCCGAGCGCAAGAAGTTGATATGCGCAATCCGGCCGGTAGCGATGCTGCCGTGAAGATGTTCAATGCCGTAATGGCGGGCGGCGTTGATCGTCGCCATGGCATACGCATCAATCACCGGCACGCCATGCTCAATGGCGATGCGGAGCAGCTGATCTATGACTCCATCTTCATAAAAGGCGGGCGGCGAACCATCGGTCGTCAATAAGCATTTGTCATAATACCGGATGCCAAGCGCTTTCATTTCCTCAAGCAGCACCGGCAAATCCGGGCGGATTGACGAATGGCGGAGCGTGACCGTATAGCCGTGCCAAAGGCGCAGGCGCACTTCTTTTCCCGTCATCGCTTCATGGTCTCCGTCTACGCCAAAAAGCGCCATTTTCACCAGCGTTTTCTCCGACGCTCCCGGAAAGTGCCCCTCGATTTTACGGCGCCGCCGTTTCGCCTCTTGCATCCAGTAAAGAACGATGTCATCACCGCTGACGAGCCTAGGCCACGATGTCAGCTCACCGCCCTGAAGAACCGTTTCTTGATCCAGCCACCGTTTGATCCGAGCGTTTGACAGCTGCTCATCTTCGCGCTCTAGCTCCGTTTGCCCGTCAAAGCGGCACCACCAATACATCGAAGTTGGAAGCGCATTCATTTCTTGCAAAAATAAAAACGCCTCTTCATCGCCAGCTTGCAAAAGGAAAAATAAGTTATCATTGACCAGCGTCGTCGTCCCGCACGTTGCCGCATAACGGGCAAAGGAATGGGGATTATATAATTGAAATGGATGAACATGCGGCTCAATATAGCCGGGGACGAGCACATACCCGCGGCAGTCGACAATTTCACATGACTCATCGACGCGGTCAGGAAGCCGCTCTCCGGCGTACACAACACGGTCGCCATGTATCCATATATTCCCTTTCACCCATTCGCGGAAATAGGAATGCAAATACGTTGCGTTCGTTAATACTTTTGTCGGCGATTGTTTGCCATCAATCACCGCTGCCTGTTCGCGCAATTCACTGCTTTTCCATCGGTAGCGTTGTTCGCCCATTGACACCCCGTCCCTTGTTTCCTAATCGTTCCATATAATCATTTTAACGCACGAAAGCGATTTTCACAATAAAAATATAAGGAGGGACACGCCAATGGCGAATATCGGCATTGTCAACGCACTGATCCGCATCACATTCGGCTTAACCGTCATCGCATGGGCGACAGCCCGGTTCGCCCGGCGGCCGTGGTGCACGTCATATTTGTTTGCCGTCCTGCTTGGAGCCATGAAAGTTGGCGAAGGGATTACCCGTTTTTGTCCGGTGACGGCCCTATTTGACAATATGCAGCGCGAACGGCTGCTTGATGAACAAAAGGAAGCCGTTGTCAATCCGACATAAGCATAAACCGCTTCCGCACCTGTCGGGAAGCAGGAAACATCTTTGAAACAACGCTGGGATGATCCGTTATGTTCCCGTACGGCTATAAGTCGCTTCGTTTCACGCAAGAAAAGGTGTCCCGCGTTCGGGACACCTTCGATACAAAGGGGTGAATAAGGATGTTGCTTGAATATATGACCGATATGTCGTTTGTGTTGGCGGCGTTGATCGGCGGCATTATCGCCCTGTCGTATGTGTATTTGCGGCGGAGGCGCGTTCGATAGCGCGCCGGCCGATGTCGCGGCGATAAAACAGGCCGTCGCAGTCAATTGCCGCCAATTGCTCGTATGCTTTTTCCTTCGCCTCAGCGAGCGTCGCCCCCTTGGCCGCCAGCAGCAGGACGCGGCCGCCGTTTGTATAGAGCGTTCCGTCTTCCCGCTTCGTGCCGGCATGGAACAACAATGCATCCGGAGCAAGCCGCTCGAGTCCACCGATGGCCGCCCCGCGTTCGTAAGCGCCCGGATAACCTTTCGCCGCCAGCACGACGCCAAGCACCGCTTCGTCCGTCCACTCGAGCTCCAGTTCTTTTCCTTCCATTACCGCCAAGATCGCTTCAAGCAAATCGGTTTTTAAGCGCGGCAGCACGACTTGCGCCTCTGGATCGCCGAACCGGGCGTTAAATTCGATCACTTTCGGCCCAGCCGGTGTGGCAATCAACCCGACATACAAGACGCCGGTAAACGGCCGGCCTTCGGCCACTAACGCTTTGGCGGTCGGACGCAAAATCGTCTCCAAGGCGATTTGGACTGTATCGGCGGATATTTGCGGCACTGGCGAATACGCTCCCATCCCGCCGGTGTTCGGCCCTTCGTCCCCGTCATACGCCCGTTTATGGTCTTGGGCGATGGCAAGAGGATATACCTTCTCGCCGTTCACGAACGCCATAAACGAAAATTCTTCGCCTTCCAAATACTCTTCGACCACGACTTGGCTGCCGGCTGCGCCGAATTGTCCGTCGACAAGCGCGGCCTTCGCTGCGGCCAGCGCTTCTTCCACTGTTTGGGCGACGGTGACGCCTTTTCCGGCCGCCAACCCGTCCGCTTTAATGACGATCGGCGCTCCTTTTTCCTCAATATACGCTTTGGCTTGTTCATATGAGGAAAAAGTCGCATGTTCCGCCGTCGGGATGCCGTATGTTTTCATGAGCTCTTTCGCGAACGCTTTGCTTCCTTCAATGAGCGCCGCCGCTTGACTCGGGCCGAAAATGCGCAGCCCTTCCGCCATAAAGCGGTCGGCAATGCCGGCGGCCAGCGGCGCTTCCGGCCCGACAATCGTCAAATCAATGCTATTTTGTTTCGCAAACTGAACAAGCGCGTCAAGATCGAGTTCATCAATGTCGACGAGCTCGGCTACTTCCCCGATGCCCGGATTGCCCGGCGCAACATACAGCCGGCCAACAAGCGGGCTTTGCGCCGCCTTCCAAGCGATGGCATGCTCGCGTCCGCCGCGCCCGACTACGAGAATGTTCATCATTTTTCCTCCCTTTTTGCCGCCGTTTAATGTTTGAAATGGCGCACGCCGGTAAACACCATGGCAATGCCGTACTCATCCGCTTTGCGGATCGAATCGGCGTCACGAATCGAGCCGCCCGGCTGGATGATGGCCGTAATGCCGGCTTTTGCCGCCGCTTCAACGGTGTCGTCCATCGGGAAAAAGGCGTCGGATGCAAGCACCGCGCCTGCCGCCTGCTCTCCTGCTTGTTCAATCGCAATTTTTGCTGCGCCGACGCGGTTCATTTGCCCAGCGCCAACGCCAACGGTCATGCCGTTTTTCGCGAGCACAATGGCGTTTGATTTGACATGCTTCACAACGTTCCATGCAAAACGAAGCTGTTCGCGCTCTTCTTCGGTCGGCTCGCGCTTCGTGACGACGTTCCATTCGGCGTCCTCAAGCGTATACGTATCAGCATCTTGGACGAGCAAGCCGCCACTGACCGAAACGAGCGTTTTTTCCTTGACGTCTGCCGCCGCGAAGTCAAGCGTCAACAGACGGATATTTTTCTTTTGCGTTAAAATGGCGAGCGCCTCGTCGCTAAACGACGGAGCGATGACGATTTCCAAAAAGATATCATGCATCCGCTCTGCCGTTTCTTTGTCCACTTCCCGATTCACCGCGATAATGCCGCCAAAAATGGACACCGGGTCAGCCTCGTACGCTTTCATAAACGCCTCAAGAAGCGTCGCGCCGACACCGACGCCGCATGGGTTCATATGTTTGATCGCCGCCACGGCCGGCTCCTGAAACTCGCGGATAAGGTGGATGGCCGCATTGGCATCGTTAATGTTGTTATACGATAGTCCTTTTCCGTGCAGCTGTTTCGCTTGCGCAATCGAGAAAGCCGCACCGAGCGGTTTGGCGTAAAACGCCGCTGATTGATGCGGATTTTCGCCATAGCGCAACGATTGTTTTTTCGTATAGGTGACGGTGAGCGATTCCGGGTACTCCTCCCCGGTAAGGTTCGTCAAATACTCGGCGATCATCGCATCATACGCCGCCGTGTGACGGAATGCTTTCGCCGCCAATTTTTGCCGCGTTTCCACTTGAATCGATCCGTTTGTTTTCAGCTCCTCGATCACCGCTCGGTAATCGGCTGGATCGACGACGATGGCGACATCGGCATAGTTTTTCGCTGCCGCGCGCACCATCGTCGGACCGCCGATATCGATATTTTCAATCGCCTCCGCCAGCATCACGTCCGGTTTCGCGATCGTCTGCTGGAACGGGTACAAGTTGACGACGACCAAATCGATCGGACGGATGCCATGCTCCGCTAGCGCCGCCTGATGGCGCTCATCGCCGCGCACCGCCAAAATGCCGCCGTGAATGGCCGGGTGCAGCGTTTTGACGCGCCCGTCTAAAATTTCCGGAAACCCGGTGACATCGGAAATCGAGATGACCGGGACACCAGCCTCCTCAAGCGCCCGTTTCGTCCCGCCTGTCGAAATGATTTCGACGCCGAGTTCGGCGAGCTGTTTGGCAAACGGAATGATCCCCTCTTTATTAGACACGCTGATTAATGCTCGTTTGACTGCCATCGTTCTCGATCCTTTCTTCTTGTTGTTCCGCTTCCCCTAGCAGCATGCGCAATACCGCCGGATATAACTCATGTTCGACCGCATGAATGCGCGCCTCAAGCGCTTCGATCGGCTCTCCGGGCACGATCGAAACAGCGCGCTGAGCGATGACCGGCCCGGTATCCATCCCCTCATCAACATAATGTACGGTGACACCTGTTTCCGACACGCCCGCCCGGTACGCCTGGCCGATGGCGTCTTTGCCTGGAAACGCCGGCAACAGCGACGGATGGATGTTGACGATTTTCCCTTCGTAGGCGGAAAGCAAGGTTGGCCCGATCAAGCGCATATAGCCAGCTAACGCGATCCATTCAACTTGCCGTTCCTTTAACTTACGCAAAATCTCGCTCTCAAACGCCGCTTTCGACGGGTAGTCTTGCGGGGAAAACACGAACGCCGGCACGTTTTCGCGCCCCGCTCGTTCGATGACCTTGGCGCCCGGCCGATCGCAGACAAGGAGGGCGATGTCAGCCGGCAGCTCGCCGCGCTTCGCCGCATCGACGAGCGCCTGAAAATTCGTTCCGCTTCCGGAAGCAAACACGGCCAACCGCTTCATGCTTTGCCCCCTCCGGTAAACGACACGCCCGCTCCTTTTGCCACTTCGCCAATGATGTAGGCTGGCTCTCCTTGTTCGTCCAACCATTTCACAAGCGGCGCTGCCGTTTCCGGGCTGACGGCGAGCACAAGGCCAATGCCCATATTAAACACGGAAACCATCTCTTCTTCTTCAAGGTTGCCGTTGGCGCGCAAGAAGTCAAAAATCGGCAGCACCGGCCACGAACCGCGTTGAATGCGGGCTTCAAGCCCTTCCGGCAGCATGCGCGGAACATTTTCGATCAACCCGCCGCCAGTAATATGCGCCATCCCTTTGATCGTAAACCGTTCAAGCGCCGAACGCAACAGTTTCGCATAAATGCGTGTCGGCTTCAGCAGCTCCTCACCGAGCGGAACATCAAGCGGCTCGTAAATTTTATCAAGCGACAGCTTCGCTTGTTCAAACACGATGCGGCGCACGAGCGAGTAGCCGTTGCTATGCAGGCCGCTTGACGGAAGGCCAATCAACACATCGCCTGCCTGGATCGTTTGCCCCGTCACCAATCGCTCTTTTTCGGCAATGCCGACGGCAAACCCAGCCAAATCGTACTCGTCTTCCGCGTACATTCCCGGCATTTCCGCCGTTTCCCCGCCGATCAAGGCGCAGCCAGCTTCGACGCAGCCGTCAGCCACCCCCTTGACGATGGCGGCGATTTTTTCCGGCACCGCTTTGCCGCAGGCGATATAGTCAAGGAAAAAGAGCGGTTCCGCCCCCTGGACAACGATGTCATTGACACACATCGCCACACAGTCGATGCCGATCGTATCGTGCCGGTCAAGCAAAAACGCCAATTTCAGCTTTGTCCCGACGCCATCCGTGCCGGAGATGAGCACCGGCTGGCGGTAGCCAAGCGCCGATAAATCAAACAAGCCGCCAAACCCGCCAATTCCGCCCAACACTTCCGGACGCATCGTTTTTTGCACGTGCTGTTTCATCAGGGCGACCGCCTGATAACCGGCCTCAATGTCAACCCCTGCTTGTTTGTATGCTTTTGCCACGCTAAATCCCCCTTTTCTTCGCCCGCTGCATCCGAACGTGCGACAAGCATCTTGCCGACCATTGGCTCCGTCCCAATGGAGGCGCGCCCACCGATCCTCGTTATCCGATTCCGGGTTGAAGCGCACTCGTCATTTGACTGTCATGCACGGCCGGGCGATTTGGCTGACCCGGGTTGGGTATTGGCCGGTAAAACAGGCCAAACATTGTCCGCGCTGCGGCACACCTTCCGGGCGTCCGATCGCCGCCAGCAGCCCTTCTTGGCTAAGAAACGCCAACGAATCGGCGCCGATTAAGCGGCGGATGTCTTCGACCGTATGTTTCGCTGCAATCAGTTCTTCCTTTGACGACGTATCAATGCCGTAAAAGCAAGGGTGGGTGATCGGCGGCGCACTGATGCGCACATGCACTTCAACCGCCCCGGCTTCACGGAGCATCGCGACAATGCGGCGGCTCGTCGTCCCGCGCACGATCGAATCGTCAACCATCACGACCCGTTTGCCGGCAACCACGCCGCGCACCGGCGACAGCTTCATTTTGACCCCTTGTTCACGCAACGCTTGTGACGGCTGAATAAACGTCCGCCCGACATATCGGTTTTTAATAAGCCCTAATTCGTACGGAATGCCGGTCGCTTCAGCATAGCCGATGGCAACCGAAATGCTTGAGTCCGGCACACCGGTGACAATATCGGCTTCGGCCGGCGCCTCGAGCGCCAACCGCTTCCCTAAATTTTTCCGCGCCGTGTGAATGTTGATGCCATCGACATGGCTGTCCGGGCGGGCAAAATAAATGTATTCCATGCTGCAAATGGATCGCGGCTGCTCCGGAGCGAACCGTTCCGAACGCACCCCTTCGCCGCTGATAATGAGCAGTTCCCCAGGCGCCACTTCCCGCTCGTACGTCGCCCCGATGACATCAAACGCGCACGTTTCCGAGGCGACAACATATGCCGAGCCGAGCCGGCCGAGCGACAGCGGCCGAAACCCGTGCGGGTCGAGCGCCGCATACAGCGCCGTTTCCGTCAGCAGCAAAAACGCAAACGCTCCTTCAATCTGGCTGAGCGCTTCTTTCATTTGTCCGACAAACGTCGGCGCTTGACTGCGGCGGATGAGGTGGGCGAGCACTTCCGTATCCGATGTTGTCTGAAAAATGCTCCCTTGTGCTTCGAGCACAAGCTTCAGCTCGATGGCGTTCGTCAAGTTGCCGTTATGGGCGAGCGCCATCGCGCCGGTCTGCGAGCGGAACAACAGCGGCTGGACATTCTCATAGCCGCCCCCGCCCGCCGTCGAATAGCGGACATGGCCGATCGCCGCCGATCCGCAAAGCGCATCGAGCGTGCCGCTTTGAAACACTTCCGTCACCAAGCCAAGTCCTTTATGGCCGGACAAGTTTCCGCCGCCCGCCACCACGATGCCGGCTCCTTCTTGGCCGCGGTGCTGCAGGCTGTGGAGCCCATAATACGTGAGCCTGGCGGCGTCCTCGTGCCCCCAAATGCCGAAAATGCCGCACTCCTCGTTCAATCCTTTGATTTCAGCAAGCATGGAATAGCCCCTTTCCAGACGTTTCGCATGTCGTCGACCGAAAGGCGAATGACCGTTTCCCCATGTTCCCCGTTCACTGTCAGTATGCCGTCGTTCGTCACTTCACCGATCTGTTTCGCTTCTACGAGCTGCTCAAATGCTTCTTGATGTTCTTTTTTCACCGAGACAACAAAGCGCGACTGCGTTTCGCTGAACAGCTCGCTCACTAGATCGCCATTGATCGTCACATTTGCACCAAGCCCGGAAGCGCCGATGACACACTCGGCAAGCGCAACCGCCAATCCACCTTCAGCGATGTCATGCGCTGACGCCACGACCCCGGCGCGAATCGCGGTCAACAGCTGATGCTGGCGGCTTGCTTCGACCGTCAAATCGAGTGCCGGCGCTTTTCCAAAAATGCGGCCCTCTAACCATTTTTGCAACTCGCTGCCGCCAAACTCCGGTTTCGCCTCGCCGATCACATAAATCAAGTCGCCTGCTTGCTTAAACGGCTGGGTCGTCACATGGGAAAGATCGTCAATGAGCCCGACCATCCCGACGACCGGCGTCGGATAGACCGCTTCACCATTCGTTTCATTATAAAGCGAGACGTTGCCGCTCACGACCGGCGTTCCGAGCGCTCGGCACGCTTCACTCATCCCGTCAACCGCTTTTTCAAGCTGCCAAAAAATGTCCGGCTTTTCCGGGCTGCCGAAGTTGAGGCAGTCGGTAATGGCGAGCGGTTTCGCCCCAGAGCAAACGACGTTGCGCGCCGCCTCGGCAACGGCAATTTTTCCGCCCATTTCGGGATCTAGGTACAAATAGCGCGAGTTGCAGTCTGTTGTGAGCGCGAGCGCCTTATTCGTGCCACGAATGCGCACGACGGCCGCGTCCGATCCCGGGGCGACGACCGTGTTCGTCCGCACCATGTAGTCGTACTGGTCATACACCCATTCCTTGCTGGCGATCGTCGGCTGCGCCAACAGCCCAAGCAGTGTCCGGCCGTAATCATCAATTTGCGGAATATACGGCGGCATCGCTTGAAATTCGCGGTAATAATCCGGCTCTGCCGATGGTTTATGATATACCGGTGCGTCTTTCGCCAACGCATCAACCGGAATTTCTGCCGCCACTTCGCCCTGGAAAAACAGGCGGAGCATTTTATCGTCGGTCACTTTCCCGATCGCTTTTGCCTCCAAACCGTATTTCGCAAAAATCGCAGCGATTTCCTCTTCCCGCCCTTGCTCAACAACAAGCAACATCCGCTCCTGTGATTCAGACAACATCATTTCGTATGGCGTCATACCCGCCTCGCGCTGCGGAACAAGATCTAAATTCATTTCGATCCCGAAGCCGCCTTTGCTCGCCATCTCAGCCGAGGAACTCGTAAGCCCAGCGGCGCCCATATCTTGAATGCCGACTAATGCATCGGACTTGACTGCTTCTAGACACGCTTCCAGCAACAGTTTTTCCATAAACGGGTCGCCGACTTGCACGGCCGGACGCTTCGCTTCCGATTGCTCGCTTAATTCCTCAGAGGCAAACGTCGCCCCGTGGATGCCGTCGCGTCCCGTTTTCGCCCCGACATACATGACCGTATTGCCGACCCCAGTCGCCACACCGCGTTGAATATCTTCATGGCGGATGATGCCGACGCACATGGCATTAACTAACGGATTGCCTTCATACGCCGGGTCAAACTGCACTTCACCGCCGACGGTCGGAATGCCGATGCAGTTGCCGTACCCGGCGATGCCGGCGACGACGTGTTCAAATAAATATTTGACGCGCGGTGACGTCAATTCGCCAAATCGAAGCGAGTTAAGCAGCGCAATCGGCCGCGCTCCCATCGAAAAGACGTCACGGATAATGCCGCCGACCCCGGTCGCCGCCCCTTGATATGGCTCGATCGCTGACGGATGGTTATGGCTTTCGATTTTAAACGCCACCGCCAGCCCGTCGCCGATATCGACAATTCCCGCGCCTTCGCCCGGCCCTTGCAGCACGTGCGGGCCATCGGTCGGGAATTTTTTCAGCACAGGTTTGGAATTTTTGTAGCTGCAATGCTCTGACCACATAACGGAAAAAATGCCCGTTTCCGTGTAGTTCGGCAGTCGGCCCAAAATCGCTTCAATGCGGGCAAACTCCTCGTCCGTCAATCCCATTTCACGATACAATTTTTGTTCTTTAATCATCGCCGCGCTCGGCTCAAGCAGTAACGACATGCGTCTCCCTCCAATAATTGACGATCGATCGGAATAGTTTCAGTCCGTCCGCGCTGCCGAGCAAAGCGTCGACCGCCCGCTCCGGATGCGGCATCATGCCGAGCACATTGCCGCGCTCGTTGACAATGCCGGCGATATCCGCCAAGCTCCCGTTCGGGTTTTCCCCATGGTAGCGGAAGACGATTTGCCGGTTTTCGACAAGGCGCTGGAGCGTTTGTTCGTCGCAATAATAGTTTCCTTCACCATGGGCGATCGGAATGGTGATCACTTCGCCCTTGTTATAGGCAGAGGTAAACATCGTTTCATTGTTTTCCACGACAAGCTGCACCGGTCGGCAAATGAATTTTAACCCTTGATTGCGGCGCATCGCCCCAGGAAGCAAGCCGGCTTCGAGCAAAATTTGAAACCCGTTGCACACCCCAAGCACCGGTTTTCCCGCTTCGGCGGCTTGTTTCACGGCAGCCATCACCTTGGAGAAACGGGCGATCGCTCCGGAACGCAAGTAATCACCGTACGAAAAGCCGCCCGGAAGCAAAATGGCGTCAAAATGGTCGAGATTGTCCTCGTCATGCCAAACGTATTCGACCTCTTCGCCAAGTTCATCGGCGATCGCATGATACATATCGACATCACAGTTCGATCCCGGAAAGACAATGACGGCAAACTTCATCGGGCGACGGCCTCCTCGATTTCATAGCGATAGTCTTCAATGACTGGATTAGACAGCAATTTTTCACACATCTCGCGAACGAGTTCATCGATATCGCGATCGCTATCGTCAATGACAAGCTCCATAAACTTGCCGATTCTGACGTCTTTCACTTCCGTATACGATAAGCTGTGCAGCGCCCCCTTCACCGCTGTCCCTTGTGGATCCAACACACTCTCACGCAACGTGACATACACTTTTACTTTATACATGCCGATTCTCCCCCTAACCGATGTAAAATGACCTCATACGCCTCTGTTAAACTGCCAAGATCACGGCGAAATACGTCCTTATCCAATTTCTCATTCGTCTCGGCGTCCCAAAGCCGGCACGTATCCGGTGACACCTCATCCGCTAAGAGGATAGCGCCGTCCGCCGTGCGGCCAAACTCAAGCTTAAAATCAATTAATCTCACTTTTCGCTCGGCAAAATGGGCGCGCAACACGTCGTTCACTTTCAGCGCTTCGCTTTTCAGCCAGGCGACCTCCTCACGGCTGGCGAGCTTCAAAATCGCAATGTGATCTTCGACGAGCAGCGGATCGCCAAGGTCATCGTTTTTGTAGTAAAACTCGACAAGTGGGGCTTCAAGCGGTGTCCCTTCCGCCAAGCCGAGACGCTTCGCCAAACTCCCGGCTACGACGTTGCGGACGACGACTTCAAGCGGGATGATGGTCACCCGTCGGACCAATTGTTCCGTTGGCGACAGCTTTTCAATAAAATGATTGGCAACGCCTGCTTCTTGCAATTTCGCAAACAATAAACTGGAAATCTCGTTATTGAGCCGCCCTTTGCCGGCGATCGTCGCCTTTTTCTCGCCGTTAAACGCCGTGGCGCTGTCTTTGTACTCCACCCAAAGGACATCCGTTTCATCCGTCGCATAAATTTTTTTCGCTTTCCCTTCATACAACAACTGCTGTTTTGTCGGCATCATGAAAGCCTCCATTATACAGAAGATTGAAAATTTTCCGTGTAACCGGCCGGCATGAGAGCCAGCCGGCTTCCACTTACTCTAATCCTAAGCGGGCAAAAATCGTATCGACGTGTTTCAAATGGTGGCGGTAATCAAAGCAATCGTCGAGCTCTTCCTTCGTCAACCGGTTCGTAATCCGCTCATCCGCTTCGAGAAGCGAGCGGAACGGCACTTGTCTCTCCCACGCTTCCATCGCTTTCGGCTGCACTAAATCGTACGCTTCCTCGCGCGTCATCCCTTTGTCAATCAAGGCGAGCAAGACGCGCTGCGAGTAAATGAGCCCGAACGTGCGCTCCATATTTTTCTTCATATTTTCCGGATACACAAGCAGGTTTTTCACAATGTTAGCGAACCGGTTCAACATATAGTTCAACGCGATCGTCGCATCCGGCAAAATGATGCGCTCGGCCGACGAATGGGAAATGTCGCGCTCATGCCAAAGCGGCACATTTTCATACGCCGTCACCATATACCCGCGAATGACGCGCGCCATGCCGGTCATATTTTCCGAACCGATCGGATTGCGCTTATGCGGCATCGCTGATGAACCTTTTTGCCCTTTGGAGAAAAATTCCTCGACTTCGCGCACTTCGCTTTTTTGCAAGCCGCGAATCTCGACGGCAAATTTTTCAATCGATGTCGCGATGAGCGCGAGCGTCGCCATGTAGTAAGCGTGGCGGTCGCGCTGAAGCGTTTGTGTCGAAATCGGCGCCGGCGTTAACCCGAGCTTCTCGCACACATATTGCTCGACAAATGGGTCGATGTTGGCATACGTCCCGACCGCGCCAGAAATTTTCCCGACCTCGACCATCTTCGCCGCCTGCTCAAACCGCTCTAAATTCCGCTCCATTTCCGCATACCAAAGCGCCAGTTTCAGCCCGAACGTCGTCGGTTCCGCGTGAACGCCGTGCGTGCGCCCCATCATGACCGTATATTTATGTTCGCGCGCTTTTTCTTTCAGCACTTGAATAAAAGTTTCCAAATCGCGCCGCAAAATGGCGTTCGCCTGCTTTAACAAATAGCCGAGCGCCGTATCGACGACGTCCGTCGATGTCAGCCCGTAGTGCACCCATTTCCGCTCCTCGCCAAGCGTCTCGGAAACGGCGCGGGTGAACGCGACGACATCATGACGCGTTTCTTCCTCGATTTCTTTAATGCGGTGGATGTCAAATGACGCGTGTTCCCGCAGGCGGCGGACATCTTCTTTCGGGATGACGCCAAGCTCGGCCCACGCCTCGCACGCAAGCAATTCCACCTCAAGCCATGCCTGAAAGCGGTTTTCCTCGGTCCAAATGGCTCCCATTTCCGGTCTTGTGTAGCGTTCAATCATACTCGTTCCAGCCTCCGATCTTGCCAAATTTGCCACGACTCCACTCGCGCCAGCGCCTCGTCCACATCATCCGCCAGTACGGTCACATGACCTATTTTCCGCTTCGGCTTCGCTTCATGCTTGCCGTACAGATGGACATACACCGCACCGGCAAACGCATCAATTTGCCGAACGACTGGCTCCACGTGCTCGCCTAAAATATTGACCATCACGGCCGGTTTTAACAATTCCGTCGACCCGAGCGGCCAGTTGCAGACGGCGCGGATGTGCTGAGCGAATTGGGACGTGGCACATGCATTGATTGTATAATGACCCGAGTTGTGCGGTCTAGGGGCCAACTCATTAATATAAATATCCCCGTCTCCTGTCAAAAACATTTCCACCGCCAACGTCCCGACGAGCGAAAACGATGCCGCCAGCGTCTTTGCGTAGCGGACGGCCCGCTGCTCGATGTGTTGCGGGATCCGTGCTGGAGCGATCGTTTGATGCAAAATGTTCTCGACATGAATGTTTTCCGCCACCGGAAAAACAGCCGTCTCGCCATCGCCATTGCGGGTGACAATGACCGATATCTCCTTCACAAACGGCACCCAGCCTTCCAAAATACACGGACCAAGGTGAAGCAGCTCTGCCGCTTTGGCGACATCCCCTTCTCCCCGGAGCACATATTGCCCTTTTCCGTCATAACCGCCGCGCCGTGTTTTTAAGACACACGGAAACCCGATCCCCCGAACGGCCTCTTCCAACTCATCCCGTTCATTCACTTCCGCATACGGCGCCACCGGCAAGCCGGCCTCCACAATCGCCGCTTTCTCAAGCGCCCGATCTTGCGTCACCGCAAGCAACCGGCTTCCTTGTGGGGCATAGGCGTTTTCCACCAGCCACTCAAGCGCCCGCGCATCGATGTTTTCAAACTCGTACGTGATGACATCACTGACGCGCGCCAGTTCAGCTATCGCATCCAAATCATGGTACGGCGCGGTGATTTCCACATCAGCCACTTGCCCGCACGGAGAGTCGGGCGTTGGATCAAGAACCGCAATGCGAAACCCCATCTCACGCGCCGCGATGGCCATCATCCGGCCAAGTTGCCCTCCGCCGATAATACCGATCGTCTGTCCTGGAACAATCCGCCGCTTAGTCAAGTTGATCACTGCTTTCCACGACTTGTTTTCGAATCGATTCTCTCCTTGCTTTGAGCGCCTCCATATAGCGCGGCTCAAACAGCCCAACGATCGACACGGCGAGCAGCCCCGCATTCATCGCCCCTGCTTTGCCGATCGCCACTGTCGCCACCGGCACGCCGCCTGGCATTTGCACGATCGACAATAACGAATCGAGCCCGTTCAATGCCTTTGACTGCACCGGCACGCCGATGACCGGCAACGTCGTCTTCGCCGCGACCATCCCCGGCAAATGAGCCGCTCCACCAGCCCCGGCGATAATCACCTTAATGCCCCGCTCCTCCGCCGTTTCCGCATACCGGAACATCTCATCCGGCGTCCGGTGCGCCGACACGACTTTTTTCTCAAACGGGACGCCCAGTTCTTCAAGAATCGCACAGGCGTGCTTCATCGTTTCCCAATCTGAACGGCTTCCCATGATCACCCCAACTAGCGGGCTCATACGTTCCACTCCTTACCCTTAATAAACAAAACCCAGAACATACATTCCCTCTTTTAGGCGAGGGAAAGCATCGTTCTGGGCTTTCGCATTTGTCGATAAGAAAAAAAGCCAAAACCGATCCTTCCCCTCATAGTCCAATAATTTACGGTTATTGGGTAGAGACTTTTGGGCCATATTCCCAAAATTATATGAGGGATACTTTTATGCATTATGAAGCTACTTTTATATTAGCAAGGTTTTTGACAAAATGTCAAGGTAAAATCGAACATTCACTATTATAAAAAGACAAATGTTCGGTTTTTTTAAAATCACCAAACGAACAAGAAGGCATATGATGAATGTGCGGAGGAGGGAGACGCCATGGCCAATGAAAACCCATTCACACCGTTTTCCGATTGGACAAAGCACTGGCAACAATTTTTCCAAAACGATTTTTGGGGAAGCATCCAACCGCTGTTGCCATCATCCAATAAATCACCTTCAGGAATGAATATCTACAAAAAAGACAACGAACTGCTCGTTGTCATCAGCCTCCCAGGGCTGGAGAAAATCGAAGATGCGGAAGTGTATGTATCGTACAAAACGCTGGAAATCAAAGCGGCAATCAACTTGAACTTTAAAGGATTTGATTTAGTGGAAGAAGGCATTTTCCAAGGCCGATTCGAAAAAACGGTCCCTTTGCCGTTCCCCGTCAAGGACGATCGCATCGAGGCAACATACCATAACGGCTTATTGTTCATCCACCTGCACCGGCTTATCCCAGAGGAGCGGAAAAAGAAAATTGTCATCCAAAAAGGAGAGTAACGACTATTATTATAAGATGAAACAAAAAAAGAGGGTGTCCCATACCGTGCAGGACACCCTTTCGCGAGTTTCCGTTTCCTATCGCTTTATGAAAAAGGGGGTCTAGGAAACGATGATCACGCTTTACATTTTGGGGGAGAGGATTTAAAATGGCGTCATTAGAAATGACTCATTAAGAAATAGGCAAAAAAATGAGAGAACTGTATAGCTCCCTCATTTTTGCCTGCCTAGCAGCGACCTACTCTTGCAGGGGCGCTGGCCCCAACTACCATCGGCGCTGGAGAGCTTAACTTCCGTGTTCGGGATGGGAACGGGTGTTTCCTCTCCGCTATCACCACTAGGCAAGCGATTTTGTTTTGACATTATTTATTATACTCCAAAAATAAATAATGTCAAGAAGGAAGTTCATTCCTTCAAAACTAGATAACCTTTGGGAAGAAGCCTCTCATAGGTCAAGCCCTCGATCGATTAGTATCCGTCAGCTCCACGTGTCGCCACGCTTCCACCTCGGACCTATCGACCTCGTCATCTTCGAGGGATCTTACTCGCTTGACGCGATGGGAAATCTCATCTTGAGGGGGGCTTCACGCTTAGATGCTTTCAGCGCTTATC